>DATATE010000152.1:0-15280 GCA_036268955.1 Pseudonocardiaceae bacterium
TCAAGCTGTTGCTTCAGAAACCCCACCACAGCAACAAGCTCGTCATAGGACGAGAACTCGTCGCCAGCTTGCCGCACCCCAAGATCATCTCATGCAGGTGGCCTCACCCCATCACCAGCCCCGTGAGACCTGAACTGTCACATCCGACCGTCTTGGACGGCGCGACACATCGAGATCAAGGGCAAGGAGCGTTTTCCTTGAAATGAACGTCCAACCGTTGCGGGCATCGATGGCCGCCGAGGTGGATGACCGTTCGGAACAGCGGGTTGATACATCAACCCTCCGCTCTCCTCGATTGCTTACGGTCACGGTACTTACGGCGCGCTAGAGAAAACCCCAGAAGCCACCTGCACCTGGTGGTTACGCAGGGCTTTTGAGCAACTTTCATCTTTAAGCACGCAGTGTGAAACCCACGGTCGCGGCAAGATGACACGTCAACCATGAGTAACCAAGACAATCAAACAATATTTAAGGTGTGCCAGACGTCACACCATGCAGGCCGCTCTCGAATTGCGGGAAGAGGCGAGGAATGCGACCAGGCTCTCCGGACACTGGGTCGGCCCAGTTGAGCCCAATGCTCCCGGTTCATCGGATCGCTTCCCCGAACGATCCGATCGGCCTGCCCAACAGGCATCGGTGAAAGGCCGGAGGTGTCGACAGTTCAACATCGGCGTCAGTCGATTGGCCTTTATCCACCGGAACCGGGGAGGCCAACCGTGAGCCGACGATGCCGCGCTCCGCTGCCGTCAGGCTTCGACCTTGACCGATGCCTTATCGACCTGAGTGCTGGTACGGAGCCCATCACTACCAAGTCGCCGGGCGCCCGACCACAATGGCTCGCAAATATCGACCACCAGCGGTGTGGGACACCAGACCGGAGGTGTATTCGTCAATGAGGCTTTGGAATAGCCTTGTGGGCCAACTGCGGGATGCGATAGTCCAAACCGCGTAGCGTGCGGAAGTACACTCAGGGATCAGGCTGGATGTGGATGTGGATGTGGTCCAGCGACACTTTCCCGGTTTCATCGAATCGCATGCGACTGACGTGTTGCTCCAGGTGAGAACCATCGCACGAGTTTGTCAGCGTACTGATCCCGCCGACTGAGAAGAGGAGGGCGGAGATCACCCGGCCTGTTCGACGCGAGACGATGGTGTCCAGGGGCGGGCACCTGTTTCAGACCGACCCCGAGGTAGCGCGGGTGGGCGCACCTTCCCGAGAATGATCTGGTGTCCGCTCAGTAGCCGACCCCGAGGCCACCGCCGACCGGAAGCACCGCGCCGGTGACATAGCTGGCTTCGTCACCAGCGAGGAAACGCACGGCGGCGGCGACCTCCTCGGGCCTGCCGATCCGGCCTACCGCGGTCGAATCGATCAGCTTGCTGTAGCGCCGCTCGGACACCGTGCGGCCCATCTCCGTGTCGATCAAGCCTGGGGCGACCACGTTCGCGGTGATGCCACGGGTGCCCAGTTCCCAGGCCAACGAACGGGCCAGACCGATAAGGCCGGTCTTGGACGCGGCGTAGTTGGCCTGCCCAGCAGAGCCCATCAGCGCCAGCGACGAGGACACGAACACCAGCCGGCCCCGTCGTTGGGCGAGCATGCCGGGAATAGCGCGCCGGGCGGTGCGGAACGCGCCGACCAGATTGGGTTCCAACACATCGATGAAATCCTCGTCGGTGGTGCGAACGGCGAGCCGGTCTCGGGTGATCCCGGCGTTTGCCACCACCACCGACACCGGTCCCTGCTGCGATTCGACGTCGGTGAACGCGGCGTCGATCTGCCTGGAATCGGTGACATCGCAGCGGACCGCGAAGAATTCAGCGGGCGGTTCACCGCTGCGATAGGTAATCGCCACCTTGTCGCCGGATTCCGCCATCGCGCGGGCGATGGTGAGGCCAATGCCGCGATTGCCACCGGTGACGAGCACCGAGCGTGTCATCTCTACCTCCCGTAGTCGGCTGCCAGCGTGGCTGGACCTACTCAAGGCGTGCTGAAGCACCGCTCAGCGGCTTGAGTGTGCCTTCAGTGGTGGTTCAGCTGGGTTCGGTTGGGCGTTGAGAGCTGCTGACAGGCTGACTCCAGCCAGCAGAAACCACGGTGACGAAATGGGGATCTCATGACCATTGGCGCCCCACCAGTGCTGATGGACAACCGGCTGCCGGACCTCGCGTTCGACCGCACGGTGCCACGCGACCCGGTGCACCGTCGCGCACTGTCCGAACTGTTTCTGACCGACAGCAAACAGGTGGACCAGCAGCTTTTCGTCGCTGCGGCGCAACTTCCGCCCTCGCATTCCTACTATACCGATCATGCGCTTGGCCAGGACCGCCTCGATCCGCTCCTGCTGCTGGAATGCTGCCGGCAGGCCGAGACCTATGCCGTGCACGCCCACTTCGGCCTACCGCGCAACACCAAGTTCGTGTTGCAGAAGTGGTCGCTACGGCTGCTGGACCCGAACGCGGCGCGCCGCGTTCGGGGTCCGGCCGAACTGCTGATCGCGGCACATGTGCGCGACCCGCGCTGGCGTGGCGACCAGTTGCGCGGCCTGCGTTACGAGATGGACCTGACGCTGGCCGGGAGTCCCGTCGGGGTGGTCGGTATGGAGGTGTCCTACCTCCCGGAAGAGTTCTACACGGTGCTCCGCCGGCGCGGACACACCAGCCCGCCGCCCGACTCCGACTCCTTCCGCGCCGGCCCGCCCACCTCGTCGGTGCCCGCGGCCGGTGTCGCCCGCGTCAGCCAGCACAACGTGTTGCTGTGCGACGCCGTGACCAGCGACCAGGAGGTGCGGGCAACGGTGCGCGTGGCGGGCGAGCATGCCAGCCTCTTCGACCACCCCCAGGACCACCTGCCCGGCATGACGTTGATGGAGGCCGGGCGGCAGGCGGCGCTGCTGGCCGTCACCGAGTTCACCGGGGTGGCCGCCGTCGACGCGGTGCTCGGCGGAATGCGGATGGCCTTCGACAACTACGTGGAGCTGGACCAGCCGGTGACCGTGTCCGCGCACCGACCAGAGCCGGGCAGCGCGGTCGTGCCGGTGACCGTCGAGCAGCGCGGCGCGACCGCGGCCGCCGGCTGGTTCCACCTCACCGGTCCAGACGCCGGCACCGCGCCGACGGACGGTGTGTCATGCGGCTGAACGAGCCGCTGGGCCTGCGCGCCGTCACCACGTGGCTGCCGGCCACCGGCCACCACGTGACCGAGGCCCTTGCCCAGCGATGGCTGAGCAGGGAGGAGGCCGACGCGACCGGATACACCTGGCTGCCCGTCTCACACGACCTGTCACCGCCGGACATGGCCGTGCTGGCAGCCGGCGCGGCCCTGGTCAGAGCCGGGGTGCCGGCCGAGGAGATCAGTCTGCTCCTGCACGCCTGGACGTACCACCAGGGCCACGACTTCTGGTCACCGGCGCACTATGTCGCCGCGCGGCTCGGCGCGAGCCGGGCGCTGCCCATCGGCGTGCAGCAGATGTGCAACGGCGCCGGAGCGTCGGTCGAGACCGCGGCCAGCCGGCTGCTGGCCGATCCCTCGATCAGCAACGCGCTGTTGACCACCGCCGACCGCTTCGCCCCGCCCGGTTTCGACCGTTGGCGTGGCGACTACGGACTCTGGTACGGCGACGGCGCGACCGCCGCGCTGCTGAGCAGCGACGCCACCGACTCCGACGACCTGCATCTGCTGGCCATCACGAGCACCGCGTCGGTGGACATGGAGACCATGCACCGGGGCCGCGACGAGTTCACCCCGGCACCACGAATGCACAGCGACACAGTGGACATCCGGCGAACGAAAAAGGCGTTCCTGGAGATCAACGGCAAGCAGGCCTTCGCGGCGGTGGTCGAGGAGTTGGTGCCACGACTGATCACCAGCGCGCTGGCCGAGGCCGCGGTCAAGCCGGACGAGGTCGGCCAGGTGCTGCTGCCCAGGCTGGGCAGGACCGCCCTGTGCGCCGCCTACGTACCGGCCGTGGCGCGGGTGCTGTCGGCGCCCGCGATCGATCTGGGCGACCGCAGCGGGCACCTCGGCGCCGGCGACCTGCTGGCCAATCTCGCCGACGCCGTCGAGCGCGATCTGATGCCGCCGGGCGCGGTCGCGGTGGCGCTGTCCGCGGGCGGCGGGTTCACCTGGTCGGCCGCGGTGGTGCAGCGCCCGGCCCACCGGGCCGACATCCAACAACCAGCAGAAGGGACAGTCTCGTGAGCCATTCGCCCTACAGCGGCAACGGGTCCGGTCAGGAACCGGTGCTGATCGTCGGCGCCGGCCCGGTCGGTCTGGTGCTCGCCTGCGACCTGTTGAGCAAGGGCATACCGATCCGCGTCATCGACGCGGCGCCCGGCTCCACAGTGCACTCGCGCGCGGTGATCATGTGGCCGCGCAGCCTGGAGTTGCTGCGCCGCATCGGCATCGCCGAGGAACTCGCCGAGACGGGCAAGCGCATCGACGCGGTGTCCTACTACTCCGGTGACCGGCGTCTCGGCGCGATCGAGATGAGCCGACTCACCGACACGCCGTACCCGTTCGGCCTGTGCACCCCGCAGAACGTCACCGAGGACGTCATCCGACGGCGACTGGTCGAACTCGGCGGCCGGGTCGAGTCCGAGGTCAAGCTCGTCGGGTTGGACAACTCGGGGCCACGCCCGGTCGCCACGCTGCTGCACCTTGACGGCAGCCTGGAACAGGTCACAGCGGGATGGCTGATCGGCGCGGACGGCGCGCACAGCACCGTCCGCGAACTGCTGGACATCCAGTTCCTCGGCGACGGCTCGGACATCCTGTTCGCCATCTGCGACTCGCCGCTGGACAGCCCGCTGCCGCCGGACGAGATGCTCTACTGCTACCGCCACGGCGGCGCCATGGGCCTTGCGCCGTTCCGCGACGGATCGTTCCGGGTCGCATGTGCCGTTCCGGTGTGGAACGACGAGGACGCACCACCGCGCGAACTGTTCCAACACCATCTGGACCGAGTGGTCCCGTTCCCGGCGACGATCGGCGAACCCCGCTGGACCACGGTGTTCCGCGCGCGGCGACGCACCGCTGCGACGTTCCGGGCGGGCCGGTGCTTCCTGGTCGGCGACGCCGGGCACATCTTCAGCGCGGCCGGCTCGCAAGGCATGAACACGGGCATCCAGGATGCGGTCAACCTGGCCTGGAAACTGGCCGGTGTCGTCCGCGGCACCGTGCACGAGACCGTGCTGGACAGCTACGACCACGAGCGCCGTCACTCCGCCGAGCGGGTGTCCATGGTCACCGCGAAGCAGACCTCCTGGGGGTTGGTGCGCGGACCGGCGAAGATCGCGCTGCGCGACACACTGGTGTCGGCGGCGCGGTCCACCGGGGTACTACAGCGCGTGGTCACCCCGTTGATGAGCCAGCTGACCGTGAACTACGCCTCCGAACGGGAGGACGCCAAGGCGGACATCCGGTGGCGGTCGCGACCGGTGCGCCCTGGCGAGCGACTGCCGGTCTTCGTCGACGACGGCACCCGGATCGACAGCGGGTCCGAATCCGCCGCGCCGGCCTGGCCGCGCGTTCCCGGCGACCGGTTGAGCGTGCTGCTGTGGGCCGGGCGCAAACGGGACGCGCGGTGGTTCGACCGGTGCGCCGCGCTACGGGCCGAGCTGCCGACCGAAGCGTCCATAGTGGATGTTTCCGGTTGGCCTGCGCTCACCGGATATCTCGGCAGGGACGGCAAAGCCGTGATCGTGCGACCGGACGGCCATGCCGCGGCCGTGCTCGACCGGTTCGACGCGGCCACGCTGCGGGAAGCACTGGAACGAGCGGGGGCCCGTTGGCTGCCGGAGCGCACCTCCACGCGGCGGCTCGTGCGGCTGCCGGAGGGGGCGACGTGAGCGCGGTGCTGGCGGGCCTCGGCGCCTGCGTTCCGCCGCGCGCGGTCAGCAACGCGATGCTGACCGCCGAGCTGGACACCTCCGACGAGTGGATCCGCACCCGTACCGGCATCCACACCCGGTACGTGGTGGCCCCCGGTATGAGCACCGGTCACCTGGCCACCGAGGCCGGCCGCCGCGCCCTGCGCTCGGCCGACATGTCCGCGGTGGACGCGGTGGTGCTGGCCACCAGCACCCCGGATCGGTTGTGTCCGGCCACCGCGCCACTGGTGGCCAGCCGGCTCGGCCTGATCGGCGCGGCCGCGTTCGACGTGGCCGCGGTGTGCACCGGGTTCGTCTACGCACTGGCGACCGGTGCTGGACTGCTCAGCTGCGGTGCGGCCGGCAGCGTGCTGGTCATCGGAGCCGACACCTTCTCCACCATCCTCGACCCGGCCGACCGGACCACGCGGGTGATCTTCGGCGATGGCGCGGGCGCTGTCGTGCTGCGGCTGGGCACTGCCGACGAACCCGGTGCGCTGCTCGGTTTCGACCTCGGCAGCGACGGAGCAGGCGCGGACCTGATCACGGTACGCGCGGGCGGCTCCGAACAGCGCTCCACCGGGCTACCGGCCGAGCTGGCGGACACGTATTTCCGGATGCACGGCAAACCGGTGTTCTACCGCGCGGTGCGCCGGATGACCGAGTCCGCGCTGACCGTGGTCAAGCAGGTCGGCTGGGAGATCGACGAGATCGACCGCTTCGTCGCGCACCAGGCGAACACGCGCATTCTCAACAACTGCGTCAGCGAACTCGGCCTGCCCCAGGACCGACTGGTGGTGAACATCGACCGGGTCGGCAACACGGTGGCCGCCTCGGTGCCGCTGGCGCTGGCCCAGGCCGCCGCCGACGGCGGGCTGCGGCCGGGGCACCGCACCGTGCTCACTGGTTTCGGGGGCGGCCTCACCTGGGGGTCGACCGCGTTGAACTGGCCGGAACTCACTGTCGAGGACCCCATCACCGGCACCCATTGGCAACACGACATCACCTGAGCAGGAGGAGATCTACGATGGTTGAGTTGAAGCACCGGTTGTGCGCGATCCTCAGCGAGAACTTCGGCGCGTCCGCCGAGGAGTTGAACGACGGTGCCAGGTTCGAGGACCTCGGCCTCGATTCGCTGGCGCTGGTCGAGTTCAGCATCGTGATCCGGCGCGAGTTCGGGGTCGAGGTCGACGAGGACGAACTGCACCCCGAGCAGACTCTGGACGACGCGGCCGGGTTGCTGGTCGGCAAGGGCGTTCCCGCGTGAGCGGCAACCTGCCGACGGGCTCCGTCGCGGTCACCGGTCTCGGCCTGTGCACCCCGGCGGGTCTGACCGTGGCGGAGAACTGGACGACGGTCTGCGCGGGCCGCTCCACCGCTCGGCCCGACCCGGCGCTGGCCGGGCTGCCGGTCAATTTCTCCTGCCGAATCCCGGATTTCGACGCGACCGCGCTGCTGGGCCGCGCGGTGTCGTGGCGGCTGGACCGGTTCGTGCAGATCGCGTTGGTCGCGGCAAGGCAGGCGATCGCGCACGCCGGCCTCGACCCAGCGGGGTGGGACGGCGACCGGGTGGGCGTTGTGGTCGGTAACTCGCTTGGCGGTACGGACACCTTCGAGCGGCAGCACCGAGTGCTGCTGGCCGAGGGCGAACGGATGGTCTCGCCGCTGACCATCCCGGCCGCCATGGTCAACATGGTGGCCGGTCACCTGGCCATAGACTGCGGTGCGCGCGGGCCGAGCCTGGTGACCGCGACCGCGTGCGCCTCCGGTACGACCGCGTTGGGTCTGGCCCGCGATCTGCTGCTGGCCGGGCGATGTGATGTCGTGGTGGCCGGTGGCACCGAGTCGGCGGTCACCCCATCGACGATGGCCGCGCTGAGTCGGATGGGTGCGCTGTCCCGCCGCGTGGACGCGCCGGAGTTGGCCTGCCGCCCGTTCGATGTGGAACGGGACGGCTTCGTCGCGGCCGAGGCGGCCGGTTTCCTGGTGCTGGAACGCACCGATCATGCGACCGCCCGTGGCGCACCGGTGCTGGCCGGCCTGTCCGGATTCGGCGCGTCCTCCGACGCCCACCACGCGACCGCGCCCGACCCGAGCGGCGTCGGCGTCGAACGGGCCATCCGCGACGCGCTGGCCGACGCCGGCCTCGCACCGCGCGACATCGCGCACATCAACGCGCACGGCACGTCGACGCCGCTCAACGACGTCACCGAGGCACGGGTGATCCATCGGGTGTTCGGCGACGGACCAGTGGTGACCTCGACCAAAGGCGTGACCGGACATCCGCTGGCCGCGGCCGGCGCGATCGAGGCCGCCTACGTCGTACTGGCGCTGCGCAACGGCACCGTGCCGCCGGTGGCCAACCTGACCAAACAGGACCCGGCCATCGAGATCGACCTCGCCCGCGACGTACCGCGCCGGCTGCCCATTGCCGCCGCGCTGAGCACCTCCCTCGGCTTCGGCGGCCACAACGCCGCGCTGGTCTTCACCGCGGCCTGAGGCACGACCGCCGCACCGATCAAGAACAGGAGACTCATCCATGACCGCTAACAACCCCGCTGTCGCGGAGCCCTCGCGGCTGGCCGGCAAGGTCGCACTCGTGACCGGTGCCGACCGAGGGACCGGACAGGCACAGGCGGCGCGACTGGCCGCGGAGGGCGCCGACGTCGCGCTGCTGGTGCTCGGCGACGATGCGGCCGAGACCGTGGCGTTGGTGGAGAAGCATGGCCGGAAGGCCACCGTGCACCGTGCCGACCAGCGCGACCTGCACGCCACCGAGGAGGCGGTGGACGCCGCGGCGGCCGAGCACGGCCGGCTGGACATCGTATGCGCGACCGCGGGCCGAAACGGTGGGAACGCGCCGCTGTGGGAGCTGAGCCCGGAGACGTTCCGCGACGTCGTGGAAACCAACGTGTTCGGCACCTGGCATGTGTTGCGTGCCGTCGTACCGCACGTGCTGCGGCAGGGCCCTGGCGGCTCGATCATCGTGATGGGTTCGACCACCGAGTCCAGGGGCGTGGCGACCGCGGCGCACTATGCCGCGAGCAAACACGGCGTGCTCGGCCTGATGCGCTCGCTCGCCTCCGAGTTGGGCCCGTCGGGCATTCGGGTCAACGGGATCGTGCCCACCAACATCGACACCGTCATGTTCCACAACCCGGAGACCTACGCGCTGTTGCTGCCGGGCGTGTCCGATCCGGACCGGGACCAGGTGGCCGCCGCGGCACGCGGTTGGCACGAACTGCCCATCGGCTGGGTGAGCCCGGACGACATCGCGGCACTGACCGCCTTCCTCGCCTCCGACGAGGCTCGCTACATCACCGGCAGTTCGCTGCGGGTGGACGGCGGCCTGCTCAACAAGTGGCCGGGATGAGGCGGTCATGCCCCGTCCCGGACGGCGGTCGGGTCGGCGTCCCGCGCCGCCGCCGGGGTGGTCACCGTCCCAGGAACCCTTTTCGGGCGGCCAAGAACGAGCGCGGCAAGCAACACGGCCACGGCGACAAGGGCGGCGATGTGCAGGCCGGTCACCCGGTTCGTCGTCGCGGCCACGCTGCCCAGCACGGCGACGCCGAGCACGTAACCGGTCTGGCGGCCCGAGTTGAGCAGGCCACTGGCGATACCGGACTGCTCGGCCGGCACGGTGCCGATCACCATACTGATCTGCGGCCCGACGATCAGCCCGACGCCACAGCCGAGCAACAGCAGCGCGATGCTCACCGGCAGCGGGCCGTTGTGCGCGCTGACCGCCAGCAGCGCCACCGCGCCCACGGCGGCCAGCACCAGTCCGGTGGTCACTATCCGGCGAGCGCCCCACCTGACGGCAAGGCTGCCGGTGGCCACCGGCAGCAGGAACACCGGCAGCGCGGAGGGCAGGAACTGCAACCCCGTTGCCAGCGCGCTCTCACCGCGGACCTGCTGCAAGAACAGGCTCAGCGCGAACAGCAGACCGTAGTAGGCCACGAACAGCAGCAGGCCAATGGCCACATAGGACGTCAGTCGTGGGGCGCGCACCAGCGAGGCGGGCAGCATGGGCTCGGCGATCCGACGCTCCTGCACCACGAACAGCGCCGCTGCGATCACCGCGACCACCGCGCAGGCCACCGGCACCGGGCTGAGCCAGCCGCGGGCATGGCCCTCGATCAGCGCACCGGCCAGCGCGGCAAGCGTGACCACGGCGGCGATCTGGCCGGGCAGGTCAAGGGTGCGGCCACGCTTCGGTGGGGTGTCGGGCAGTCCGCCGAGGGCGGCAAGCACCAGCGTGACGACGCCGATGGGCAGGTTCAGGAAGAAGATGCTGCGCCAGCCCAGCGTGTTCACCAACAGACCGCCGACCACCGGGCCGAACGCCTGCGGGCTGCCCGCGATCGTCGTGAACAACGCGATCGCCTTGCCCCTGGCGATCTTGTCCGGATATGCCTGGGTTATCAGCGCCATGGCGGCCGGGATGAGCAGCGCCGCGGACAGGCCCTGCAACAGCCGGGCCACCACCAGCACCGCGCTGGTCGGGGCGAGCCCGCACAACATCGAGGTCAGGGTGAACAGCATGACGCCGAGGCGGAAGACCCTGGCGCTGCCCACCCGGTCCACCAGGGTGCCCCCCGACAGCAGCAGGCTGGCCAATACCAGCACATACCCGTCGACGACCCACTGCAAGGCGTCCAGCCCGGTGTGCAGTTCGTTGCGGATGGCGGGCAACGCGACGTTCACGATCGTGGTGTCGATGATCACCATCGCGTAGCCGACACACACGACGGCGAGGGTGCGTCCGGGTCGGACGGCGGCCGGGACGGTCGAGGTGCCTACATCAGCGCGCACAGATCCTCCAGATGAGCTTCGCGCATCGTGACCAGGAACGAAGATACGTTAGCACCCAATCATTGGGAGGACAATCATTGTTGCCACAATCCCCTGGTAGAGTCAGTAGCCGTGAGGCGAACAATGGACGCGCAGCACGGCGACACGGCTGGCCAGTACCTGGTGCCGACCGAACTCCACGACCGGGTGGACTACTTGCTGTGCAAGCTGTCCGAGACGGTGAAGCGGGAGGCCGACGAGGCGTTCTCCGCCTATGGGCTGCGGGGCAGCCACCACGCACTGCTGCGGGTGCTGCGCGCCGGTGGGGCCATGTCCCAGCAGGACATGGCCAGCCACCTGACGGTGGACCCGAGCACGATCGTGGATCTCGTCGATCATCTGGAGAAGCACCAGCTCGTGGTGCGCAGCCGCAATCCGATGGACCGCCGCGTGTCGTTGCTGGACCTGACCGGGGCCGGCCGCCGACGCCTGGCCGCCGCCGACGAACGCGCGACGACCATCCAGACCGAGATTCTCGCCAAACTCTCCCCCGCCGAGGGCGAACAGCTGCGCCAGCTGCTGCTGCGTCTGGTCGGCGTACCCGATCCGGCGGACGCGGAGGCCGCCGATGAGCCGGACCACTGAGCCAATCCGAGCGGCGTTCTTCGATGTCGACGAGACGCTGATCACCATCAAGAGCATGTTCCGCTTCCTGGCCCATCACTTCGCCGCGCTCGGCTCACCGCCGAGCCGCTACGAGCAGGCCGCCGGGCTGCTGCACTCGCGTGCCGCCGCCGGGGTGCCGAGGGCGGAGACCAACCGCACCTACTACGAGTTCTTCCTCGGCCAACCCGTCGACAAGGTGGCCGAGCACGGCCGAGAGTGGTTCGCCGAGGAACTGGCCGCAGGCGGGCTGTTCCACGAGCCCGCGGTGCGTGCGTTCACCGAGCACCGCGACGCACGGGACCTCACCGTTCTGGTGTCCGGCTCGTTCTCGGCCTGCCTGGCGCCGATCGCCGAGCACCTCGGCGCCGATCTCGCCCTTGGCACCGAACCGGAGGCCGAACACGGCCACTACACCGGCCGCACCGGCACGCCGATGATCGGGTCGGAGAAGGGCGCGGCGGCCGTTCGGACGCTGGCCTCGTGGCGGCTGTCCCCCGCAGACGCGTACGCCTACGCCGATCACGCCTCGGACCTGGGGCTGCTGCGGGCCGTTGCGCATCCGGTGGTGGTCGGCGAGGACCCGATGCTGCTGGAACACGCCGCCCAGCACGGGTGGGCACGACTCCCCGGAATCGACCGGGCCAGCTCAACATCAGCGAAAAGAGGATGATTCATGGTCGGCATCCCGGAAAGCCATCGGGATCTGTTGGAAAAGCCGCTGTTGGCGCACCTGGCCACCGTCCGTCCGGACGGCACACCGCAGTCCAATCCGATGTGGTTCGGCTGGGACGGCGAGGTCGTACGATTCACCAGCACCACGACGCGCCAAAAGTATCGCAACATGGTGGCGAATCCGGCGGTCGCCTTTTCGTCACCGACCCGGAATCGCCCTACCGCTATCTTGAGGTGCGCGGCACGGTGGAGAATATCGAGCCGGATACGAATGGCAGCTTTTTCCTGGAACTCGCCGACCGCTATCATGCCGACATGACCGAACCGCCCGCCGACGTCGCGGATCGCGTTGTTTTCCTGGTGCTGCCCACCGCGGTCAGCCGCCAGTAGGCGCCGGACGATGCCGGCCGGCCGCCGGGGACCGATGCGGATCCCCCGGCGGCCGCGCCTGCGGGCGATCTGCCGCCACAACCGTGGGGCCGGGCAGATCGTGGTGGCGCGAGCGGGGTTTCACACCGCGATCTGGTTGATGCGTTCGCCGCTGCCGGAGCCGAAGGCCCAGGCATGCGCGTCGGCCGAAGCCGGGTGGTCCAGCGTGCTGTCCGCGGTAAGGATCCGGCTGTGCAGTCGCTGAACCCGTGGCGAGGGATCCACCCCGAGTTCGGAGGCCAGCGTGTGGCGCAGCCGGTCGAACGCCGACAGCGCATCGGCGCGCCGGCCGGACCGGTAGAGCGCCAGCATGAACTGGGCCTGGAAACTCTCCCGCAGCGGATACTGGCTGGTGAGCCGAGCGAGTTGGCCGACGGCCGAATCGTGCTGGCCAAGGCGCAGGTCGGCTTCGAGCTTCAGCTCAGCGGTGTTGACGCGGCACTCTTCGAGCCGAGCGATCTCCAGTTCCAGTGCCGGCCCACAGTCGACATCGGCCAAGGCGTGGCCGCGCCACAAATCCAGACACTGTCGGAACAGGTCCGCGGCGCTCCTGTTGTCGCCTGCGGCGAGTGCCCGGCGACCGAGGCGCTTGCGCTCCTCCAACAGGTTCAGGTCGAGCGCACTCGGGTCGATCCTGAGCAGGTAGCCATTACCCCGAGTGGTCAGCTCATCCTGGTACGGGCCGCCCGACTCCTCCGCCAACCGGGCGAACAGCCGCCGCAGTTGGTAGACGTAGGTTTGGATGGCGGCCTTGGACCGGCGTGGCGGACAGTCGCCCCAGAGTTCCTCGGTGAGGTCGGTGACAGTCAGTACTTCGTTGGCGTGCACGAGCAGGAAGGCCAGAACAGTGAGAACTTTGGCCGCGCTCGGTGCTAAATTTCTTTCTCCGAAGTAAACTTCGAGCGGCCCGAGTATGCGATAACGCAGTGGCCTGCCGGCTCGCGACGTAACATCCATAGCTCCCCCGAGAAACAGATATGGGTTATGTCACAAATCTGTTGACATAACATTTAGTTGCATTATGCCTCGCCGCTGAGGTATCTCATCGGGTCACGATGGACCTGAATAGCTAGTAGCTTACCTCTTCGTGTCGGGCGCCGACCTACCCCCATTCGGCCGAATCGGACGTCGATTTCGCGCATTGAGGTAAAGTTGACGTGACGACTGTTACGACATTAGCTGGCTTGGTTTCCCGGTCGGGTCTCAGCGGTGGGTCTGCTTGATCAGAGGCCTTACTGGTTGGTTGGTCGGGCGTGGGATGAATGCCGCCAACACGGTGGTCGCGACCGCGCAGGCCAAGTCCAGCCAGGTGGTGACCACAGCGGCGTGAGCGAAGACGCCCCGAGAAGTGCCCGGACCGAGAACGGCGAAGAACACCGCACCGAACGCGGCAACGCCGGCCGCGCTGGCGAATTGTTGAGTGGTGGTCAACACACCCGCGGCGCCGCCTGCCCGGTTCGGTGCCACCCCCACCAGGGCAGCGCCGATGAGCGCCCGTCGCGATACCCCCGGCGCCCACCACGTCCAGCCGAGGCCGCCGTGCCGAGCGGTTGTCCGGCAGCAGCCGCAGAGCGAGGAATCCCGCGACCAAGCTGATCGGCACGTTGACCAGGAAGATGACGCGCCAGCCGAGCCCGAGAACGTTCACGGACAGCAGCGGACCACCCAACACCTGACCGGCCACCGAACCGACGCCCACAGTGACCGCGACGATCGTGGGGTGGTCGATCGAGAGCGCGGCGTCCAGCAGGGCCGTGCCTTCCTCGGCTGCGATGGGCCGGAGCCCTTCGCCCGCGATCCGCCGGTAGTCCGCGGCGCGGATCTCGATAATCTCAATCCTGAGCACCGTCACGCCAGCGATCCACGCTATACTAGGGGAATTTCCAATCTTGTACCGTTTGGCGATACTTCCGGTTAAAAGTTCGGGGATGATTCTGGTTAAACCGACCTAAGGAGCCCGGACGCACAACCATGGATGTTCTGTCAACTGAGATTATTCGCCAGGCAGGCAAGGAAATTATTCCTTCCTGCGAAGAACCATTAAGACGGCGGAAATTGAATCGTCGTTAGGATCGATATCGAGGACGTAGCCATGAAAACCGACATCGTGACCGAAATATTCACCGTAGTCGACAGCGGCGACGCCGCCGCTTTCAGTCGCTTCTTCACCGACACCGGCCGCCTGGTCTTCGGGAACGGCGAGCCGATGATCGGCCACGAAGAGATCACCAAGGGCGTAGGTGCTTTCTTCAGTACGGTCGCGGCGATCCGGCATCACATCGTCGGTCAATGGCACCAGGGCAACGACAGTGTCATCGAACTGTCAGTGGACTACGACCGCCTCGACGGTCACACGGTGACCATCCCGGTCGTATCCATCCTCCGATTCGGCCCCGAAGGACTCGTCGACGACTACCGGGTCTTCTTCGACCTGACCCCGGTCTTCGCCCAGCACCCCGGCCTCCCCTCGTGATCATGGCTCCTGGCGTGCGGCCAGGCTGGCGAGGACGCCACCGAACCCGAGCAAGACAAAGCCACCACCAGTAACAAACGATTCAGGTGCAACACCTGACGCCGCAGTATTGGCGGGCGCCGGAATCGGCACCGTCAAGACTGTCTTAGATCGCTTGAGGCGACTACTCGGGCATGAAACAATCAACGGCGAGAGACCGCTTGCACGCCGCCGGACGCACCCGCCAGAGCATAGGGAGCCGTTTTCAACCTGGTCGGGAAGTGTTGGTGGACAAGGGATGTGGATCACGAGTTGATGTTTGTCGGAGTGTCGGCGTGACAACGAGATGAAGCCTCCGGTAGGAGGGCTGTCGACCAAGATCAGTCCACGCCACCG
>DATATE010000153.1:0-111453 GCA_036268955.1 Pseudonocardiaceae bacterium
ACTATCCGTTATCCGAGGGTGGCGTAACCATGTCGAGAAGATCATCGGTAAGCCGTATGCGGGAAAACCGCACGTACGGATTGAAAGGGGGATGGGGAACCGGGTCCTTCGGGACACCGCGCCCCTGACTACCAATGGCACATCACGAGTCGGGCCCGCCGGGTCCACGCCCCGTGGACGCGACTCGCTCTGTCCATTGAGGACTGTCAACGCCTGCCCGGTCGGCCTGCGATGAACCACGGCAGACTGCCGAGGAACGGCAGGCACAGGAGGCCATTGTTCCCGATGGCACTTAGTGTCCTCAGTGGATTTGGTGGCCGGTCGCCTCGACTTCGCGGCGAACGGAGGGTCGCGGCTGCCGAGCATGTTATCGGTGTCACCAAGATTCTGATAGCGATGATGTCAGTATGTGATAGCGTTGCTCTCATGACTGTCATGACCAACTCGGAATCCACCGCGTCGGCCGGTACCGGAACCACGAGCCAGCGCGTTGCCATCGTCACCGGTGGCTCCCGTGGTATCGGCCGGCAGACCGCGCAACGCCTGGCCGCCGACGGGTTCGCCGTCGTCGTCAACTACGCCGGCAACGCCACGGCCGCCAAGGAGGCGGTCGACGCCATCCTCGCCGCAGGCGGGAAAGCCGTTTCCGCGCAGGCGGACGTCGCTGACGAGCAGGGCATCGCCGAGGTGTTCGACCTCGCGGAGACCACCTTCGGCGGGGTCGACGTCGTGGTCAACGCGGCAGGCAGGATGGTGCTCGCGCCGCTGGCCGAGATCAACCTCGACGATCTCGATGCCATGCACCGCACCAACATCCGTGGCACGTTCGTGGTCAACCAGCAGGCCGCTCGCCGGCTGCGCCCCGGCGGCGCGATCATCAACTTCTCCACCACCGTGCTGCGCACCTCGTTCCCGACCTACACCGGTTACGTGGCCAGCAAGGGTGCGGTCGAGGCGATCACCCTGGCGCTCGCCCGCGAGCTGCGCGGGCGCGATGTCACCGTCAATGCGGTGGCGCCCGGCCCGACCGCGACCGAACTGTTCCTCGACGGCAAGGATCAGGCCACCATCGACCACCTTGCCAACGCCGTTCCGCTGGAACGCCTCGGCCAGCCGACCGACATCGCCGAGGTGGTCGCGTTTCTGGCCAGCCCGGCAGGCCACTGGATCAACGGGCAGAACATCCCGGTCAACGGCGGCCTGGCCTGAGTTCCGCAGCCATGTGAATGTCAAAGGCCGTGTGAATGTCAAAATCATGGCTTGTTTTCTGACAGGACAGCGGAACGCTGGACCAGATTATGTTGAAAGTTGTTTACTCGTGGAGGTTTTAGCCTGATCCAGCGCCGGACCGAGCGGTCAGCACCGTGTCCGTTCCTGCGCCCGACAACGGTGGCGTGAGCCGGCCCCGAAGGGATGGTCCTGGTGTCGTCAGGTCAGCGCAGACGAGGTTTGCTCGCCGTGTTCGTGCCGGTGGTGTTGGCACTGGTGGCCGTGGTGCCGTCGGTGGCCGGTGCGTCCAGCGCCGCGGCCACCGCGGCCTCGACCACGATCAATGTCAACGGCAGCCAGGGCGGCCGGACCTTCGACGGGATCGGTGCGATCAGTGGCGGCGGTGGCAACACCCGCCTGCTGACCGACTATCCGGCCGCCCAGCAGAGCCAGATCCTGGACTACCTGTTCAAGCCCGGCTACGGCGCGGATCTGCAGATCCTCAAGGTGGAGATCGGCGGCGACACCAACTCCACCGACGGCGCGGAGCCGTCCATCGAACACACCGCGGGCGTCGTCGACTGCGATACCGGCTATGAGTTCTGGCTGATGGAGCAGGCCAAGGCACGCAACCCGAACGTCAAGCTCTACGGCCTCGCCTGGGGCGCGCCGGGCTGGATCGGCGGCGGAAACTTCTGGTCGACCGACATGATCAACTACCTGGTGAACTGGTTGGGCTGCGCCAAGCAGGACGGCCTCACCATCAACTACCTCGGTGGTTGGAACGAGCGCGGCTACAACATCTCCTGGTACGAACAGCTGCGCTCCACCCTCGACGCGGACGGTTACGGCGCGGTGCAGATCGTCGGCGCGGACACCGACTGGAGCGTTGCCAACGACATCGCGAGCAACTCCGCGTTCGCCAACTCCGTCTCGGTCATCGGAACGCACTACCCCTGCGGTGGTGACGGCGGCAACGCGGACAGCTGCACCGCGAGTTCCACCGCGGAGAGCACCGGAAAACCGTTGTGGGCCAGCGAGAACGGTTCGCAGGACATGAACACCGGCGCGCCGGCGCTGATCCGCTCGATCACCCGTGGCTACCTCGACGCCGACCTGACCGCCTACATCAACTGGCCGGTGATCGCCGCGGTCTACCCGAACCTGCCCTATGACACCGTCGGGCTGATCACCGCGAACCAGCCCTGGTCGGGCAACTACAGCGTCGGGGAGAGCCTGTGGGCCACCGCCCAGGTGACCCAGTTCAGCCAGCCCGGTTGGCAGTTCATCGACTCCGCCTCCGGCTACCTCGGCGGCGACCGGACCAACGGCAGCTACGTGACGCTGAAATCGCCCAACGGCACGGACTACTCGACGATCCTGGAGACCACGACGGCGACCTCGGCGCAGACCGCGACCTTCAGCGTCTCCGGCGGCCTGTCCACCGGCACCGTGCACGTCTGGGCGACCGACGTGAACTCGCCGAGCCCGGCGACGGACCTCCAGCACACCCAGGACATCACGCCGACCAACGGCTCGTACTCGCTGACCATGCAGCCCGGCTACATCTACACGGTCAGCACCACGACCGGGCAGGGCAAGGGCACCGCGACCAGCCCGGCCGGCGCGAGTCTCGCGCTGCCCTACACCGACAACTTCGACGCCGACGCGACCGGCAGCGAGGCGAAGTACCTCGCCGACATGCAGGGCGCCTACCAGGTGCAGCCCTGCGCCAACGGCCGCGCGGGCCAGTGCGTGCAGCAGATGGCGCCGACGAAGCCGATCGAATGGCAGGGGGACTCCGACGCCTACGCCCTGCTCGGTGACACCGGCTGGTCCAACTACACCGTCAGCTCCGATGTAGACCTTCAGCAGCCCGGCACCGTGGAACTGTTCGGCAGGGCCAACACCCAGTCCCGGCCGCAGTCCGACCAGAACGCCTACCTGCTGCGGGTGTCGAACACCGGGGCCTGGTCGATCGACACCTCCGACACCAGCGGCACCATCACCGCACTGGCCAGCGGCACCACTACCGCCCTCGGTACCGGCTCGTGGCACACCATCTCGATGACCCTGCAGGGCTCCACGATCAGCGCCACCCTCGACGGAAAGCAGCTCGGCTCGGTCACCAACACCGCGTACCAGACCGGGCAGGTCGGCATCGGCGTCGTCGGCTACCAGACCGACCAGTTCGACAACCTAGCCGTCACACCGGGCACCGGTACCGGCACCGGGCCGACCGGCCCGGTCACCTCGGGGATGGCCGGCAAGTGTCTCGACGACTTCGGCGGCACGATCACCAACGGCACCAAGGCCGACATCTGGGACTGTGACAACACCGTCGCGCAGAACTGGACACTGGCCAACGGCACCCTCCAGACCCAGGGCGCCTGCCTGGACATCGTCGGCTCCGGCTCGACCGCGGACGGCACCCTGGTGGACATCTGGAGCTGCAACGGCGGCAGCAACCAGCAGTGGAGCGCGCAGAACGGGGAACTGGTCAACCCGGCTTCCGGCAAATGCCTCGACGATCCCGCGCTGAGCACCACCAACGGCACCCAACTGGAGATCTGGGACTGCAACGGCGGTCCCAACCAGCTCTGGACCCTCCCGCAGTGAGCCCAGGTGCCGCGGGCCGAGGTGACCGGGCAGACACCTCGGCCCTCGGCACCGGCGAGTACCGTTGCCACCGTTGGTGATCAGCTCGGCAGAGGGGATGTGGCGATGGCGAAGGGCTACCTGATCAGCGCCTACCGGTCGATCTCGGATCCGGAGAAGGTCGCGGCGTACGGGAAGCTCGCCGGACCGGCCATCACGGCGGCCGGTGGCCGGTTCCTGGCGCGCGGTGGCCAGGTGACGGTGTACGAGGCCGGCATCGCCGAGCGCACCGTCCTCGTCGAGTTCGACAGCTACACGGCGGCCAGGGCGCTCTATGACAGCCCGGCCTACCGGGAGGCGCTCGCGGTCCTCGACGGTGGCGCCGAACGCGACTTCCGCGTCGTCGAGGGCGTCGACTGATTCCGGATCGGGGCTCGATCGGAGCGGTCGGCCTGCCGGCTCAGACCGGGTCGACCTGCTGGCGTAGGGGGATCTCGGCCGAATCGCTCAACCGCAGCTTCCGGCGGGCGCGTTCGTAGAAGGTGGTCATCCCGAGCCGCACGACCCTGGCCGCGCCCGGTCGGGCGAAGAGGTCGATGGAGTCGCCGGGTTCGACATAGCCTTCGACGATGCCGTCCACCTCGACGGCGAGCCGGCCGCTGGTCGGCAGGATCTCCAGCGACACGTCGTCGTGCACCGACAGTACGACGCCCCGGTTGTACGCGGAGTGCGGTGCGGCCGGCGTGACCAGCAGCGCTTCAACGGCCGGGCTGGTGATCGGCCCGCCCGCCGAGAAGCTGTAGGCGGTCGAGCCGGTCGGCGTCGCGACGATGACCGCGTCGGCCGCGTAGCTGACGAACGGCTGGCCCGCGACCCGGACCGCGACGATCGCGGTGCCGTCGCCGGGGACGCGCACCACGGCGACGTCGTTGAACGCGGTCACCGTGCGGCCGTCGAAGACGGCGTCGACAGCCAGCCTCGGTTCGATGGTGAAGGCGTGTTCGTCGATCGCCGACAGCGCGCCTGGCAGGTCCGGCACGTCCACCTCGGCCAGGAAACCCAGCTTGCCGAGGTTCACCCCGAGGACCGGAGCCCGCTTGCCGTCGGCCAGCCGCATCGCCCGCAGCATGGTGCCGTCCCCGCCCAGGCTGACCACCAGGTCGGCCCGGCTACCGAGTTCGGTCGCGGTCACACCGATCGCGGTGCAGTCCAGCCTGCCGATCTCCTCCTTGATCCCGAGGATCTCGATACCTCGCTCGCCCGCCCAGCCGAGGACGGCCGAGACCGCCGCCGCCGAATCACGTCGAGGATGCAGTACCAGGCCTGCGGAGTGCATGTCAGCCGCCCTTCGTGGCCGGCGCGGCCCAGACAGCCGGGTCGGCCGAGTCGCTGACCAGCACCCGACCAGTGTGCACACATCCCACCGACTTGGCGAGATCTGCCGGAACCGACCGAGCCTGTCCTGCTCCGGTGTCCAACTCGGCGCGCCCCGTTCGTCGTCAGCACAGTGGACGGGCAAGCTGTCCGCGTCCCATTCTCGCCGACGAGGAGTAGTCGTGATCAAGGCACTGCGGGAGATCGAGGTCATCACCCTGTTCGTCGAGGACCTGCCGAGGACGAAGGCCTTCTACCAGGACGTCTTCGGTCTCGATGTGGTCTATGCCGACGAGGTCTCCGCCGTCGTGCGGTTGGCCAACCTGATGATCAACCTGCTGGCGGTGTCCGAGTCGCCGAAGCTCGTGCGGCCGCGCCCGGTCGCCGACCCCGCCGCCGGTTCGCGGCTGTTGCTCACCATCAAGGTCGAGGACGTCGACGCCGTCTGCGCCGAGCTGGGCCGGCGCGGGGTCGCGCTGCTCAACGGACCCCTCCACCGGCCGTGGGGTCGGCGAACCGCCGCGTTCGCCGACCCGGCCGGCAATGTCTGGGAGGTCGCGCAGGACCTCCCCACCGCGTAGCGGGCCGCCCGAAGCTGGCGCTGTTGGTGTGGTTGGTCAGGCCTTGTCACCGGCCGCGCCGTCGACCGCCTTGAGTACAGCGGCCGCCTGGTGGTCCGCGCCGAGCTGGGTGGGATGGAACGGGACGGCGATCAGCGGATCGGTGGAGATCGGCAGCAACGCGGTGACGTACTGGTTGCCCGGAAGTTCGCAGACGTCGTGGCCGGTCATGCCGGTGTTGGTGTCGACGAGGCCGACGTGCGTCTGCGCCGCGACCGTGGCGAGCATCGTGTCCATCTCGGTGATCTTGGCATGCAGCCAGGGCATGTCCTCGTCGGCGACCTGCACGTACGGGTAGCAGCCCTCGGTGGGCAGCGGGTTCATGTAGTTGACCAGCTCGATGCGGGCGTGCGGGGAGCGGGCCTTGATACCGGCGATCACCGTGGCGATCTTGGGCGCGGTCGCGGCGATCGCCTGGGAGACGCTGTCGACGCCGTCGGTGACGTACTTCGGTTGGCAGGAACCGCCAAGCGGCGCCGGCAGGCTCAGGCCGGGCAGCGGCGTGATCGAGGGCAGCAGGTTGATGCAGCCTTCGATCACGCCGACGAGTCCGACGTCATTGCCGCCGATGCCAAGGGTCACCAGGTCGGTGTTGCTGGTCAGCTGGTCGAACTCGGGCGGGTTGGTGCCGCCCAGCGGCGCGCTCTGCGGTTGGGTCATGTCGACCGTCGTCGAGCCGCCGCAGGTCGCGTCCCGGAAGGTGGTCACGCCCAGCGCCTTGGCGACCTGGTGCGGATAGTCGGCGGCGCTCTGCACGCAGCCGAAGGGCACGTACTGCGAGGTCACGTCCAGCAGGTTGACATCGGCCGACCAGGAATCGCCGAGCGCCACGTACTCCTGATAGGCCGGCTGCGCCGCGCTGGCCACCGCGGTCGACGCGCCGCCGAGCAACGCGGCGACCGCGAGCGCGACCGGGCCGAACAGCAGGGCGCGGCGGGCGGATCTGGACCTCGGTGTTCTCCTGCTGCCGTGCGGTCGCCGCACGGCGTCGGTGTCTGTGGTGGTCTCGGTCGCGGTCATCGGTGACCTCCCAGCCGAACTGTTCCTGGTCTTACGTCTTGGTCAGACGTACTATATCGGCGGAACGGCGAAAAGGAAGGGTGTCACCGGCAGTTGTTCGACGCCGCGCGCCTTGCGCGGTCGAGCATCGCGGCCCGAGTGGGCTCACGTGTACGGCCAGGCCAGGGCAGTCCTCAGTGGACTGGGCTTGGTGTCCGGATCGCTCAGGCGGAGGCGCGGGTGGCCTTGCGGCGGCGGGCCGATCCGGCGAGGTGTTCGGCGAGCTGCTCAAGCACCTGCCAGGCCATCTCGCTGTCCCGGTTGACGATCCAGGCCAGCGTCGCGCCGTCGAGCACGTTGTGCACGTAGCGGGCCAGTACCTCGATCGGCGTTGCCCATTCCATTCTGGTCGCTTCGGCGGCGTTGGCCAGGAATTCCGACACCGTGACCAGATATCCCTCGTACTGCCGACGCGCGACATCCTCCAGGCCGGCCGTGCGCAGGGCGTACTGGGTCAGTTCGTAGGTCACCTGGTGGGCGCCCGGATTGAGTTCCACATCGGCCCAGTACGCGCGCAGGCCACCGAGCACGGTCTCCTTGAGGCCGCGTCCGCGTTGCACGGCCTGCGCCGCGGTGGTCACGTTGCGCTGGTTGATCGTGTCGATCACCTGGAGCAGCAGTTCCTGCTTGGTGTGGAAGCAGTAGTGGAAGAAGCCGAGCTGCATGTCCGCCTCGGTCACGATCGCCCGTGTCGTAGCCTTGGCGACGCCGTCGCGGGCCATCACCCGGATCGCGGCCTCCACCAACTCCTGCCGCCGTACGTCAGCCGACACCCGCGCCATGACAACACTCCGCTCCGTACCACCTGCCAACAGCCGCACTGTACTCCGGCGATGACCATGACCTGGACGACTGTCTTGGTCATCGACGCCTGCCGCTGCCTTGTACGTGCTGCCCGACCTCGCCGTCCGATCGAAGCCCCTGCGCTTTCGTGACCCGGCCATCGACAGATCTCCTCGGCACGTTTTAGTATTACGTGCGACGGTCGCGCAGCACGTAATGAGGGAGTTCGCCATGGTCGACGGTACAGGTCCGGCGGTGTGCCAGTTCTGTGGACGAACCCTCCCTTCACAGAAGAATCAGGGCAGGAAAAGGCAATACTGCGACTCGACCTGCCGAAGTGCGGCTCGTCGACGTAGGCAGGATGCACCGCAAACCCGTGAATCCGTAAATCAGGTCTTGACAGCCGGTGCTCGTGAAGCCAACCTTGACGTCATGGTCGGCGACCGGATGGACGACGCACTCGCCGCGGTGGCCGTGGCTCGTGCGGCGGTGCGCAGGGCGGAGGAGACCCTGCGCACCGCGGTCGACGAAGCCCGGTCGACGGGCCGTACCTGGCAGGAGATCGGTGAGGTACTCGGGACCACCCGGCAGGCCGCGTTCCAGCGGTTCGGTCGTCCGGTGGACCCGCGAACGGGGGTTCCCATGGCGGAAGCGGTGTTGCCGGGCGTGCTCGATCACGCCATCGGCGTGCTGGCCGAACTCGTCGAGCATCGTTGGCAGCAGGCTCGGCGGGACTTCAACGACACCATGCTCGACAAGATCGACGCCGAGCGGCTCGCCTCGGTGTGGGCCCAGGTCATCGGCACGGTCGGCAGCTACCAGCACATGGGCGAACCATTCGTCCACCAGGCAGGCGACTTCACCGTGGTGGAGATCCCGTTGCATTTCGAGGCCGGTGAGATGACCGGGCAGGTCAGCTACGACCGCGACCGCAAGGTCGCCGGACTGTTCCTCGCCCGGCCCACCTCGGCCTGACACCGATCGCGACATGCGATAGGAGGGAAAAACATGGTGTCACAAAGAATTCGTCGCCGGCTGGCACGGGTCGCGTTGGCCGGGCTGATCCTGTGTTGCGGCCTCGTCGGCCTCGGGGGCAGTGCCGGCGCGACGCAGTCTGGCACGGCGATGGACCAGTTGCGGTGGGTCGTCTCGGCCACCGCGAACCTGCCGGTGCCGGATTCCGTGCTGGAACAGCACTTTTCGGCGACGGCCCTGCAAGCGGCCGGTGGTCCGGACAAACTCAACCAACTCCTCGGCGAACTCGGCCCGCTGAGCCTCGGCAAGATCCTGGACAACGAGCCGACCACGGTGACCGCGATCATCAGCGCC
The DNA here is from genome assembly GCA_036268955.1 of Pseudonocardiaceae bacterium. Lineage (GTDB taxonomy): Bacteria > Actinomycetota > Actinomycetes > Mycobacteriales > Pseudonocardiaceae > CAJCJE01. The sequence continues at coordinate 8,973 of DATATE010000153.1, forward strand.
GCGAAGACCAGCTATCTCGGCGAACTCGTCGTCGACTCGACCGGGCTGATCAGCTCCTTCGGTCTCGGCCCGTATCTGCCGGCGCCACAGTCCTGGTCGGCGTTGAGCACGCAACTGAGCACGCTCGCTCCGCAGGTGTCCTTTGCCGCATCGGAAATCCAGCCGAACGGCCAGTGTCGGCTGCTCTACGGCGACAACGCGAACACCGATCGACCGCTCGGTTCGGCGTTCAAGCTGTACGTGCTGGGCGCACTTGGCAACGCCGTCGCCGAGCACAAGGCAAGCTGGACCGAGCAGTTGGCCATCCACGAGAACTGGAAGAGCCTGCCCTCCGGGGTGCTCCAGAACGACCCCGCCGGTACGAAGCTGACCTTGCGGCAGTACGCGGACTACATGATCTCGATCAGTGACAACACCGCGGCCGATCACCTGATCCACTTCCTCGGCCGCGACGCGGTACAGGACCAGCTCGTCCGGTTCGGCAACCACGACGCCGCCGAGGACGTCCCGTTCCTGACCACTCGGGAACTGTTCGTCCTCAAGGGAGTCCAGTATCCGACACTGGCCGACGCCTACCTTGCCCTGCCCCGGCCGGCCAAGGCCGCCGCGTTGGTCGCGGCCGACCAGGTACCGCTGAGCCAGGTCAAGGCCTGGACCAACGCCGAGGACGTCGACCAGCTCGAATGGTTCGCTTCGCCGACCGACATCTGCCGCGCCTATGCGGGTCTCGCGAAGGAGAACGCCGCTCCAGGTCTTTCCCCGATCGGCGCCGCCCTGTCCATCAACGACGGCGGCATCGGCCTTGACCGCGCGCGGTATCCGACGGTGTGGTTCAAGGGCGGCTCCGAACCCGGCGTGCTCACGCTGAACTATCTGGCCAAGACCGCCGATGGCCGGGTACTGGTCGACAGCGTGATGCTGGCCGACCCGACGACCGCGTTCGACGAGAGCGCGGTCACCGGCGCGGTGCTGGCCCTCGCAAGGGGCGGCATCCAGCTCGCCGACGCGGCCACCAGGGGCTGATCGGCGGACCTTGCCACGCGCGACCGACCGGACTCCGGACACAGCCTGTGCCGGAGTCCGGTCGGCTTGGGTTGTTCGCCCGATGCCGAAACGATGACACAGGCGATTGGGCAGCACAACTGAAAGGTCTACGGCAACAATTAAGGGCAGCTTCAGTTTTGCTGGGCTGCCGGACTCGTCGACGGCGCTCGGACTCGCTTGATCTCGGTGGTCGGGCGGCCCTGGTCGGATACCACGACAGTGACCAGTAGAAGCACTGGTATCGGCGGTTGTCGTGCCGTCACCGACGACGGCGTCGACGCATTGACGCGGCCGCGAACCTCTCAGTCGGAGTGAACGTTCGCCGACCGAGACATTAACCGGGCCGTCACCGGTTTTTGTCACACCGGTGACAAATATGGGCAGGAAAATGTTCACCAGTCGTTCCATCCGATGACCGAGGATAGCTAACTCATCACATCCGGCTAGCAAATTGTTGACAGCGGTAGTGACACACTTGATACTTGGCTCCCAAGGTCAACTAGGTGCTGGTTGGCTAATTCCGTGCTCGTCATGTCTCGACTCCAGGTGGAGGTGGGCTCTTTTCGCTGCCAGCGAAAAATGTGGACTATCTCGACGTTTTGCCAGGTCAATGCCACCGTGGGTAGCTGGGAGCGGCTGACCCCTACCCGGATGGGTTAGTGCTACGCTGTCGTTGGATACGTGGCGTAGTCGGGTATCGTGGCCTGGAAATGAGTGAACAAGTTTATTTTCTTCACCATCCGGCAACTTGTGATAATTGCCGTTTACCTACTTGCGTTGAGGTTGAGTTGGCTCTACCCCTAGTTTGCCCGGTCAACAATTGTTCTACCATTTCGGTCGATTGACAGTGTTGCCTGGTCGACGGCAGATACCGCCGAGGCCTCGCTTGGCCCGAACGGCGGGCGGGTCTTGGTGCATTCGACCGCTTCTTTGTTCATCAGAATCGAAGGCATGGGAGACTTCCTTGCCCATCACCGTGTCGCTGGAAGATCAGCCTGAGCTGGTCATCGGCTGCTGCCCGTTCGGGCAGCCCAATCCGCGTCTTGTCGCGGCCGTCACCAAGGCCGGTGGGCTGGGCGTTCTCGACCTCGGCGCCGGTGATCGACGATCGAGACAAGCCCTGTCGCAGGCCCTGCGCTGGGCAGCGGGACCCATCGCGCTGCGCGTGTCGGCGCACTGCGCGCTGACGGCCGCCGAATTCGCCGCCCTGCCCGGTGTCGACTCCGTGCCGACGATCATCCTCGCCGCCGACGCGCCGTTCTCGCCCGATGAGCTGCCCGGCCGCCGGGTGCTGGCCGAGGTGACCAGCCTCGCCGAGGCGCTGCGGGCGCTGGCCGCCGGCGCCGCCGGTCTCATCGCGCGCGGCAACGAGAGCGGTGGTCGAGTCGGCGAGTTGAGCACTTTTGTTCTGTTGCAGCAGTTGTTGACCGATGACCGGATTGCCGTCGGGGTGTGGGCGGCGGGCGGTATCGGTCCGCGTACCGCGGCGGCCGCGGTGGTGGGTGGCGCGGCCGGCGTCGTGCTGGACACCCAGCTCGGGCTGCTCACCGAGGCTGATCTTCCGGTCGAGGTGGCGAATGCGTTGCGCGGTATGGACGGTTCGGAAACGGTGGTCTCCGGCGGTCACCGGATGTTGCGTAGCAGAGCGGCCGGCAGGGCACCGGCTCGGGAGCCGTTGCCGGTCGGTCAGGACGGCTGTCTCGCCGCCCAGTTCGCGCGGCGCTGGCGAGATGTCGGCGGCACGGTCCGGGCCATCCGCGACGCGGTGCTGGACACGGTCCGGCAGGGCCCGGCGAGCACGGCGCTGCGCGCGGACTCCTCGATGAGCCGGGCGTTGGGCACCACCTTGCCGGTGGCACAGGGGCCGATGACCAGGGTCAGCGACGGTGCCGCGTTCGCGGCCGCGGTGGCTGAGGAAGGCGGGCTGCCGTTCGTCGCGCTGGCGCTGGCCGACGGTGCGCGGTCTCGCGAGATTCTGCTCAGGGCGCGCGCGGCGCTGGCCGGCCGGTCGTGGGGGGTCGGGATTCTCGGCTTTGTCGCCGAGGAGACGCGGGCCGCGCAGCTTGAGGTGATTCGGGAGGTCCGGCCGAGCCACGTGATCATCGCTGGTGGTCGTCCGGCGCAGGCCGCTGTGCTGGAGGAGGTCGGGATCGCCACCTTCCTGCACGTGCCCTCGCCAGGGTTGCTGGCGCAGTTCCTGGCCGGCGGGGCACGGAAGTTCGTGTTCGAGGGTGCGGAGTGCGGTGGCCACATCGGGCCGAGGAACAGCTTTCCGTTGTGGGAGGCGCAGATCGGGGTGATCGAGGAGTTCCTCGACGCCAAGGGCGCGCCGGAGGCCACGGCGATTCAGGTGTTGTTCGCGGGTGGTGTGCACGACGCCCGGTCGGCGGCGATGGTGGCCGCGCTGGCCGCGCCGCTGGTGGCGCGTGGCGTCGCGGTCGGGGTGCTGATGGGGACGGGGTATCTGTTCACCGAGGAGGCCGTCGCGCACGGGGCGATTCGGCCGGTGTTTCAGCGGCAGGTGGTCGCGGCGGCCGGGACCGACCTGCTGGAGACCGCGCCGGGGCATGCCACCCGGTGCGCGAGCAGTCCGTTCACCGCGAGCTTCCGTGACAAGGAGAGCGCGCTGCGGGACAGCGGGTTGGCCGACCGCGAGGTGTGGGAGCGGTTGGAGCAGCTCAACGTCGGCCGGTTACGGGTGGCCAGCAAGGGCGTTGAACGGCGCGGCGAGGACCTCGTCGAGGTCGACGAGGCGCGGCAGCTGACCGAGGGCCTTTTCATGGCCGGCGAAGTCGCGGTGCTGCGGTCGGCGGTGACCACGATCGCCGAACTGCACGAGTCGGTGACCAGCGGCGCGGCGGACTTCCTCGACGACCGGCTGCGCCTGCTCACCGCCCGATTCGGCGAGGTTGCCGGCGAGCCGGCCGCACCTGCGCCGGTGGATGTCGCGGTGGTGGGGATGGCCGCGATGCTGCCCGGTGCCGGCGACCTGGACGCCTTCTGGTCCAACGTGGTGCGCGGGGTGGACTCGATCACCGAGGTCCCCGCGCAACGCTGGGACGCGCGGCTGTACTACTCACCGGACGGTGCGCCGAACACGACACCGTCCAAATGGGGCGGCTTCCTGCCGGAGATCCCGTTCGACCCATTGAGCTATGGGATCCCGCCCGCCGCACTGGGCAGCATCGAACCGGTGCAGCTACTGGCATTGGAGGCGGCGCGACGGGCACTGGCGGACGCGGGTTACGGCCAGCGGCCGTTCGACCGGTCGCGGACCGCTGTCCTGTTCGGCGCGGAGGCGGGCAGCGACCTGTCCAACGCCTCGGTGCTGCGCACGGTGCTGCCGGCGTATGTCGGTGCGCTGCCCGACGAGCTGAGCGAGCAGTTGCCGGAGCTGACCGAGGACTCCTTCCCCGGCATGTTGGCGAACGTGATCGCCGGCCGGATCGCCAACCGCCTCGATCTCGGCGGCGCGAACTACACCGTCGACGCGGCCTGCGCCTCCTCGCTGGCCGCGGTCGACATCGCCTGCAAGGAACTGGCGGCGGGCAGCAGCGACCTGGTGTTGTGCGGTGGCGCCGATTTGCACAACGGCATCAACGACTACCTGCTGTTCTCCTCGGTGCACGCACTTTCCCCCACCGGACGCTCCCGCACCTTCGACCAGCACGCGGATGGCATCGCGCTCGGCGAAGGGGTCGGATGCGTCGTACTGAAGCGGTTGGCCGACGCGGAGCGCGACGGTGACCGGATCTACGCGGTGATCAAGGGCGTCGGCGGCGCCAGCGACGGCAAGTCGTTGGGCCTGACCGCGCCGCGACCGGAGGGGCAGCGGGCCGCACTCGAACGCGCCTACCGGAATGCCGGCGTTTCCCCTGCCGAGGTCGGCCTCGTCGAGGCGCACGGCACCGGAACCGTGGTCGGCGACCGGACCGAGCTGGCGACGTTGACGAAGGTCTTCACCGAGGCAGGCGCCCAGCCGGGCAGTTGTGTGCTCGGCTCGGTGAAATCGCAGATCGGGCATACCAAGTGCGCCGCCGGTCTGGCCGGGTTGATCAAGACGAGTTTGGCGTTGTATCACGGCGTGCGGCCCGGCACGCTCAATCTTCTTGAGCCGAATCCGGCCTGGGAACCGGATACCAGCCCGTTCGCGTTTCACACCGCCGCCCGGCCGTGGCCGGTGCCGGCGGGGGAGCGGGTGGCGGGAGTGAGCGCGTTCGGCTTCGGCGGCACCAACTTCCACGTCGTCCTGCGCGGCTACGACAACCCGCCGCCCGTGCACGCGTTGCCGGAATGGCCGGTCGAACTGTTCGTCTTCCGGGGCTCCGACAGGGAGGTCGCGAACCGCGCGGCGCAACGCCTGCTCGCCACGGTGACGGCAAGTGGGTCGCGGCGGCGGTTGCGCGACTTCGCGCTCACCACGGCACTGCGCGCGGACGCCGAACAGGCCCCGGTGCGGATCGCGATCGTCGCCGGTGACCTGGCCGAGTTGGCCGGCAAGCTCACCAAGGCCGTGGCAGGCGAGGCCGATCCGGCCGCTGGGATCTTCCTGGACGAAGGTGCGGACAAGCCGGGAGTCGCGTTCCTGTTTCCCGGTCAGGGCAGCCAACGGGCCGGGATGCTCGCGGAACTGTTCGTCGCGTTCCCCGAACTGCACCGATACCTGGAGCTGGGCCGGGAGTGGGCCGGGGTGCTGCATCCGCCAGCCGCGTTCACCGCCGAGCGGCAGGACGCGCAGCAGGCCGGGATCACCGACACCACGGTCGCCCAGCCGGCGCTGGGCATCGCGGGCCTCGCCGTCAACGATCTGCTCGGCAGGGCCGGGGTCGTGCCGGACATGGTCGCCGGCCACAGCTACGGCGAACTCGTCGCGCTGTGCACGGCCGGGGTGCTCGATCCGGACGCGCTGATCGGACTCAGCGCTCGCCGGGCCGCCGCGATCCTCGCCTCGACCGGTACCGATGCCGGCGCCATGGCCGCGGTGTCCTCGGGCGGCGAGAAGGTCGACCGGGTGCTGCACGATCTCGGTCTGGCCGAACAGGTCGTGATCGCCAACCACAACGCACCGGAACAGACGGTGATCTCCGGGCCGACCGAGGCGATCGAACTCGCGGTGCGCAGGCTGCGCGACACCGGGATCAGCGCGACCAGGATTCCGGTCGCCTGCGCCTTCCACAGCCCGCTGGTCGCCGCCAGCGCGCGGATCTTCGCGGAAGCGCTCGCGGACACGCCGATGCGCGCCCCGGAGATCACGGTCTACGCCAACCGCACCGCCCTCGGCTATCCGGGCGATCCGGCGCTGATCAAGGACGAACTGGCCGCGCAGCTGGCCGCCCCGGTGCGCTTCGCCGAGGAGATCGAGGCGATGTACGCGGCCGGCGCCCGAGTGTTCGTTGAAGCCGGTCCGGGCTCGGTGCTCACCAAGCTGGTCGGCAAGATCCTCGGTGACCGCCCGCACCGCGCGATCGCCGCCCAGCCGAGCAGGCGCGGCGACCTGCACGGTTTTCTGCTGGCACTGGCGCAGCTGGCCGTGGCCGGGGTCGAGGTGAGGACCTCGTGGCTGGTCGACGGCCGGGGCGCTGCCGACCTCGACAAGGCAGGCGAGGACACCCGTCCCGGTTGGACCGTCGACGGCCAACTCGTCCGCACCGCGAACGGTGACATCCCGGCCGGGGGTCTCGTCCCCGCGCGCCGAATGCAGGAGGCGACCGTGTTTCCGCAGCAACCACCCCAGCCGCAGTTCGGCGACCAGGAGGCGCTCATCGCCGAATTCCTGCGCAGCAGCAGGGAAATGGTGGCCGCGCAGCGCGATGTACTGCTCAGCTACCTCGGCACGGCGCCCTCCGCGCCACGGCCCGCCGCCGTACCCGCCTCGCTCGCCGTCGCGCCGGCCGTCATCGACACGCCGGCCGCGCAGGCAGCGCCGGCCGCCGCGCCCGTGCCGGTCGCCGAGGCGGCTCCTGTCGACCTACAGTCGACTGTGCTTGGTATCGTCGCCGACCGCACCGGTTACCCGGTCGACATGATCGAGCCCGATCTCGACCTCGAAGCCGATCTGTCCATCGACTCCATCAAACGCGCCGAGATCGCCGGGGAGATCGCCATCCGGCTCGGCATCGACGGCAGCCTCGCCGACGACCAGATCGAGGATCTCGCCAAGGCCCGCACCATCGCGGCCATCACCGCCTGGCTGTCCACACGGGCCGGTGGCGAACAGGTCGCCACCGAACTCGTCGAGCAGCCGCCCACCTCGATCGCCCCCGCCCCGGCCGATGTCCCGGTTGTCGAGGCGCCACGCAGGCTGCTGATCCGGCAGGTGCCGTTGGGAACGCCGGACGGGCCATCGGATCTGTTGCGCGACAAGCGGTTCCTGCTCGTGGGCGGCGAGGAGCGGGTGACGGCGGCACTGAGCGCCGGACTCGCCGAACACGGCGCGGCAGCGGTGACCGTACCGGCCGACCACCAGCTGTCCGCGCGGGACGCGGCCGTCGACGGTGTGCTGCACCTGGCCCCGTTGGCCGGCACCGAGGAGGAGCTTTTTCCCGGTGTCTTCCCCCTCTACCAGGACGCGCTTCGCCGGGGTGTCCGCTGGCTGATCGCGGTCGCACCGGCCGGAACACCCGAGCACGCGGTCGGCCTGCGCGGCTTCTTCCGCACGGTGGTGCGGGAGTACCCGGACACGGTGGCCAGGGTCGTTGAGGTGGACCCGACCGGGAATCTCGTGCCCCTGGTGCTGGCCGAACTGCGGTCGACCGAGATCGCGCCGGTTGTGCTGCACGCGCGGGACGGCCGCCACGGTTTGCGGCCGGTGGAAGCGGGGCTCGGCGCGTTGGCGACCAATGGCGCGGGACCCGAGGGAGCCGGCAGCGCGGAGGCGCAGGCCATCGGTCTCGACCGGGACTCGGTGGTGTTGCTGCTCGGCGGCGCCCGTGGCATCACCGCCCGCTTCGCCGGACTGCTCGCATCGACCAGTCGATGCCGGATTCACCTCGCCGGCAGGACGGCTCTGCCGGACGGGCCGGAGGACGCCGCGACGGCCTCGGCCCTTGACGCGGTCGCGCTGCGCAATGCGGTGATCGCGGCCGGGGCGCACAAGCCGGCCGAGGTCGAGCGCGCGGTCTCGCGGATCTTGGCCGAACGCGAGGTCGCCGGCACGCTGGCCGAACTCACCGCGCTGGGCAGCGAGGTGCGCTACCACTCGGTGGACGCCCGCGATGCCGAGGCGGTGGCGCGGCTGGTCAAGGAGGTGTACGCGGAGCACGGCAGGCTCGACGGCGTCGTGCACGCGGCGGGGGTGATCGCCGACCGGTTGATCGAGGAGAAGGACGTCGCCGCGTTCAACCGGGTGTACGAGACCAAGGTGCGCGGTGCGCAGGGGCTGCTCGACGCGGTGGCCGACCTGCCGGCCGGGCCCGCGTTCACCGTGCTGTTCGGCAGCATCTCCGCCGTCCTCGGCAACCGTGGCCAGGCCGACTACGCGGCGGCCAACGACGCGCTGGAGTCGTTGGGCGCACGGTGGGCCTCGACGACCGGCAACAGGGCGCTGACCGTCCACTGGGGACCGTGGGCGGCGACCGGTGGGCATGACGGGATGGTCACCGAGGGACTGATGCGGGAGTACGGGCGGCGCGGCATTCGGCTGATCGACCCGGAGGAAGGCGTCCTCGCGCTGCTGCGCGAGCTGGCCTGGGGCGAGCAGACCGATGCGGTCGTGTACACCGCGTCCGGGTGGTGATCGCGCGGTGGTGAGCAAGGATCTCGCGGTGACCGACGGCATCGCCATCGTCGGGATGGCGGCGCTGTTGCCAGGGGCCGGTGATCTCGACGCCTACTGGCGCAACCTGCGCGACGGGGTCGACTCGATCACCGAGGCACCCCTCGACCGGTGGGACCACGAGCTGTACCGCGCCCGGAACACGCCGGCCGATCGCTCCGGCGCGCCGGACCGGATCTACTGCCGGCGCGGCGGATTCGTCGACGAGCTTGCCGAGGTCGACGTCGCCAGCTTCGGCATCATGCCGACCTCGGTCGAGGGCACCGAACCCGATCAGCTGATCGCCCTGCGGGTCGCCGCGCAGGCCGTCGCGGACTGCGGCGGCGAGGACTGGCTGCCGGGGCAGCGGGAGCGGGTGGGCGTCGTCCTCGGCAGGGGCGGCTATCTGACGCCGGGAATCGCTCGACTGGATCAGCGGGTACGGACCGCGCACCAGCTGGTACACACCCTGGGTGAGCTGCTGCCGGAGCTGGGTGCCGAGCAGTTGGCGGCGGTGCGGGAGGCCTTCACCGACCGGCTCGGTCCGACCCGGCCGGAGGCGGCGATCGGGCTGGTGCCGAACCTGGCGGCCTCGCGGATCGCGAACCGGCTCGACCTGCGCGGACCGGCCTACACGGTCGACGCCGCCTGCGCGTCCTCGCTGATCGCGGTGGACCAGGCGGTCTCGGAGTTGACGAGCGGTCGCTGCGACGTGATGTTGGCCGGCGGGGTGCACCACTGCCACGACGTGACGTTGTGGAGCGTGTTCGCGCAGTTGGGGGCGTTGTCGCCGAGTGAGCGCAGTCGCCCGTTCCATCGGGACGCGGACGGCATCCTGATCGGCGAGGGCACCGGCATCGTCGTGCTGAAGCGGTTCGCCGACGCGGACCGCGACGGCGACCGGATCTACGCGGTGGTTCGCGGTACCGGGATCTCCAGCGACGGCCGGGGCACGAGTTTGCTGGTTCCCGACGCGGGCGGTCAGGTGCGCGCGGTGCGGCAGGCCTGGGCGCGGGCCGGTCTCGACCCGACCGAACCCGACTCGATCGGCCTGATCGAGGCGCACGGAACGGCGACCCCGGCAGGTGACGCCGCCGAGTTGGCGACGCTCGCCGAGGTGTTCGGCGCCGGCCGGGCGGCGGTGATCGGGTCGGTGAAGTCGATGATCGGCCACACCATGCCGGCGGCCGGCGTCGCGGGGTTGATCAAGGCAGCGTTGGCGATCCACCACCGCACCCTCCCGCCGACCCTGCACTGCGAGGACCCGCACCCCGAGCTTGCCCGTACCCGGTTCCGGCCGGTGACCTCGGCACGGGCCTGGGAGACCGACGGGGCGCCGAGGCGGGCCGGGGTGAACGCCTTCGGCTTTGGTGGGGTGAACGCGCATGTGGTGATCGAGGCGCCGCCCTCGGCGATCGCGCCGACGCCGGTCGTGGTGCGGGAGCCGGAGCGGGTGCTGATGCTGGCGGCGGACCATCCGCAAGCGCTTGCCGACCTGATCCGCCGCGAGGATCCGCACCTTCGCGGCATCGTTGCGGGAACCGGCCCCGGCTCGGCAACCGTTACCGGAACCGGTCCGGTCCGACTGTCTATTGTGGACCCAACGCCGAAGCGGATCGCGTTGGCCCGCAAGCTCGTCGCCACGTCGACCAAGTCCTGGCGCGGTCGCAATGACGTGTGGTTCTATCCACGGCCGCTGCTCGGGGCGACGGGCGGCAGGACGGCGTTCGTCTTCCCCGGTCTGGAAGCCGAGTTCGCCCCGAACGTCGAGGACGTGGTCCGGCATTTCGGTGCCGCCGACGAGGTGGCCGGGGCAGTGGGTGACATCGGCCGGCACGGATTGGCCGTGGTGCGGCTCGGGCGGTTGCTGGACGGGGTGCTGCGGCGGATCGGCGTCGTGCCGGACGGGATGGCCGGGCACAGCGTCGGCGAGTGGACCGCGATGATCACCAGCGGCATCTACGACGCGAGGGCCGCCGATGAGTTCCTGGCCGCCTTCGATCCCGACGCACTGCGGGTGCCGGACGTCGCCTTCGCCGCCGTCGGCGCCTCCGCGCAGCGGGTGACCGAGGTACTCGCCGAGTACCCGGAGGTGGTGCTCTCCCACGACAACGCGCCCAACCAGTCGATGGTCTGCGGCCCGGTCGAGACGGTGGACGCCGTTGTCCGGGCCCTCCGCGCCCGGCGGGTGGTCTGCCAGGTGCTGCCGTTCCGATCGGGCTTCCACACCCCGATGCTCGCGCCCTACCTCGACCCGATCCGCCGCGCCGCCGCAGGCTTCGACCTCCGGCCGCCCTCGGTGCCGATCTGGTCGGCGACCACCGCGAGTACCTATCCGCAGGCCACCGAGGGCGTCCGCGAACTGTTCGTCCGGCACCTGCTCGAACCGGTCCGCTTCCGCCCGCTGATCGAGGCGATGTACGCGGCCGGCTACCGGGTTTTCGTACAGGCCGGTACCGGCCAGTTGACCTCACTGATCGCCGACACCCTGCACAATCGCGACCATCTCACCGTTGCCGCCAGTTCGGCCGGCCGAGGCGGCCTCGCCCAGCTGCGCAGGGTCGCCGCCGCGATCTGGGCGGCCGGCGGCGACGATACGTTCGCCGCACTGGAATCGGGCAAGGAGTCGGGCAGAGAATCGGGAAGGGCGAGCCGGCACACCAGCAGGACCTCGGTCCGGCTCGACCTCGGCGGCGCGCTCGTCTCGCTGGACGCGCCGGCGCGGACCGCCTTGCGCGCACTGGTCTCGGCCGCCCGCCCCGCGACCGCTCGGCCATCCACATTGGACTCGTTCGCCGCTCGTTCGCCGGTCGCCGCCGAGTTCCGCGCGCTGCTGGCGGAGACCGCCGACCTGGTCGGGACGGCACTGACCGCACGGGAGCTGCCGAGGCCGCTGCCGGTCGCCGAGTTCGGCGCGGTGTTGGCTGTCAGCACCGAGACCATGCCGTACCTGCTCGATCACTGCTTCTTCAAGCAGCGCGCCGACTGGCCCGACGATGCCGATCGCTGGCCGGTGGTGCCGGCGACCACGGTGGTCGAGCACCTGATGACCTTCGCCGAGCAGGCCGCGCCCGGCCGAGTCGCCGTCGTCGTGCGCGATGTCGTGCTCAACCGGTGGATCAACGCGATCCCGGCGGTGGACATCCCGGTCACCGCGCGGCCGGTCGGGCCGGACCGGATGGAGGTCGGCCTCGGCGGGTACGCCAAGGCCGTGGTCGAACTGGCCGACACCCGGCCGACCGACGCCCCGGCCGCCTGGCCGGTGCCCGTTGCCGAGCGGGTGCCCGAACTGCCCGCCCCGCGCCTCTACACCGACCGCTGGATGTTCCACGGGCCGAGGTTCCAAGGGGTCAGCGAACTCGTCGGCATCGGGGAACGGCATGTCCGTGCGGTGTTGACCACCCCGCCCGCGCCGGGCGCCTTGCTGGACAACGTCGGGCAGGTGCTCGGCTACTGGGTGATGGCGACCCTGCCGGACCGGGCCGTCGTGTTCCCGATGAGCATGGGGGAGATCCGCTTCCACGGGCCGCATCCGCGACCGGGGCAGCGGTTGGCCTGTCAGGTGGTGATCACCGAGATCACCGACACCACCGTTGTCGCCGACGCGCAGCTGAGCATCGACGGCCGGGTCTGGGCGGAGTTCCGGAACTGGGCGGACCGGCGGTTCGACAGCTTCCCCGAGACGGTCGCCGTCGAGCGCACCCCGGAACGGGCGACGCTCTCGGCCTACCAACCGGGTGGTTGGGCGCTGCTGTTCGAGCGCTGGCCGGACCTGGCCTCTCGCGAGCTGATCATGCGCAACCATCTTGGCTCGGCGGAGCGCCGCGACTACGAGCAGGCCCCGCCGCGCGGTCGGCGCGGGTTCCTCCTCGGCCGGATCGCGGTCAAGGACGCGGTCCGTCGCCTGCTGTGGGAGGCCGGCAGCGGGCCGATCTTCCCGGCGGAGGTCGGGGTGCGCAACGCCGCCGACGGCCGGCCGCTGGTCCACGGCGTCGCCGGTGGTCCACTGCCGGAGTTGGACGTTTCGCTGGCGCACAGTGGTGAGGTCGGCGTTGCCATTGCCCGGCCGGCCGGGACCGGTGGCTGCGGTATCGACGTCGAGGAGGTGCTCGACCGCCCGGCAGGCGCCGCGTTCGTCGCGCTCACCGAGGCCGAGAAGACCCTGCTGGCCGAGCTGGTCGTGACGACCGGTGAGCCGGAGGCGTTGTGGTTCACCAGGTTCTGGACGGCCAAGGAGGCGACCGCGAAGGCCGAGGGCACCGGACTCGGTGGCTCGCCGCGCCGGTTCGTGGTCACCTCGGCGACGCGGGACCGAATCGAGGTGACCGTCGAGGGCCGGCGCCGCACGGTTCGGTGCGCGACGGTTGCCCACCCCTGGAAACGGGGACCGGAAGCCGAGCGTCGGTACGTGGTCGGTTGGACCACCACGACGATCGAAGATCACGAACATCACGACGAACACCAGCGTAACGAGTACTGATGAGCAGGAGGCGTTAATGGCAGGCAGTGAACTGGACACCGCGGTCCTCGTCGACGAACAGGCCGTGTTGGCCGATATCGCGGCCATGCTCGCGGACGTACTCGACGAGGGCGGCCTCGGTACCGACGAGATCGCCGAGATATCCCTGGAAACCACCTTCCGGGACGATCTCGACCTGGAGAGCATCGATCTCGTCGCGCTGGGCGGCAAACTCGACGAACGCTACGGCGAGCGGGTCAACTTCGCCGAGTTCATCGCCGACCTCGATCTTGAGGAGATCATCGCCCTGTCCGTCGGCGAACTGGTCGGCTACATCCTGTCCCGCCTCGCCCCAGAGCGAGGCTGAGGCGAATGTCGTTCGTCGTCGCCAACGGCATCCGGATGCACGTCCAGCGCATCCCGGCCAAGAACGTCGCCGCCGAGGACACCCGGCCGACGGTGGTGTTCATCCACGGGGTCGGCACGGACAGCCTGGCCAGCTTCTACTTCACCCTCGCCGCGCCGACGGTCAACGCCGGCATGGACGTGATCACCTACGATCTGCGCGGTCACGGGCGAAGCGACTGCCCGCCAACGGGTTACACGCTCACCGACGCCGTCGACGATCTCGACGCGCTGCTGACCGAACTCGCGGTCACCGGCCCGGTGCACCTGGTCGGCAACTCCTTCGGTGGCACGGTCGCGTTCAGCTTCGCCTGGCGCCACCCTGAGCGGGTGGCCAGCCTGGTGGCGATCGAGTCGGAACCGCCGACCGAGTCCTGGTCGGCGAAGATCGCCGAACTGCTGGCCGACGGCACCGACCAGTTGGTCCGCGACGACGTGCTGGCCTGGATCAACGACAACCACGGCGCGCACACCTCCCGCCTCGGCAAGGCCCTGGGCACCGTCCTCACCACGACCACCATCGCCCGTGACGTGCCGAGCGGCCCGCTGCTGAGCACCGCCGACCTGCGCTCGATCCGCTGCCCGGTGCTGGCCGTCTTCGGCGCCGAATCGCACGTCGTCGACGTCGCCGCGACCCTGCCCGACCTGCTGCCCTCCTGCCGGATCGAGATCATCCCCGACCAGGAGCATTCGGTGCTGGTCAAGGCGAATCACGCGGTCCGGGACCTGGTGCTGCCGTGGATCATCGAGCACGATCCGGTCCGCGTCGGATGAGTCGGTTCCTGTTCGTGGTGCCGCCACTGGTCGGGCATGTCAATCCGACGGTCGGTGTCGCGAGCTGCCTTGCCGGTCTCGGCCACCAGGTCGCCTGGGCGGGCGCGGCCGAGGCGCTCACGCCGCTGATCGGCGCCGACCGGACGATCTACGACTGCGCTATCGGCGTGCGCGAGGTCCACCGGCCGCCGGAACTGCGCGGACCGGCCGCGCTGAAGTTCCTGTGGGAGAGCTTCCTGGTGCCGCTGGCCGAGGCCATGGTGCCGGGAGTGCACGCGGCCGTCGAGCGGTTCGCGCCCGATGTGCTCGTGGTGGACCAGCAGGCGCTGGCCGGCGCGCTCGTCGCCGACCGGCTCGGCCTGCCCTGGGTGACCTCGGCGACGACCTCGGCCGAACTCGTCGATCCGCTGGCCGGGGTGCCGAAGGTGGCGGCCTGGCTGGCCGAGTTGCTCGGCGGGCTGCGGGCCCGGTTCGGTGATCCCGCGCTCGACGGTGATCCCCGGTTCTCCCGGTCGCTGATCCTCGCGTTCAGTTCCCGCGCCCTCGTCGGGCCGACAACCACGGGTCCGGTCGCCTTTGTCGGGCCCTCGATCGTCGAGCGGCCCTCGGACCTCGACGTCGACTGGCCGTCAGGCGATCCCGACCACCCCGCCGTGCTGGTGAGTCTTGGCACCGCGAACGCCGACGCCGGCGAGAAATTCTTGACCGCCTGCGCGCAGGCATTGGCCAAGCGGCCGGTCCGCGCGGTCGTCGTCGACCCGGCCGGGGTGCTCGGCCCGCAGCCGCCCCATGTGCGCCTCCGGCCGAGGGTGCCGCAGCTGAGATTGCTGGCCGGGGCGGACGCGGTGCTCTGCCACGGCGGCCACAACACGGTCTGCGAGTCACTCTGGCACGGTGTGCCGCTGGTCATCGCGCCGATCAGGGACGACCAGCCGATCATCGCCGGTCAGGTGGTCGAGGCCGGCGCGGGCCTTCGGCTGCGGTTCAACCGGGCCTCCGCCGAGGTGATCGGCGCCGCCATCGACACCGTGCTCGCCGAACCGTCCTACCGGGACAGTGCGCGGCGGGTTCGGGACTCCTTCACGGCGGCCGGTGGTGCCCCTCGCGCCGCGCGACTGCTGACAGAGCTGGCCGCCAAGGCCGAAGAGAGGAAGTCAGCGTGACACAGGACAAGGTCGAGCGCGCGGAACTCGTCGAAAAGCTCCGGCCTGCCTATCTCGCCGATATCGCTGCCGGGACCGACCGGTTCTTCGAACCCCGCAGGGAACACTGTCCCTGGTGCGAGTCGAGCAGGCTGGCCGTCCGGTTGCGTACCACCGACCTGTTGCAGCACAAGCCCGGCCGGTTCGTCCTCGACCGCTGCACCGACTGCGGCCACGTCTTCCAGAACCCCCGGCTCAACGACGACGGCCTGGAATTCTATTACCGGGACTGCTACGACGGCCTCGGCGAAGGGGTGATGAACCAGCTGTTCTCGGCCAAGGACGACGCCTACATCTCCAGGGCGCGGGCACTCAAGCCGTTCGCCGAACCGAAGTCCTGGCTGGATGTCGGCACCGGGCACGGCCACTTCCCGCACGCCGCCAAGGAACTCTTCCCGGACACCACCTTCGACGGCCTCGACCTCAGCGAAGGGGTCGAACTGGCGCACGGGCGCGGCTGGGTCGGCACCGGCTACCGGGGCCCGTTCGTCGAACTCGCCGACGAACTCGGCGAGAGCTATGACGCGGTCAGCATGTTCCACTACCTCGAACACACCCCGGAGCCACGCCAACAGCTTGTGGCGGCCCGCCAGGTGATCCGCACCGGTGGGCATCTCGTCATCGAGGTGCCGGACCCGGAAAGCCGGTGGGGGCGGGTGCTCGGCCGCTGGTGGGTGCCCTGGTTGCAGCCGCAGCACCTGAACTTCATCCCGATCGGCAACCTGCGGGTCGCCCTCGGCGAACTGGGTTTCACCATCCTGCTCGAACAACACGCCGAAGCGCACGGCGGCTACGACCTGGTCACCTCCCTGCTGCTATGGCTGCACAACAGCACCCGCTCCGGCGAGGACGTGCCCTGGCAGCCCGAACCCGCCTCTCCTGGCCGGCAGAAAAGGCGTAGTGCCGCGTTCAAGGCAGGCGGTCCGTTCTTCCTGCTGACGGTGTTGGCGGACAAGGCGTTGAAGGGTCTGCTCGGCAAGCGCGGCTTCGCCAACGCCTACCGGGTGGTAGCCAGGAAGGACTGACCGGTCGGTTCGGGGGGACCGGGAAAGAATGGCAGGGTACGCTCTGGACTCGCGCTGATTATATCCAGAATGGAAACACTGCTGCTACCTGACCATTACTGGGGAAACCACTAGAAATCACTGGGGAAATCCCTAAAAGTAGCCCGCGATATAACTGCGAACTCGGCATCAAATACATTATCGGGACATCCTGTTAAAAGCATTTGATGCGCGGACGGCCCATGATTGCCAGGGCATCCCGTTCGAACGCTGTGTCGATGACAGCGCTGTGAACTGCACATATCCGCTTCCCGCTCGTACCAACGCCTACTCGGTGCGCAGGCTCAGGAAGCTGCCGAACGATGAGATGTCCAAAGTATGGAGCATCTCATTGATTCGCGCTGGGTCGAGAACTAAAGTCGGTGCTGCCGATATCGGGCTGTCGTGGGCGAGACTACTCCAGAAGTGTGAAATTGATGGATCGCGCCCAAACGTGTTCGGATGGTGAATCGGCACCGATCGCGCTGAGCAGTTACTGAACTATGACTAGATTGTCCAGAGGTCAATTGTGGCGCTCACCTCCATGGTTTCCCGGCTGTTGCTGGCCCCCTCGACATCCCCCCTTCTCGTGCGAGATCTGGAACACGCGGCCGCGCCGGTCGACGTGACCCTCGCCGCCGACACCCGCGACGGAGTCGACCGGTGCCACCGCTTCCTCGGTGACTATCTCGGCTCTGGAGCGCCCGTCTACGGCTCCACCACCGGATTCGGACCGCTGGTTGACTACAGCGGCAGACCGGATTCGGCCGACCAGTGTGAGAACGTGCTGGCCCACCTGAGCGCGGGGCATGGCCCGGACCTGGACGTCGCCGTGGTGCGGGCCACGATGCTGGTGCGCCTGTGGTCCTTGTGCCAAGGCAGGTCTGGCGTATCGCTCGACGTGGTCGACGCGTTGACGGCCGCGCTGGGCACCGGGTTCGCCCCCGCCGTGCCCAGCCTCGGCTCGGTCGGTGCCAGCGGGGACCTGATTCCGCTGTCCTACCTGGCGAACGCGCTCCGTGGGAACGGGAACGCCTACGTCGACGGCGTCCGGATGCCCGCGCGGGATGCCTTGTCGCGAAGCGGTCTTTCCCCGCTGCTGTTGGCCGGTCGGGACGCGTTGGCCCTTGTCAACGGCACGTCACTGACGGCGGCCGCGGCCGGGCTCGCGCTGGCCGCGCTGCAACGTTCGGTGGACGGCGCCGTGCTGCTGTCGGCCCTGTTGACGGACGTCCTTGGCGCCGCACCCGCCTTCGCGAACGACGAACTGCTGACCGCCTACGGACATCCGCAGACCGTCCGGGTCGGCAAGTCGTTGCGGGACTGGCTCGCCGGTTCGCGGCCGACCGGAACCCGTTCGTTGCAGGAGCCCTACAGCGTGCGGTGCGTGCCGCAACTCGTCGGCGCGGCGGGGTCGGCGCTGTCCTACGCGGCAGAGGTGATCAAGGCCGATCTGAACGGGGTCAGCGACAACCCGCTGTGCTTCGCCGAGCACGGTCTCGTCGCGCACGGCGGCAACTTCTTCGGGCAGCCGGTCGCCTTCGCCGCTGACATGCTCACCCTGGTCGCAACGCAACTGGGCAATCTTGCCGAACGGCAGCTGGACCTGCTGATCGACCCGCACCGCAACGGCGGCCTGCCGCCGATGCTCTCGGTGGATCCCGGTCGACAGCACGGGGTGCAGGGCGTCCAACTGGCCGCGACCGCGATCGTGGCCGACATGCGCCGCACGGCCACCCCGGCGTCGATCCAGAGCTTGCCCACCAATCTGCACAACCAGGACATCGTCCCGTTCGGTACCCAGGCCGCACTCAACGCGCTGGCGCACGCGCGTTCGCTACGCACGTTGCAGGGCAGCCTCGCGCTGGCCCTGCGGCAAGCCGTGCACGTCGGCGCGCGGACCCCGACCGCGGTCGAGTGCGCCGCGGTACATGCCCAGTTTGCCGAGCGGATTCCCGCGATCGACTCGGATCGTGCCCTCGACAATGACGTCAACCGCGGGGCCGACCTGCTCGACGAGATTGTGGATGCCTACGCCAGCGGTGCGCGATGAACTGTCTGGCGGGCAGGTCGACGACACAACGGCCGGACACCGTGCGCACCGCTGAGCGCTCGACGCCACGTACGTCCGGTCATCCGGGTTCGGGCCCGTCCGAGATCGTCTGCCGGGCGGTGGGTCCGCTGTCCTCCCCGGCCGGCGTCACCGAGCTGGTCCTGCCGCACGCCGGGTTGTGGCCACGGCCCTGTCCCTCGGGGGCCGTCGGTTCCTGCACACGCGGCACCAGCGCCGATCTGACCGCGCTACGGCGGGCGGTTCGGGGAAACCCGGTGGGGACGGCCCCCGCGCCCACCGACTGGCGGGCTCACCTCCGTTACCGATGGCTGCTCGGCCATCAGCTGGTGTTCTGCGTCTGGCAGCTGTTGGCCAGGACCATGGTCGTGACCACCGCCCGCACCCGGCCAACGGCCGCGCTGGTCGAGCAGGCCGTCCGGTTGTTCGACGCGTATTCGCTGCTGCTGCTCTACAGCGGCAGCTGCACCCCGGACCGCTACGCGTCCACGGTGCGGGTCGACATGATGGCCGCCGACCCGGCGTTCAGCGGTGAATGGGCGGCCGACTACCGCGCCATTCCGACCCTGTTGCGGCGGATCCGGGTTACCCACCCGGACACCGCGGCCGTGACCCTGACCAGGGCCGCGCGGTTCAACCACCGAGTGCACATGTCGGTGGCGCGCAGACTGGTACCGGACGGTGTCTCGCTGCTCAAGCAGGCCAGCTACTCGGCTCGCGGGACCACGGCGGCCGAGAACTCGGTGTTCGACGACTACTTCCTGGTGCGTCGGGCCCGAGTGTGCGAGCACACCTTCACCGCGCAGGCGATCCGGAGGCTGCTGTTGGTCAGCGACGACATCGCCGCGCACGGCCTGCACGGATCCACCGGCGCGCCGCAGCCACTGGTTCCCGCCGACCGCGAGGCTTTCGACCACATCGACCGCACCGCGGGCGAGCTGCTCGGCTGGCTGAGCGAGATCTTCACCACCCGCAAGGTCCTCAGGTCCGGCTGAGCGGCGACTCCGCACGGGCCAAGGCAGGTCGACGCCGACCGGACCGCAACCCCGCCCAGTTTTCCCAAGCTCACGCCGACCCGCCGGGGTCTCAGACAGCTGAGGAGAAGGTTCGTGACCACCGTTGACGAGACCAAGACAGTGGCCGTGACGCCGGAGATCTACCGGTACCTGGTGGCCCAGGCCACGCCGCCGACGGAGGTGCAGCGGTGCCTGATGGAACGCACCCACCTGCTCGGCCAGTGTGCGGAGATGCAGATCCCGCACGAGCAGGCGGTGTTCCTGACGATGCTGACCAAGATCAGCGGGGCACGGCGGATCGTGGAGGTCGGTACGTTCACCGGCTACTCCACGCTCGCGTTCGCCCTCGGCCTGCCCTCCGACGGCCAGGTGATCACCTTCGACCTTTCCGAGCAGTGGACCGACATCGCCAGGGATGCCTGGGAGGGCGCGGGCGTCGCGGACCGGATCGAGCTTCGGTTGGGACCTGCCACGGAGACCTTGCCCAGCCTTGTCGCGGAGGAACCCCTCGACCTGGTCTTCCTAGACGCTGACAAGGTCAACTACGTCAACTACTGGGAGCAGTTGGTGCCGCTGGTCCGGCCCGGCGGGTTGTTGCTGGCCGACAACGTGCTCTACCAGGGCGAGGCCGCGGACCCTGCGGCCACCGGCAACGCGGCGGCCATTCGGGCGTTCAACGAGATGGTGCTTGCCGACAACCGGGTGGAGTCCGTGCTGTTGCCGATCGCCGACGGGCTGACGATCGCCCGCAAGGCAGACACCGACGCCGCGCCCGGCGGTAAGCCATGATCACCCACGACGCGGTGGACTTCAGTCCGGCCGCGCTGATCGGAGCCGACCGTCCCGCGCTGATCGAGGACGGCACCGGCCGGACCACCACCTTCGCGGAACTCGACGCGGCCGCCGACGGATTCGCCGCCGCCCTGCTCGCCGACGGGCTGCGCCCGTCCGAGGTGGTTGCGGTCGCGATGGACAACGGCCCCGATTTCGTCGTCGCCTTCCGTGGCGTGCTGCGCGCCGGTGGGATCATCCTCCTGCTCGATCCCAGGGCACCTGATCCGGTGTGGGAACGGGCGCTGACCACCGGAGCCCGACGAATCGTGGCCGACCACGACCTGACACCCCGGCTGGCCAGGTTGCGGCTGGAGCGCACCGTCGCTCAGGTCGAACTGCGCAGCCCCGGTCAGTCCACAGTGGACCGAACGGGCGGTGCGCTGCCAGCACTGCCCGCCCCGGACCTGACCGCTGTGCTCGCCGCGTCGAGCGGCACCGGTGGCCGGGTCAAGCACGCACCGCTCACCCACGCCAACCTGGCCGCCAACCTGGGGCAGATCCACGCCCGCCATCTCCTGACCGCACAGGACATCGTCGTCGCGGTCACGCCGTGGCGGCACATCTACGGCATGCAGATGGCGATGAACCACACGCTGGCCGTTGGTGGCCGACTGGTCATCCTCGACGGCCGGTTCGAGCTTTCCCGGTTGCTGACCGCCATCCACCGCCATCGGATCACCGTGGCCTACTTGGTACCCGACACCATCATCCGGCTCGCCGACCACCCGCTGGAGGGCTACGACCTGAGTTGCCTGCGCGCGATTTTCTCCGGTGGCGCGCCGCTGCCGACCGAGGTGGCCGCCGCGCTGAGCCAGCGGCTGGGAATCCCGGTGCTCCAGGGCTACGGCATGACCGAGGCGGGGTGCACACACCTGGTGCCCGACGGCGTGCCCGCACCGATGGGCAGCATCGGCCTGCCGTTGCCGAGGACCGAGGTGCGGATCGCCGATCCGGACACGGGTATGCCGGTGCCCGTCGGGCGGGTCGGGGAGCTGTGGGTTCGCGGCCCCCAGGTCAGTCCTGGATACCTGGACGATCCGGCCGCGACCGCCGAACTGCGCACGCCGGACGGATGGCTGCGTACCGGGGATCTCGCCCGCGTCGACGACGCTGGGTTCTGCACGATCACCGGGCGACGCAAGGACATGATCAAGTACAAGGGGTACCAGGTCTCCCCGGTCGAACTTGAGGCGATCCTGTTGGCACACCCCGACATCCGGGAAGCCGCCGTGGTCGGGGTGCCCGATCCGATCTGCGGCGAGCTTCCCAAAGCGTTCGTCGTGGTGGAGCGAGACCTCCCGGAACAGGCGATCTTCGACCACGTGGCGGCGCAGGTGGCGCCCCAGTACCGAATCCGACTGGTCGAGCAGGTCGCGACGCTGCCCCGCAACGCGATGGGCAAGGTCATCCGCACCATGTTGACATCAGAAGTCCAGGCAGCGCGAGGAGACGACAGCGTGCCCCTGGCCGGCCGTTGACGCGACGGTCGTAGCCGGAAATCGTGAGTGGGAAGGCGGAGACAGTGACCACCGACTCCATGGCCGCCGGGCCGGAACTGATTCGGCTGATCTCCAGGGCCTTCATGCAGGATCCGTATCCGATGCTGGAGGACCTCCGTGCGATCGGATCGGCGGTGGCGATCGAGAACAACGGGATGCGGATGTGGGTCGTCACCGGCTATGCCGACGCCCGAACCGTGTTGGCCGACCAGCGCATGAAGAAGGACCTGTTCGAGCAGCGGAAGACGATCCTGGCCAAGACCGAGGTCCGGGCCGGCCGACGGCCCAGGCTCCCCAGGCAACTGCGCCGCAACATGCTGGACAGGGACGACCCGGATCACGAGCGCCTGCGGGCGGTGGTCGGCACGGCGTTCGGCACGACGGCGGCACGGACGCTGGAGCCCAAGATGCGGCGGCTGGCCGAAAGCCTGCTCGACAACGTCAAGGTGGACGTGCCGATCGACCTCGTCGACGAGTTCACCCGCCCGCTGTCCATGACGGTCATCGCCGACGAGCTGGGCATTCCCGAGGCCGACCGGGTGGACTTCCCGATCTGGGAGAACGACATCCTCACCTCGCCGGACATCCCCCGGATCGAGCAGGCCGCTCGGGAGATCGTGGACTTCGCCCGCAACCAGTTGGCGCAGAAGGAACAACAGCCGGGCGAGGACCTGCTGACCAGGATCGTCCGCGCGCGCTCCGAGGGCTTGATCGACGACGACGAGGCCGTCTCCACGGTCACCGTCCTGCTGACCGGCGGGATGGAACCGGGCAGCGCCATCAGCAGCGGCGTGTACACGCTGCTGCGCAACCCCGACGAACTGGCCAAGCTGCTCGCTGATCCGGCGCTGATGCCCGGCTGCGTCGAGGAGATCCTCCGTTACGAGAGCCCGTTTCGCATGCTCACGCCGAGGTTCTCCGAAGTGCCCGTCGAGATCGGTGACACCGTGGTTCCCGCGCACGAGTTGATTCTCGTGTCGGCGGCGGCGGCCAACCGCGATCCGGAGCGCTTCCCCGATCCCGGTCGGTTCGACATCACCAGGAACACCACGGCGCACCTCGGCTTCGGCCGGGGCACGCACCGCTGTGTCGGTGCCCAGCTCGGCTGGTTGCAGGTCGCCGTCGGGCTCACCACGCTGCTCAACCGGTTTCCCGGTATCCGGTTGGCGGACACGGCGGAGACCAGCCTGTGGCGGACCGGGATGTTCATGCGCAGGCTCGACATCCTGCCGGTCGTACTGGCGCCGTGAAACCCGCACCCCGCAACGAGACATAGACGGAGAGACACGTGGAGCAAAGGCAACTCGGACGCAGCGGAATCACCGTCTCGTCGATCGGACTGGGTACGTTCACCTGGGGCGGCAGCACCAAACCGGACGATGCCGGGCCGTTGTTGCGGGCTTACCTGGATGCCGGCGGCACCCTGGTGGACACGGCCGACATCTATGCGGGCGGTGCCGCCGAGACGATCCTCGGCGGCCTGCTGGACAAGGTCGTCCCGCGTGCGGACATCGTGCTCGCGACCAAGGCCGTCGGAGTGCTTGACGGCGGCCGCCCGCGTTCGGACGCCTCCCGCCAGCACCTGATGCGGGCGCTGGACGACTCGCTGCGCCGCCTGGGCACCGACTACGTCGACGTATGGCAGCTGCATGCCTGGGATTCGACCGTGCCCCTTGAAGAGACACTGTCCGCTGTGGACGACGCGATCAGCTCGGGCCGCGTCCGGCACGCCGGGATCTGCAACTACGCAGGCTGGCAGACCGTCAAGGCGGCAACCGCCCAGCAGGCCAAGGGGCACCCGCTGGTGACGACCCAGGTGGAGTACTCATTGCTCGAACGCGGGATCGAGCGGGAAGTCCTGCCGGCCGCCGCCGACCAGGGCCTTGGCGTGTTGGCCTGGGCGGCACTCGGTCGAGGCGTGCTGACCGGCAAGTATCGCGAGGGCGTGTCGGAACGACGGCTCAACAATCCGATGTTCATGGCCTACAACGGGCGTTTCCTCGACGAGCGGTCCTCGGCGATCGTGGAGACGGTCTGGGGCGTCGCCGAGGAACTCGGCGTGACACCGCTCGCGGTGGCGCTGTCCTGGGTGCGCGACCGCCCCGGTGTGACCGCCGCGCTCATCGGCGCCCGCAACGTCGACCAGCTCAGCCAGTCACTGGCCGCGGAGGTCGACAAGCTCACGTTGCCGCAGGAGGCGCTGCGCAAGCTCGACGACGCATCGGCGCCGCACGTCGGCTACCCCGAGTCCGGCATCTGACAGGGAGGCAACCGTTGACAAGACAGTGTCCGGTCACCCGGTTCGGCCCGGAGTTCCTGGAAGATCGACATTCGGCCTACGAACATCTGCGCGCCGCCGACCCGGTCTGCCCTGCCGTGCTGCCGAGCGGTGAGCGGGTGTGGCTGGTGACCAGGCACGCCGACGTCCGGGAGGGGATGAGCGATCCCCGGCTGTCCAACGATTCCACCAGATGGCAACAGGGAGTCCGTCCGTACGCTGCCGCGCCGGATCTTGAGGCGGCCATTGCCCAGGACATGCTCAACGCCGATCCGCCGCGCCACACCGGCATGCGTGAGGTGATCGCGGAGTGGTTGACCGTTGCGCGGTCCGAGCGGTTCCGCGACCATCTGGCCGACATCTGCGCGGAACTGCTCGACGGATTCACTGTCGGCACCGTGATCGACGTCGTGCGGGACTACACCGAGCCCTTCGCGTCGCGGGCCGCCGCGGACCTGCTCGGTGTCTCGCATGAGTTCCACGCCGAATTCTGCCGTCTCGCGCACCAGATCGTGGTGGCGATGCTCAACAAGCACACCGACTCCGACCTGGTGGCGCCGTCGACGCGGCTGCTCGACATGGCGAAGGAGATGATCGAGAGCAAGCGCGGCGCGCCGGCCGAGGACCTGCTCACCACGCTGGTCGCCGCGCACGACGCGGGTCGGCTCAGCGCGGCGGACCTGACCTCGACGATGCACCTGCTGCTGATCGCCGGCCACGAGGGGCCGACGAACCTGTCCGGCAGCGGGATCCAGCTGTTGCTGACCAATCCGGACCAGTTGGACCGGCTGCGGGCCGACCCCGGTCTGCTGCCCAGCGCGGTCGAGGAGTTCCTGCGCATGGAGCCGCCGCTCGACCTGGCTTTCCCCCGGTATGCCGAGGTGCCCATCACCCTTTCCGAGGTCACCATCCCGGCCGGTGAGCCGATCATGTTCTCGCTGGTCTCCGCCGGACGCGACGAGGATCGCTTCCGTGACCCTGATCGGCTGGACATCGGCCGCCGGGAGCGTCATCACTTCGCGTTCGGTCGAGGGCGGCACTACTGCGTCGGCGCCGCGCTCGGCCGGATCGAGTGCCAGGTGGCGATCGGGTCGCTGCTGTCGCGGTTCCCCGATCTGCGGCTGGCCCCCGGCGAGAACGTGGCGTGGCGGCCCAGCGTGATCGCCCGTGGTCCTGCCAGGATGCTCGTTCAACTCTGAGCCGACCGCATCGGCTGGGCTTGACGGGTCGGGAGCTAGTCGGTAAAGATAATGAACCGGTAAGCAAACTGAACCGACTTGGCAGGGAGGCCTTCGTGGCCGATTCCAGCCTCGCCCCGACGGGCGAGTTCGACGCCTTCCGGCAGGCCGCGGCGAACGGCGCCGAGCTGGCCGCACGCCTCGCCGCCGACATCGAGGAGCACCGCGCGCTGCCGGCCGAACTCGTGGCCGGACTGACCGGCGCCGGCCTGTTCCGTACCGGCATACCGGCCGAACTCGGTGGGCCGGAGCTGCCGCCCGCACTGATCCTGGAAACCGCCGAAATCCTGGCGCGCGGGGACGCCTCGACCGGCTGGTGCGTGTCGATCGGGGCCACCAGCAGCCTGTTGTCGGCCTATCTGCCGAGGAAAGGCGCCGAGGAGGTCTTCGGCGACCCGGCCACCGTCGCGGCCGGGGTATGGGCACCGCGCGGCAAGGCCCGCCGGGTCGACGGCGGCATCGTGCTGTCCGGGCAGTGGGGTTTCTGCAGCGGTATCCCGCACGCGGGTTGGCTGTTCGCCGGCTTCCTGCAGGACCATGAGGGCGGGCCGGTGGTACGCACCGCCGCGATTCCCAAGGCGGAGCTGGAGATTCTCGACACCTGGCACACCGGCGGGTTGCGCGGCACCGGCAGCCACGACTGCGTGGCCACCGAGGTCTTCGTGCCGGACCACCGGATTCTCTCCGTTGTGGACGGACCGCCGGCGGGTGCCGGTCCGCTGCACCGGTTCCCACTGTTCGGGTTCTTCGCGCTGTCCATCGCGGCGGCGGCCCTTGGCAACGCCCGCGGCGCCATCGACGATCTCCTCGGGCTCGCGGTGACCAAGAAGTCGCTCGGGTCGAGTCGGTCGCTGGCGGAACGCCCGCAGACCCAGGCCGCCGTCGCCGAATCCGAGGCCGCGCTGCGCGCCGCGCGGCTGCTGATGTACTCCGCCGTCGACGAAGCCTGGCAGGCCGCCCAACACGAACGGCCCGTTTCCGAGAAGTCGCGGCTCGGCCTGCGGTTGGCCGCGACCCATGTCGTGCGCACCTCGGCGGCGGTCGCCGAGACAATGTATGACCTCGGCGGCGGCGCGGCCATCTACCAGACTTCGCCGCTACAGCGCCGATTCCGCGACGCGCACACCGCGACCGCGCACTTCCAGGTCAACCCGGCGACCTTCGAACTCCTCGGCAGGCTGCTGCTCGGCGTTCCGACCAGGACCGAACAACTGTGAGCGAGCTTGCGAGCGAACCAATAGACGCAGGGAGCAGCATTCACGGGGTTGCCGAGCGCAGCGAGGTGGCTCCGTGAGTCGGCTCGGGGTCGTGCTGCCGTACTGGTTGGATCGGCCGGACGGTGAGGCGTTGGACATCGCGGTCGAGGCCGACCGTGCCGGGTTCGACACGCTGTGGGTCGGCGAGATGGCGACCTTCGACGCCTTTGCGCTGGCCACCGCGATCGGCCTGCGGACCGACCGGATCGGCCTGCGGGTCGGGCCGCTGGCGGTCGGGGTGCGTAGCCCGGTCGCGCTGGCCCTCGGCCTTTCCTCGGTCGCCGGGCTCACCGGGCGTCGGGTCGACCTTGCACTGGGCGCGTCCAGTCCGGCCATCGTGTGGGGCTGGCACGACCGCCCGTGGGGCAAGGCGGCACCAAGAATGCGTGAGACCGTTCGCGCGGTGCGCGGCATCCTCGACGGTGGCCGCGTCGACTTCGCGGGTGAACACGTCCGGGTTACCGGGTTCCGGCTGCGAAACCCACTCCCGGCAAGCTCGATCACGGTCGCCGCCTACGGCCCCGCGATGACCAGGGTCGCCGCGGAGGAGGCCGACGAGGTGGTGCTCAACCTGGTCACCGCCGAACACGTCGCGGCCGTGCGCGGCATCCTCGACGATCACGCGAAGGCCGTGGGTCGCCCGGCGCCCCGGCTCGCCGTCTGGCTGGCCGGTGCGCTCGACCCTGGTTCGGACGCCATCCGCCAGCTGGCCGCGCAACTGACCGTCTACCTCGCACCGCCCGGCTACGGCGAGATGTTCAGTGAACTCGGTCACGGCGAACTGGTCGCCCGCGCACGGGCCGGGGCCTCCCGCGCCGAACTCCTCGACGCGCTGCCCACCGAACTCATCGCGCGGGTCTGCGCGATCGGCTCCGCGCAAGGGGTCATCGACCGGATCGAGGACTACCATCGCGCGGGCGCCGACCATGTCGGTGTCGTGCCGTGCACCGCGCAGGACCCCGGCGGGCGCGCCCTGCTCACCGCCCTTTCCGCACAGCTCAAGGAGAACTCGACATGACCAGCACCGACGGTGCGAGGCCGACCAATGCCCAGTACCGGCTCGCCGCCCGCCCGGTCGGCCTGCCGACGGACAACGATTGGCAGTACACCGAGGAACCTGTCGGTGAACTTCAGGCCGGTCAGTTCCTGGTCGAGGTCCAGTACCTGTCGCTCGACCCGGCCATGCGCACCTGGATGAACCCCGGCCGGTCCTATGTGCCGCCGGTCGAGATCGGCGAGCTGATGCGCGCCGCCGGGATCGGTACGGTCCGTGACTCCCAGCACCCCGACTTCCCGGTCGGCGTCACCGTATCCGGCGCCTTCGGGGTCCAGCAGTACGCGATCTCCGACGGTCGCGGTGTATCTACTGTGGACACGACGTTGGCGCCGGCGCCGGTTCATCTCGGCGCGCTCGGGACCAGCGGTGTCGCCGCGTACTTCGGTCTGCTTGACGTCGGCAAGCCGCAGCCCGGTCAGACCGTTGTCGTCTCGGCGGCGGCCGGCTCGGTCGGCAGCATCGCGGGGCAGATCGCCAGGATCAAGGGCTGCCGCGCGATCGGCATCGCGGGCGGTGCGGACAAATGCCGGTTCCTCGTCGAGGAACTCGGCTTCACCGCGGCGATCGACTACAAGACCCAGGACGTCCGCGAACTGCTGCGCGAGCATGCTCCGGACGGTGTCGACGTGTTCTTCGACAATGTCGGCGGCGACATCCTGGAAGCCGTGCTGGTCCGGCTCGCGCGCGGTGCGCGGGTGGTGCTCAGCGGCGCGGTGTCGCAGTACAACGCGCCCCAGCCGCCGCGCGGCCCGGCCAACTACATGCAGCTGCTGGTCAAACGCGCGTCGATGACCGGTTTCGTCAGCTTCGACTACGCCGCCCGCTACCCGGAGGCCATCGCCGAACTGGCCGGCTGGCTGCGCGACGGTTCGCTGATCGGCCGCGAGCACATCGTCGAGGGCGGGATCACGAAGTTCCCCGACACGCTGCTGAAGCTGTTCACCGGAGAGAACACCGGCAAGCTCATCCTGGCACTGTGAGATGAGCACCCCCGACCAGAAGGCCGTCGAGCAGGAAGACGCCGAGTACCGCTTCGATCATCGTTTCGCGGGGGAGTCGGTAGGCCGTGCGCTGGCGCTGGTCGGGGAGCGCTGGAGCCTGCTCATCCTCCGCGAGACCTTCTTCGGGGTACGGCGCTACGGCGAGTTCGCCCGCAACCTGGCCATTCCGCGCCCGACCCTGTCCGCGCGGTTGAAGACCCTGGTGCAGGCCGGTCTGCTCGACCGCGTGCCGTACTCCCGCGACCCGGACCGGCACGAATATCGGCTCACCGAGGCCGGCCGGGCCCTCTTCCCCGCTGTCGTGATCCTGATGCGCTGGGGCGATCAGTATCTGGCCGGCCCGGAAGGGCCGCCGATCGTGTTGCGGCACAACGACTGTGGTGAGATCGCGGAGTCCTATGTGGCCTGCCGGCACTGCGGAGGTGAGGTCACGGTGGACAAGGTCTCGCCGGAGCCCGGCCCGGCCTTCCGCTACGAGGCCGAACCGGGCTCCTGAGGTGTGCCGTGCGCGGTCGGGTCCGGGTCAGGCCAGCGTCAGGTCCGAGTCGGGTTCCGGTCAGATCTGCGCGCTGCCGCCGTCGACGAAGAACTCGACACCGTTGACGAAACTCGACTCCGGCGAGGCGAGGAACAGCGCCGCGTTGGCGATCTCGGCCGGATCGGCGACCCGGCCGAGCGGAACCGTCGCCGCCTGCGCGTCGAGCAGTGCCTGCTGCTCCTGTTCGGTCGAGGCGAGCCCCAGCAGGCCGGGTGTCTTGGTCGGGCCGGGGCTCAGCACGTTGACCCGGACGGCGCCGGCACCGAACTCGATGATCCAGGTCCGCGCCAGATTGCGCACCGCTGCCTTGGTCGCCCCGTAGACGCCGAGGCTCAGCCCCGGCCGCAGCGAGGTGGTCGAGCCGGTCAGGATCACCGAGGCGTCAGCCGTCAGCAGTGGAATCGCCTTCTGCACGGTGAACAGCACGCCCTTGACGTTGGTGGCGAAGGTCGTGTCGAACTGTTCCTCGGTGACGGTTGCCAGGGGGGCGGCGAGGCCGCCGCCCGCGTTGGCGACCAACACGTCGATTCGGCCCTTGCGCTGCGCGACCGTCCGGTAGAGCGCGTCGATCTCGGTGAGGTCGGCCGCGTTGGTGCGCACCCCCTCGGCGTTCTCGCCCAGTTCCTTCACGGCGAGGTCGAGTTCTGCCTGCCGCCGTCCGGTGACGAAGACGTAGGCACCCTCCGCGACGAACCGGGCGGCGATCGCCCGCCCGATACCGGTGCTGCCGCCGGTGACGACCGCGACCTTGCCGGCCAAAACGTTGCTCATCTTGACTCCCAGGTGGTTTGATGCGGTCATTCTTGACCGCCACGTCCAGAACCTACGGGTTCTGGAATGATTCGTCAAGAAAGGCTACGATGGGCTCATGGCAAGGCCACGAAGCTTCGACGAGGCGGCTGTGCTGCGCGTCGCGCGGGACAAGTTCGCGGAGACCGGGTACGCCGCGACGAGCATCGACGACGTCGCCGCGGCCACCGGCCTCGGCAAAGGCAGCCTCTACGGCGCCTTCGGTGACAAGCACCAGCTGTTCCTGCGGGTCTTCGACGGCTACTGCGCCGACGTCAGCGAGCAGGTCGCCCAGACACTGGCCGGCCCCGACTCGGCGGCGTTGCGGCGACTGCATGAGCACCTGCTGACCATGGTCGCCAACACCGTCGCGGACACCGAACGACGCGGTTGCCTGCTGGCGAGGGGCACCGCGGAACTGGCCGGTGCGGACCCGGCCGTCGCCGCGCGTGCCCTGCGGACCTTCGATCTCCTCGAAGACCTGCTCACCGCCTGTGTCGAGAAGGCGCAACGGCACGGCGACCTCGACCCGGCCGCCGATCCGCGCCAGCTCGCGGGCCTGCTGCTGGCCGTGCTGCGGGGCATCGAGGCACTGGGCAAGGCGGGCAAGGACGAGGCCGCACTGCGCGGCATCGCCGAAGCCGCGCTGGCCGCCCTGCCGAGGCCGTGACCTCGCCGCGGCCCGCCCTTCCGGAACACCGCACGGCCCGCGCTCGTTGACGGCATGCCCGAGATGGTGGTCGGGGCGGTGGTCACGGGCTGTTGGGAGGGCCGATGAAGGTCGTAGGGCCGGCGGTGGCACGCAGTCCGATCCGGCGGATCACCCTGGTGCCGCGCACGCACTTCGACCTGGCCTGGTGGGCGAAGTGGACCATCTTCCGGCATATGTTCGAGGGCAGTTTCGCGGCTATCGTGCGCGCGCTCGAAGACGACCCTGAGCTGAAGTTCACCCTGGACAGCCAGACCGAACTCGCGCTCTGGTGGCTGGAGGGCAGCGAACTGCCCAGCCAGCGGCGCCAACGGTACGAGCGGCTCACCCGGCTGGTCGCGTCCGGGCAGTTGCAGGTCGGGCCGGGCATGGTGCTGCCGGACATGTTCCTCACCGACCCGGAACTCGTCATCGACAACCTGCTCGTCGGCGAACGGATCGGCCGGGAACTCGGTGTGCCGCCGGCCACCGGGATCGACTGGTCGGACATCTTCGGCTACCCGGCCGAACTGCCGAAGCTGCTCGGCGACTTCGGGCATCGGGTGCTGTTCCTGTCCCGTGGGGTGCCACCGGAGATGGCCGACGAGCCCGCCTTCTGGTGGGAGGCCGGCGACGGCGGCAGGGTGCTCGTGGTGGTCCAACTGGGCGGCTACGACTCGGGGCGGCGGTTCGGCGAGAACATCGAGCGGTCGGTCGCGCTCATCGCCCGCCTCGCCGCCCGGCACGGCGACCGCCTCGACCGGGCCGGCCTCGACGACCTGCTGGTGTACGTCGGCACCGACCACTCCGGTATCCGGGAGAACCTCGGTGAGCATGTTGCCGCCTGCCGCGCGGCCTATCCGCGGTTCGAGTTCCGGATCGCGACCAACGAGGAGTACGCCCGCGACCTGCCCGTCGCCGAGCTTCGGCTGAAGACCTGGCGGGGGGAGTTGGCCGGCACGGTCACCATCGACCGGCCGATCCTGCGCGGGGTCAGCTCAAGCCGGATGTACCTCAAGCAGGCCAACGAGCGGATCGTCCGCCTGGTCCGACAGGCCGAGCGAGCCAGCGCGCTCGCGGTGTTGCGGCGCGGCCGGGCCTTCGGTTATCCGCAGGAGGCCTTCACCCAGCTCAAGCGGCGGCTACTGGTGTTGCAGTCGCACGACGCGCTCACCGGTTGCGGCGTCGACGCGGTCGGCCGGGACATGCTCGCCGTCTACGACGACCTGGAAGTACTGGCCAACCGGCTGCTGCACGAGGCCCTCGCCGCGATCGCCGGCCAGCATGCCGCCTACGGCAACGGTTTCCAGTACGGCAGGCCACCGAGCAAGCGGTTGAGCCTGTGGAATCCGCTGCCCTACGCCACCGCACAGGTCGCCGTGCTCGAACTGCCGGCCGAACTGCGCGGCACCGGCGGGCTGCGCGCCATCGTCGGCGGTACGCCCCAGCCGGTTCAACGGCTCGGCACCGACACCGTGGCCGTGACCGCCGAACTGGGCGGTTTCGGCAGCGTCACCGTTGACCTGGCCCGCAAACGATCCCGGCCGCCGCGTCGGCAACCGAGCGGCGACCGGGTCATCGACAACGGGCTGGTCCGGGTGCGGGCGGCCGAGGACGGCACGGTCACCCTGACCGATCTGGCCACCGGCAACGAGGTCGGCGGACTGCTGCGCTTCCAGAGCGTCGGCGATCGAGGCGACCTCTACAACTTCGACCCGGCAGGCGGCCCCACCAGCACGACGCTCGGCGAGCGGGCCACCGTCAGCCCGCGCTGTCACGGTCCGCTGGTGTGGGAACTGGAGATCCGCACCCAGCTACGGGTTCCCGGCGCGCTCGATCCGAGGCTGCCGCACCAATGGCTGCGCTGGGCGAAGATCGGTATCGACTGGGCGGTGCCGAGGATGCGCCTGCCCCGCTGGTTCACCTGGCGGGAGCACAGCAGCCCGCAGGGCCCGGACGTCCTGGTCGCCATCAGCACCAGGCTGCGGCTGACCGCCGGCAGCGCAACCGTGGACTGTCTGACCACAGTGGACAACTACGCCAAGGACCACCGGCTCCGGGTGGTGTTCGACGTCGGGGAGCGGGTCGACAACAGCAGTGCGGAGAGCACCTTCGGGGTCGGCACCCATCCGATCCGGCGCGGTGACCCGGACTGGAAGGCCAGGACGACCTGGGTGGAGGAGCCGTTCAACGACCACGTCACCCAGGGCTGGATCGCGGCGGGGCGGGTCGCGGTGTTCAGCAGGGGACTGCCGGAGTTCGAGGTGGTGGCCGGCGCGGACGGCGGGGCCAGTGAGATCGAGTTGACCCTGTTGCGCTGTGTCGGGCGCCTGAGCAAGGACAACCTGACCTCCCGTCGCGGCGGTGCGGGGCCGGGTGAACTCACCCCGGAGGCGCAGTGCCAGGGCGAGCACTCCTTCGGCTACGCCTTCACCCTGCTCGACCGGGCGGCCGGTGCCTGGCCGGAGGAGATCGCGCTGACCCGGCAGGCGCAGGCCTGGCGCAACGGCATCGTGGTCGGCCTTCCCGATCTGGACACCAACGGCATCCTGGAATGCCACGACGAAACGACCGTCTTCTCCGCGCTCAAGGGTGCCGAGGACGGAAACGGGGCCGTGTACCGGGCCTGGACCGCCGGCCAGCAGGCGCGGCTGACCCTCAAGGGCCGATTCGCCGCCGCCCACCGGGTGACGCTGCGCGAGGAGGCCGCCGAAATCGACGGGCTCGACCTGCGGCCGGGGCAGATCGCGAGCCTGCGGCTGACGAACTAGCTCGGACGCGGTGGCGGCCCGCGCGGTTCCCGGTTACTCCGCCTACGAGCGCCGCGCGAGTCATTGTTCAATCGGCTGACACCTGAGCGCAGACGTAAGTTAATTGTCTCCTGGTTGACCTCGGCAATTTCTGGCGCGATTTTTTCATTGCGCGGAATCTGTGCTAAAAACTCTCTGGTCGCCAAGTTGTTCGAGTCAGCCGAATAGCGTATTGCGGAGATTTCGTGACACATTCTGGCGCCGGCGATCCGTCGGCGGGATTCGACGCACAGATCCTCCAGTTGCGGGCCAGGGCCGAGTCGGCCCAGGAGCAGATCCAGTCCGCGACGGCGACCGTGCGGTCACCGGACGGCGCGGTGACGGTGACCGTCGGCGCGGGTGGCGCGGTGACCGACGTCCGCTTCGGCGAGCGCGCCTACGAGCGGCCGCCGCAGCAGTTGGCCGCGCTGCTGATGCAGTCGATCGGCAAGGCCCAACAGCAGGTCAGCGCGAGTGTCGTGACCGCTTTCGGTGGCCTGGTAGGGGAAAACTCGGCCGCGATGGACCTGCTCGCCCAGTTCCTGCCGGCCGATCCCGACGCCGATCCCGATCCAGACGGCGATGTCGATGCTGGTGCTGGTGCCGACGACCAGCCCGTGCCACCACCACCCCCACGGCCACCGGACCCGCCTGCCGCGCCACCCCGTGCCGTGGACCCGAGAGCGGCTCGCGGACCGAGCAGGCGCCCGCAGCGTGACGAGCACGACGAGGACTTCGACAACCCCTGGTAGGAGCGTGATTTCGGTGACCAGCAGCGGCGGCTACCAGGTCGATCCGAACGAGTTGCACACCTTCGCGTCGTATCTGGGTACCACCACGCACAGCGAGGTCACCGACGCGGCGAACGGGGTCAAGTCGGCCAATGGATTCGACGACAACGCATTCGGCATTTTCGCCGCCCAACTCCTTGCCGTGCCGGCCAGGATCGCGATGGCGGTCGCGGTGGACAACCTCAACAGCCTGGCCAAGGAAGTGTCCGATGCCGCGCAGTCGACCACCACGACGGCGACGAATTATCAGCGCAACGACCAGAACTCCGCGAGCAGTTTCCAGTCGATCAACGGGACCGGCACCTCATGAGCCAACTTGATGTCACCTCGTCGAACGAGACGACCGGCGCCGGCGTCATCGACAGCTGGCACAGCTTCGCCAGTTCCATCGAGAGCATCAAGGACGCACACGGCGCCGACAAGGCCGCGGTAGCCGTCGAGATCGGCATCACCGGCGCCAGCGCGGTGCTGGATACCGTCGCCTTCGCGCTCGACCCGCTGGCCAAGCTGATTTCGGCAGGCCTCGGCTGGCTGATCGAACACGTCGAGTTCCTGCGCTGGCCGCTCGACCAGATCGCCGGCAACCCCGACCAGATCCAGGCACTCGCCACCTCGCTGCACACCATCGGCCAGAACCTGCGCAACAGTGCGACGGACCTGGACACCGCGCTCAAGACCGACATCACCCAGTGGCAGGGGCAGGCCGCCGATGCGTTCACCTCGGCGATGAACGGGCACAAGACGCACATCGACGACGCAGGCCATTCGGTGGACACCGTCGGCTATGTCGTCGAGACGACGATGGCGCTGATCGCGGCCGTTCGCGCACTGTTCCGCGACATCATCACCACGGTGCTCGGCGACATCATCGCGACCATGCTCGTCGCGCTGGCCGCCGCCGCGTTCACCTTCGGCGCCTCGATCGCGGTCGGGGTGACCAAGTGCGTTGTCGAGGGCACGGTGCAGGTCGCTTCCATGACCGCCAAACTGGCCAAGGTCGCCGACCTCGCCGGCCGCACCGCGAGCCGGATTCGGCAGCTCACCGGGATGACCAAGGGCGAGACCAGCGCGGCAGGCCACGAACTCGGCGAGGTACCGGCCGCCCCGCACGCCAGCGGCAGCAACACCGGCGGGCACAACGAGCCGCCGACGCCCAACGCGACGACGACTCCCGCCGCGCACACCGGCGAGGATCCCGGCAGCAGTCCCGCCGCCCCGCCGCAACCGCACGACCCAGGGCCGTCGAACCAACCGGGCGGCAGCGGCGAACCGGCGCCCCCTGTCGAGACCGGCAACGCGGTACCGCACCCCAATGACGGCGACACACCCAGCAGCGCGGGCGATCCGCCTGCCGCGCCGCCCACCGGAACGCACGACGACCCGACCGTGCACCCGACCGACGATCCCGCGACCGGTGGCGACCCGAACGCGAACGACTACTCGGTCCAGCAGGGCATTCTCGACGACTATCACAACAATCCGGCCGGTTCCGACGACGGCGCGAGCGCGCACGGCGACCCGAACGCCAGCGACTACTCGGCCCAACAAGGCATCCTCGACGACTACCACGACAACCCGTCCTCGGCCGATCCGCACGGTTCCGATGCCGGCAGTTCCGACGGCACCAGCACCAGCGGCGTCGACGAACCGCCCGCCCCGACCCCAGCCCCGACGCCGACTCCGGAACCCGTGCCGTCCTCGACAGGCACCCACGGGGACGACCCGGCAACCGCGAGCGGCTCCGGCACCCCGCACGACGACCCGCCGGCCGACGACGAGCCCGGCACCCCCCACGACGAGCCGCCCGCGACACCGGCCGACAACGCGCCCGCCGCGCCGAAGCCGCCGGACCCGAAGTCGGCGTTGAAGGACCAGGACATCTCGCTGCTGAAGAAACACGAGGACTGGCTGAAGAACAACTTCAAGGAGTCGCAGGCAAAGGCGAAGTTCGTCGACAACTGGGTGAAGAAGAACGCCCCGGACTCCTATCCGCTGGTGAAGGCGATGGCCGATGCCAAGAGCAGCAAGAACTGGGTCGGCTGGGTGAACAAGAGCGCGGTGCAGGTGGACAAGCAGCTCACCACCATCCAGCAGCAGGCCGAGGCCGCCTGGCAGCAGTCCAACGACCAGTGGCGGGCGCAGCATCCCGATCCGGCGGCCGGCGCGATGGCGGCACCGGGCGCCTCGTCGACCTGACCTCGGTTGTCGGTAGGGCCGGTGGCCACGCCACGCCAGGTGAACACCGGCCGGTAGCGGGAACTCTCAGGTGGTGGTGCCGCTGGTCGGGGCGGTCGGCTTCAACTGTTGCCCGGTGACCAGTCCCGCCAGCGCGCCCACCGCCGCCGAACCGAGCGACAGGAACAGTTCCGGCGCCGTGGACGTCGTGGTGACGGTGGTGGCCGGTGTGCTGGCCGTCGCGGCGGTCGTGGTGGTCTGCACATCCTTGCCGAGCAGGGTGGGTACGAACACGAAAACAATGGCTGCCGCGGCGATCGAGGCGAGGGAAACAATGATGATCCGGTAGGTGCGGGGATCTTCCGACGGAGTGGCCGCTATTGCCTGGCTGGCCAGACTCTTCTTTTCCGCCGCCGGTATCTTTCTGTCCCGGTAGATCCTTCTTGCCAGTTGAGTGCCGGCAACGGTGGGGACCGGTGCGGACGGGGGCGATCCGGCGACGGGTTTCTCTTGTTTCTGTTGCGTCTCGGCTGCTTCCTGCGGGCTCGCGCTCGGCGCTACTGGTTGGCTCGGTTCGGCCGAACCCGCTTCCGGCTGGTGCTGCTCGTCCGCGCCGGGTTCTGGTCGGCCCGGCTCGTCCGCGCCTGTTTCCTGGGACATGGCATTCTCCTGTGCCGAACGGTTGCCGGGTTTATCGACCTGCGCGGCCGGAATGTTGCAGCCTCGTGGGGTTCGATGACAAATAACGAAACGGCTGCGGAATTGGTTACTGAATAGGGCGAATTCGGTTCTCGAGTTCGGTCGCGATTCTCGACTCACGCGAGTACTCGCTGTATCGGGTACCGATCCTCGCGCGCCGCCGAGGCACCTGGTGACAACTGGCACTGAGTGACCTATGGTGAGGTCGACTCCCCCGGAAAGGACCAGCCCCGTGCCCGAGCTGTACGCGAACGCGACGAAGTTCTACATCGACGGGAAGTGGGTCGAGCCGACCACGACCGCCGTGCTCGATGTGCTCAACCCGGCGACCGAGGAGGTCGTCACCCGGATCGCGATGGGCGGGGCACAGGACGCCGATCTGGCCGTCGCCGCTGCCAAGGCCGCCTTCCCGACCTGGTCGCAGACCAGCCGCGAGGAGCGGCTACGTCTGCTGGAGGCCGTTGTCGAGGTGTACCAGCGCCGCTTCGCCGATCTCACCGCCACGGTCACCGCCGAGATGGGCGCGCCGGCGTCGCTGGCGGAGAAGGCGCAGGTCCCAGCCGGGCTCGGTCACCTGATGAAGGCGATCGAGGTGCTGCGCGAGTACACGTTCAAGCAGGTCGTCGGGACCACCGTGCTGCTCCGCGAGCCTGCTGGCGTCTGCGCGCTGATCACCCCGTGGAACTGGCCGCTCAACCAGATCATGTGCAAGGTCGCGCCCGCGCTGGCCACCGGCTGCACCATGGTGCTCAAGCCCAGCGAGGTCGCGCCGCTGGACGCGGTGCTCGTCGCGGAGATCCTCGACGAGGCCGGCGTGCCGGCCGGGGTGTTCAACCTCGTGCACGGCGACGGCCCGACCGTCGGCGCGGTGCTCTCCGCGCATCCCGATGTGGACATGGTCTCCTTCACCGGCTCGACCAGGGCCGGGGTGCAGGTCAGCAAGGCGGCCGCGGACACCGTCAAGCGGGTTTCCCTTGAGCTGGGCGGTAAATCGGCCAACATCGTGCTGCCCGACGCTGATCTGGCCAAGGCGGCCAAGGTCGCGGTGGCCGGCTGCTTCACCAACAGCGGTCAGAGCTGCAACGCGCCGACCCGGCTGCTCGTGCAGGCCGACCAGCACGCCGAACTCGTCGGCCTGCTCAAGGATGCCGCCGCCGGCTACCGGACCGGCGACCCGCAGGCCCAGCAGACCCGGCTCGGCCCGCTGGTCAGCAAGACCCAGTTCGACCGGGTGCAGGCGCTGATCAAGGCAGGACTCGACGAGGGCGCCGAAGCGCTGGTCGGCGGCCTCGGCCTGCCGGACGGGCTGGACAAGGGCTACTACGTGCGGCCGACGGTGTTCGTCGGGGTCCGCCCCGAGATGCGCATCGCCAAGGAGGAGATCTTCGGCCCGGTCCTGTCGGTACTCACCTACACCGACGAGGAGGACGCCATCCGGATCGCCAACGACAGCCAGTACGGCCTGTCCGGCGCGGTCCAGTCCACCGATCCCGAGCGGGCCTTCCGGGTCGCGTCCCGGATTCGTACCGGCATGGTCGGCATCAACGGTGCCGGCCCCGACCAGGGCGCGCCCTTCGGCGGCTACAAGCAGTCCGGCAACGGCCGCGAGTGGGGCGAGTTCGGCTTCGATGAGTTCACCGAGGTCAAAGCCGTCATGGGCGTTCCGGCGGGCTGACCGGCACAGGCCATCAGCGAGGGCTGGCGATGACCGAGGGCGGGCTGCGGGAACGCAAACAGCAGCGGCAGCGCGCGGAACTGGTCCGCATCGGCATGCGGCTGTTCGCCGAGCGGGGCTTTGACGCGACAACGGTCGACGAGATCGCGGAGGCCGCAGAGGTGTCGCGGCGGACGCTGTTCCGCTATTTCGGGACCAAGGGCGACATCGTGATGGAATGGGCGCGCGGCACGACGACGATGCTGCGCGACGCGCTGCGCGCCCGCCCGCTCGACGAGCACCCGTTCGCCTCGCTGCATGCGATTTTCGTCACTATGTGCGAGAGCTTCGCGCGCAACCCGCGCTCGGTGCACGCGGTGTCGATCATGATCGAGCGCACGCCGAGCCTGCGCCCGTACAGCCTGCTCAAACATGCCCAGTGGGAGGACGCGCTCGCCGAGGGCCTGCGCCAGCGCGCTCCGGAACTCGGTGAGCTGCGATCCGGGCTGCTGGCCAGGATCGCGGTCGCCGCGTTCCGCACCGCCTTGGACGAGTGGATGCTCACCGACGGCGCGCTCCCGCCGGTCGAGGGCGTGGACCGCGCGTTCGGCGCCGTCCGCGACGGCCTGGTCTGACACCGTTTTCCAGGCAATCCGGAAGCCGTGTGGTGGCGAAGAACCGGTGTGTGTGCCGTCGTCAGCCGAGGTGAAAGAGCGCGGCAAGTTTCGTGCGGATGACCAGTGCGTTTTTATCGGCTCTATTCAGTTTCGAAACTATCGATCCGAGTAATTCCGGTAGATGCCAGTTCCGTTTATTGCTAGGTGATGGCCCACACGCCGGTAGGTACGCTTCTGTTGTGCTTGGTCGGATGCGTTCGACAAGCGGCCGGGCAACGTGGCCCGATAGCGTTGCCGAGCGCGACACGGGCCGGTGGACACCACGGATGACATGGCGGGGATGTACGTGAGCGGATCTCGGGTGATTTCGTTTGGTCATTACCAACCGTCCCGGTTGGTGACCAACCAGGATTTGAGTGCCTCGCTGGGCACCTCGGACGAATGGATTTCCGAGCGGATCGGCGTACGCACCCGCCGCATTGCCGGTGTCGACGAATCGGTCGCCGATATGGCAGCGGCTGCCGCGGCGAAAGCGTTGTCGGAGTCCGGGTTCGAGGCCGCGACCATCGATCTGGTCGTCGTGGCCACCTGTACCTCGGTCGACCGGATGCCCAGTGTGGCCGCCAGGGTCGCCGAGCGGATCGGCGCGACCACACCGGGGATCTTCGACCTCAACGCGGCCTGCTCGGGGTTTTCCACCGCGCTGGCCACCGCCGACCACGCGATCAGGGCCGGCGCGGCGAGCAGGGCGATCGTCGTCGGGGTGGACAAGATGAGCGACTTCCTCGACTGGAACGACCGCTCCAGCGCGGTGATCTTCGGCGACGGGGCCGGTGCCGCCGTTGTCGAAGCCGCGCCGGACGACGCCGCACCCGGTATCGGCCCGGTCGTCTGGGGCTCGGACCCGGCCAACGCCGACCGGATCACCATGGCCGCCGACAGCGCGGACGGCCCGAAGCCGCTGTTCCGGCAGGAGGGCCAGTCGGTGTTCCGCTGGGCGACCACCACGCTGGCCCCGGTCGCCCGGCTGGCCTGCGAGCGCGCCGGAGTCGCCCCGAGCGACCTTGGCGGGATCGTCACGCACCAGGCCAACCTGCGGATCATCAACGCGATCGCCGGCAAGATCGGCGCGACCGACGCGGTGTTGGCCACCGATGTCGTCGAATCTGGCAACACCTCGGCGGCCAGCATCCCGCTCGCCCTGTCGAAACTCATCGAGCAGCGCAGCATCCTCGCCGGTGCCGAGGTGCTGCTGTTCGGTTTCGGCGCCGGCCTCAGCTATGCCGGCCAGGTCATCCGCTGCCCGTGACCCATTCCGCCACCGGTAGGCCGGGGCCCTCGTTCCGGTGGTGGGCGGTGGTCTCCGCCGTCATCGCGCCGGTGGCGATGATCGGTGGTTGGCAGTTGGCAGCGGCTCGGCAGCCGCCCGGCTACAGCGCGATCCGCGACACCATCAGTGCGTTGGCCGGGCACGGCGCGCACGACCGCTGGGTGATGACACTCGGGCTCGTCGTGGTGGGCTGCTGTCACCTGGTCACCGCGGCCGGCCTGCCGGTCGCCCGCCCGGCCGGTCGGATCCTGCTGGCCGTCGGCGGCGCCGCGACCGTGGCGGTGGCCGCGCTACCGCAACCCGTCTCGGGTTCCGCGCCCGGACACACGCTGGCCGCCGGGACCGCGTTCCTCGCACTGACCTTCTGGTCACTGGCGGCGTATCCGGCCGGCGCACCGGTCGGTGTGCTCAGGCTGCCGATTCTGCTGCCGGCCACCGTCGCCCTGGTCGGGCTGTTGGTCGTGTTCTATCTCGAACTCCATGGCGGGCACCGGATCGGCCTCACCGAGCGGTTGCTGGCCGGCGCGCAGTCGGTATGGCCCGTCGTGATCCTCGCCAGTGTGTTCCTTGCCGGCAAAGGAAAGCCAGCTCGACCGGCTGTCGCACGGGTGTGATCCAGGCCCGGTCCCGCCGGACCCGGATCGGCTGCCGGTCGGCAGCCGATCCGGGTGCGCGTCCAGACTTCGGCGGCAGCGCTGCGCCGCCCTCTCGTTCAGGCTTGGTCAGTCCGATCAGGCGGACGCGGAGTCCGCGCGGTGCGGCAGCTTCCAGCCGGGCCGGACGTAGTGGCAGGTGTAGCCGTCCGGGTACTTCACCAGGTAGTCCTGGTGCTCGGGCTCGGCCTCCCAGAACGGACCGGCCGGCGTCACCTCGGTGACCACCCTGCCCGGCCACAGGCCGGAGGCGTCCACGTCGGCGATGGTGTCCTCGGCGACCGCCTTCTGCTCGTCGCTGGTGTAGAAGATCGCCGAGCGGTAGCTGGAGCCGACGTCGTTGCCCTGCCGGTTGCGGGTCGACGGGTCGTGGATCTGGAAGAAGAACTCCAACAGGTCCCGATAGGAGATCTTGGCCGGGTCGAAGGTGATCTCAATGGCCTCCGCATGCGTGCCGTGCCGGCGATAGGTGGCGTTGGGCACATCTCCGCCGGTATAGCCGACTCGGGTCGCGAGCACCCCCGGCCGCTTGCGAACGAGATCCTGCACACCCCAGAAACATCCGCCGGCGAGAACGGCCTTTTCCGTGTTGTCACTCATCTGGACGCACTCCTTGCTGCACTGGGCGCCACGATCCGTGGGCCCGAATCCGATGCCGGGGCAACCGTGCGATCCCATCGTGCCAACCTGGCCGATTCGCACAACCCCGCACCCGTGCAAACACCGTCACCAGCTCGATTAGTTCCAGGCCGCCGCGCCCGGTAATGGCCTGGTAATGATC
Organism: Pseudonocardiaceae bacterium; assembly: GCA_036268955.1. Classification (GTDB taxonomy): domain Bacteria; phylum Actinomycetota; class Actinomycetes; order Mycobacteriales; family Pseudonocardiaceae; genus CAJCJE01. The sequence goes on from DATATE010000153.1 coordinate 51,407, forward strand.
GCGCCGCCCGCGCCGTCCCCGAGGCGGACGCGGTCTGGTGGCGGGTTGGTTGTGAACTCGAACTGACTCCGTCACGATGAGTCGGCGGCGCCGGAGTCGACCGGCGTGGACAAGCTGTCGGCAGGGCAGGTTCTCCTGCCGAGTGGAGGCACGGCGCGGATGCCAGAGCAGGTCGTTGACGGGGCAGCCGAGATCTCCGACGAGATCGCGGTCGGTCGAGAGGGACAGTGCGTGACGATCCGGATCAACCGGACCGACAAGCGAAACGCGCTGACCTTCGCCATGTACTCGGCGGCGGCGCGGGCGCTGGAGGATGCCAACGCCGATCAGGACGTCCGCGTCGTCGTACTCACCGGCACCGGTGGCAGTTTCACCGCCGGCAACGATCTCGGTGACTTCCTCAGCGGCGATCGCACCGAGGGCACCGGCGAACAGGCGCCGGTCCGCCGTTTTCAGGAAGCGGTGCTCAACAGCCGCGCCGTGCTCATCGCCGCGGTGGACGGCCCCGCTGTCGGGATCGGCGCGACCGTGCTGCTGCACTGCGATCTCGTCTACGCGACTCGGCGGAGCTACCTGCTGTTCCCGTTCATCGACCTCGGTCTCGTTCCGGAGTTCGCCAGCAGCCTGCTGTTGCCCCGGTTGATCGGTCCCGCGCGGGCCGCGGAGATCCTGCTGTTCGGCGAACGACTGCCCGCCGAGACCGCGAACCAGCTCGGTCTTGTCACCACGGTCCTGCCGGATGCCGACGCCCTCACCGAGCACGTCGCCGAACGGGTCGCCGCACTGCTGGCGAAACCGGCCCGTGCGCTCGCCGAGGTCCGCGCGCTGCTGCGGACGCGCGGCGCCGAGGAGTCGCTGGCCAGGATGGGCCTGGAATCCGCCGCGTTCCGCGCGATGCTGCGCGACCCCGACACCAAGGCCAGAATCGCCGCCGTCCTCGCCGGCCGCCGCTGATCGAGAAGTAGGCCGGGGCTTTTGCGCAAGTCGGCACGCAATCACGGTTCCGCGGATTTCGGGCCCCTACGCCGCGTCGATACCGGGTGTTTTAGCTCTATTTGCTGCCGGACCGCAGCCGAATGACGTATCGTCATTTAACGACCGAAGCGAGGACTTTCCAGCGGCCGGCGGGGGTGTGCCGTGGGTGATCAGGCGCGCCCATCCGATGAACCGAACGAGCCGGTTTCCGGCACGGCGAACACTGTTACCGGTTCGGTGTCCGGGCAGGCCGTGCAGGCCGGTGCCATCCACGGGGACGTGTATTTTCAACAGCAAGTAACCGACCGCCCTCAGGTGATTCCCCGGCAGCTGTTGCGACCTCCGGCGAATTTCGCGAACCGGCACCGTGAACTGTCCGCATTGGACGACATGTTGGCCATTGCGGACGGTGGGCCGCGTATTGCGGTATTGAAAGGTCCCGGCGGTGTCGGCAAAACAGCATTGGCGCTGCACTGGTTGAGCGGACTGCCGCATCGGTTCCCGGACGGTCAACTCTTCGCCGAACTGACCTTGCCCACCGGCGAACCCGTTCTCGTCGACGATGTGCTGGGCCAGTTCCTGCGCGCGCTGGGCGTCGCGCCGAAGCGGGTGCCGACCGGCCTTGCCGAGCGGGCCGCGCTGTATCGGTCGATGACCTCGCAGGCGCGGTTGGCCGTACTGCTCGACAACGCGATGACCGCGGCACAGGTGCGGGTGTTGCTGCCGGCCTCGGCCGGCGCCGTCGTGGTGACCAGTAGGAGGTCCCTTGCCGGCCTTCTCGTCGGCGACGCGCTGAGTGTCCGGGTCGACCCGCTGGACGAGGAAGCGGGCCTTGCCCTGCTGGCCGGCAGCATCGGAGCGGAGCGGATCAGCGCGGAGGACGCCACCGCCCGGCAACTGGTCGACCTGTGCGCCGGCCTTCCGTTGGCGCTGCGGGTCGCGGGGGCGCGGGTGGTGTCGCGGCCCCGAAGGCCGTTGACCCGCCTTGTCGACGAACTTGTCGACGAGCGCCAGCGGCTGGACGCCTTGTCCGTTCCTGACGACCTGTCGGTGCGCAGCACGTTCGACGTCGCCTACGCGGAGCTTTCCCCTGCCCAGCAACGGGTGTACCGCGCCATGGGCGTGCATCCGGGGATCATGTTCGGGGCCGAGGTGATCGCGGCCGCCACCGACGCCTCGGCCGCCCGGCGCATCGACGACCTCGCCGATGCCAGTCTGGTCGAGGAGACCGCGGACGGCCGTTACCAGTTGCACAATCTGGTCCGGGTGCATGCGCAGGAACAGATCGACCACCAGGAACGGGCCGCGATGACGCTGCGGATCGTCCGCTGGTACCTGTACGCGACGCGGACCGCGGCGGCGGTGGCGATGCCGGCTCGGCGGATGCCGCCCTCCGATGCCGGCCCTGCCGATGGCGCGCTACCGGACGGTCTCGACGACCCGGTCTCGGCCCTGAGATGGCTGGAGCTGAACCGGTTGACGCTGATCGAGGTGGTCCGCGCGGCCCACGAAGCTGGTTCGGCGCAGCTGACCTACCAGCTCGCCGACGCGTTGCAGCCGTTGTTCATCGTCCACCACCACGATCGGGACACCGTGGTGGTCGGTGAGATCGCACTGGCCGCCGCCGAGACGTTGCAGGACTGGGACGCCGAGAACAACGTGCGCAAGCGCCTGGTCCGAGCCTATGCGGCCTTGGGCGAACCTGACCGCGCCGTGGCCGGCGCCGACGATATGCTGGAGATCACAAGGCGACGTGGGGACCGGCGCGGTGAAGCGAGCGCGATCCGTCGTATCGCGCTCCTGCAACTGCGGCTGGGCAACCGGGAAGCCGCCGTCGCCGCATTCGAGGACGGTCTGCTGCTCATGAACGAGGTGGGCCGGCGGCGCGGTGCCGGGCTGACCCTGATCGACCTCGGGAGAACCCTTGCCGAACTGGGTCGGTTCGACGAAGCGCGGGCACGACTGGACAGCGCGAGAGAGATCCTGGCCGCGCTGCCCGCCGCCGACGAGTACAACGCGGCTCGGGCAGCTGCCGCGCTGGGTATGGTGCTCGCGCGCAGCGGGGCGGTTGCCGAAGCCGGCCGGCTGCTGGCCGGGGCGTTGCGGGCGTTCGAGTCCTACGGCTCCGACTACGAGGCCGCGCGGACCCACCGGTGGCTTGCCGAACTGGCATACCGGACCGGGGACGACCACGCGGCCGAGCAGCACCAGGAGGCCGCGAGAGCGCTGGGTTACCCGCCTGAGGAGTGACCGGCGGGACCCAGCGCTTCGCGGTGAGGTGACCAGCTGCCGGATGACCAGCGGTCGGATGATCAGCGCAGCCGAGTGGCCGGTGGCAGCCCGAGGTCCTCGCGGATCGTGGCAAGGCGCGCCGCGGTGATCGGCCTGGCAGGCTCGGGCCCACCGCCGACGTACCAGCCCGCGGTGAGCACGGCATGTCGCGCCGCGTCGACCGCGTCGCCGAGCGCGGCGTAGTGGTGGGTGAACGAACCGAGCAGCGTGTCACCGGCGCCGTTGACGTAGCGGACGCCGCGCGGAGTCGTCGGGTGCACCTGCCAGATCGTGCCCGTTTCCCGGACCCCGACCACCGCACCGTCCGCGCCGCAGCCGACCAGCACCACCGGTGTACCGAACCGTCGCCATACCTGGCTCACCCAGTCCTCCGCCGAACAGGGCAGTCCTTCGTGCGAGCAGGCGACCACCTGACCGGCGGCCAGCCACGGCCTGTTGTAGGCGTCGTCGACGTCGTCGACGATATGCAGATCGGTCGCGATCGGCAGACCGCGGTCGACGGCGACCGGGATCAGCGGACGGGTGAAGCCGATATTGGTCAGCACCGCGAAACCACAACCGGCGATCGCCTGGTCGAACTCTTCCGCCGGATAGCTCAGGCCGGGTGTTGAACGCAGATCGCTGACTCCGGCCCGGTGGCCGGCCCGGTCGTAGAGCACCACGGCGCGCGGCTGGTCGGCGCAGCGCAAGGTCGTCGGCCCGTACAGGCCGTGCTCGCGCAGCGCGGACACGGCGACGGCGCCCAGTGCGTCCGCACCGACGTAGGTGGCGAACACCACCTCGTCGCCCAACTGTTGGAGGGTGCGGGCCACGGTCCAGCCGCTTCCGCCCGGTGCGACGCTGAGGCCGCCATTGTCGATGGCATTCGACCTGGCCCTGGACACCAACGACACGGGAAACCGCTCGATCCGCCATGCCGTGCGGATGTTCAGCACGCCGGCAACCGCGATTCGGGTCATCTCAGCCTCCAGTTCAACAGCAGCCATTCACCGTCGGGGGACGTGACACAGGCCGCCAGGCAGCCCGGATAGCGACGCAGCAGGTCGACGGCCAACCACGCCGCCGCAGCGGGAGTGTCCGCCTCGGCCAGCACGATGTCCGCGCTGTGCAGCCAGTTGGGTGGCGCCTTCTCGGTCGCCACCACGAGAGAAGCGAGTTCAGCCATGGTGTCGCTCACCCGCGATCACCGGTGGTTGGACGGCTTTCGCAGCCGGCGACGTCGCCGGTTCGGACAGTTCGAGTAGCTGGTACATGGCCCGCCGGATGATCCGATGGGCCCGTCCGGGCCGGGAGGTCAGGCGGGCGCGCACGGCCGGTGCCAGGTCGGACCGGGCAGTCCTGCGCAGTTGGTCGGCGACAGGCGCGTCCGGGTCCCAGCGCGGCGCGTGCGCGCGAACGTAGGCCTGCGCGGAACCGGGCGCTAGGTCAAGGCCGGGGGCGGTCAGGTGCAGGACCCCTCGCCCGATGGAGGCGGCGTAGGTGGTGATCGAGCCGTGGTCACCGATGACGTGGTCGGCGGCCACGATCACCCCACGCCAGTCGATCATCGGGTCGATAAGCAGCAGCCCGGCCGCGCGTGCCTCGGCGAGCCAGGCACGCAACTGGCGCGGTCCGTGTGCCCACACGGCCGGATGGAACAACGCCGCGACCCGGTACCGCCTCGGATCCACCGCCTGCGGCAGACCGGCGATCAGCTCGGGCGACTGGCCGAACAGCCCGTCACGCCCCCAGGTTGAGGCCGCCACCACGAGCTGCTGGTCCTCGCCGACCCCGAGCGCCGTTCGATACGCCTCCCGTCGAGCAAGGCTGGCCCGCAACCGGTCGTAACAGGGGTCGCCGGCCACCACGGCCGCCGGGAGCGCGGCCGGGCACTGCGCGGCGAGCAGGTCGCGCTGGGATTCGTGGGACAGCACGATCGATGCCGGAACCAGTCGTCCGTCGGCGATCAACTGTTCCCGGCCGAGCCCGTAGACATCGCTCGGTACGACCTGACTTCCCGGCGCCGTCGGTGTTCGTTTGCCGTAGCCGGCACCGTGTGGCAGAACCAGCACGGGCGCATGCAGCCGAGCGAGGCCGCCGTAGGCCCCGGCAAGCGCGAGGTCGAAGCGTTCCCGGACGGCCTGCTGCCAGGGAATGCGGACCGCGCCGATCTCGGCGAGCAACCGCGGCACCGCGCCGTCGAAGACATCGGGTGCCGCGGTGAAAACGACCTGGATTCGCGGGTCGGACTCCAGTAGGTCCAGCACATCGAGCAGACGCTGCCCGGCAACGACCGTATGCACCGCGACGAGCACGGTGCGCGTTGTTTCGCGAGTCAGCCAGCGACCCGCGTCGAGGCCGACCGGCATCCGCACCCAGTCTTCTTCGCCCATGTCCCTGCCCTCCGGTGTTCGTGGGATGTCGGGGCAAGGATGCGAACCACGAGGGGTCATGCGGCGTGCTCGTCAGGGCGCAATGTGCTGACAGCGCAGGTCAATGGCATGGCAGCGGCCGCGTTGTGCGGTAACGGCGCACCGATTCGAGCTGACCTGTCACAACCCTGTCATTGGCCGGTCGCACTGCTGTCGGCTGCCGGTGTCGCCACCCGAGAGGACTGCTCGGGGTCGACGGCGAGATGGAAGATCACCAGAGGGCGCGCGGGGCGCGGAAGCGCGAAGCCCACGGGCGGTGGGTCATTCGACCGGCGGGTTGGCCGAGCCGAGCAGCTCGGTGCCGGCCGATCTTGATCGTGCCGTTCAGCGGCTCGCCCGCCGCGGTCCGCCCGATGGCGGTGGGGCTCGGCCCTGCGGCGGGTCGAGGTGGCGCTCAGTAGGCCATGAACAGGATCTCGTCGCGGGAGTACTCGTGTCCTGGGTGGTTTTCCTTGAGATGTTCCTGGGTCTTCGCCACCAGGTCGTCCTCGTCCTTGCCGACGATCTGCTCCCCGCACGGGCAGGTGATGTTCTGCTTCATCGCATCCTCCGCTGCTGATCTCTGGCCCGACTCTACCGACCACGGCCCGGATGCCGAAAGGGTCGAGTCGGCCGTTCGGTGCAGGTGGCGGAGTCGTTCGGTTCAGCGTTCATGAACGACGGTCAGGACCCTGTCCTCACGGCCGGAGATCCAGCAGCGCTCTGCCGCTCGCCATATCGAGCGGCACCGAGACCTGGTCGTGCGCGATGAGCCAGTCACCGTCGATCTTCCGGAAGCAGCCCGTCCACCGAACCCAGAAATCGTTCCTGTTTCCGCTCTTCTTCACCGTGCCACTGATCCGGTTGAGACTGTGCGCGAACGCCACGTCATCGCCGACGGTGATGCTCAGGTCGCGAATCTCGTAGCCGAGCGGACGCTGGTACACCGTGAAGACGTCTGCCCAGTTCGCCCACTTTGCCTGCGCTCCGATATGCCGTAGCGGCGGCACGATGTCGAAGGACACCAGGTCCGGAGCGAAAAAAGTCTTCACATCGTCGATATCCATGGCGCGAACCGCCTCGACCAGCGTATCGATCCGCTGTCGAATTTCGGCTTCCTCGGTCGCGTGTCGGGTACTCATGACCAGTCCTCCATCGTCGTCGGGTGTCAGGAACATGACGGAGTGGGTCGTGCTCATGTGACATCCACCGGAATGTTGCTGGATTGTCACAGCGAGCACGACCCGTCGAGTAGATTCCTGCGGCGTGGATCAGGGCCAGCGGGGTCGGGGTACCGGCGAAGTCTCCTTACCGAAGCAACGTAGGGCTCGTGGCTGGGTTCTGCGCGTCACGAGCTGGATCATGCGTCTCGTCGGCAGCGTCGGCGTTCTCGCCGGCGCGCAGGGGGCGCGTACCTCGGGGAACGTCACCCGAGATTTCGGCTATCAGGGGCCACCCTGGTTCGCGCTGCTGCTCATCTATCTCGGTGTGCTGGCCGTTGGCACGGTGGTCTTCGTCGTGAGTTTGCCGGTGGGCAGGCTGGCCCGCGCCCATCTGACGCACATCGTTGCCTCCGTCGCCACTCTCCCACCAGGTTCCTACGTGCTCTATCTGCGCCCGTTCACCGAGGACCTGAGTGCCGCCGGCATCGCTCCGGGGCCGAACAGCAGCAACCCGATGAGCACGATCACGCGGTCGGGCCGCACCTACGAGGAGCGACTCGGCCGGATGTTCCGGGAGTTCGGGCCACTCATCGCGGTCGGTCGGCCGGGCGAGGCGCTGCCGGGCGGATCCGGGGCCCGGCGGACCTACCTCCCGCTCGACGACTGGAAAGACACCGTGCGCGAGCTGATCGACAATGCCCGCCTGATCATTCTCGGCGCCGGACCGGGCCCCGGTACCGTGTGGGAATACGTGGAGATCCTGCGTCGCAGGGATCCCTCCCGGCTCCTGCTGCTGGTTACCGATCCGGTTGGCTACCAACGCTTCGCGGCATCGAGCATCGCCGAGGCCGAGGGAGTGCTGTTCGAACTCAAGCACCGGTACGGCGAGGGCTGGCAGGCGCCGATCCTGCCCGATCTGCCGAGTCCGGTCAATCCCAAGGTGACCAGGGCCTTCTACTTCAAAGCGATGATCTATTTCAGCACGGGCTGGGAACCTCATCTCGCCTACTTCGACAGGTCCGCTGTGAAGAACAGCCCCAGGAAGGTCAACAAGTACTACGCGAAGGGCTTGGGTCCCGTCATGACACATATCAGAAACGGGGTTCTCGCGTCGGGCCGTGCACCCCGGAAAGATCCATTCTGACAGATGTCGCAGGCGCGGGGACGTATCTGCTCCAGGCGGTGTCTCATGTGCGTCAGTGACCGCCGACATCGACGTGGAACGCGCGTCGTGCTGGCTCAGCTTCGGTCCACGAATATCAGCCTTTTGGCTGACCCTCGGACCACAAATTCCCTACTTTCGACGGAAGCCAGAACGTCCTGTTTCTCAGCACACTGGTCCGTACACCCGGCGTCGGCGTTGCTCGGCACCGGGAGTTCGAACGAGGGGAGAATCCGAATGCGTATGTCTACACGACGAGTGAATCGAATCGCCGTCGCGGCGACCTGTTTGCTGAGTGGGGTGTTCGCGAGCGGTGTCGGCATAGCGCAGGCGAGCACGGTGCAACCGGCGGGCGAACAAGTCATTCCTGGTTCGGTTGCGGACGCGGTGACCTCGTCGGCTACCGTGACCGGTAATGCGCCGAGCGCGCAGAAGTTGACCATTCAGTTATGGTTACAGTCCGACCAGGCGGGTGCGACCGCCTACGCGGATTCGGTCAGTGATCCGCACAGTGCGAGTTTCCACCACTATCTCAGCCCCAATGCCTATACGGCGCGGTTCGGGCCGAGTGCGACCGCGACCAATGCCGTGGAGTCGTGGTTGGGGCAGCAGGGCTTCACGAATGTCACCGTGGACGGCCAGCACAACTACGTGCAGGCCACCGGTCCGGTGTCGACCATCCAGAACGCGTTGCGGGTCCAGATGAAGACCTACCGGGTCGCCGGTACGGCCGCGCCGGTGACCTCCAACGACCGTAACGTGACCCTGCCGGCCGCGATTGCCGGTGACGTGGTCGGCATCAGTGGGCTCAACAACACCCAACCCACCACGAATCTCGCCGCCGCGAAGCCGACTCCGGCGCAGGCCGCCGCCGAGGCCGACAACTGCTCGAACTACTACGGCCAGCATGTCCAGAGTGGACTGCCCGCGCTGAACGGTAGGACCTCGTTCCCGACGCATGTCTGCGGGTACACCGGCACCCAGTTGCGGGCCGCGTACGGGATGAACACCGCGAGTACCGGTAAGGGCGTCACGGTCGCCTACATCGAGGACGGTACGCCGTACAAGATGTTCGACACGTTGACCAAGTGGGCCGCCGCGAACGGCCTGCCCGCGCCGAAGTCGACGAACTACAGCGAGCTGGCCATCGGCAGCGGTGACGAGTGCGGCAACCCGTTCGACACCGAGGAGCAGCTGGACATCGAGGCCAGCTACGCCATGGCCCCCGACCAGCACCAACTGCTCGTCGGCGGGGACAGCTGCAACACACAGCTGGAAGGCGTGCAAGCTCTCTTCGACGCCGACCTCGCGGTGGTCAACGGCAACGGCGGTCACCCGCTGGCCTCGATCACCTCGAACTCCTGGGGTCTGAGCGGCGGTGAGACCTTCCCTGCCGAGTACGTGAACATCGCGCATTCGATCCTGCTGCGTGCGGCCGGGGAGGGCGTCGGCATGTACTACTCCTCCGGTGACAACCCCGGCGTCTCCGTCCCGGCGTCCGATCCGTACGCGTTGGCTGTCGGTGGCACCAGCCTGGCCATCAACGCGAACAACCAGCGGACCTTCGAGACCGGTTGGTCCAATGACGTCGAAGGGGTCGACACCGCGACCGGCGGTTACGACGACTTCGGTGTCCAGCGGTGGGCGGCCGGTGGTGGCGCGAGCCTGTTGTGGAGCCAGCCGTCGTATCAGCAGGGTGTGGTGCCCGCGTCGATGTCGACCCCGCAGGCCGGTGACAAGGGCACCGCGTCGCGGACCGTGCCGGACATCAGCGCACTGGCCGACCTGACCACCGGAATCACCGAGTCCGCTACGGAACCGGGCACCAATGGTGGCCCCGACGTGTTCCAGACCTTCGTCGAGGGTGGCACCAGCCTGGCGTCCCCGCTGGTGGCCGGTATGGTCGCCGACGCGGAGCAGGGGCAGCCGACGAGCTTCGGGTTCATCAACCCGGTGGTGTACTCGCTGGCCGGTACCTCGGCGCTGCACGACATCCAGCCGGTGACGTCCGCGACCCCTGCGGAGTACCAGGGGGTCTACTGCGCCGACCAGGCGTGTATCGGGGCACCGTCCTCGGTCTGGACCTTCGACGCTCAGCCGAAGGAGTACACCGACCAGGTCACCGCGAAGGGCTACGACACCATGACCGGTGTCGGCACGCCCAACGGCCAGTCGTTCATCACCGCGCTGCGCAGGTCCGAGAAGAGCTGATCGGTCCGCAGGCGGACGGCGAACGCTCGGCCGGGGTTTCCCGGCCGAGCGTTCGCTGGCCAGGCACCCCGGCCGCGTGGTCCGGGCCTGGTCATTGGTAGATGACGACGGCCTCGGCGACGCAGGCGGGACGGGGTGAACCGGCAAGTTCGACGGTGATGGTGAAGGTCGCCTCGATGCCGGCATCGCGCTGCCTGGCCGCGGTCAGCTCGACCCGGCCCTTCAGCCTGCCGCCGACGGGTACGGGCGCGGGGAAGCGGACCTTGTTGAGGCCATAGTTGACGCCCGCGTCGAGTTCGTCGATGACGAGGGTCTCGCGCAGGAACATCGGGCCGAGCGCGAGGGTGAGGTAGCCGTGCGCGATGGTGCCGCCGAACGGGCCTGCCTCGGCGCGTTGCGGGTCGACGTGAATCCACTGGTGGTCGTCGGTGGCGTCGGCGAAGAGGTTGACCTGGTCCTGGGTGATCTCGTGCCACCCGCTCTCGCCCATGGTCGTGCCGACGAGGTCGAGCAGTTCGGCGGGTTTGCCGATTCGAGTTGGCATGGCTGAGGTTTCCTTCCGGAGGGTCAGCGCAGCTCGCGCTTGAGGATCTTGCCGGTGGACGTCATGGGGAACTCGCCGCGGAACTCGACGATTCTCGGGTACTTGTAGCCGGCCATGTTCTCCCGGCACCAGGCGACGAGTTCGTCTTCGGTCAGTTCCGCGCCCGGCTTCTTGATGACGAACGCCTTGACCTCCTCGCCGTGGCTGGGATGCGGCACACCGACGACGGCGACGAGGCTCACCGCGGGATGGGTCAGGATGACTTCCTCCAGTTCGCGCGGGTACACGTTGAAACCGCCTCGCACGATCATGTCCTTCGCCCGGTCCACCACGAAGTAGTACCCGTCGCTGTCGCGGGTGGCGATGTCGCCGGTGCGGAACCAGCCGTCCCGGATGACCTGCTCGGTCGCCTCCGGTCGGTCCAGATAGCCCTTCATGACGTTGTGGCCACGAACCGCGATCTCGCCCGCCTCCCCGTCGGGCACCTCCCGCCAGTCCTTGTCGACCAGTTTGACGCGCACGCCCCACACCGGCTCGCCGATCGAACCCGGTTTCACCGGCCGGCCGGGATGGTTGAACGTGGCGATCGGGCTCGTCTCGGACAGGCCGTAGCCCTCGCGGATCTCGACGCCGTAGACGCGCAGGACCTGTTCGTGGATCTCGACGGGCAGCGCGGCACCGCCGGAGACGGCCATCCGCAGCTTCCCGGCGATCGCCTTGACGTCGACGGTGTCGGTGTCGGCACCGACAAGGCCCCAGTACATCGTGGGCACCCCGGCGAAGAAGGTCACCCGCTCGCGTTCCATGGCGGCCAGCGCGGCGGCCGGGGTGAACCTCGGCAGGAGCACGAGGGTGGCGCCCGCGCCGAAACCCGAGTTGAGCTGGATGGACTGGCCGAAGGAGTGGAACAGTGGCAGCGCGATGAGGTGCACCTCGTCGGCGACGGTGCCGAAGATGCGGTGGCAGGTGAGCGCGTTGAGCATCATGTTCGCGTGGGTGAGTTCGGCGCCCTTCGGGGTGCCCGTCGTGCCGCTGGTGTAGAGGATGACGGCGGTGTCGGTCGCGGACACCGGGACGGACTCGAAGGTGGCCGAGGTGCCGGCGAGCACGGTGTCCAGGAAGGAATCCAGCGCGGTGGCGACCGGGAAGAAGTGGGTGCACTCGGGAGCCTTGTCGAAACCGGCCTTGCCTTCCTCGCCGAGTGGCAGGCCGGGACCACCCTCGAAGCAGAAGTACGCCTTTGCCGACGAGTCGGTCAGGTGGTAGGCGATCTCACGTGCCTTGAGCAGCACGTTCATCGGGACGACGACCGCGCCGGCCTTGAGGATGCCGTAGTAGATGATCGGAAACTGCGGAATGTTGATGCAGGACAGGGCGATCCGGTCGCCGGGTCGGATACCGGCTTCGACGAGCAGGTTGGCGATCCGGTTGGTCGCGGCGTCCACCTCGGCGTAGGTCAGGCGGGTGTCGTCGCAGACCAGGGCGTCGCGGGTGGGCCAGCGGCCTGCGCTGTCTTCGAGGAGCGAGGCGAGGTTGAGCATGGTGGTCTCCTGGTGTCAGTCGCTGAGAAAGGAATGGATGAGGGGGATGAGGTGCTCGGCATGGGTGAGCAGGGCGAGGTGACCGCCGCCGGGGACGATGTGGACGGTGGCGTCGGGCAGCAGGTACCTCATGAGTTTCGCGTTGACCGTCGGGATGATCGGGTCGTCGTCGCCGGCGATGAGCAGCACGGGTTGGCGCAGCCGCCACAGGTAGTGGGCGCTGGTCCAACCGGTGCCGGCGACGATCTGCCAGTAGTAGCCGAGCGGGTCCGGCGCGCGGGTGGCCTCGGCGAACCGCGCCGCGACCTCGGGGTTGTCGCCGAATCCGCCGCCGTAGATTCGCCTCCCGCTCTCCCGCATGTGCCGTGGGCCGAAGTAGCGCAGCGGGCTGGCGAGGGTGAACAGGATCGATGGATTGGCGGGCACCATGACCATGCCCATGCTGGTCGCGCAGAGCACGACGCGCCGGCACAGGTTGGGGTAGCGGTGCGCGAATTCCTGGGCGAGCGCGCCGCCCCAGGAGATGCCGAGCACGTCGACCTCGTCGTAGCCGAGGCTGGTGACCAGGTCGGCGAGCATCGCGGCGAGTTGGCACATGCGGCGCGGGAGTTTGGTGGTCGGGGAGCCTCCTGTTCCCGGCATGTCGAAGCGGATGACGGGGATGCGACGTCCGCGCCGAGCGGCAAGGTCGTCGACGAACGGTTGCAGGAGTTCGAGGTTGGCGCCGACGCCGTTGCACAGCAGCAGCGGGGTGCCCTCGCCCTTGCGGACATCGACGTGCAGCGTGATGCCGTTCGCCCGAAGCGGCCCGGTGAACGCCGTCGCGCGCATCACGCGAGCACGTAGCTGCCGGGCGCCGCCTGGAGCGGGGCGTGGGTGTCGTCGCCGAGTTCGGTCGGGGCCGCGACCATCGGGCCGGAGCGTTCGGCGAGCCATTCGGTCCAGCGCGACCACCAGCTGCCGGCGACCTTGGTCGCCTCGGCTCGCCACTGCTGCGCCGATTCCGGCCGCGCGGCGTTGCTGAAGTAGCTCGCCTTGGGGTTGCCGGGCGGGTTGAGGATGCTCTGGATGTGCCCGGAGTTGCTCAGCGTGAACTCGACGTTTCCGCCGAGGCGCAGCGACGAGCGGTAGCAGGCTTCCCAGGGCGTGATGTGGTCGGTGGTGCCGGCCATGACGAACGCGTCGGAGGTGATCGCGCCGAGGTCGAGCGGGGTGCCGTTGACGACGACCTCGCCGGGGTGGGCCAGCGAGTTGTCCCGGTAGATGTCGATGAGCTGACCGTGGAAGGCGGCGGGCAGGCGGGTGGTGTCGTTGTTCCAGTGGAGGATGTCGAAGGCGGGCGGTTTGTTGCCGAGCAGGTAGTTGTTGACCCAGTAGGACCAGATGAGGTCGTTGGGACGCAACAGGTTGAACACCTTGCTCAGCTCGCGGCCGTCGAGCACGCCGTTGACGTGCGAGTTGCGCTTGGCCGCCGCGAGCGCCTCCTCACTGGCGAACACGCCGAGCAATGTCTTGTCCTCTGCCATGTCGAACACGCTCACGAACAGGGTCAGCGCGTTGATCACGGGTTTGCCGCGCGCCGCGAGGGTAGGCCGCGAGGGAGACCGAGGCGATGCCACCCGAGCACGCGCCGGTCAGGTTGACCTCGGGACTGCCGGTGATCGCGCACACGGCGTCGATGGCCTCCTTCATCGCGGTCAGATAGCTGGCGAGGTCCCAGTCACGGTGTTCGGCGGTCGGGTTACGCCAGCTCACCATGAACACCTGGAAGCCGGCGTCGAGCGCGTAGCGGACGAGGCTCTTCTGCGGGGACAGGTCGAAGACATAGAACTTGTTGATCTGCGGCGGCGCGATGAGCAGTGGCCGTTCGTGCACCTGTTCGGTGCGCGGGGTGTACTGGATGAGTTCGAGCACCTCGTTGCGGAACACGACGGCACCCTCGGTGGTGGCGAGGTTCTCGCCGACGGTGAACGCCTGCGCGTCGACCTGGCTGGGGAAGGCCCCGTTGCGCCGCACGTCGCCGACCAGCTGCCGAACGCCGGTGAGCGCGCTCCGGCCGCCGGTGTCGATGAACCGCTTGATCGCGGCCGGGTTGAGCGGCAGGTTGCTCGGGGCGAGCGCGTCGATGGCCAGCGAGAGCACGAACCGCGCGCGCTCACGGTCCAGTTCGGACAGTTCGCTGCCGCCGAGCCATTCGTCGAGTTCGGCGTCGGCCGCCAGATAGACGCCGAGCAGTCGCTGGTAGAGAACGTTGTCCGTCCACGCCGCGTCGCTGAAACGCCGGTCCTTGGGACCTGGGGTGATCTCACCCCGGCCACGCGCGGCCGCGACGGCGAGGCCGGCGAGATGGCGCAGGCTGCGCGCGGTGTGCTTCGGGTGTGTCACGGCCTCGGCCACGACGGAGCGCAGCGAGTCGAGGAGGTCCTTGCGGCGGAAGCCGACGATCGGGTTGGGGCCGCCGATCGAGTCGACGGCCGAGTTCTCCTGTACCGCGTTTTCCTGTACTGGCGTTGACATGATGACGTCTCTCCTGACGATGACGATGCGCTGAGAACGGGAAGATCAGACGAAGGCGGAAAGGCCGGTGATGGCGCGGCCGACGATGAGGTTGTTCATCTCGCGGGTGCCCTCGTAGGAGTGGATGGCTTCCGCGTCGGCGACGAACCGGCCGACCTCGTAGTCGAGCAGGATGCCGTTGCCGCCCATGAGTTCCCGTGCCATGCCGACCGTCTCGCGCATCTTCGTGGTGCAGAACGCCTTGGCCAGCGAGGCCTGCTCGTCGGTCATCTTCCCGGCGTCCTGCAACCGGGACAGCTGCGCGACAAGGCACAGCGAGGCGGTGATGTTGCCGAGCATCCGCACCAGCAGGTCCTGTACGAGCTGGAACCCGCCGATCGGTCTGCCGAACTGTTCGCGCAGGCGGGCGTAGGCCAGTGCGCGTTCGTAGGCGCCGATCGAACAGCCGACCGCCTGCCAGGCGACCGAGGTACGCGTCATCCGCAGCACGCCGGCGGTGTCGGCGAAGCTGTTCGCGTGCTGGAGCCGGTTCGCCTCGCCGACCCGGCAGTCGCGCAGTTGGATGTGTGCGTTCTGCACGGTGCGCAGCGCGATCTTGTTCTCGATCTTCGTCGGGGTGAACCCAGGCGTGTCGCGTTCGACGAGGAAGCCCTTGACCTGGCCGTCCGCCACGTCGCGGGCCCAGATCACGGTCACGTCGGCGAAGGTGGCGTTGCCGATCCACTTCTTCTCGCCGTCCAGCACCCACTCCTCGCCCTCGCGGCGCGCGGTCGTGCCGAGCCCGCGCGCCGCGGCCGAGCCGACCTCGGGTTCGGTGAGGCCGAACGCGCCGATCAGTTCGAAACGGTGCATCGCCGGCAGCCAGCGCTGCTTCTGCTCGGCCGAGCCACAACGGTGGATCGAGCCCATGGCGAGGCCGGTGTGCACGCCGAAGAAGGTGGCGAAGGACGGGTCGGTGCGGGCCAGTTCGAGGGTGACGAAACCGTCGAGCAGGCTGGTCCGGCCGGGCAGGCCGTATCCGGAGTAGGACAGGCCGCCAACGCCCAGTTTGCCGAGCGGTTCGATCAGGTGGTGCGGGAACTTCTCCCGCGCCCAGTGCCAGTTGGCGACGGGCGCGAGTTCGGCGTCGAGGAACGCGCGCAGCCGGGCGAGCAGCTGCCGGTCCTGCTCGGGAAGGTCATCGGCGAGTAGGTAGAAGTCTGCGGTGTCTTTCGGTTCGACCAGGTGGCTCATAGCTCATGACGGTAGGCATTCGCACTGGTCGGCGGCCCTGTCCAAAGTTAGGCTTCGTGGTTATGCAGGTGGTGGCGACGAAGCTGCTCATCCCGCCGGCCCGCACGGGCACCGTGCCCCGTGCCCGGCTGACGCGCCTGCTCGACGACAGCTGGTCGCGGTCGGTCGTGCTCGTCACCGCGCCGGCCGGTTTCGGCAAGACGACCCTGGTCAGCGGCTGGTTGCGCGGGTTCGCCGGCCGCACCGCGTGGCTGAGCATCGACGCCGACGACGACGTGCCCGGCCGGTTCCTCGACTACCTGGTCACCGCGCTCGGCAGCTCGCTCGACACGGCCCGCACCCTGCTCGACTCGGGCAGCGGCGCCGCGTCGACGCCAGCGGTGATGACCGCGCTGGTCAACGAGCTGGCTACGGCCGATGAGGATCTTGTGCTCGTCCTCGACGACGTGCACCTGCTCACCGAGCCGGAGATCCTGGACGCGCTGACCTTCCTCGTCGAGCACTGCCCGCCCCGGCTGCACCTGGTGCTGCTCGCGCGCAACGAGCCGGAGCTGCCGCTGGCCCGGTGGCGCGGGCGCGGCCTGCTCGTCGAGATCGGCGCCGCGCAGCTGCGGTTCGCCTCGGCCGAGGCGGGCGCGCTGCTCGGTTCGGTCACCGGCCACGATGTCGAGGCGGCCACGGTCGAGGCGCTCAACAGCAAGGCCGAGGGCTGGGCGGCCGCGCTGCAACTGCTCGGTATCGGGCTGCGCGAGGGCACCGCACCGGACGCCGCGCCGTCGGTGCGCTACCGGCCCGGCAACCGCTACGTGCTCGACTACCTCGCCGACGAGGTGCTGCGCGGCCAGTCCGCGCAGGTCCGCGACTTCCTGCTGCGCACCTGCGTGCTCGACGCGCTCACCCCGGCCCTGTGTGATGCGGTGACCGGCCGTGGCGACAGCGAGCAGGTGATCCGCGACCTCGAACGCGCCAACCTGTTCCTCACCCCGCTCGACGACGCCGGCCGATGGCACCGCTACCACGGCCTTTTCGCCGACTACCTGCGTACCGAACTCGACGCGGACACCGCGCGGGAAAGCCATCGCCGCGCCGCGCGCTGGTACGCCTCGGCGGACCTGCCGGCGGAGACGATCCGGCACGCGGTCGCGGGCGGCGAGGTCGCGCTCGCCATCGCGACCGTGCGGGCGCAGGCCGAGTACCAGGTCCGCAGGGGCGAGCTGGCGACGCTGCTGTCCTGGCTCAACCGGCTTGACGAGGACGTGGTCCGCGCGCACGCCGACCTCGCCGGGTTCAAGGGCTGGCTGCTCTACCTGTCCGGGCGCGTCGACGACGCCGAGTCCTACGCGGCCATCGCCGACGAGGGCATGAGCGCGGGCGCGCCCGCGCAGGACCGCGCGATGCTGCGCACCTTCCAGGCCTACCTCGCGCTGACCCACAACGACGCCGCGGCGGCGGCGCGGCTGGCCGCCGAAGCGCTCGACCTGCTCGCGACGAGCACCTCCTTCTTCCGCGCGGCCGCGATGGGCGTGCTCGGCCAGGCCCGGCGCCTCGCCGGGGACCGGCGTGGCGCGATCGAGGTGCTCCGCGAGGCCGTCCGGCTCGCCGAACGCAGCAACAACCAGCTCAGCGCACTGGAGGCGACCGGGTACCTCGCGCCGCTGCTGTACGTGCAGGGGCGGCTGCGCGAGGCCGTGCTGCTGTGCCAGGACGCGCTGCGGCGCGGCGGTGACGCGCCAATGGCCGGGCTCGCCGAGGTCCCGCTCGGCACCCTGCGCTACGAACGCGACGAACTGGCCGAGGCAAGGACGAACCTCGAAGGAGGCATCGCCCGCTGCGAGCAACTCGGCACCACCTCCTACACCCTGCTCGGCCTGCGCACCCTCGCCCGGCTGCACCACGCCCAGGGGCGCACCGACGAGGGCTTCGCGGCCTTGCTCTCCGCGCGCCGCCAGGCCGACGCGGCCGAGGACTACCGGCGCGCCCGGCTCGTCGTCGCGACCATCGCTGAGTTGCACCTGCGCTCGGGCAACCCGGCAGCAGCAGAGGACGCGCTGAGCGAGATCAGCGGCGATCAACCGTCCTCTTCGGACTACGAGCAGCTGACGCTGGCCCGGCTGCGCCTCGCGCGGCACGATCCGCACGCCGCGCTGGAGGTGCTCGCACCAATCGAGGACCGAGCCTGCCGCGAGGGCCGGGACGGCAGCCTCGTCGCGATCCTCGTGGTCACCGCGCTCGCCCGCGCCCAACTCGGCGAGCCCACGTCGGACCCGCTCGCGCGGGCGGTGCGCATCGCCGCACCGGAGGGCTACCGGCGCACCTTCCTCGACGAGGGCGCCGCCACCATCACGCCGCTCAAGGACGTGCGCGCGGTCGCGCCGGCATTCGTCACCGACCTGCTGTCCCGACTACGCGGCGCGCCGACCCCGAGGGCACGCGGGGCCGAGATGCGCACGGTCGAGGGGGTCGGCGTCGTGGAGACGCTGACCGAGACGCAGCGCCGGATTCTCGGGCTGATCGCGACCGGCATGTCCAACCAGCAGGTCGCCGACAAGCTGTTCATCACGGTCGGCACGACGAAATGGCATCTCAACCAGATCTTCGGCAGGCTCCAGGCCCGCAACCGCACCGAGGCGGTCGCGCGGGCGCGTGAACTGGACCTCCTGTAAGCGCGGCCTGCGGAGCAAACTGACCAGCTTTCGTCAGCGGTCCCTCCGGATGGTGCTCACACTCCGGGTTCGCCGGTTCCCGCGTCCCTTCCGGCTGCCGCCATCGATCCGACAACCGCGTCCTGGCGGTCCCGTGCATCGGTCGAGGAGAGTCGCAGTTGCAGCTGCTGGAGGCCGCGGAAGCTGACGTTCGGCCGCCAGACCAGGTTGTCGCTGGCGAGTTCGATGGTGGGGTAGCGCCGGAGGAGTTCCGCCAGCACCATGGCGGTCTCCATTTTTCCGAGCGCGGCGCCGATGCAGTAGTGCGGTCCGCCGCTGAAGGCGAGGGTTTTTATCCCGGTGCGGGTGACGTCGAGCCGGTCGGGGTCGGAATACTTTCGCGGATCACGGCTGGCCGCCCCGAACAGCAGCATCACCTTGGCTTCCGCGGGGAGCGTGACGTCGTCGAGGACTACCTGGTCGTTGAGAATTCTGGAGACGATCTGTACCGGCGCGTCGTAGCGTGCGAATTCGTCAACGGCGCCGGGGATCAGTTCGGGGTGCGCACGCAGTATTCGCATCTGGTCGGGATGCCGGAGCAGGGCCAGCAGTCCGTTGCCGATCAGGTTGACCGTTGTCTCGTGGCCCGCGACGAAAAGGAACAGGACGTTGGCGATGATCTCGTGGTCGGTCAGTCGGTCACCGTCGACCTCGGCGTGCGCGAGCAGGGACAGGATGTCGTCTCGTGGTGCCGCCCTGCGTTCGTCGAGTTGGCTGGTGACGTACTCGCGGAACTCGACTTCCGCGGTGTTCATGCTGGCCGTGTCCTCGGCCGTGATCGAGGGGTCGATCACGCGGCTTACCTGTTCGGTCCAATGCCGACACTGGTCCCGATCGGTGATGGGCAGGCCGAGGAGTTCGCAGGTCACGGTGACCGGAAGCGGGAGCGCGAGACTGTGGATCAGGTCGGTCTCACCGTCGCGGACGGCGTCGAGCAGTCGGTCGGCCTCCGCCGCTATGCGCGGCCGCAGTCCCTCGACGGCGGACCGGGTGAAGACCTTGCTGATCACGCCGCGAATTCGTCGGTGCGCTGGGCCGTCGAGCATCAGCATCCAGTTCTGCACACTCTGCACGAGTGGACTGTCCATGCCACCGCGGCGCTTGGCCCAGGTCGTGTTCCGGTAGAACTCGCTGGAGGCCTCCGGCGCGCGCAGCACGGCGTCGACATCGGCATAGCGCGAGAGAACCCAGTAACCGAAGCTCGACCGGTGAATGGGATCCTGTTCGCGCAGCTGTCGATAAATGGGATACGGATCTGAGCGTATCGACGGATCTCGCGGATCGAAGGTAATCGTCATTTCCATCCCGCCTTCGTGGTTACCTGCGGCAGTGCCTATCCCAATGAGACTAGGGAAAATGCTGGAATCTCAGGTCCAGGGAGATTTTCGAATCGGTCAATACTATCCTTGTCGTATCGACGTTTTACCGAAAGGGGAACGGTGGTTATGGCGAGCGGCGCGGCTCCGAGTGGCGTTGACGGCGTGGTCGGTGTCAACGGGGTGGTCCAACTCGGCGAGGGTTTCACGGCCAACCCGTACGTGCTGTACGACCTGCTGCGCCGGGAACGCCCGGTGACTCGGGCGCAGATACCGCAGACACCACCCTTCTGGCTGGTCACCCGGCACCAGGACGTCCGGGCCGCACTGGCCGACCCTCGGCTGTACAAGGACACCTCCGCGCTGGCGCGGATGCTCGAACTCGCGGCCGGGGGCAACCCCAGGGCGGCGCGCCCGGCCCTTGACGTCCATGACCACATGCTCAACTCCGATCCGCCCAAGCACACCCGGCTGCGCAAGCTGGTCAGCAAGGCGTTCACCGGCCGGGCCATCGCCCAGTTGCGCCCGCGTATCCAAGGGCTGGCCGAAACGCTGGCGGAGGCCATGGTGGCCCGCTTGGCGGCCGGCCGGGACTCGGTCGACTTGATCAAGGAATTCGCGTTTCCCTTGCCCATGACGGTGATCTGCGAAATTCTCGGCGTGCCCGACGACCGGCGCACCGAATTCGGGGTCTGGTCACACACGATCCTGTCCTCCTCGTCGGCTGAGGAGCACATCGTGGCGACGGTCGCGATGGGCGACTACCTCGCCCAGTTGGTGGCCGACAAGCGCGAACATCCGGGCGAGGACATCCTTTCCGCGATCCTCGCCCCCGACGAGAACGCCGACCGGCTGACCGACACCGAAGCCACCTCGATGGCCTCTCTGCTGCTGGTGGCCGGTCACGAGACCACGGTGAACCTGATCGGCAACGGGACGCTGGCGTTGTTGCGTCACCCGGAGCAGTTGGCGCACCTGCGTGCCGACCCGGCGTTGCTGCCGGGCGCGGTGGACGAGTTCCTCCGGCTGGACAGCCCGGTGAACGTCGCGACGACCCGGTTCACCGCGCAGCCGGTGACCATCGGCGGTACCACGATCCCGGCCGGCCAGGTGGTGCTGCTGGGCATCGGTTCGGCGAACCGGGACCCGTCGCTGTTCGAGCGGCCCGACGACCTCGACATCGAGCGTGACCGAACCGGCAGTCTTGCCTTCGGCCACGGCATCCACTACTGCCTCGGCGCACCCCTTGCCCGCCTTGAGGGCGAGATCGCCTTCCGGGTGCTGCTGGATAAGTTCCCCACCCTCGCCCTTGCCGCCGAGCCCGACGATCTGGCCTGGCACAACAGCATCCTTCTCCGTGGTCTGGCTCATCTGCCGGTCCGGGCCGACTGATCAGACCGCGCGGAGGCGGCGCACGAACTCGGCAAGGTCGGTCGCGGACGCGCTGCCGCCGGAGGTCGCGAAGTCCTTGACGAGCCGGACCAGTGCGTCATAGGCCTCGGTGTGGTCGTAGGAGGTGGCGTCGGTGATCTTCAGCGACCACCGCCAGTACCCGTTCAGGGTGTCCGCCAACGGCATCCGGAAGGTGGACAGCACGTCCTTGAGGTCCGGCACCGTCGCGGCCAGCCCGTGCCGTTCGATGTAGGCGCCGAGCAGCTTGACGTAGAAGGCGAAGTGACGCGCCTCGTCCTTGGCCAGCCGGTGCAGCAGGTCACGCAGCACCGGTTCGGTGGCAACCGAGCAGAACCGCTGATAGAACAGCTGGGTGGCCTTCTCCTGCACCAGCGTGTAGGTGAACGCCTGCACCGGTGTCTCGTAGGGCAGCGCGAACTTCTTCCTGCCCTCCTCGGCCAGTTCCCACATCAACGTGTCCGGGTCGCTGATGCCGGCCTCGACCTGGTAGCGGGTCAGCACCGATGCGTGCCGCTCCTCCTCGTTCGCCCAGGAGATCAGGAACCGGAAGTACTCCCGGTTGAAGCAGAACTCCTCGATCGCCAGATCCCCGCCGGACACCGGGAAGGCGTCGAGGAAAAAGGTGAGGTAGCCGGGGATGTGGTCCTCGATGAAGGTGATGAACCGAACCACCGAGCGGTCGGTGTCGGTGAGCTGCTCCGGCCGCAGCCGCGCCCAGGCCAACTCCTCGATCGACCACTGTTGCGTGCCGGCCCGGCCGACCGCCGCCCTGGTCAGCTCCCGGACCTGCGCCGGGTCGATGTCCAGTCGCGACCGCTGCGGGTCGGACACGGTCAGTGGCTCGTTCATTGCGCCTCCGTCGGACCCATCCTGGATTTCAGCGCGGTCAGCGCGTAGTGCTTGGTGGTGTAGCCCCAGCCCGCGTTGGCGGTGCGGAGGTAGCGGACGAGCGATTCGCTCATCCCCGGTGCCACCTGCTCGACCCGGTCCCGCTCGGCCTCGACCCGCCGTTCCCACTCCTCGATGGTGCGGTGGTAGTGCGCGGTGAGGTCGGTGAGCCCGGTGAGACTGAACCCGGCCGACTCCGCAGCCTCGACGAGTACCGAGAGCGGCACCATGTCGGCGAACCCGAAGATTCCCTCGGTGACGTGCTTGGTGCCCGGCCGCCGGGAGAACTCCTCGTAGACGGCGTGGTCGCGGAAGCAGCTCTCCGACAGGTACATCGACCCGCCGCGCCGCAGCAGCTCGTACACCTTGCGCAGCACCGCGGTCCGGTTCGGCATGTGCACGATCGAACCGAGCAGGGTCACCGCGTCGAACTGCCCGGACACCTCGACGTCGGTGAACGAGCCGGACTTCAGTGTGATCAGGTCGGTGACGCCGGAGGACTCCGCCCGCGCCCTGATGTACTCGGCCTGCGGGCCCGACGGGGTGATGCCGGTGGCGTGGCAGCCGTACTCCTGTGCCATGAACAGGATCAGGCTGCCCCAGCCGCAGCCGATGTCGAGCAGCCGTTCCCCGCCGGTGAGTCCCAGCTGCCGCGCCACGAAGTGCAGCTTGGTCGTCTGTGCGGTGTCGAGGTCGGTGTGCTCGTCGGTGTAGAGGCCCGAGCTGTACTTGAGCCGCCGGTCCAGGTAGATCTCGAACAGCTCGGCGGGTAGCTCGTAGTGCTTGTTGGTCGCCAGATACGCCTCTTGTGGCGTCACCGCGGTCATGGCGCCGTCATTTTCCGGTGACGTACTTGTGGACGAGGGTGATCAGCTCGTCGACCGTTGCCACGGCGAAGATGGCCTCGTCGTCGAACTCGACGTCCCACTGACGCTCCAGTTTGGACACCACCCGCAGCAGCTTCATCGAGTCGGCGCCCGGCAGTTCCTTGAGTACGTCGGTGGCACCGATCTCGGTGGGGGCGGTCTTCAGCTCGGTGGCGAGGTACTCGACGGTGACCGCGGCGATCTGCTCGCGGCTGGTGGTCTCGACGGTCATTGTTCTCCTGTCTCTCGGTCGAAGTAGTGCTGGACGCGTGCGAAGGCGTCGTCGTCCAACCGCATCAGGTTCCTGGCCTGCTCGGAACGGATCGGCTGGAAGGTCCCGCTGGCCATGACGTGCAGTTCGCCGTCGGGCCCGGTGATCTCGGCCTCGGTGTGCAGCACCCCGTTGCCCTGGCCGGTGATCCGCGCGGTGGTCAGATACGGCTCGCCCACCTTGAGCGGCAACAGCATCTTGCTGCGCAGGGTCACCGAGAACGCGAGCATGCCGTGGACCAACGCGAGGGTGTCGCCCATCACCTCGTCCAGCAGCACGTTCACGATGCCGCCGTGCACGATTCCCGGATAGGAGGCGTAGCTCTCCGAGAACGTCGTCTCGGCCGCGTAGTCCCCGTTCGGCAGCCGTTGCAGGCGCAGCTTGAGCCCGATCGGATTGTGCGGCGAGCAACCGAAACAGTTGAAGGAGGGCTCGGCGTGCCAGGGGAGGTCGACCGCTTCGCCCGCGGTGTGCGCGGCGGTACTCATACGAGCACGGTCTCCTTCAACGACTCCTCGGCGATCGCCCGCCGCACGTCGGACATCTTCGTCAGCTTGTAGCCGGTGAGCGTTGAGAAGTACTTGAACAACTGCTCACAGCATTTCGCCCACTCCGAGCCGTCCTCGTCCACCTCGGCGAAGTAGGCGAACATCTCGTCGATGGTCTCGTGGTTGGCCAGTTCGGGCAGGTTGCCCTTGAACCGGCTGACCGGGTGGCGGTACAGGTCGCGGGTGGTGCCCATGTAGACGTACAGGGTCTCCACCACCGAAGCGCATTCTTCCGGCCGCGCGGCCAGTTGCTCGGCGGTGTAGTGCACGAACTCGCGTCCGTGGCGCGCTTCGTCACCGCTGGCCTTGCGCAGGATCTCGGCGAGCACCGGCTCCTGCATGCTGCGGGCGACACACTTGTAGGCGTGCGTGGCGAGCACCTCGCAGATGACGTTGGTGGCCAGGGTGGCCGCCCTTGTCTCGCCCGGCGGGTACGCCTCGCGCATGGAGGCGATGGTGCGATGCTCGATGCCGTGTCCCGCCAGTTGCAGCCAGGTCTGGAAGGCCAGATGGTGTTGGATCTCCTGATAGCCCCAGATACAGGCGAACTGCGAGAAGTCGTAGTCCATGCCGAACTCGTTGAGCAGCCCGTGGGTCGCGGCGATCACGTTCGACTCGCCGACGATGGCGCCCTTGGCGAACACGATGTGCTCGGGCAGCACCAGATCGGCGCGGAACTCCTCCCACGGGATGTCCGGCATCTCCCAGGTGGCGTGCTGGTAGTCGGCGAACACCCGAGCGCTGTGCATGTGCTCGTCTTCGAGCAGGGGGACCCCGGCCGCCGATTCGGTTCTACGGTTCACACCTGTTCTCCTTGTTCGGAACTTCCGGTGGCGGGGAACACCCCTTCGTCATCCCCCGAGGTGACCCGTTGAGCTGCCAGCACGCGCTGCCACTTCCCGCTGGTGGTACGCGGAATCCAACGGGGTTTGACCACGTATACCTGAACCTGGGCCAGATCCAGCTCGGCGGCGACCCGCCTGCGGACCTCCTCGCGCACCGCGGCGGGGTCCTCGCCGGTCTCCACGATGACGCCGATCCGCTCGCCGCCATCGGCATCGGTGTCGGAGAAGGCGACGCAGCGACGGCGGTACACCCCGGACACCTCGCGCGCGACGTTCTCCACGTCGTCAGGGAAGAAGTTCTGCCCGCGCACCACGACCATCTCCTTGCGCCGCCCTGTGACGTACAGTTCGCCGTCGAGCAGGAAGCCGAGATCGCCGGTACGCAGCCAGCCGTTGTCGAACACCGCCGCCGTCGCCTCGGGATTGCGGTAGTACCCGGTGGTCACCGGCTGCCCGGCGATCTGGATCTCGCCGAGCGTGCCGTCGGCGGTCACCGCCCCGTCCTCGCCGACGATCCGCAGGTCGATGCCGTGCACCGGGCGGCCAACCGAGACGACCGGCTTCGCGGCTGACGCGCTCTCCTCGACCGGCCGCACGACACCGGTCCTGGCCAGCTCGTCGCGGTCCACCGCGCGGACCGTCGCGGTGTCACCGGGGGTCGGGTAGCTGATCGACAGGGTGGCCTCGGCCATGCCGTAGACCGGATACATCACCGAGGGTCCGACGCCGCTGGGTGCCAGCGCCTCGGTGAACCGCCGGACGGTGGCGGAGTTCACCGGTTCGGCACCGTTGAACGCCAGCCGCCAGTTCGACAGGTCCAGTTGGGCGATGCGTTCGGCCGGCACGTTGTCGAGCAGGTAGTCGTAGGAGAAGTTGGGGCCGGTGATCACCGTCCCGCCGTGCGTCGCGAAGTACTCCAGCACCGTGCCCGGTCTGCGCAGGAAGGTGGTCGGCGCGAAGACATGGACGTCGGCGCCATTGAGCCAGTGCGACTGGAGGCCGATGAGGCCCATGTCGTGGAAGGTCGGCACCCACTGGACGAACACGTCGTCGGGGCTGAACGAGCCCGACACCACGCAGGCTCGCAGGCCCGCCATGGCGGTGCGGTGGGGCAGCATCACGCCCTTGGGCAGACTCGTGCTGCCGGAGGTGAACTGCACGATGGCCAGTGCCTCGGGATCGACCGTCGGCAGGGTGAGCGGGCTGCCGGTGCCACCGGGCGCGGGCGGGGACACCAGGGTCAGCTCCGGGTTCGTCCTGGTGAGTTCGCGGCCGAGGTCGTCGTAGTCGTTGTCGAGCACGAGGTGGCGCATGCCGGCGACGGTCGCGATGCGGGCGAGCCTGCGCGCGGTGCCCTGCACGTCGCCGAAACCGGCCTGGATGGGCAGCACGCTGATCGCCGCCCCGGCCCGCCACAGTCCGTAGAGCGTGGTGAAGAACCGCGCGGCGGTGGGCACCAGCACACCCACGATGTCACCGGGCGACACCCCGGCGCGCAGGAACTCGTGCGCGGCCGCCGCCGAGGCATCGGCGAGGTCCGCCGTGGTGATGTGGTCGCCGGCGGTGGGGAAGCTCGCTCGGGAGTCCGGTGCGGCCGTCGCCAACCGGACCAGGCCTTCCCCCAGGTTCTCCCCGTCCAACAGGGCAGGTCGCATGCTGGTTCCCCTCGATGGTCGACAGGGCCGTTCGCGCCAACCTCGGCCTTGTCGAGTGGCTTGGCTGTCGGCCCGCCGTGGTGTCGCGCCCTTGCCGGCGGGTCGCGGTGGCACACCGCGGACGCGATGCGGGTCTCGGTCACGGTCGAATCGACGACCGGATTCGTTGGTGCCAAGCCATTATTTATGATTTGATCTGATCAGTCCGAGTAAAATTTCAGCCGGGTATTTGTCTTTCCGGACATTGAAATAATGGCATAGCCGTATCGAATGATGTGTCAGTGACCGAAAAGACTGGTAGATCCCCTAAAGCTGAGTTCCGTACCGGTCGGTTTCCTTGAAAGTGCCTGCTCGGCGGCGTGAGAATGGTGACCACACTGCCTCTTCCCGGAGGGATACCGCAATTTGCGTTATTCCCGGAGAGGCACGCCTACGGCCTGTGCTCGGCGCGACTTCGGTCGACGATGACAGACAGGTGGTTCTATGCAGCTCGGCACTGTTCGCCCGGCTCCGGTCGCGGTGATCGGTCTTTCCCGTGGCCCCGCAACGGTTCCGCCTGGCGAGGCAGCGTTACGGGCGTTGGAAAACGCCGGTGTGCTCCCGGAGTCGCTTCGGGACACGGCGGTCGGCGTGTTCGCGACGGCGCGGGCCGATGTGATCGCCGCCGAACTCGGCACGCTCGGGCCGGTGCTCACGGTCGACGTCCAGCCTGCCGGAGTCCTGCACCTGGCCTGTCAGAGCATTCAGGCCGAGGAGTCCGACGTCGCGCTCGTCGGGATCGTCTCGCCCGGTGGGAGCGGCGGATTCCTGCTGCTGAAGCCACTTTCCGCCGCCGTCGCCGACGGCGACCCGATCTACTGTGTCATCGACGGAAGCGCGCTGGGCCGAGGTGACGTCCTTCGGCGGGCCTGCGACCGTGCCGAGGTGGAGCGCACCGGCATCCAGTTCCTGTGGCGGCGCGGCTATCACTGCGACGATGCCATGCTGGACAACCTTTTCGACAGTGAGGAGCCGGTCGGCGAAAACTCGACCGGTGCGGACTCGGTCGGTCGGGGCTTGGCCGGCGAGGACGAGGCGGCGGCGCTGTTGGAGATGCCGGTGCTGCTGCGCAGGCGGCGGGTTCCCGTTGTCGGTGTCCCACTCGACCTGGACAGCAGGCTGACCGCGGTGTTCAGTTCCACCGACGGCGCGGGCACGGCCTGCGCGCTGGTGCTGTCCGAACCGCCAACGCGCCCGTTGCCCTCGACGCGGACCGCCCTCCCGACCCTGCCGCTGGTGTTGTCGGCCGACAGCGCGGAGACGTTGCGCGGCAAGGCGGAGACGTTGCGCGCCCACCTGGCCGAGCCGGGCTGCCCTGACCTGCTGGACACCGCGTATACCCTGGCGGTCGCGCGGGAACACCGGCCGCATCGGGCCGTGGTCCTGGCCGGTGACCAGGCCGAACTCGCCGAGGGGCTGACCGAACTCGCCGCCGGTCGAGGCGGCGCGGCGCAGGCCGGCACAAGGCGCACGGTGGCTTTCCTGTTCCCCGGCGAGGGTGGGCAGCGGCCCGGCATGGGGCGCGAGCTGTATCCGCGTTTCGAGGTGTTCGCCGACGCGCTCGACGAGGTGTGCGACCAGCTGGCGGCGGTGTCCACCTGGGCGGTGCGCGACCTGCTGCTCGGCGATGGCTGCGCCGACGTCGCACCTGCCGACGAGGCGCTGTACAGCCAGGACGCGCTGTTCGCCTTGCAGTTGGCGCTGTTTCGGCAGTTCGAGGACTGGGGTGTGCGGCCGGACTACGTGGTCGGTCATTCGGTGGGTGAGTTGGCGGCGGCGACGGCGGCCGGGGTGTTCTCCCTGCCCGACGTGTGCGCGTTGCTCGCCGAGCGGATTCGGCTGTTCCGGGAGAAGACACCGGTCGGCGGTGCGATGGTCGCGATGCGAGTGTCCGAGGCGGAGGCACTGGAGTCGTTGGCAGGGCTGGAGCATCTGGCCGGGATCTCCGCGGTCAACGCGCCGAACTCGGTGGTCATCTCCGGTGATCGCGACACCGTGTCGCGGATCGCAGGACAATGGTCCGACCGTGGGCGCAAGGTGAAGCGACTGCCGGTCGACCGGGCGTTCCACTCACCGCACATGGCCGCGATGGCCGAGGACCTCGGGCGCTTCGTCCGAGGTCTTTCCCCGTTGCCGCCGCGCATTCCCGTCGTTGCGGTACACAACTCGCTCGGCTCGGATCCCGGCGTGGTCTGCCTGCCCGAGTACTGGAGCGCGCAGGTGGCCGGTACCGGGAACTTCCTCAACTGCGTGCGGAGCCTCGACTCGGTCGGCGTGGACACCTATGTGGACCTGAGTGCCAACGGAGTGCTCGCCGCGCTGGTCGAGGAAACACTGGCCGAGCCCGCCGCCGGGAAGGCCCTGGTCACCGCGGCACTGCGCGGCGAGGTGTCCGATCTGCGCGCCGTGCTCGACACTCTTGGCGAACTGCACACGCACGGTGTCGGAGTGGACTGGCCCTCGGTTTTCCGTGGCTGGGGCGGTCGGCGTACCCACCTGCCGACCGAGGTGGCGCAGCCGGCCACCGCCGTGTCCAGGGTGACGGACCTACCGAGGGTGATCCGGACCGAGACCGAGGCGATGATCGACGGCGGCTACGGGCCGGACCGGTCGTTCTTCGAACTCGGGCTGGACTCGGTGGCAGCGGTGGAGCTGGTGAACCGGTTGCGCAAGCGCACCGGCCTGAAAATTCCCACCGTCGCACTGTTCGACCACCCGACGCCCAACCTGCTGGCCGCACACCTCGACCGCCATGCGCACTCCTCGACGGTCGCCGTCCCGCGCCGCAACGGTTCGGACGAACCGATCGCCATCGTCGGCATGAGCTGTCGGTTTCCCGGCGGGGTGTCCTCGCCGGAGGATCTGTGGCGACTGGTCGAATCGGGTGGCGAGGCCATCACCTCGATGCCGGAGGACCGTGGCTGGGACCTGGCCGCACTGTATGACCCGGACCGGGAACGGCAGGGCACGAGCTACGTGCGCGAGGGCGGGTTCCTGCACGACGCCGCCGAGTTCGATCCCGCCTTCTTCGGCATCGGTGGGCACGAGGCAGTGGAAATGGACCCGCAGCAGCGACTGCTGCTCGAACTGACCTGGGAGGCGTTCGAACGGGCCGGCATCGACCCGGCAGCGTTGCGCGGCAGCGACACCGGGGTCTATGCCGGCTTGACCCATGGCGACTACGGCACCGGTGGTCCCGGTTTCGCCGGGCTCACCACCCGATCGCACCTGATGATCGGGACCGCGTCCAGCGTGGCCTCCGGCCGGATCTCGTTCGTCTTCGGCTTGCAGGGACCCAATGTCGCGATCGACACGGCCTGCTCGTCCTCGCTGGTCGGGCTGCACCTCGCCGCCGCGGCGCTGCGCGGTGGCGAATGCTCGCTGGCGCTGGCGGGCGCGGCAACGGTGATGGCCTCGCCGATGGTGTTCGTCGAGTTCAGCCGGCAGGGCGGGCTCGCGTCGGACGCACGCGCGAAGCCCTTCGCCGAGAGCGCCGACGGCACCGCCTGGTCCGAGGGCGGCGGGATGTTCGTCCTTGAGCGGTATTCCGACGCGCGCCGCAACGGCCATCCGGTGCTCGCGCTGCTCGTGGGGTCGGCGGTGAACTCCGACGGCGCGAGCAACGGGCTCACCGCGCCCAACGGCGCCGCCCAGCACCGGCTGCTGGTCTCCGCCGTCGCCGACGCCCGCCTTCGACCGTCCGATGTGGACGTCGTGGAAGCGCACGGCACCGGCACGAAGCTCGGTGACCCGATCGAGGCGGGCGCGCTACAGGCGGCGTACGGGCGGGACCGGCCACCGAACCGGCCACTGCTGGTCGGCTCGGTGAAGTCCAACCTCGGCCACACCCAGGCGGCGGCGGGGGCGGCCGGGGTGATCAAGATGGTGCAGGCCATGCGGCACGGTCTCGTCCCCGCCACCCTGAACGTCGACCGGCCCAGCCCGCACGTGGACTGGGACGCCGGACTGCGGCTGGTGACCGAGCGGACGCCGTGGCCCGATCAGGGTCCGCTCCGGCGCGCCGGGGTGTCCTCGTTCGGGATCGGTGGCACCAACGCGCACGTGATCCTCCAGCAGGCGCCCACCGAGCCGGAAACCCCGGCCGCGCCGACCCGGTCCATTCGGCCATTGTGGACGGTCTCGGGCGGCTCGGTGGAGGCGTTGCGCGCCCAGGCCGGGCGGCTGGCCGCGCACTGGGCGGCCCATCCCGAGCTGGACGAGGGCGACATCGGTTTCTCGCTGGCCACCACGCGCACCGCGCTGCCGCATCGGGCCGTGCTCATCGGCGGCGAGCCGGATCTGCTACGGCGATCGCTGACCGCGTTGGCGGCGGGCGGAACCGATCCCGATCTCACGGTCGGCGCGGTGGTCGATGGTGGCCTTGCCTTCCTGCTCACCGGTCAGGGCAGCCAGCGGGTGGGTATGGGCCGCGAGCTGTATGCCACCTACCCGGCCTTCGCCGAGGCGTTCGACGAGGTGTGCGCCGGGTTCGACCTGCCGGTGCGGGAGACGGTGTTCGGCACCGACCAGCAGGCCCTTGACCGGACCGAGTTCGCGCAGACCGGCCTGTTCGCCTTTCAGGTGGCCCTGTTTCGGCTGTTGGAGAGCTGGGGTATCCGGCCGGACCTGCTGCTCGGCCACTCCGTCGGTGAGCTGACCGCCGCCCACCTTGCCGGCGTGCTGTCCCTCGGCGACGCGTGCACGCTGGTCGCGGCGCGGGGCTCCCTCATGCAGGCATTGCCCGCCGAAGGCGCGATGTACGCGGTGGCCGCCTCGGCGGAGGAGGTCGCGCCGTTGCCGCCGGGCGTGTCGCTGGCAGCGGTGAACGGGCCCCGGTCGGTGGTGCTGTCCGGGACCGAGGAGGCGGTCGCGGAGCTGGCGGACCGGCTGCGTGTCAAGGGACGCAGGACCAAGCGTCTTCGGGTCAGCCACGCGTTCCACTCCGCCCTGATGGATCCCATGCTCGATGAGTTCCGCACGGTCGCGGAGAAGCTGAGCTACCGCGCGCCCGAGATCCCCGTGGTGTCCGACCTGACCGGTCGGCAGGCCACCGCGGAGGAACTTGGCGACCCGGAGTACTGGGTGCGGCACGTGCGCGGCACGGTCAGGTTCGCCGACGGGATGCGCGCGCTTGCCGAGGAGCACGTGACGACGTTCCTGGAGCTGGGACCGGAGACCACGCTCACCGAGATGGCCGCCGACTGTCTCAGCGACACCGTCGACACCGCGGTGATCCCCGTCCTGCGGCGCGAGGACGTGCTCGGCGCGGTCGCGGCACTGCACGTCCGAGGGCACGGACCGGACTGGTCGGCGTGGTACGCCGGCAGTGGGGCGCGACCCGTCGAGCTGCCGACCTATGCCTTCCAGCGCAAGCGGTTCTGGCTGCTGCCCGACCCCGTCGAGGACTCCTCCGCACAACCGGACTCGGCGTTCTGGGCGGCCGTGGCGAGCGAGGACCTCCAGCGGCTGACCGAACTGCTCGGCACGGGCGCCGACGCGACGTTGGGCGAACTGCTGCCCGCGATGGCGCGGTGGCGGCGCGACAACGACCGCGACGCCGGGATGGACCGGCTGCGGTACCGGATCGGTTGGCGGCCCGTTGCCGACCAGGTCGCCATCCCGAGGAACTGGCTGATCGTGCACGCGGCAGACCTGCCGGTGCCGCAACCGCTCGCCGAGGTCCTCGGCGCCGCGACGATGCCCGTCGGCATCGGCTGGGGCCGCGCGGAGATCGCCGAACGACTGTCGTCCACAAGGGACGGTGAACGGATCGACGGGGTGCTGTCCCTGTTGGCATGGGACGAACGGCCGTGTCCCTCGGCTACCGAGATACCCGCCGGGCTCGCGTCGAGCACCGCGCTCGTCCAGGCCATGGGGGACATCGAACTCGACGTGCCGCTGTGGTGCGCGACGAGCGGCGCGGTGTCCACCGGCCACGATGACCGGCTCGCCAGCCCGACGCAGGCGATGGTGTGGGGACTCGGTCGGGTTGCCGCCCTGGAGCATCCGCAACGGTGGGGCGGGCTGGTCGACCTTCCGGCCACGCTGGACGCGACGGCGGCCGGTCGGCTGGCCGGGGTGCTCTCCTCGACGGAGGACCAGGTCGCCGTGCGCGCCTCGGGAGCGTTCGTCCGGCGCCTGCTGCCCGCACCGGTCGGCGGCGGAGCACGACGCGACTGGCCGCTGCGCGGGACCACGCTCATCACCGGGGCGTTCGGTGCGCTGGGCAGGCGCGTTGCCCGGTGGCTTGCCGCGTGGGGCGCCGAACGACTGCTGTTGATCGGCCGGCATGCCAGTGACCCCGAGCTGGTCGCCGAGTTGACCGCGTTGGGCGCCGAGGTCGACGTCGCCGCCTGCGACGTGGCCGACCGGGCAGCGATGGCCGAGTTGCTCGCCCGGATCCCCGAGGACCGTCCGCTGAGCGCGGTCGTGCACACGGCCGGGGTGCTCGAGGATGGCGTGATCGACGCACTCGACCCGCAACGGCTCGCACGGGTGCTGCACGCCAAGGTGGCCGGCGCACGGAACCTGCACGAGCTGACGGGGGAGCTGACCGCCTTCGTGCTGTTCTCCTCGGCCACCGGCGCGATCGGCAACGCCGGCCAGGCCAACTACGCTGCGGCCAACACCTATCTGGACGCGCTGGCCGAACAGCGTCGCGCCGACGGACTGGCGGCCACGTCACTGGCCTGGGGACCGTGGGGGGCCGGCGGTATGGCCGTCGACGGGGCGGACGCGGAGCTGGTCGGGGCGCGGTTGCGCCGCAACGGCATGACGGTGCTCGACCCGGACCAGGCGATCGGCGCGCTGCACCTTGCCTTCGCCAGGGACGAGTCCGGACTGGTGATCGCGGACGTCGACTGGGCGCGGTTCCTCACGGTCTTCGCCACCACCCGCGTCAGCCCGATGCTCGCCGAGCTGCCCGAAGCACGGCAGCACACGGCCGCCGAACCCCGCACGGAGGTCTCCGCCCTCGTCGACCGGCTCGCCGAACTGTCGCAGGCGGAGCGGGTCCGAGCCCTGCGCGAGCTGGTGTGCCGGCACACCGCCCAGATCCTCGGGCACGACTCGGTGACGCAGGTCCGGCCGGGGAAACCCTTCTACGAGCAGGGCCTCAGTTCCCTCGGTGTGGTGGAGCTGCGCAACCAGCTGAGCGCGCGGACGGGGCTTCGGGTGCCCGCGAGCGCGCTGTTCGACCATCCGACACCCACCGCACTTGCCGGCTACCTCGATGCCGAACTCGCGCCGGTTCTCGGCACCGCGCGACCCGAACCGCCGGCGGCGGAGTTCGTCGCCGAGGACGTCCACCCGGAGGATCTCGACGCCATGCTCAGTCGGGCCGAACAGGAACTCTCCCTCGCAGCGAAGGACCACATCGATGGCTGACGACAGCAAGGTTCTCGAGACCCTGCAACGGCTCACCACCACGCTACGGGACACACGGGAGCGCCTGCGGGTGGCCGAGGCGAGCGCCCACGAGCCGATCGCCATCGTGGGGATGGGCTGCCGGTTCCCCGGCGGGGTGAGCGACCCGGACGGGCTGTGGCAGCTGATCGACTCCGGTCGGGATCCGGTCACGCCGTTCCCCACCGACCGTGGCTGGCCGGAGGAGTTCACCGGCACGGGGGCCTTCCTCGACGACGCCGCCTGGTTCGACGCGGGCTTCTTCGGGATCGGCCCCCGTGAAGCCCTGTCCATGGACCCGCAGCAGCGACTGATGCTGGAGATGTCCTGGGAGGCGGTGGAGCGGGCCGGAATCGACCCCTGGTCCCTGCGCGGGTCCCGAACCGGGGTGTTCACCGGGACCAGCGACCAGGACTACCGCAGGTTGATCAGCCACCTGCGCAAATACCAGGAGCACGGTGACTATCTCGCGATCTCCACCGCGGCGAGCGTGCTCTCCGGGCGGGTCGCCTACCTGCTCGGTCTGGAAGGCCCAGCGGTCTCGGTCGACACCGCGTGTTCCTCCTCGCTGGTGGCACTGCATCTCGCGGTCCGGTCGCTGCGCGCGAGGGAATGCGATCTCGCCCTGGCCGGCGGCGTCATGGTGATGTGCGCTCCTGGCCTTTTCACCGCGTTCCAGCGGCAGGGCGCGCTCTCGTCCGACGGCCGCTGCAAGGCGTTCGCCGAGGCTGCCGACGGCGTCGGCTGGGGCGAGGGTGGCGGGGTCGTTGTCGTCGAGCGGCTGGCCGACGCCCTCGCGGGCGGCCACCCGGTACTGGCCGTCGTGCGCGGCACCGCGGTCAACTCCGACGGGGCGTCCAACGGACTGACCGCACCGAACGGGCTCGCCCAGCAGCGAGTCATCCGGGACGCCCTGGCCGACGCCGAGCTGCGCAGCCAGGACGTGGACGCCGTCGAGACCCATGGCACGGGTACCCGGCTCGGCGACCCGATCGAGGCCTCGGCGTTGCAGGCGGCCTACGGCCGGGACCGGGAGACCCCGCTGTTCATCGGGTCGGTGAAGTCGAACATCGGACACACCCAGGCCGCGGCGGGCGTCGCGGGGCTGCTGAAGATCGTGCTCGCCCTGCGACACCGGACCCTGCCCAAGACCTTGCACGTGGACCGTCCGACCTCGCAGGTGGACTGGAGCAGGGGCGCGGTGGAACTGCTCACCGAAAGCCGCCCCTGGCGGTCGAGCACCGAGGCGCCCCGGCGCGCCGGGGTCTCCGCGTTCGGCATCAGCGGCACCAACGCGCACGTGATCATCGAGGAGGCGCCACCCGTCGAAACACCGGCGGCCAGTGCGTCCGAGCCGTTGCCGTGGGTGCTCTCGGCACGGACCGACTCCGCCCTGCGGGCCAGGGCCAGGCAGCTGCTCTCGCACCTGGACGGCAGGGACCCGGCTGCCCTCGCGCATGCGCTGGTCACCTCCCGCAGTACGTTCGACCGCCGCGCCGTCGCGCTCGACGCCGATCCACGCTCCGCGTTGAACGCGCTGAACCGGGGCGCCGTCGAGCCGGGCCTGGTGACCGGCACCGCCGATCTGACCGGCAAGGTGGTGTTCGTCTTCCCCGGCCAGGGCGGCCAGTGGGCGGGCATGGCCTGCGACCTGCTGGAATCCTCGCCGACGTTCCGCGAGCACATCCACCGCTGCGCCGAGGCGCTGGCACCGCACGTCGACTGGGACCTGCTGGCCGTACTGCGCCAAGCGCCGGACGCGCCCTCGCTGGATCGGGTCGACGTGGTGCAGCCGACGCTGTTCGCGATCATGGTCTCGCTGGCCAACCTCTGGCGGACCTGCGGCATCGAGCCGGACGCCGTGGTAGGACACAGCCAGGGTGAGATCGCCGCCGCCCATATCGCCGGCGCACTGTCGCTTGAGGACGCCGCACTGGCGGTGGCCCGACGCGCGAAGGCGCTGACCGAGCTGTCCGGCCGTGGCGGCATGGCCTCGGTGGAGCTGCCCGCCGACGAACTGCGGCCCCTGCTCGGCGAGCGGTGCTCGATCGCGACGGTCAACGGACCGGGCTCGGCGGTGGTCGCCGGGGACACCGACGCACTGGACGTCCTGCTGGCCGAGCTTGCCGAGTCCGGCGTCCGGGTGCGGAAGCTGGCGGTGGACTACGCGTCCCACTCTCCGCACGTCGAACTCGTCCGCGACCGTATCCTCGCCGAGCTGGCCCCGATATCGCCGAAGGCCACCGACATCCCGTTCCACTCCGCGGTCACCGGCTCGGTGTTGGCAGGGGCCGAACTGGACGCCGCGTACTGGTACCGCAACCTGCGGATGCCGGTGCGGTTCGACGAGGCACTCCTGGGGCTCGCAGTGCCAGAACACTCGTTCTTCGTCGAGGTCAGCCCGCATCCGGTGTTGGTGGCGGCGGTGCTGGAGTCCGTCGGCGACAAGGCCGTTGCCGTGGGATCGCTGCGCCGGGCGGAAAACGGCCGCCGGACGCTGCTCGCCTCGCTCGCCGAGCTGTACGTGCGCGGACTCGATCCACAATGGACAGCGTGGTCGGATCGGCAGGAAGTCGGATTCACCGAGCTGCCGACCTACCCGTTCGAACGCAAGCGGTACTGGCTGACGCCGAGCGAGTCCAGAGG
Source organism: Pseudonocardiaceae bacterium (assembly GCA_036268955.1). Classification (GTDB taxonomy): domain Bacteria; phylum Actinomycetota; class Actinomycetes; order Mycobacteriales; family Pseudonocardiaceae; genus CAJCJE01. The sequence goes on from DATATE010000153.1 coordinate 88,028, forward strand.
CAGCGATGGCCATCCCATTCTGGGCACGGCTGTCGAGCTGGCGGAGACCGACGAGTTGGTACTGACCGGACACCTGTCGATCGCCTCCTCGCCGTGGCTGGCCGATCACCAGGTACTGGGCGAGGTGATCCTGCCGGGGACCGCGTGGCTGGAGTTCGCGCTGCGCGCCGGCACCGCGGCCAACTGCCCCACCGTCGAGGAACTCACCCTGGAACTGCCGCTGGTGTTGCCGGAGGACGGCGCGGCGACGGTCCAGCTCCGCGTCGGCCCCCCGGACAGCACCGGGCGCAGGAAGCTCAGCCTGCACGCGAAGGTGGATCGTGCTGGGTGGGTGCGTCATGGCGAGGGCATGCTGAGCCCGGCACCCGCCGAGCCCGCGATGCTCGACGAGTGGCCGCCCGCCGGTGCGGAGATGGTCCCGCATGCCGGGCTCTACTCGGAACTGGTCGGCCGTGGACTCGACTACGGCCCCACCTTCCAAGGCCTGTGGACGGTGTGGCGCGACGACGACGCGGTCTTCGCCGAGGTGGCCTGCCCGCTGGACCCCAGCGGTTTCGTCGTCCATCCGGCGCTGCTGGACTCCGCCCTGCACACGCTCGGATTCACCGGGGTGTCAACCGAAACCGACGGACCGGTGCTCCCGTTCGCGTGGACCGGGGTGACCGCGCACGCGGTCGAACCGGCGACCCTGCGAGTGCGGCTTCGTGGGTCGGCCACCGACGGGGTGCGGTTGACCGTGACCGACGGCGAAGGCACGCCGGTGCTGTCGGTGGACTCGTTGGTGCTGCGACCGGCGCTCGCGCGCGGCACCGAGGTGCCACCGGACTCGCTGTTCCGGAACAAGTGGGTCGAGGTGAGTTCGGCGAACGGTGTCGGATCGGAAACCATTGCGGCCGTGGGACTGGCGACCGACCACTTTCCGGTCTTCCCGGATCTGACGGCACTGCGCGACGCGATCATCGAGGGTATGCCCGCACCGGGCGCGGTGCTCGTCGCCGCGTCGAACGGTTCTGTGCGGGAGTCCACGCATCGCGCCCTCGGCCTGGTCCAGTGGTTCGGCCTGCGACCGGAGTTCGCCGGTTCCCGGCTGGTGTTCCTGTCCTCCGGCGCGGCCGCGGTCTCCTCCGGCGAGGACGTCCCCGATCTGGCCGGCGCGGCCGTCATCGGTTTGGTGCGTTCGGTGCAGACCGAGGAACCCGGCCGGTTCGTCCTGCTGGATGTCGACGAGATCACGCCGCTGGCGATCACCGCCGCGCTGGCCACCGACGAGCCGGAGATCGCCCTGCGGGGCGGGAAGGTACTGGCTCGCCGCCTGGTACGGGCCTTCCCGAGGGGGCAGGTGAGTTTCGCGGGACCCGAGGACACCGTGCTGATCACCGGCGGTACCGGCACCCTCGGCGGCCTGCTGGCCCGCCACCTCGTCACCGCGCACGGGGTGCGGCGGTTGGTCCTGGTCAGCCGCAGGGGCCACGCGCCGGAACTGGGGGAGGAGTTGCTCGCGCTGGGGGCCACCGTCACGGTGGCGGCCTGCGATGTCGCCGATCGGACCGAACTGGCCGGGCTGCTGGACGCGCATCAGCCGACGATCATCGTGCACGCGGCCGGAGTGCTCGACGACGGTGTGGCGATCGCGATGACCCCGGACCGTCTCGACGCCGTTCTGCGGCCGAAGGCCGACGCCGCGATCGCCCTGCACGAACTGACCCGCGACCGGCCGCTGAAGTCCTTGGTGCTGTTCTCCTCGGCCGCCGCCACCGCGGGCAGCGCGGGCCAGTCGAACTACGCTGCCGCGAACGCCGTGCTCGACGCGCTGGCTCACCACCGGCGCTCGCAGGGACTTCCGGCGATCTCGCTGGCCTGGGGCCTGTGGGCGGAACGCAGCGAGATGACCCGTCATCTCGACTCCTCGGCCGGCGCACTGTCCACTGAGGAGGCTTTGGCGCTGTTCGACGCTGCGGTCACGCTCGCCGACCCGGTGGTGGTCCCGGCCCGGCTCGATCTCAACGGCCAGGTCCGGCCTTTGTTGCGGGAGTTGGTGGGCCGGCAGGAAACCGCGGGCGAGAGCCTGCGTCAGTTGCTCGGCCTGCTCAGCGATGCGGAACGGGAACGGGCGCTGCTGAACCTGGTACTGGAGAAGGTCGCCGTCGCCCTCGGCCACGAGGGTGGCGACCAACTCAGCCCGCAGGCCGGGTTCCTGGAGATGGGCGTTGACTCACTGGCCTCCGTCCGCATCCGCAACCACCTCGGCGAAGCACTGGAGCTACGGCTACGGCCGACCATCACCTTCGACCATCCGACGCCGGTGACACTGGTCCGGCACCTGATCGAGTTGCTGGCCAGCGGCGAGGACGAACCGGAACCCGACGAGACCACCGAGACCCTCAACCAGCTGGTGGACAGGGCCCGCACCGCCGGCTGGGAAAGGACACGCGCCACCTACGGCTCGGTGGAGGAACTGCTGGAGATCCCCCGACCGGTCCGGCTCGCCACCGGTCCGGAGGGACCGGCAGTGGTGTGTGTCACCGCGGTCGTCGGCAAGTCCGATCCGGTGCAGTATTCCCGCTTTGCCAAGCCGTTCCAGGGGGAACGGGATGTCTGGGCGCTGCGCCAGCCGGGTTTCCAGCTGGGTGAGTCGGTGCCGAAGACCAGGGACGCGTTGTTGGAGACGCATGCCGCCACGCTGCGCGCGACACTGGGAGAGCGACCCTTCGTGCTCGCCGGCCTGTCCTCCGGCGGCATCGTCGCGCATCAGCTCGCCCAGTACCTGTGCGACGAGGGCACCCCGCCGGCCGGTGTCGTGGTGCTGGACAGCTACGTACCCGACCTGGTCGGACGGCTCGCCAAGCTGCTGCCCGGTCTTACCGACGAACTGCAGCAGCGGCTGGACGACCCGAACTTCGCGATGCCCGACAACAAGGGCTGGGTCACCGCCATGCTCCACTACCGCAACTTCGAATGGGTCCCGGCCCAGGTGCCGATCCCGGTATTGTTCGTGCAGGCCGGGGACCCGCTGGAGGACTGGCCGGAGGACTGGCAACCCGTCTGGCCGTTCGAGCACACCCTTGCCGTCACCCAAGGCAACCACTTCACCATGTTGGAAGACCATTCCCCGGACACGGCGGCCCTGATGACCGACTGGATGCGGACCACCTTCGGTTGATCAACGCGGGGGCCCGTTCAACCTGGTCGAGCGGGGGGCACGTGCCAGTCGACCGGCGCGCGCGGCACCGACGGCGGGCACTGGGTCGGACGACATTTATCCGCAATGTTCCATGAGGACAGTTCGAGCGATAAGACGCTGATCAGGCGCAATGTCCGGTCTGGTCTGGCGACCCGGCGCCGGGCCGACCACTGAGGACGACCGGTGCGGTTCGGGCGATAGGACCCTTTCCTTGCCCGCCAGGCGAAATTCGCGGCGCGCATCCTCAAGGATCCAGGTCCATGATCTCGTTTCCGGTCACGAGTTGAGCACATGGTTGCATGTGGGGAGGACTGCTCGCATAATCTAGCCCGGCCGCTGGCCGGGTATTACCTGGTCGGAGTTGGCTCGGCGGTGCCGATTCAGCGGGCTGAACTCATGGTCCGACCAACTCTGCCAGGAGAACAACGATGAGCCTCGCCGACGACAGGGTCGACAATCGGTCTCGTCTCGCGAAAACGTTACGTTCCCGTCATGCGAGCATGATCGCTTTCGGTGGCACGATCGGCGCCGGGATCTTCGTCAGCAGTGGCGCCGGCATCGCAAGCACCGGCCCGGCCATTGTGCTGAGCTATCTCGTCGTCGGCGTGCTCGCCGTGATCGTCATGCGGGTGCTCGGCATCATGACGGTGCACAATCCGGACAGCGGCTCGTTCGCCACGCACGCCGGTGAGGCGTTCGGATCTCCTGGCCGGTTCGCCGTCGGCTGGATGTACTGGTGGCTCATGGTGGTCACGATCAGTGTGGAGTGCGGCACCGCGGGCTCGAAGATGCACGACTGGGTCGGCGTGCTCTCCGCGCCGGCCTGGTCGCTGTTGTTCATGGCGGTGCTCACCGTGGTAAACCTGGCTCCGGTGCGCGTGTTCGGCGAATTCCAGTTCTGGTTGGTACTGGCCAAGATCGTTCTCGTGCTCATCGTCCCGCTGCTCGCCGTGCTCGGCGTGCTCGGTGTACTTCCCAACGCCTCAGGGTCGGCCGCGGCGACGTTGATCTTTCAGAACGGTCTCGTCCCGAACGGCTACGGTCCGGTCGTCGCCACCATGCTGGTCGCCGCGTTCTCCTTCGTGGGCATCGAGATGACGTCCATCGCGGCCGGCGAAACCGACCGGCCGAGGCGGGTGATCCCGCAGGCGATTCGCATCGTGATGTACACCGTGCTCGGCGCCTACCTGCTCGCGATGCTGATGACCGTGCTGCTGGTGCCGTGGAACGACCCCGGCGTCGCGGCCAGTCCGTTCAACGCGATGATGACCGCGTTGCACATTCCCGCCGCCACGACGATCATCAACGTCGTGGTGCTCACCGCGGTGCTGTCGGTGTTGAGTTCCTGTGTCTACGCGGCGTCGCGCATCGGCTATTCGCTGGCGGGCCAGCACGACGCGCCCAAGGGCTGGGGCAGGCTGACGCCCTCGCGGGTGCCGCGCAATGCCGTGCTCACCTCGGCGATCGTCGGTGCGGTGATCACCATCCTCACCTATGTCGTGCCGAACGGCATCGCGAACGCGTTGATCGACTCCTCCGGCGCGGCCGGCATCCTGACCTGGATCGCCATCGTGTTGTCGTACCTGAAGGTGCGCCCGCGTCCGGAGTCGTGGCAGTCGATCGAACACCTCAGCCAGTCGCGCACGATCTTCGGTGCGGCCGTGGCCGCCGTCGCGCTCGTGGTGGTGCTGGTCGGCATGCTCTTCGTGCCCTCCAGCCAACTTCAGCTGTTGATGACCCTGCTGACCGTCGTGGTGATCTTCGTCGTGGTCATGTGGCGGGAAACCAACAAGAGGTCCGATCAGGACGACTGGAGCCGCTGAGCCGACAGGTTTCGGCCAGCAGCGCGTAGGTCTGGCCGCGGTCGGTCAGAGCCCGCGGATCGCCGGGATGCGCGGGCGCATGGCCAGGTAGTACAGCACGCCCGCGACGATAGTGCCGAGGATCCAGGAGATGTCCGCGCCGCCGACCTCGGCGACGAGCGGTCCGGTGTAGAAGGTCGTGCTCATGAACGGGATCTCCACGCCGATCGCGACAAGGTAGGGGATCAGCGCGCGCCAGTTCGCCCTGCCGTACTCGCCGTTCGGGTCGAAGATCGCCTTGATGTCGTAGCGTTCCTTGCGCACCGCGTAGAAGTCGACGAGGTTGATCGCGGTCCACGGGATCAGGAAGTACGCGAGGAACAGGATGAAGTTCTCGTAGTTGGTCAGGAAGTTGCCCTGGCCGAGAATGGCGACCACGGTCGAGACGACCGCTGCGGCGATGATGTAACCGATCCTGGCGCGCTGGCCGATGGTGTGCCGGCGCAGCGCGGTCAGCGTGGTCGCGGTGGACATGAAGCAGCCGTAGAGGTTGAGCACGTTGATCGCGATGATGCCCAGGATGATGACCGCCGCGAACAGGCCGTGCGCGCCGGGCGCGAGGTCGACGACGAACTGGATGGAACCACCGTTGAAGGCCTGTTCCGCGACGGACACGGCGATCGCGCCGAAGAGCATCATCCAGATCGTGCCGAGCACCGAACCCGCGTAGGTCCACCAGAACGTCGAGGAGATCGGCGTTCCGGTCGGCAGGTAGCGGGAGTAGTCGGCGACGTAGGGGGCGTAGGTGATCTGCCAGGTCGCGGCGACCGCCACCACGAGCAGGAAGGTACCGGCCGAGCCGCTGCCACCGTGCCAGACGTGCGCGAGGTCGCCGGTCTGCACCAGTCGCACCGTGAGGTAGGCGAAGCCGAGCGCGCTGAGCAGGCTGATCCACCGGTCCGCGCGGTGGATCAGCCGGTAGCCGAACACGGCGAGCACCGTGCACACCGCGGCGACGAGCACGATTGCCACGTCCAGGTTCATCCCGGTCGCGCCGGCCAGCGCCTGGCCGCCGAGCACCGCGCTGGTCGCGAAGAACCCGACGTACATGACGATCACCAGCAGCAGCGGCAGCACGGCACCGTGGAAGCCGAACTGGGCGCGGCTCTGGATCATCTGCGGGATACCGAGTTTCGGGCCCTGCGCCGAGTGCAGCGCCATGAACACGCCGCCGATCAGGTTGCCGATGACCAGCGCGATGATCGCGGCCGGCAGCGACAGCCCGAGCACCACCCCCAGCGCGCCGGTGACGATCGTGGTGACCTGCATATTGGCCGCGAACCACACCGCGAACAGGCCGATGGCCCTGCCGTGCCGCTCGGACTCCGGGATGAAGTCGATCGAGCGGTGCTCGACCTGCAGGGCACTGCCGTACTCAGCCATGGCTGCCATTGAAAGCCGCACCGGCCTCTCGCGACACCGGCAGCCGGAAGGATCCGTCTGGGATATCAGACTGAACGCCACGACCTGCTCACCGGCGAAGCAGGTTGTGGCGTCCGTTCCAGCGTCGTGCTCAGGCGCCGGGGTAACCGCCCGCCTCGATGTCGGCGATCAGGCTCGGCCCGGTCGGGGCCCAGCCGAGCAGTTCCCGTGTGCGGGCGCTGGAGGCGGGCAGGTCCATCGCGAAGAACCCGCCGATGAACCCGAAGTGCTCGACGGCGTCCTCGGGCGCGACCGAGGCCACCGGGAGGTCCAGCGCGCGACCGATGGCCTCCGCGATCGCCCGCGTGCTGACCGCTTCCTCACCGACGGCGTGCAGGATCGACCCGGCGGGGGCCTTTTCCAACCCGAGCCGGACCAGTCGCGCGGCGTCCGACCTGTGCACGGCGGACCAGGCCGAGGAACCGTCGCCGACGTAGCCGGACACGCCGTGCCGGCGGGCCGCCGCCGCGATGTAGGAGATGAACCCGTGGTCGCCGATACCGTGCACGGTCGGCGCGAACCGCGCGCTGATGGTCCGGACACCGCGGTCGACGTACTCCAGCGCCAGGTTCTCCGTGCCGCCCCTCGGCGAGTCCGGGCCGACGGCCGGCGACGGGTCCGTCTCGATGGCGGGCCGTCCCTTGGCAAGGCCTGCCACGCCGGAGGCGATCACCAAGGGGTGGTCGCTGCCGACGAGGGCCTCGACGATCGTCTCGACCGCGGCACGCTCGGCGCGTGTCGATTCCGCCGGGTTGTTCCAGTCGTGCTTGTTCGCGAGGTGGACGACGGCTTCGGACTCCAGCGCGCCCCGACGCAGGCTGTCGAGGTCGTCGAGGTCCCCGCGTAGGACCGTGGCGCCCTTCGCCTCCAGTGAGGCCGCTGAACGGTCGGAACGGGCGAGGCCGATGACCTGGTGGCCGGCGCCGAGCAACTCCTCGACGGTGGCGAACCCGATCCAGCCGCTCGCTCCGGTAACGAATACACGCATCTCGCGTGACCTCCTCTGGCCCTCACGGGCTTCATGTCAGCTTCTGACATCACTATAGCCCTGATGTCAGCATCTGTCATCAGCGTAAGATGGAGGCCATGGCGAGATGGCAGCCCGGCGCACGTGAACGACTGCAGACCGCTGCCCTCGAACGGTTCGCCCAGCAGGGCTACGAAGGCACGACCGTCGCGGAGATCGCGGCGACCGCGGGCCTGACCGAGCGGACGTTCTTCCGCCACTTCGCCGACAAGCGCGAGGTGCTGTTCTCCGGCCAGGAAGAGTTCGCGCGGGTCTTCGTCGCGGCCGTCGACGAGGCCGAAGGCGACGACGCGATGTCGATCATCGCGACGGCGCTGGCGACCGCGACCTCCTCGTTGTTCCCCGGCGAGCGCCGTTCCTGGTCCCGCGCGCGCCAGGCCGTCATCGACGCGGACCCGAGCCTGCAGGAGCGGGAACTGCTCAAGCTGTCCGCACTCGCCGTCGCGATGACCAGCGCGCTGCGCCGCCGTGGCATCAGCGCGACGGCGGCGACGCTCGCCGCGGAGAGCGGGGTCGCGGTCTTCCGGGTCGCCTTCACCGGCTGGATCGCCGCAGGTGAGGAACGTTCCTTCGGCGAACTCCTGCGGGCGGTGTTCGCCGAACTGCGCTCGCTGGTCGACACCGTCTGACCGCACGTCGGCGAGGTTCGAGAGCCTGCGGGCCGGGAAAGCCGTCGCCCGGTGTCAGGCCGGACAGCGATACTCGTGACTCTGTCGCCTCATCCGGCCTGCCCCGCTGCGACCGGCGTGTAGTGCGAGGCGTCGCCCTGGATCGAATAGCTCTGTTTCCCGTTGACGCCAACAGGTACATCGCCGGCAACGGTGACCCGGTGCAGGCGGCGCGGCAGGTCGTCGTAGTTGTCGATCGCGTAGTGCTGGGTGATCCGGTTGTCGAACAGCACCAGCTGGTTGGGTGCCCAACGCCAGCGCAGGATGTTCTCCGGTCGGGTCACGTAGTGCTGTAGCAGACCCAGGATCTCCCGTGACTCGCCGCTGGAGAGGCCGACGATTCGCTGGGCGAACCCGCCGATGAACAGGCCACGTTCACCGGTGAGCGGATGGACCCGCACGACCGGGTGCGCGGTCTGGAACTTCGTCGAGACGAACTGCTCGCGCCGGGCCCGCACGGCCGGGTCGAGGCCCTCCGGCGGCACCGCGTAGTCGTAGTCGTTGGTGTGCACCGCCCACAGCGTTTCGGCGAACTGGCGCAGCACCGTTGGCAGGTCTCGGTAGGCTGCCGCCGCGTTCGCGATCAGCGTCTCGCCACCATAGGGAGGAATGGTGATGCTACGCAACGTGCTGGCCTGCGGTGGGTTCAGCACGAACGTCACATCGGTGTGCCAGTGGTTGGCCCGGCCGCTTTCCGCGCTGTCCACCGGGAGCACGTTCGCCGCGCCGGTCACCGAGGGCACGGTCGGATGCGCGGTGGTCAACTCGCCGAAGTAGCCGGCGAAACGCTGCTGACCGTCGTCATCGAGGTCGACATCGCGGAATACCAGCGCTTTGTGCTCGTTCAGCGCCGCTCGGATCGAACCTACCGTCTCGTGGTCGAGATCGCGGGTCAGGTCAACGCCGACGACCTCCGCTCCGATCCGTCCGGTCACCTTGCGAACGTCGAGCCTGGTGCTGGTCGAGGTCATATCGGCGCTCTTCTCTACTTGTCTTGTCTCTACGTGATTGCCGCGCGGTCAAGAAGTGTCGCGGTTGGACAGTTGGCTGGGACGGGGCGAATCCGGCCGGTGGGCGACAAGCAAGGCATGCTGTGGCCCGTGGTTTGGATCGTCGCACCGCACGGGGTGTCGTCGCGAGACTTGTATCGGATTCCCGGTATGTGGTCACGATTGTTTCCGTCGCCGACGGAAACAAATATTCCGTTTTGATCATCGAGGCGAATAGTGACATCAGCCCTTGTTCCGGGAGATGGGACGTTTCGACAGCTGATTGACCCGCCGGGTGCGGTGATGCGACGGTCATTCGGTGGATGTCAGAACCTTGATGGTGCGGCGCCTGCACGTCGATCTCCGACGGCAGGCGAGCGCGACCTGTTGTCCCCGCTGAAACCGCGGTTCCTATCGGACGACACAGAGGTTCTGACGACGTAGGGGTGAATGATGATCGAACTGGCAGACCTTGGGCCGGGTGTCTTGCCGACACTCAGGCCACTCTCCTCCGGCCCAGCTGCGGCCGAACTCACCGTGACCGTCCGGATCAGTGCCGGTGGCGGGCAGTCGGTCGAGTTGCTGGCCACTCGATTCGGCGACTTGTTGCGTGCGGCGCTGGACGAGTTGCCGGATCTTGCCTCGGAAATCGTCGTGCCGGCACCGCGAGCGGATTCGTCCGCGCCGTCGTTGCGGATCCACGTGCCCTCGCGGACCGTGCGGCTGCGTGGTGTCGAACTGGAACTGACCCGCCTGGAATTCGAACTGTTGCTCTATCTGGCACGTTCTCCCAATCGCGTGTGCACACGACGAGAGTTGTTGACCGAGGTCTGGCAGACATCGGGCACCAGCAGGACCCGCACCATGGACGTGCACATCAGGCGGCTGCGCGACAAGGTCGGTGCCGGAACTCCGTTGATCACCACCGTTCGCGGTGTCGGCTACCGGATCGACCGCGCCGCCAGCCTGGTGGTCGAAGACCGCTCGTGACCCTCGCGATGCCGAACCGGGTGCACAACCCGGCGCCCAGGGCACTGCCGGTCAGCAACGCGAAGCAACCTGCGGGAGGGGAGCATCGCGGGACGGCGCGAGAACGATCCGTCGGACCGACGAAAGTCCGTGGTGGTCGCGAGCCTCAGCTGACCGAGTGGTCCAGGGCGTCGAGCAGCCAGGTGTGCGTGACGCCGAGCGGCGCGGGTTCGCCGGTGATCTGGCCGGTGAGGTGCCAGTAGCGGCGCAACCGCGAGTTCCGGTCGGCGGCGGTGCGCCGGTTGAGCGCACGCCGGAACTCCGGGGTGTCGCCGGCACCGAGCGCGGCGGCGTGCGCGGCGACGAACCGGTCCAGCGCGGGCCCCTGCTCTGGTCGAGCCCCGGCCGCCACCTGGGGAAACGCCAGCTCACAGGCCGCACCGACGGCCGCGTGGAGCGCGCCGAGGTCGGCGATCCGGTCGTGGTCGAGGAGCGTGCTGGCGCGCAGCTGGGTGGCGAGTGCCCGGTCGGCGGCGAGCAGCACCAGTTCGGCGTACGCGACGACCTGCGCCGGGGTCGGCAGCTCCGGCGGCTGCGGCGCGCTCATGTCGAGGAACATCCGGACCGTGTCCGAGGGGATTCCTCCGGTGGTCATCGGGCGCCAGAGGCGGACGAGGGTGTCGTGCGCGGCCGACCCGTCCTGCACCGCGGACAGCAGTTCGAGCCGGGCGGCGCGGTCGGTGGGTGGCGCCTCCTCGACCGCGCGGAGCATCGAGCGTCGCCAGGCCAGCGTCGCCACCTCATGGTCGAGCGCGGACCGCTCGGCGGCCACGGCCTCGACGAGGGAACGTCGACTGGCGAGGACGTCGGTGATCGACCGCAGGCCAAGGCCGAGCCCGCGTAGTCGCCGGAGGAGGTTCAGCCGGTCGACCGTGGCCGCGTCGAACCGGCGGTGCCCACCGACGCTGCGCGCGGGCTCCAGCAGCCCCTCGTCGCAGTAGAAGCGGATGGTGCGCACGGGCACGCCGGTCCGCCGCGCCAGGTCGCCGATCCCGAGTGTGTCTCCGGTCACCATCGGTTGAACCTCCAGCCGAGTGGAGTTCTTACCGTACGGCCATGGATATCGCACGACTTGCCGAGGGACTCCACGAGCACACCGCCGGGTTCGCCAAGGCGGTGACCGGCGCCGACCCGGACGCTCGGGTGCCCACGTGTCCGGAGTGGCCGCTGCGGGTGCTGGTCGGACATATCGGCCAGGCACACCGCTGGGTGGCGAGCATCGTCCGGTCCGGACCCTCCCCGGTACCGGACCCGTTCGACGCGGACCCCGGCCAGCCGCAAGAGTGGTCCGACTGGCTGCGCAGAGGCGCCGAGGACCTCGCCGACACGGTGCTGGCAGCCGGCGAAGGTCCGGTGTGGACATTCTTCGGCCCCGGACCCGCGACGTTCTGGCTGCGCCGGATGCTCCACGACACAACCGTGCACCACGCGGACGCGGCGCTCGCCACGGGTATCAGCTTCGAGGTGGCGCCGGACCTCGCGGCCGACGCGATCAGCGAGTGGCTGGAGCTGCTGTCCGATCCGGTCACGCCGACGATCAAACCGGCCGTCGTCGAACTGCGCGGTACCGGCCAGACCCTCCAGCTTCGGCCCGACGCCGGCTCCGGCTGGCTGATCACCCGCTCCCCCGACGGCGTGCGGTGGGCACGGGCCACGGACACCGCGGACGTGACGCTGGCCGGTCCCGTCGGGGACCTGCTGCTGGTGCTCACCCGACGGCTGCCCGCCGGTCAGGTCACGATCACCGGCGACCGAGACCTCGCCGACCACTGGCTGGCACACACGGCGGCCTGAGCGCCGCGACGTTCCGCGCGGCGAGGCGCGGCGGCGGCAATCATCTCAGGGATTCGGACCAGGGATTTCGGAATTGCGTCCTTGCGGAGGTGTGCCGGTCAACGGAAGGAGTTCTGGACCAGCCGCGCACCGGGGACGGGTCGAACGGGCGCGGCGGAAACGGTGCATACTCGGGCCTACCTTTCCGAAAGGAGCGTGGCCATGACACCCTCCGAGGAGCCGCCACCGGCCGAAGACAGCGTTGCCGGAATCCCCTACGACTGGCGCCAACCCACCCGCGACCGGATCCGATCGCGCGCCTGGAATCCCGAAGATCCGCGTTTCTTCACGCCCAAGACGTTCGGCTGGGGATACGGGATCAACTTCTACTGGCTGATCCATCCCATGCGTTACCTGCGGGGCAAATCCGGGCGTTGACGCGGCCGGGCCCGGACCTCGTCACGGCTGGATGCCAGGTCGGCTCCGTGGTCCGCCGGGGTCGTGGTCGAGTCAGTCGACGGGACCGCGCGCGGTCAGCACCACCCGCATCACGTGCTCGACGGCGGAGGGAAACATCGCGCCGCGCAACTCGCCGCGGGTGGCCAGGTTGCGGGAAGCGAACTCCAGCACCCGGTCCGGGCCCATCCGCCGGACGACGAGCGCGGCGATCTCCTCAAGGTCGCGCTCGGGGTTGTCCAGGCGCGTCAGGGCGAACGTGACGATGAGTTCCTCGTCCGTCATGTTCGCCTCCGACCTCGTGATCAGTGCCGCCGATGCCAAGCCCGACTCAGCCTAAGGGCCGGTGGGCCCGGTACCCAAGCGACGGCCAGGTCGCGGAACACCTGGCCCCGGCCCTGTGGTGCGACGGTCGACACACTGCGGCAACAACAATTGCGGTGGAGCCAATAGTTGCGTGAGCGTTAGTATTGTCGCGTGACCGAAACCCAGTTGGCGGCGGCGGACACCGCGGCGACCACCGACCTGCTCAGCGCCTTCGTCGACCGGCTGATCAGTGGTGCGCAGAGCGACATGATGAAGACGATCGTCGACACCGAGTTCTCGTTCACGCAGTTCCAGACGCTGCTGTTGCTGCACTGTTGCGATACGGCCCTGCCGATCCACCGCATCGCCGAACAGCTCGGTCTCTCCGTCGCAGCGGCCGGGCGCGGCGTCGACAAGCTCGTCCAACTCGGGTTCGTCGATCGTCGCGAGGACGAGCACGACCGCAGGATCAAGCGGGTGTCACTCAACGTGTCCGGTCGTAAATTGGTTGCCGACCAATTCGCGATTGTGCACGATCGGAATCGTGAATTCGTCACGCGGCTTCCTGATGCCCTGCGCTGCCAACTGAGCCGGACCCTCGGCCAGATCCTGCTCGGCGGCTACCTGGGGCCTTTCCCGACCGACTGCGGCACAGCACAGCTCTTCCCGGAAGGATCCGAATGACCGCCTCCACCGCCGCGGCTGCGCCGAGTGATCGGCTGGATGCCGCCGTGCTCAAGGTCGCGTTCGTCGTCGTACTCGGCGCGATCATGTCGATTCTCGACACCACCGTCGTCTCCGTCGCCCAGAACACCTTCCAGGAAGTCTTTGACACCTCGGCGGCGAGCACCGCCTGGACGATGACCGGCTACACGCTGGCGCTCGCCGCGGTCATTCCGTTGTCCGGCTGGGCAGCGGCCCGATTCGGGACCAAGAACGTGTACCTCACCTCGATGGTGCTGTTCGTGGCCGGCTCGGCGCTGTGCGCCCTGGCCTGGAGCATCGGCTCGCTCGTGGTGTTCCGGGTGATCCAGGGTCTCGGCGGCGGCATGCTGATGCCGGTCGGCATGATGATCCTGACCAGGGCGGCCGGGCCGAGGCGGATCGGCGCGGTGATGTCGGTACTCGGAATCCCGATGATGCTCGGCCCGATCGGCGGGCCCATCCTCGGCGGCGTGCTCATCAAGTACATCTCCTGGCACTGGATCTTCCTGATCAACGTGCCGATCGGCGCCGCGGCGTTCATCTATTCGATCATCGTGTTGCGCGAGCGCGGCGAGAAGTCCAAGCCCGCGTTCGACTTCCTCGGTCTGCTGCTGCTCTCGCCGGGGCTTGCGGCCTTCCTCTACGGCGTCTCCTCCAGCAGTGCGGCCGGCACCTTCCTGACCGCGCGGGTGTTGATCCCGGCCGGCATCGGCATCGTGCTGATCGGCGCGTTCATCGTGCACGCGCTGCGCGGTCGCGCCACCGCCCCGCTCATCGACCTGCGGCTGTTCGGCAACCGCACGCTGACCTGGTCGATGCTGACGATGACGTTGTTCATGGTCGCCTTCTTCGGCGCCGCGCTGCTGTTCCCGCAGTACTACATCGGAGTACGCGGCCAGTCGACCTTCGCGGCGGGACTGCTCCTCGCGCCGCAGGGTATCGGCGCGATGGTGACCATGCGGATGGCCGGGCGGCTGACCGACCGGATCGGCCCAGGCAAACTCGCGCTCGCCGGCATCGGACTGATCATCGTCGGACTCGGCGTCTTCATCTTCGTCGGGCCGGCCACCTCGTACTGGTTGCTCGGCGCCGCGCTGTTCGTCCAGGGCCTCGGTATGGGCATGACGATGATGCCGATCATGTCGGCGGCCATGGCCACCCTGCGGCCCGAGGAGATTCCCGACGGGTCCACGCTGATGAACGTGGTCCAGCAGGTCGCGGCCTCCATCGGCACCGCCGTGATCGGGGTGATCCTCGCCAACGGCATCGCGGCGAGCCCCGATGCCGGACTTGCCATCGCCCACAACAACAACCCGGCAGCGGCGCACGGCATCCCGGTCCCACCGGTGGCCTTCGTGCACGCGGCCAACGTGTTCGGCACCACCTTCCTGGTGTCGGTGGTGCTGGTGGTCATCGCGCTCGTACCCACGTACTTCCTGCCGCGCAAGGCGATCGCGGACGAGGCGGAGGTTGCCGACGGCGGAACGCCGAAGGCGCCGATCATGACGCACTGACCGCCCGGCCTCCCGCACGCACCGGGTGAGCACGCCGGTCGTGATGGCCGGCAGGACGATCACGGCGAGCCGTGCCGCGCGTCGACCTCGGCGGACTCAGTCCTCGGCGCGGAGTCGGTCCAGTAGCGCGAACTTCTGGATCTTGCCGGTGGCGGTCATCGGGAACTCGTCGACGAACCGCCAGACGCGTGGTGTCTTGTGCGGTGCCAGATGCCGACGCACATGGCGGAACAGTTCGTCCTCGTCGGGCACCGGCACTCCCGGTGCCGGCCGGACGAACGCGGCGACCTGCTCTCCCCAGGTGGGGTCGGGCATCCCGAGCACGGCTGCGTCGGCGACCGCGTCGTGGCGCAGCAGCACCTGCTCGATCTCACGGGGATAGATGTTCTCGCCGCCCCGAATGATCACGTCCTTGAGCCGGCCCTCGATCTGGCAGTAGCCGTGCTCGTCCATGCTGGCGAGATCGCCGGTGTGCAGCCAGCCGTCCTCGTCGATCGCGGCCGCGGTCTGCTGTGGATCATCGAAGTAGCCTGCCATCACGTGATACCCACGGGTGCACAGCTCACCTCGGTCACCGTGCGGTACCGGATCGCTGCCACCTGGTTCGACGATCTTCACCTCGACACCGGGCAGCGGCCTGCCCAGTGTGGTGGCCCGCGCGACGGGGGAGTCGTCGAGGCGGGTCATCGTGATGCACGGCGACGCCTCGGTCTGCGCGTACACGATCGACAACGGCACACCGAGGACCGACTCCACCCGCCGGACCAGTTCCGGCGCGACGGTGGCACCGCCGGACACGGCATACCGCACCGAGGACAGGTCGACCTGCGCCAGGGCCGGATGGTTGAGCACGGCGAGCAGCATGGTCGGCACGCCACACAGCTGCGCGGCGCGTTCGGACTCGATCAGCTGGAGTAGCAGCCCCGCTTCGAAGCCGGGAACGAGTACCTGGGTGCCGAGGCTGATCAGCGGCGCCAGGGTGCCCTGCACACAGCCCGCGGTGTGGAACAACGGCATCGGGTTGACGAGCACCTCACCGGGCCGCATGTCGAAGGTGCGGACATAGGACAGCCGCGCGTTGTTGGTGATGCCACGGTGCCGCAGCACCGCCCCTTTGGGTCGCCCGGTGGTGCCGGAGGTGTACTGAATCTGCGCGGCATCCTCGGCGCGCACGGTCGGCAGCACCTCGGTCGACGAGCCGGACGCACGGAAGGCCGCCCAGTCGTCGAACAGCAGCACCTCCCGCAGTGCCGGCAGGTCGCCCCGAATGCCGGTGAGCGTCTCCAGCAGCGCCTGGCCACGGTGCTCGCGCACCAGGAAGACACCGACCGACCGGGACTGGCCGAGCACGTGGCGGATCTCCTCGGCGCGCAGCGCCGGATTCACCGTGACGAGGGTGAGACCGGCGAGCGCGGCGGCCATTTCGAGGACCACCCATTCCGGAATGTTGTTGGCCCACACGGCAATGCGCTCGCCGGGCGCGAACCGCCCGAGCAGCGCCCTGGCCACTTCTTCGGATTCGGCAAGGAGTTCGGCGTAGCGCCAGCGCCGCCGGGCACCGGGGTCGGCGACCCCTTCGACCAACGCCACCGTGTCCTCGGCGGCCTCGGCGGCTGCCCGCAGCAGTGAGCCGACGGTGTCCTCGCGTACCGGTTCTTCCGCGGGCTCGGACCAGTAGGAGGAGTTCGGTTGCCTCGGCTGTGCTGGCATCATCAGAAAAGTCCGCTGGTCGGCACCGCCCGGCCGTCGATCCACACCGGGTCCTCCGGAGCATGGCCGGTCAGCCAGTAGGAGTCAAGGTCCTCGGCGGTCCAGCCGCGTTCGGTCAGGATCTCCTCGTCGGTGACCATCCGACCGGTGCACTCGCCCGGTTCGCTGGTCAGGATCTGCATCGCGGCGTCGACGTAGATCTCCGGCCGCCGCCACTGTCCGGGGTCGCCCATCTTCTCCCGGCCCCAGTTGCGGGTGGCCGCGGTGTCGATCAGCGTCGCAGGCCACAGGGTGTTGGCCGCGATGTTGTCCTGCCGGTGTTCGGCGGCGATGCCCAGCGCCAGCCGGCTCATCCCCATCTTGGTCGTCATATAGGCGGCCATTCCTGGTGACGGTGCGGTGGTGATCGCCGGGCTGTTGGTGAGCAGATGGCCCCACTGCTGACCGACCATGTGCGGCAGCGCGTAGTACGCGGCGAGGTACGCGCCGCGAACGTTGACCCGCCACATCAGGTCGTACCGCTTGGGCGGGGTGTCGATGACCCGCTCCCACCACAGCGCCCCCGCGTTGCTGACCACGATGTCCACCCGGCCGAACTCGGCGACCGTCCGTTGGATCAACGTGGCGACGTCCTGCTCCCTCCGGACATCGGTGCGGACGGCGAGTGCTCGCGCACCGAGGGCACGGACCTCCTCGGCAACCGAGTGGATGGTTCCGGGCAGTCGGGGGTCCTCGGTCTCGCTCTTGCCGGCCACCACCACATCGGCGCCGGCCGCCGCGAGCGCGAGGACCAGCGCCCGGCCGATGCCGCGACTGCTGCCGGTCACCACGGCCACCCGACCGGTCAGCGCGTCCGCATGATCACGACGGACCGTCATCACCATCTCCCTTGCCGTGCCGTGGTCGGCCCGCTTGCTCGTTCGGCTTGTTCAACTGGTCGGGAACTCGTTCCGCAACCAGGAAAGTTGGGCATTGAACCCGTCGGTGTTGTTCAGTTCGAGCGCGACGTCATGTCCGGCATTCGGCTGGACGTAGACGGTTACCCCGGCCGGGAACAACGCGGGCGCGATCCGCGCCAAACCGTCCTGCGTACACGGCAGCGGATTGCAGATCACGTTGTCGTACTGGCCGACGACGCGCAGCGTCGGCACCCCGATGCGGGTGGTCAGCCCGGTGGCCTCGGGCAGCAGATACGTCGTCTCCGACAGCGAGGCGGTGTCCTTGGTCGCCTCGTCGGCCGCGATCACGGCCGGATCGGTGTCCGCGCTGTGGTAGAAGAAACCCCTGGCGCCCGGCCGGGTCGTGACATAGGTCGGATCGACGATCGTGCCGATGAACCTCGGGTCGAGGGCGGCAGGCCACAGGATCGAGACGATCCCGGCGACCCCCAGCGCGCTGGGCTGCTGGAACCATCCGGTGCCGATCACCCCGTCGACGTCGTGATAGGTCGCGGAGGTCAGATCGGAGACGAAGGTTCCGTAGGAGTGCCCGGTGAGCACGATCTTGGCGTAGTGCCGGCCGTCGAGCCCGCTGCGCCGGACCGAGTCCACGACCTGGTGCAGGGCGTCGGCGTTGGAGAAGGCGTTCACCAACACCCCGAGCGCGGGCCGGGTGGAGCGGCCGATGCCCAGCCGGTCGATGGCCAGGGTGTCGTAGCCGCGTTCGTTCATGAAGTCGGTATAGGAGTACCGGCCGTCGAAACCGGGGAAGTCGAAGTAGGCGTTCGTGTAGGTGATCCCGGGAACCAGGATCTGCAACGGCCTGCCGGTCGAGTCCGCACTCGCACAGTAACGCCCGTAGATGGTCCCGTTCGGCACTCCCGGTACCGAGATCGGTGTGTTGACATCGGTGCAGGTGAACACGTCATCGGCCTGGGCAGGCGCCGCCACGGCGCCCACCGGCAGGGCAGCAAGGGCCACCACCATGGCCAATCTGCCGACCAGGCAGCGGATCAGTCTGTGCGACATCGAACGCCAGCCTCCAGGGACCTCGTCGTCCACGAGCGCGGTTGCGCTGACAGCAGCGTCGGCCTCGGTCCGGCGGCACGCAATGTGCTGCGGAACCGAGTTCGGCGCCCTTGTTTGTCACTCAGGCCAAAACACCTACGCTGAGCTGCGAAGATGTCTCGGCCAACCCGATCCACCCGGTTGGTTGGTCCCTGGTCGGACCGCCCGCCCCGAGCCGGCGGATCGCCTGCCGTCCCGGCCACCCGGCGCGGCGTTGTTTGCGAAGCCAAGGTAGGCCGCTTACGCTGCCGATATGCGTACGTCGGCGCCGGGCCGCGGTGAACTCTCGGCGCTCGGGTACCAGGTTCTCGACCGACTCGACGACGTGATCGAGTTGATGTGTCGACGCGTCTACCAGGAACTGCCGTTCTACTCGGGTGGCGACGTGTCCACAGTGGACCTGCATCGTTCTGTGCACGACAACCTCGTCCCGGTACTGCACAGCCTCAGCGCCTCGACGCCGCTTGACCTGACCGCCGCCCGCGCCATCGGCGCCGAACGCGCCGAGCAGGACGCCCCGCTGCCCGAGGTACTGCGCGCGTTCCGGATCGGGTTCGAATGCCTGTGGCAGGAACTCGTGCGCACCGCGAGAGCCAACGGCACGGCGAGCGACGCGAGCCTCGTCGACGCGGCAACGACCGTCTGGCGGCTGGCCGGCGAGTGCACCGACGCGATCGCGATCGCCTACCGGGCTTCATCGACCCAACTCGCCGTCCAGGTCGAACATCGCAGGCTCGCCATGCTCGACGCCCTCTTCCTCGGCACCGTCACCGACTCGACCACCCTCTGGGAGGTCGCGGAAGCGCTCGCCGTCCCGCTGGCAGCCCGGTTCCTGGTCGTGGTCACCGCGTCCGCCGAACTACCGGGGCACGCGACCGAGAACCTCGACGGTCGCCTGCTACGGCACGGAATCCGCGCGACCTGGCGCTGGCAACCGGATGCGCTCACCGGTCTGCTCCATCTCGGCGCCGGCACCTCGGAAGCCGTCGCCCTCGCCGATCTGGCCGCCGTGGCCACCGCCGACATGGGTGTCAGCGGCCTTTTCGAGCACCTGCGCGAGGCCCCACGTGCGGTGCGCGATGCCCGTATCGCCCTGACCACGCTCAGCCATGCCAGTGCCAAGGTCGTCCAACGCGACACCACACCCCTGGCCATGTTGGTCAGCGCGGCCCCCGCCGAAGCCGAACGGGTCGCCGCCAGCGTGCTGGGCGGACTGCTCGCGCTCAAGGACCACGAGAGCGCCGTCCTGGTCCGGACCCTGCGCGCCTGGTGCGCCAACGACGGTTCACCGGAGCGCACCGCCGAGCAGCTGCACTGTCACACCAACACGATCCGCTATCGGCTCCGGCGAATCGAAACCCTCACGAATCGTTCCCTGCGCCATCCACGGGACCTCGCCGAGATCGTCACCGCCGTCAACGCGCTTCGCGTCATCGGCCACTGATCGGCGTCTCACTGGGCGTAGAACAGCTTTTCGGGGCCGTGTACGAGGATGTGCTCTCGGTCCCGTTCGTCGGGGGCCCAGTCCGCGAGCAGGTTGAGCAGTTCGCCGGTGTCCAGTTGGCCTGCGGACAGGTGGGGCCAGTCCGAGCCCCAGATCAGCCGGTCGCTCCTGGTCTCGACGAGGGCGCGGCCCAGTGGCTGGAGTGAGGACAGCGGCTTCTTCTTGGCGATCCGGTAGGGGCCGGAGAGCTTGATCCAGCAGCTGCCCTGCTTGAGTACCTCCAGCAGACGGCCGAAGTCGCCTTCGGTAAGGCCGTCGGATTCCAGCATGTACCCCATGTGGTCGATGACGAAGGTGTCTTCGAGGTCGGCGAGGAACGGCAGCAGGTTGCGGATGACGGTGCCCGGTGCGTAGAACTGCAGATGCCAGCCGCGTGGCCTCGTCCGTTCGGCCATGCTCCGGATGTAGGCGATGAGATCCTCGTTCGACCAGGTCCGGCGCGCGAACAGGTCCAGCCTGATGGCGCGGACCCCGAGTTCGTGGTAGCTGTCGAGTTCGGCGTCGGAGGTGTCGTCGGAGATGCGGACGACGGCGCGGCAGTGTGGGCCGAGGGTGCGCAGTACGTGGAGGGTCAGGCTGTTGTCGGTCCCGTAGTACGTCGGCTGCACAAGGACCACACGCTCGATGCCGAGCACCTTGGTGACCTGCTGGTACTGCTCAAGAGTGGCCTGCGGAAACGGGTACTGCGCGTCGGGGACGTGCTGGTAGCCCGGTTCGAACACGTGAAAGTGGGTGTCGCAGCTGTTGGGGGGAACCGCGAAAACGGTTTTGGTGTTGGTTTCCGCGTCCCGCACTGTTGTGACGTTGGGGTCGTATGCCATGACACGTCTATCCTTTGCTTCGGTTGTCGTTCCATGCGACGAGTTTGTTCACCCGTGTCTGCGCGCCGGCGAACAACAGGTCGGTGTCGGTACCGGTCAGTTGGAGGGGGCAGATGCCCAGCGGCAGCAGGGAGGCGACGATGGAGAGGTCGCCGACGCCGCCGAGTTGCAGCAGTTTGCCGTGCCGCTGACAGGCCTTGGCCGCGGTGGCCACGGCGGCGCGGAAGCGTGGGTGGTCGTATTCACCGGGTATCCCGAGTTCGGCGGTGAGGTCGTTGGCGCCGATGGCGAGAATGTCGACCTCGTCGAGTTCGGCGATGGCGTCGGCGTTCTCGATTCCCTCGGGTGTCTCCAGCAGGACCTGCACGGTGGTCAGTTGGTCGAGGGTGGGGTTGAGGTTGTTGGCGGTGGTGGGACGCATGCCCAGTTGTGGAACCATGGTGAGCGCTGAGCGTTGCCCGGCCGGGGGGAACCGGCAGGCCCTGCTGACGAGGCGGGCTTGTGCCACGGTCTCGATCCGGGGGAAGACGATCCCGTGCGCGCCGCCGTCCAGCAGCCGGCCGATGGCGCCGTACTCGCGTTCGGGGACCCGTACCAACGGGGTCATCCCGAGATCCGCCGCGGTGGCGCACAGTTGTGCGGCGGTGTCGATCGTCATGGTCGAGTGTTCGAGGTCGACCATGACAGCGTGATGCCCTGTCGTGCGGGCGATCCGCAGAATTTCCGCGCCGCGACTGGCTCGGATGCCGAGCATGAGGGTCAGCTCGCCGGCCCGGAGCCGGTCGAGAAACGGGTTGTGCCGCACGGTTTCCTCGGTCCTTGTCTCGGTTGTCGGTGCATCGGTCGTCACAGTGCCTCCTCATCCTCGCGGTGCGTCGATCGAGCGTCGTACGCGAATCATGAACAACGCGATGACGATCGAGGCGCCGGTGGAAAATGATCGAACTAGTCCAGTTGCGGATAGTGGACGTTGTCCAGTCCGGGGACGACGACCGCGGTGGGGTCGTTGTCCTGCTTGACGAGTTGGGCTACGGCGTAATCGGTGACGCAGCCGGAGAGCAGTTGGCGGGCGTCTTCCAGTACGACCCGGAGTCGGGTGACCATGGCTCGGAGGTCGTCCGGGCCGTGGATGACCGGCATTTCGCCGACCTCGGTGACGAGTGGGTCGGATATGTCGGGGAACTCCAGGGTTTCGGGGGAGTAGCGGGGATATCCGGTGAACATCATCTCGCCGAGTTCCTGCATTCCGCGCATGCTGGCCCACAGGGTGCGTAGCGGTTCCTCGAAGGCCGCGACCTCTGACAGGTCGCCGTTCTTCGGTGTCGCGAAGACCGGTGCGTGCGGGGCGAGGTACATCCGCGACAGCGGCAGCCGGTATTCGCTGGCGCCCAACAGCATTGTTGCGACGCTGCTGGTGTTCCAGGTGACGCCGGCGGTGGGGCGGCCCTGTTTGCCGGCTACCACGACCATGGCGCGTTCCCAGTCGATCTGTTGGGTGCGGAACCAGCCGATGAGTCGGTGGGAGGTGTCGAGGCCGGCGAGGAAGAAGGTGGCGACCATCATGTCGTTGATCAGTCCGGTGCGGTGTTCGCCGGGGTCGCGGTTGAGGAAGTCGGACCGGAGGGTCTCGGCGTTCAGATAGCCGGGGGTGCTCAGCGCGCGGCGGAGATAGTGCAGGGTGGCGGCGCAGGCGTAGTCGTACATCTCGGCGATCTTCGATTCCCGGCCGTGGAAGGCCTGCACCGCGATGACGTCGCGCCACAGCGCGGGGCTGTTCACCGCTCGGGCGCGTTCTGTCCTGGTGAGGAGGCGTTCGGCTTCCGGGCGCCAGGTGTTGTCCCTGGTGTGGTCGTGGATGCTGACCAGGGACGCGATGGCGGGTCCGACGTGGGAGATGCCGGCGAGTTCTTTGAACCCTCGTACGGACATACGGAAGCCCTCGACCGTGGGTGGCTGTGCTCGGCCGGGGTAGAGCGCGATGTCGAATGCCGTTGCCACGATGAGTGGATCGTTGAGCAGGCTGCGGTACTTCACCTCTGAGAGCGTTTTGCCGATGCCCCGAGGGTCTGACGTGTAGACGGTGAACAGGTCCACCATCTCAGGGCTGGAGTGGCTCGGGCTCGTCATCAGGTCTTTCTGCTCCCTTCTGGGCTTGTTCAACCGCGCCGTCAACCGCCGGGACGCATCGGCTGGCGCTCGTCCGGCGCAACCCCGTGCCTGAACGGTAGCGATCAACCGATAACGTGACAAGTATGTTGAATGAAATCGTTGACGATTTCTGCGACGTATCGTTAGGGTTGGGTCAGTGGATGGGAGGATCGGGATGACGCCCAGGACCGGGGAGTCTGCCAAGCGGTTTGCGGTGGACGCTCTTCGCAAGGCCCTGCTCGATGGTGATCTGGTGGCTGGGCAGCGGTTGGTCGAGCCTGACCTGGCGCAGGCGTTCGGGGTGA
>DATATE010000154.1:0-10448 GCA_036268955.1 Pseudonocardiaceae bacterium
GTCGGTGTGGACGACCGCGCAGACCGCCCCGGCGGCCCAGCGCAAGGGCCGCTACGTCGCCGACGCGACCGCGCATCCGGCGAAGATGCTCCCGGCCGTGGCCGCGCACGCGATCGACCACTACACCCAGCCCGGCGACCTGGTGCTCGACCCGATGTGCGGGATCGGCACCACCCTCGTGGAAGCCGTGCACGCCGGGCGGCGCGCGGTCGGCATCGAGTACGAGCCGCACTGGGTCGACGTCGCCCGCGCCAACCTCGCCCTCGCGCACACCGCCGGGGTCGCCCACGACGGGCGGGTGTTCCACGGCGACGCCCGCCAGATCGCCTCGCTGCTGCCGCCGGAGTATTTGGGGCAGGCCGCGCTCGTCGTGACGTCGCCCCCGTATGGGCCGTCCACCCACGGGCAGGTCGCGGTCTCGCCGGGCGCGGGAGTGCAGAAATACCACCACCTCTACGGCAACACCCTCGACCGCGGCAACCTCGCCAACATCGGCCACCACCGACTGCTGTCCGGGTTCACCCGCATCCTCGCCGGACTGGTGCCGTTCCTGCGGCCGGGTGGGCACATCGCCATCACCATCCGGCCGTGGCGCGAGCACGCCGAACTGATCGACCTGCCCTCCCAGATCCTCGCCTGCGGCATCCACGCCGGACTGATCCCAGTCGAACGCTGCGTCGCGCTGCTCGCACGCGCGGCCGAGCACGACCTCGTCGCCCGCGGGTCCTTCTTCCAGCGCGACTTCATCCGCAAACAGCGTGAAGCCGGGCTGCCCCTGCATCTCATCAGCCATGAGGACGTGCTGATTTTCCGCACCGTGCTGCGCCGGTCGGCGGGTTCAGCAATCGCGACGGAACGGCAAGAATCCCGACGCTTCGTCACCGGCCGGACTCGACGCGCCGGGAACCCGAGGAGTGACTCGGGCGTGTCGGAGAGCTGGGCGGCATGAGCACCCGACCGCGCCGCACCTCTCTCGGGTCGGGGCATCACCCCGCCCCCGTCGCCGTCTCCATGGCGGCGGCGGGGGTGGCCACGCCGCTGGCGGTGACGGCCACGGGGAGTCCGGGGCCGGTCGTCGGCTCGCTGTGCACCGGCTACGGCGGACTGGACCTCGGGGTGCTGGCCGCGCTCGGCGGCGGCCGGATCGCGTGGTGCGCCGACCCCGACCCGCACATCGCGGCGATCCTCGCCGCGCGGCTGCCCGGCGTCCCGAACCTAGGCGATGTCCGCGCCATCGACTGGACGGCGGTGGAGCCGGTCGAGGTGCTCACCGCCGGGTTCCCGTGTCAGGACATCTCCGCCGCTGGGCGGCGCGCGGGCATCGAGAACGGAGCGCGCAGTGGCTTGTGGACCGACATCGTGGTTGGCCTTCGGGTACTACGACCCGCGCTCCTCCTTGTGGAGACCGTCGCCGCGCTTCGCTGGAAAAACGGCGGCCTCCACCGTGTACTCGGCGACCTGGCCGAAGCGGGGTATGACGCGCTCTGGCATAGCGTCCGCGCCGCCGACATCGGCGCGGCACACCGCCGCGAGCGGGTGTTCCTGTGCGCCTGGCCCCGCCACCGTGCCGCCGACGGCGGAGGCCGGGATGTTGCCGACGCCGACCGCGCACGACGGCTCGTCCAACGGCATCTCCGCCGCCAGCAGGCAGGGTGGCCCGTCGTTGCTGGACCAGTTGCGGTTGCTGCCGACGCCGACGGCATCGGACGCGAAGAACTGCACCCACAGGACGCAGGGCGGTGGGCCGTCGCTGCCCGACGAGGCCCGGCTGCTGCCGACGCCGAGGGCCTCGGACACCGGCACGGCGGGGCGTCGGGCGGGCGCGGGGTTCCGGCCGCCGTTGTCGCAGCAGGTGCTGCCGCTGGTGGACCCGCAGGCGTTCCTGCCGACACCACGGGCGACGGACGGGACGAAGGGCTGCCCGGCGCAACGGGGCTCCAAAGGGGACCTGATGCTGCCCTCGGCGGTCATGCGACTGGTGGCGCCGGAGACCGGCGACGGCATCTCGTAGCCGTCACCGACCCGGCCGGCCCGGAGCCGTCGTCGGTGGGTCATCCCGAGGTGGACTGGGGCGTCTACGCGGCGGCGGTGCGCCGCTGGGAACAGGTCCTCGGACGCCCCGCGCCGTTTCCCACGCAACCCGGTCGGCATGGCAGTCCGGTGTTGGCGCCGGTCTTCGTGGAGTGGCTGCAAGGGCTCGAGCCCGGCTGGGTCACCGCCCTCGGGCTGCCCCGCACCGCCGAACTTCGCGCGCTGGGCAACGGCGTCGTCCCCCAGCAGGCCGCGCACGCGGTCGCCCTGTTGCTGACCGACCTCGCCGCGCTCCTCGATGACACCAACGAGCGCTTCGCAGACGGGCCGGAGGCGAACGCGGCATGACCAGCCACCAGCCGAACCCGACCTCCAGCCCGGCCTTGCGGTTGCTCTCGCTCGGAGCCGGTGTCCAGAGCAGCACCGTGTTGCTGCTCGCCTGCGACGGCGTGATCCCACGCTTCGACTACGCCCTGTTCGCCGACACCGGCTGGGAACCGCGCCAGGTCTACGAGAACCTCGCGCGGCTACGCGCCCACGCCGAGAACGCCGGGATCCCCGTGCGCACCGTCTCGGCAGGCAACATCCGCACCGATGCCCTCGACCCCGCCCACCGCTTCGTCTCGATGCCCCTGCACGTGCTCAACACCGACGGCTCCCGAGGCTTGGCCCGACGCCAATGCTCAGTTATCTGCACCACCTCCCACTGGTCGATCATGGCGCTCTACATCGTGATCAAGGAGATACCAGTGGACCTTCGTCGTCAGCTTGTGGAGGGCCGTGCGCCCGTGCCCAGGGTCGGTTCAGTCATCAAGGTGGATCGAATCCATCCACCGTTCGTCGTGCTCGACCCGACAGGTGTCGAGATCGTCGACATCACCGAGTACCTGCGGGACCTGGCGCTCGGCGACGGCAGCCCGCTGACGGGCCGCAGCTATGCCTTCGGCCTGCTCCGGTGGTTCCGCTTGCTGTGGCTGCTCGGCGTGGCCTGGGAACGGGCGACCGAAGCTGAGGTCGCGGTACTGGTTGGCTGGCTGCGCACCGCGCCGAACCCGCAACGCCGACGGAGCGCACCAGCTACCGGCGGTCCGGGCGGGATCAATCTGAGAACCGGCAAGCCGACGCTGGCGGCCGGCTACGCCCGCACGACGATCAACCACGCCCTGTCGTCGGTGAGCGGGTTCTACGAGTACCACGGCCATTACGGCCGAGGCCCGGTGGTCAACCCCGTGCCGTCCTCGCCGCAACGCCGTCGCGCTCTGGCGCATCTGAGTCCGTTGGAGCCCAAGCCGGTGGTCGGGCGAGCACGGCTGCGGCAGCGGGTGGTGCAACGACCACCACGGGCGATCCCGGATCGACTGTGGGACGAACTGTTCGACGCGATGGCCTGTGAACGCGACCGCGCGCTGCTGGAGTTCTTCGTCTCCAGTGGCGCTCGTGCCGCCGAACTGCTGGGCGTGATGCCGGAGGACCTGGACTGGGCAGGGCGCCAGATCTATGTGGTGTCCAAGGGCACCCGCGAGCGGCAGGCGATCCCGGCGTCACCGCAGGCGTTCGTCCGGCTGGCGCTCTACTTCGACGAGATCGGTACGCCCGCACAGGGCGAGTCGATCTGGCGCACTCGGCGTGGCGAGGATCGGCCGCTGACGTACTGGGCTCTGCGGCGGATCTTGCAACGCGCCAACGCGGTGCTGGGGACGAACTGGACTTGGCACGACGCCCGACACACCGCAGCGACCCGGATGGCCAACAGCGGAACGCTGACCCTGCCGGAAGTCCAGGCCATCCTGCGGCACGCCAACATACAGACCACCAACCGCTACCTCTCCGTCGGCGTCGAGGAACTGTTCGACAAGCTGACCGAGCACTACACCCGCCCCAAGCCGCAGACTCACTTCCCGGCCGGCTACGCCGCCGCCGACATCAAGGCGGTGTTCGGTGCCTAAATCACAGATCAGCACCACCACCGGTCTGAGCCGGCGGCATCGGCACGGTCCCGTTCTGGAGGAGCTGGGCTTCGCCAGCCGCTTCGTGTCCGGCAAGATCGAACCTCAACCAGCGATCGCGACGACGCCACCGCGCCCGGCCGGCGAACTCCGCCGCGCACCCATCGATCGCATCGCACAAATCGTGACCACTGCTTGGGAAGGTGCACCGGTCACCTGCCACCAGCGCGGCCAAGCGGCCAGCATCATCCTGACCTACCTGACCGAATACCCAGGCCAAACGTGGCAGCAACGGTGGGACGCCAGCCCGATGGGCATGGGCGAGGCCAACGCCCGCATTCTCGGCTCACGACGCGAGACCGGCATGGCGATCGGCCAGGGTTTGAGGTCGTTGTTCTGCCTTCGCGTGATCCAACCGTCCCTGTTGGCATTTCGGGCCAACTCGTTCCATGAGTACGGGCAGTTCTTCGTTGCGGCCCAGAGCGATCCGCTGCTTGAGAAGTTCGCCGAGCAGGTCGCTGCGTCCGACTTGTCGTGGGCGCACCAGCGGGAAGCCCTTTTCGACGTGTGCTGCCTGCTCACCGTTCAAGGCGTCAGCCTCGCTGATCTCACCCCGGCCGCGCTGCTGCACTACGGGCACGAGACCCGCCGCGCCAGAGCGATCCTCCGACCGGGGAAGAAGGAATCCAACCGGTTCGCCGGCCCGTCCGCCTGGAACATCTTGCACCTGATGGGCCACTTCCCGCCGGACACACCGTCCACGATGCGTGCAGCGCTATCTCGTGGCCAGCTCACCATCGAGCAGATGGTCGACCGCTACCCGATCCGCAACCAAGCAGTACGGCAACTGTTCATCGACTACTTCACTCGCCGCGCCGCCGACACCGATTACGCGTCCATCTCCCACATGGTCCTGGAGGTCGCGCACCACTTCTGGGAGAAGATCGAACGGATCAACCCCGACCAGGCCGACCTACGCATCGACCCGGCGGTCTACGCGACCTGGCGGCACATAATCAGCACCCGTGAGGACGGCCCGAACGCCGGCAAACCGCGAGCTGGTGTCGACGGCATCGTGATCTGCGTCCGCAGCCTCTACTACGACCTGCACACCTGGGCCAGCGATGAGCCCGAACGTTGGGCGCACTGGGTCGCGCCCTGCCCCGTGCCACCCAGCGAGATCCGCGGCCTGGGCAAACGCCGCCGCCGGATCAACGAACGTTCCGCCGACCGCACCCGCCAGCGACAACCCCTGCTGCCACTGCTGATCCAGTACATCGAGAGCCGCTACGAGAAGGCACACGCTCTGCTCGAACACGCCCGCAAGGCCCAGGAAGGCGAGACTTTCCAGCTGGACGGGCGCCCCTACAAGCGGGTGATCACCAGCAGCGACCTCCACACCCGACGTCGCTCCGGCGGCAAGAGTCCTGTCCGCGTCGTCGACGAGACCACCGACGAACTCATCCACATCGAAACCGACGAGGAAGCGGCGTTCTGGGACTGGGCCTGCGTCGAGACGCTCCGCCACTCCGGTGTCCGCATCGAGGAACTCTGCGAGCTGACGCACCTCAGTCTCCGGCAATACCAGCGGCAGAACGGAGAAGTGATCGCGCTCTTGGTGATCGCACCGTCCAAGACGGACCGAGAGCGAGTCATCCCGATGAGCGCCGAGCTGTTCCACGTCATCGCCTCGGTCATCCGCCGCCACACCCAGGCAGGGCGCAGCATCCCGCTGCTGAGCCGATTCGACCATCACGACAAGGTCTGGAGCGCGCACCTGCCGTTCCTGTTCCAGCGCCGGATCGGATCCACCGATCGGGTCATCTCCGGCGGCACCGTGCTGAACATGATTAAGCGGCGTTGCGATGAGCTGGCCGAGCAGCACCAAGGCTTCCGCACGACCCGGTTCACACCCCACGACTTCCGTCGGATCTTCGCTACCGAGTTGGTCAACAGCGGATTGCCCATCCACATCGGCGCAGCTCTGCTCGGCCACCTCAACATCCAGACCACCCGCGGCTACGTCGCCGTCTTCGACGAGGACATCGTCCACCACTACGTCGCCTTCCTCGACCAGCGGCGCGAGCTGCGACCGATTGAGGAGTACCGCGAGGCCACCAGCGAGGAATGGATCGAGTTCGACGAGCACTTCGACAAGCGCAAGGTCGAGCTTGGCGCCTGCGGGCGCCCCTACGGCACGCCCTGCCAGCACGAACACGCCTGCATCCGCTGCCCGATGCTGCACGTCAACCCCAAGATGCTCACCCGGCTCGACGAACTCGAAACCGACTTGCTCGACCGCCGCACCCGCGCCGAGGCAGAGAACTGGGTCGGCGAGATCGAAGGCATCGACATGACCCTCACTTTCCTGCGGGCCAAGCGCGAGGACACCCAACGCCGGCTCAAACGGCCAACCGTCGACCTTGGCATCCCGGTCCTCACCCGAGCCACCAAGAAGCAGGAGAAGTCGAAATGACACCCCGATGCGCCCAGCCAGCCATGGTGCAGATAAGCACGAGTGAGTACAAGATTTCGCCGCTGAAGAAGGCTGCACGGCAGTTGCTCGGCTACCCGCATCCTCGACGAGTTCCGCGCGGCGTGTACGTCGAGCAGTCCATCGGGATCAGCACCGACGAGTTCACGCGCGCCAAGGACTCAGGCGTGCGGTACCTGCGCAACGTGTTCCCTCTGATCGACCTGGGCTGGGACCGCACACGCTGCGCCGAGTACCTCGCCGAGCGCGGGTTCGGGCACACCGTGAAATCCGCCTGCGTCGGATGCCCCTTCCACGGCAACACGGGCTGGCGCTGGATCCGCGACCACGACCCGGACGGCTGGGCCGAGGCGGTCGAGTTCGACAAGGCTATCCGCGACGGCTACCCGCGCGCCACCGAACAAGGCCAACAGTTGCGCGGGCAGTACTTCCTGCACCGCTCCTGTCAGCCACTCGGCGAAGTCGACCTCGACCCGCCCGCCACAACGACCAAGCGGCACTTGCGGTTGGTCACGGCCGCCTCGACGGAGGAGGACGACCCGGACGGCTGCTCGCCGTGGTCGTGCCGCTCCGGCACCGCCGTCGCTCCGGAGCGTGCGGCATGACCGCGCCCGAGCACCCTCCGGTTACGGCGTCGCTGTTCGTCGCAGGTCGGCGGCCCGGTGACGCGACGAGCCGCCGCGTCACCGGGGTGAGCCTGGCGGTGCTGGCCGCCTACGTCGGCACCATCGTCACCGCGAACTGGGCCTCGACCCATTGGAGTGCCCTGCTCGTCGGCGCGGTCGCGGTCCCCGCCGGGACGCTGTGCGCCGGGGCGACGTTCACCCTGCGAGACCTGCTGCACGAATGCCTCGGCCCACGCGGCGTGCTCGGGGCGATCGCCGCCGGAGCCGGACTTTCCTGGCTGCTGGCCTCACCACAGATCGCCGTGGCCAGTGTGCTCGCGTTCACCGTCTCCGAACTCGTCGGGTCTATGGTGTACGGCCGACTGCGTGCCCGGTCGGTGCTGGGCGCGGTGATCGGCTCGAACCTGGTCGGACTCGGCATCGACAGCGTGCTGTTCGTGCCGCTCGCGTTCGGGTCCTTCGCCTTCGTACCCGGCCAGATCCTCGGCAAGACGGTCGCGACGGCGCTCACCGTCGCCGTGCTCGTCGCGGCGAAGGCAGTCCGGCGGGCGGTGCGGTCATGAGGTTCTACCTCGGCACCCACCAGCCCGCCTGGCTGGCCCGCGACCTCGGCGTGCCGTTGCTGGTCTCGCATCGGCGTCTGGCCGGCCGCCGCACGCTTCCTCGCGCCACCAGCCCGTGGGCGTGTGACTCCGGTGGCTTCAGTGAACTTTCGCTGTACGGCGAGTGGCGTACCGACGCCCGCGCCTACGTCGCCGCGGTGCGCCGCTACTCCGACGAGATCGGAAACCTCGACTGGGCAGCGAGTCAGGACTGGATGGTCGAACCCCATGTGCGGGCACGCACCGGGGCGAGTCTGCGCACCCACCAGCACCGCACCGTCGCCAACTACCTCAAGTTGCGGGAACTGGCGCCCGAGTTGCCGTTCATCGCGACGCTGCAAGGGCAATCGGTCTCCGACTACCACCGCTGCGCGGACCTCTACGAGCGCCACGGCGTCGACCTGGCCGCGCTGCCCCGGATCGGGGTAGGCAGCATTTGCCGACGCCAGCACAGCGGCGAGGTGGAACAGATCGTGCGCTCGCTGGCCGGCCGCGGGCTGCGCCTGCACACTTTCGGGGCGAAGGTCCTCGGCCTGGCCCGCTATGCCGACGCGATCTGCTCCAGCGACTCCCTCGCGTGGAGTTTCCGGGGCCGCCATGTTCCCGGCTGTTCTCCCAGCCACCGCAGCGAATCCAACTGCGTCCACTTCGCCTTGGCCTGGCACGCCAGGCTTCTCGCGTCCCTCCTGGCGACTGACACCGGCGACAACGACGACAGCCCAGAACCCCAGCGACCGGTGAAGTCTTTGCCCACCAACAGATGCACGCAGGCACGCGGTCGCGGATCGCGCCCGCAGCAGGCGAGCGCGCCTATCCGACCTGCCACCCGTGCCCGACGTGAGCGCTCGCTCACGAGCACCTCGCCTCTGGCCACCGCCGCGTAGCGGCCACCCGACAAGGAGTCAGCCATGACGACGAACACCAACCCCGACGGCGTTCCCCGCTGGGCCGCGACCGCCGGCCGTCGCTCTCTCGCCCAGCGCCTCGCCGCCCACGGCGCCCGCCTGTTCGGCTCATCGAAGCGACCACCGACCGACCGTGACGGCGGCCCGACGACCGACAGCTCGGACGTGCCGTGGGCGGTCCGCCAGCGCGTCCTGCACGAGTACCACACCGCCACCCTCGCCAAAGCACGTCGCGGGTCCGAGGAACTGGTGCGTGCCGGGTTCAACACCGGTGCGGTGCCCTACGGCTACCGGCCTCGGCGAGTCCGGATCAGCCCGTCGGGACGGCATCCGCGGTGGCGTACCCGGCTGGTGATCGAGCCAGGCGAGGCCATCGCCGTAAAGCTGATCTTCCGGTGGCGTGCCGAGGCGGGGGTCGACAGCGCCGCGATCCGGCGGCGGCTCATCGACACGGGCTGCCCCGCGCCCCGCGACCCGGAGACCGGGGTGGAAGGCGTGTGGACACGAGCGGCGGTGCGGGCGATCCTGCGCAACCCGAAGTACACCGGCCGCCAGGTCTGGGGCCGCCACCACCACGGACGCCGTGTTCCCCGAGAGCAGTGGGTCTGGTCGGACACGTGGGTGCATCCACCGCTGATCACCGTCGCCGAGTTCACGGCGGCCCATCGCCACCAATGGCTCGCGGACACCCCGCCGACCGGCAACGGTGCCCCGACGTCCGCTGAGGTGCCGGATCGGAGGGCCGCCGGATGACCCACCACGGCTTGTCCACCGACCATGACTGCGACCCGGACGGGTTCGCCCACGAGGCCACCACCTCGCCGGGGCGCGCCGGGCCGGAATCGGCGGCGATCACGATGTCACCGGGATCTTGTGCGTCGCCGCTGCCGGGCGGGCAGGGGCAGGCGGGCGGGACCGGTGCGCCGGACGGTGTGGGCCGTCTGCGGGCGAATCAGCGGGTGAGCCGGTCCCGACGTTGTTCACCCCCGCCCAGGCGGCGGAGGTGTTGCAGGTGCCGGAGTCGTGGCTGCGCCGTCAGGCAGCGCGCCGCCTCGTGCCGTGCACGTTCCTGGGCAAGCACCTGCGTTTCTCCCGCGCCGACCTCAACCAGATCATCGCCGACGCCGCCCGCACCGCGGCGACCAGCCAGCGCTCGGCTGCTGGCACGAGTACGCCCCCTCGTCGCCGGGGTCGGCCGCCGGTCCGAACCCGAACCGACTCTCACCGGCCCCCCCGATGACCCGCACGGATTCTCCTCACCCCTGAACACAGTTGGGTTGCGTTTTTCCGTCCACAGAGCGTCCATATGGCCGTGCCGCATTGTCCGGCACGGCCATATCCACTCCCATTGCGAAAGTGAGCCACCCATGGCTTGGGTAGAAAAGCACGGAGACGGATTCCGTGTCCGCTATCGACTCGACGACGGATCCATCTTCAACGAAGCCGGATTCGCCGACCAGGCCGAGGCGGACAACCGCGCTGCCGACGTGGAGTCCGACCAGCGACGCCGCCGGTTCGTCGACCCCCGACTGGCCGAGACCACCATCGACGAGTGGATCCGTCAGTGGTCCGAGGCGCACCGGGTCGCCGACATCACGTGGGCCACCTACGACTCGCACATCCGCAACCACATCCTGCCCCGCTGGTCCGGCACCGCCGTGGGAGAGATTGCGCGGATCGCGGTGAAAGGGTGGGTGAACAAGACACTCCGGCCGAACATGGCCGACAAGAGCGCCCAGGACATCCTCGTGTTGTTCTCGATGATTCTCGGGGAAGCCGTCGACGAGGGCTTGATCGGCTCGAACCCGTGCCGGAAATTGCGTATCAGTTTGCTGAGCGGCCGG
>DATATE010000155.1:0-2029 GCA_036268955.1 Pseudonocardiaceae bacterium
ATCTGGCTGATCCCGTCGGACGGATCCTGGCCGCCGGAGATCGACATCGTCGAGCACTGGGACACGCAGCTGACCGCCAGCGCTACCTTGCACACCGGCAAGCAGAACGCCCAGCAGCGCGGCACCATTGACTTCCCCGACGCCGACCAGGGCTGGCACACCTACACGCTGTACTGGACGCAGTCGCGGATTTCCGTCTACTACGACCGCCAGCTGGCACTGACGACCACGAGCCGCATCCCGCAGCAGGCGATGTACCTGCTCCTTGACCTGGCCGACGAGAACAACAGCCCCGGCAGCTGCTCGGGCACGATGTACGTCAAGTCGGTCAACGTCTGGGAACCGTCGTAACCGCTCCCGTCCGTGATCCGCCCCGTCCGTGATCCGCAGCAGGGAGAACGACAAGGTAAGTTTCTGCTATGAAGAAATCGGGGGACGAGAACTCTGCTGGGCTACCGGTACCTCAGTACCCGATCGAGTCGGTCGACAACGCGCTGAAGATCCTGCTCCTGCTCGGAGAGCGCAACGAACTGCGGCTGACGGAGGTCGCCGAGTACCTCCACGTGGCGACCTCGACGGCCCACCGGCTGCTCGCGATGCTGCAGTACCGCGGCTTCATGCGGCAGGACCCGCGCACCCGGGTGTACCTGCCGGGGACGGCGCTGACCGGCGTGGCCTTCTCGATCCTCCAGCGGTTCGACGTCAGGGAAGTGCTGCACCCGTTCGTGGAAGCGCTTAACCGCGACCTCGGGGAGACCGTCCACCTGGCGATCCTGGACGGCTCCACGGTGCGGTTCATCGACGCCATGGAAAGCCCGAAGGCGACCCGGGTCACCTCCCGGCTCGGCAAGCAGATGCCCGCGAACTGCACGTCCACCGGCAAGGCGCTGCTGTCGACGCTGTCCGCCGAGGAACTCGACCGCCTGTACCCGGCCGAGGACCTGCCGGTGCTCACCCCGAACTCGATCCGCACGCGGTCGGCGCTGGACAAGGAACTGGACAAGGCCCGCCGCCTCGGCTACGCCACGAGCAACCAGGAAAGCGAGGACGGGGTCTGCTCAGTGGCGGTGGCGTTCCCCGCGACGCATATGCCCATCAGGCTGGCCTTCAACGTCTCCGTTCCCGTCTACCGGATGACCGACGAGGTCAGGGACCGGACCGCCCTGGCGCTCAAGGCCGCCGTGGCGGAATCGGCCGCGCTCCTCCACTAGGCAAGCGCCGGGCACCCACCAGGCAAGCGCCGGGCACCCACTAGGGCGAGCACCGGGGCCGCCACCTTCCGCGTTACTGTTCTGCAGAGAAAATCTCCTCCATGCGGAGACTGCAGGGTCCTCCATGCGGAGACCGCAGAGACAGCACTGGGAAGGTGAGACATGGTCACTACGCCATCCAACGCGGCGGAGGCAATCACCCTGGCGGCCACGGGTAACCGCGCGCTCGCGGCGGCCGGCCAGTCGGACATGGTCTGGGGTCACGCCAGCGTCCGTGACCCCGAAGGCCGCGGCGTCTGGATGAAGTGCTCAGGGTGGGGCTTCGAGGAAGTCGACGAGCAGAAGATCGTCCTGGTCTCGCCCGAGGGCAAAGTCCTGCACGGCTCCGGGCGGCGGCACCTCGAGTACCCGATCCACACCGAGATCATGGCCGCCAGAGGCGACGTCGGGGCCGTCGTGCACAGCCATTCCGACGCGGCCAACGCGTTCTCGGCGCTCGACGTGCCCATCCTGCCGCTGAACCATGCGGGCAGCCTGTTCAGCTACCCGGACGTGCCGCGCTTCACCCTCACTGGCGGCCTGATCAGCACCAGCGAGCTTGGCCAGGCGCTCGCCGACGCGCTCGGCGCCGCCCCTGCCTGCCTGATGCCACAGCACGGGATCGTCGCCGTGGGGAAGGACCTGCCTGCCGCCGTCATGACCGCGGTGCTGCTGGACAAGGCGTGCCGTACCCAGCTGACCGCGATGGCGGCGGGGCCGCTCAAGCGGTGGGGGTCGGAGGAGGACACGGTGGCCAAGCGGGCCGTGGTCTGGTCCGA
>DATATE010000156.1:0-69535 GCA_036268955.1 Pseudonocardiaceae bacterium
TCACCCCGAACGCCTGCGCCAGGTCAGGCTCGACCAACCGCTGCCCAGCCACCAGATCACCATCGAGCAGGGCCTTGCGAAGAGCGTCCACCGCAAACCGCTTGGCAGACTCCCCGGTCCTGGGCGTCATCCCGATCCTCCAATCCGGTGATCCGACACTAGCGTTACGTCGCAGAAATCGTCAACGATTTCATTCAACATACTTGTGACGTTATCGTTGACTCGCTACCGTTTCAGCCATGGGCCCGGCGAA
This sequence comes from Pseudonocardiaceae bacterium, assembly GCA_036268955.1. GTDB lineage: Bacteria > Actinomycetota > Actinomycetes > Mycobacteriales > Pseudonocardiaceae > CAJCJE01. The sequence goes on from DATATE010000156.1 coordinate 254, forward strand.
TGAGGGCAGTCGATGCGTCCCGGCACCGCCCCGCACCGATTGGACACCCAAGGGAGACGAAGATCCAATGACGAGCCCGAGCCACTCCGGTCCTGAGATGGTGGACCTGTTCACCGCCTACACGTCAGACCCTCGGGCCATCGGCAGAACGCTCTCCGAGGCAAAGTACCGCAGCCTGCTCAATGGCCCGGACGACCTCCGAGCCATGGTCACCCGACTCCGCGTAGTACTGGAAGACGCCCGCCAACCACTCTCCGGCTGCGTCACCGACCACGCGGTAGCCCAACTCGTCAAGCAGGACAACGACCCCACCACGGTCGTCGTCCCCTGACTGGACAACGTCCACCATCCACAACTGGACCAGCTCGCCCATTTCCTTCCGTTTCCCGGTTCTCCGTGCCGTCGCCCAAAAATCGGATGACCGGCATGTCACAACTCATTGGGGAGTTGGACGACCCATGTTTGACGCGATCAGGAAGAATCCAGAATCCCCGTCGACCAGCGCTGTCATCGACCGGGCAACCGGGAGCGAGGTCAGTGTCGGCCAGGTGATCCCGCGCCGCCGTTGGGCAGCGATGCTGGGCATTTTCAGCGCGGTGTTCCTGGCGAACGTCGCCATGGTCCTGCCCGCCGCCCTCAGCGGTGTCATCCAGTCCAGCCTGCACACCTCCGGATCACAGCTGAGTTGGATCTCGGCGATATTCTTCATCCCGACCGCCGCTCTCGAACTCACCTTCGGCGTTGTCGGCGACCTCGTCGGCCGCAAACGCCTGCTGATCATCGGCACCCTGGTGCTCGCACTCGGCGACGGAATCGGCATGCTGGCCGGCAGCGTCACCGTGCTCATGATCGGCCAGGCCGTCGCCGGCGTCGGCGCCGCGGTCCTGTTCCCCACCTCGCTGGCCGCCGTTGCCGTGCTTACCCCGGATCCGCGCAGCCGAGCCCGAGGCATCGCGATGTGGACCATGGCGATGGCCATCGGGGCCGCGGCGGGGCCTGCGATCAGCGGCGCCATCGGATTGCACGCGAGCTTCCACTGGGCGTACGCGGTGGTATTCGTGGCCGCGCTCGTCTGTGCCGTGATCAGCGTCATCGGCATGCCTGATTCGCGGGCACCAGAAGGGCGCGGCCTCGACATCGGCGGTCAGATCACCTTCGCCGTCGCGTTGACCGCGATCCTGTTCGGCGTGATCCAGGGCGCGAACGGCGGCTACGGCTCGCCCCCGATCATCGCCTGCCTCGCCGGCGGCGCGGTACTGCTGGTGGTGTTCGTGACAATCGAGTTCCGGGTGCGGTTCTCGTTGATCAATACCGAACTGTTCCGGAGCCTGACCTACAGCGGGGCCGCGCTGATCGGGTTGATCAACGCGGTCGGCTTCTTCGGCTACAACTACAGTGTCTCCATCAGGATCGGCGTCATCCAGGGCCAGGACAGCCTCACCGTCGGACTCGCCAGTACGATTCAGGTCGCGGTTCCGTTGCTGCTCTGGCCGGTGTTCGACCGGTTCCTCTATCGGATCGCGCCGCGCTGGGTGATGGTCGGTGGCCTGAGCGCCATGGCGATCAGCCAGTTCTGGCTGGCCGCCACCCCCATCGGTGACAGGTTCCTGCTCGATCTGGCGCCTTCGCTGCTGCTGGCCGGTTTCGGCTTTGTCGCCGTGGTATCGAGTACCTCGGCCTGCATGGTCGATGTACCGGCGACCAAGGAAGGCATCGCCAGCGGCACGATCAACATGGCACGGGACACCGGTGCGGCCATCGGCATAGCCGCGATCGGCGCGATCGCCCTGGGCACCGCCGGTTCCGCACTACCCGGCTTCCTTGCCACATTCGGCGTCAGCGGCAAGGCGCTGGCAATCGTCGACAAGATCAACGCGGCCGGCGGCCCGATCGCGGTCGCGCACGCCGATATCGGGCCCATTTCCGCACGATCGATACCGGCGGCGCAGAACGCCCTCTGGCACGGATTCTCGCTGGGTTCCGTCTGGTGCGGCGTCTTCTCCGTCGTCTCGATCGTCATCGCGTTGTTCATGATCCGGGTACGGGCGCTCAAGCGACGTCCCGATGACGAGGTGGCCGTGTGACAACCAATTCACCGACAACCAAGGGCGACAACGACTCGGCGGCATCGGCGACCTCCTCAGCGTCGCCTCCCCACTCCCGCTGGGCATCCGCCCCTCCGACTGACCGGTACCGAACGCGAACGCGACACACTTCGCCATAGGAGATACCAGAGATGAAGAAACGTTCCTACGATGGGCTGAAGGCGACGGAAGTACGGTCCGGCGTCGTCCGCCGGTCGTTCTCGGGTGCCGGCGCAACGCTGGCCTGGACCACCCTCGCGCCGGGGCACGAGCCGCGCCCGCACACTCATCCGCATGAACAGATCGTCTACATCCTCTCCGGGCGGGGCAGGTTCCGGGTCGGCGAGGAAAGCACCGACGTCGAGCCGGGAGACGTACTCGTGGTACCACCAGGAGTACTGCACCACGTCGAGACGACCGGCGACGAGGAACTGATCGACCTGAGCGTGTTCAATCCGCGCCGGGAGGACTACTTCGCCGCCGACGAACCCGAGTCGCGGGCAACGAACGCGGGTAGCTGATCATGCCAGCGGTCGACCACAATGGGCATCTCGTGGACCGAATCCGGCAGGATCGGCTGATCGGCACGTTCGTGAAGTCCCGCGACCCGACCACGACCGAGGCAATCGCCGTTGCCGGCTACGACTTCGTGATCGCCGATCTCGAGCATTCGGTGCTGGCCATGGCTGATGTCGAGAACATCGTTCGGGCCTGCGACCGGCACGGGGTCGCGGTGGTCGCCAGGATCGACGCCGGAATGGCCGACCGGATCGGCACACTGCTGGATGTCGGCGTGTCCGGCATCCAGGTCAGCAACGTGACGCGCTCTGACAACGCCAGGGCCGTCCAACTGGCGGCGCACTACCCACCACGGGGCGTGCGCAGCCTGTCGCTGGCCAACCGGGCGGCCGGCTTCGGCACGATCACGGCAAAGGATCACCTGATCGCCACGGCCGGCCGCTGCGCGCTCATCGGCCAGATCGAGTCCGTCAACGGCCTGGCCAACCTGCCGGCGATACTCGACTCGGCAGTCTTCGACCTCCTGTTTCTCGGCCCCACCGACCTGTCCGTCGACCTGGGGCATCCGGGTGACCTGCGACACCCGACCGTCCACACCGCACTCGATACCGCCGCGCAGATGACCCTGGCCCACGGCACCGCGCTCGGAATCTTCTGCGCCACCGTCGAGGAAGCGCAGCAGTGGGCACGGCGGGGCGCCACCTACCTCGCGGTGTCCAGCGACCTGGCCATGCTCGCCGACACCGCGATGAGCACGGCACGGCTGTGGCGATCCTCGGCGGTGACCTGAGACTTCGTTGACCCGAGACCTCTTCGTTGACCTGAGACTTCTTTCGTTGACCTGAGACTTCACGGAGGTGCCAACGCGTGCGCGAGCCAACTACCTTCACCGATGCGGGCCTGCCATGCATGATCATGCGCGGCGGCACGTCACGGGGCGCGTTCTTCCTTGCCGACGACCTGCCGGCAGCGGCAGCGGAACGGGACGATCTGCTCAGACGCGTGATGGGCAGCCCCGACGTCCGGCAGACCGACGGAATCGGCGGCAGCCACCCCCTGACCAGCAAGGTCGCGATCGTATCCCGCTCTGCCGACCCCCGCGCGGACATCGACTACCTCTTCCTCCAGGTCGGGGTCGACGATCTGACCGTGAGCGACCGGCAGAACTGCGGGAACATCCTCGCGGCGGTCGGCCAGTTCGCGGTGGAACGGGGACTGGTGGCCGCGCACGGCCGGCAAGCAAGCGTTCGCATCAGGATGGTCAACTCGACCGGCTATGCCCGATCCACCTTCGCGCTTCGCGAAGGGAAGGTGGACTACCAACGGACGGTGGACACCGTTGGCGTCCCCTTTCCGGGCGCGAGGTGCGAGATCGAACTCATCGACACCGCCGGATCGGTGTGCGGTGCGCTGCTGCCCACCGGTTCCCCCGTCGACACCGTCAACGGTATCGCGGCAACCTGTATCGACAACGGGATGCCGATCGTCTTGGTATCCGCCGCCGACCTCGGCGTCACCGGCTACGAGACCATCGGTGAACTGGAGGCCGACCACACCTTGCGGCAGAACCGGGAAAGACTGCGCGTCGCGGCAGGCGAAGCCATGGGCCTCGGGAAGGTCAGCGAGTTGACCATTCCGAAGGTCTGTCTGATCGCACCAGCGCGGCTGGGCGGAGCGATCAGCACCAGAACCTTCATTCCGCTCCGCTGCCACGCCTCCATCGGCGTACTCGCCGCGGCCGGTGTCGCCGCGGCCTGCCAGATCACCGGCACCGTGGCAGCGGCCCTCGCCATGCCGCCGTTGCACCCGTGTCGACTGGAGGTACCGGCGGGAACGTTCACCATCGAGGTTGCCGTCGACGAGGGCGCCTGCGGGCCGGTGGTCACCCACACATCCGTGGTGCGCGCCGCGCGGAAGATCTTCGACGGCACCGTCTACCCCTGACTGTGTGCGAAGTCGGCCACGGCGTCCGCCTCATGACAGGCAAAAGCAAGACCGCTCACGAAGCCGACGGGACGAAAGACGTTTTTCGAAATTGGGAGTACTCCCAATTTCGAAAAGCCGAACGCGATCTACAGGAGTCGTGAAAGCGCTAACAACTATTCCTCCTGGTCGCGATCCAGCGTACCGGGACGACCACCCAACGCCAACGCGGCAGTCTCCAACAGATGCCGCAGCAGCGGGGTCCGGCGAGCGTAGGGAACGGTCAGACCGGGCACTTGCCTCAGCGGAGGTCCTACGAGTGCGGTCGTTGTTGTCGCGGAAGAATCGGCGCACACCTGAGCGAACCAGCGTTTCGCACCACCGATCGCGGATCGGACAAGTTGCGCTTGTAGCCGCTGTTGACTCGTCGTGACGTGGCTTTGCAAGCTGGACACGGGATGCGTAATCAACGATTGCCGGCGAACTACCTGAATCCGATCGGCATTGCCGCTGGTTACCGGCCCGCATCCAATCTTGAAGCGGCACACGTATTCCATACGGCTGTCCGTCACATGTCGAGGTCAACTATGCGTTCTGTTGGCTACACTCATGGTCGGCTTTCCAGCCAGGTTGCGCCGAATGAGGGAACGCTGCTCTGTTCGGGTGAATGCCTACTGAGCGTCCGGCTACCCAGGATGCGTAACACGCTAGGGTGTCAGCCCTGGGCTCACTGGCCTGAGCGAAGGAGTCAGGAGCGTGGCTGTGTCTCGTGATGGTCGGCGTTGGATGGGCGTTGGCCAATCGGAGGACAGGGACTCACATACTGCGGCGGCCGCCGCCGCGCGGGCCGCGTTGGTGGGCGATGAGCCGAAGTTACTGATCGTTTTCGCCGCGATCACCCACGATGCCACCGCTGTGCTGGACGGTCTTCGCGAGGTCGCGGCGGAGGTGCCGATCATCGGCTGCTCCACGCACGGCGAGATCACGCCAGGTGGGCCGCAGGATGGCACGGTGGTGGTGGCGGCCATCGGCGGCCCGGGCTTCTCGGTGTCGACCGCGGTGGCCACGGACGTCTCCGGCCGCCAGCGTGCGGCCGGCGCCGAGGTGGCCAGCTGCGTCGGTGAACTGGCGGACCTGCCGCACCGCGTTCTCGTGCTACTCACCGACGGCCTCGTTCGAGCGCAGGAGACGATCCTGCGCGGCTGTTACGGCGTGCTGGGAGCGAGTGTCCCGCTCATCGGTGGCGCCGCGGCCGACGGATGGCGGATGGCGGGCACGTATCTTGTGGGCGAGGGGGGTGTCCGCACCAACGCCGTGGTCGCCGCCGCGATCGCGTCGGAGGCGCCGTTGTCCGTTTCGGTGCGCCACGGGTGGCATACCGTCGGTGAGCCGATGATCGTGACCCGCAGTGGTGACGGTCGGGTGTACACGCTCGACGATCGACCTGCGATGGATGTGTACCTCGATCGGCTGGGCGCACCGCCCGAGGCGTACACGGATCCCGCGGCGTTCACCCGGTTCGCGCTGCCACGACCGCTTGGCTTACAGCGACCCCGAGGCGTCGATGCTCGCAACGTGTGTACACAGGTCGATGTCGAGGGCCGCTCGATCGGCGGTGCCAGCGCCATCGACCACGGGGGCCTGGTCTGGGCCATGACGGGTGACGAGGAGTCGATTCTGGCCGCGACCGACGCGGCCTGCGACGAGGCGCTGACCGGCCTCGGCGGGCAGGAGCCGGTCGGTATGTTGACGTTCAGTTGTGCCGCGCTTCGGGCGATCCTGGGCGAGGATGGTATTCGACGGGAAGGCGACCGACTGGCCAAGTGGGCCGAAGGGGCACCATTCGCCGGATTCCATACGTACGGAGAGATCGCGCGCGTTCGCGGTATTGACGGCTTCCACAATCAGACGCTCGCGGTGCTGGCACTCGGCTGAAGATGACGCGCGCGGCGGGCTCACCTCAGATCCAGCAGCTTCTTGAGTTGCTGGCGGTCGTGTCGTCCTACTCGGATCAGGACTCTGCCGTATGTGGCGCGGTGGAACGGGCGGCGCAGGCGCTGGCGGCCGAGGTCGCCGCGGTTGTCTTCGGAGATCGGATCGCGGCCTGTGTCGGATTCCCCATTGGCGCGGTTCCCAGCGCGGACCTTGTCGCGGTGGCGCGGCGCGAGCGGGACCGCTTGGAAGTGCCGGGCGTTGGCAGTTGCCCTGCGGTGTCCGCCGGATGGGGCGGGGCTCATCCGGGCCACCTGATCCTTGCCAGAGGGGGGCCGGAGGGCTTCTCGGTCGAGGAGCACAGCGTCGTCCGGGGTATGGCACGTCTGCTGGAACTCACCCTGACCATGCTGGGGACGCTGGAAGCCGAGTCCGCGATGCGCGAGCGTAGCGAACGCCAGGCCGCCGAGAACGCCAGACTGGTGGAGTCCCTGCAGCAGCGTCAACGTCTGCTGGCGCATTTGTTCGGTATTCAGCGGGCGATCGTCGGGCGGCAACCACTGGCGCAGATCCTGGACATGATCACCAGCGCCGTCCAGGAGCTGCTCTGTGACGAGATCGTCGGGTTGTGGCTGTGCGACGGGCCGGATGGCCAGGGCGCCAGGCTCGTCGCCAACATCGGGCTACGCCCCGACATCGCCCGTCAACGGCCCACTGTCGCACTCACCGAGGCAGGCGCGGCGGGCGCGGCGATACTGACCGATGACTTCGCGATGCGACAGGGCTACCCGCACACCTCGGCACTGATCGTCCAGCTCACCGACGGCAGGCTGGACGCGTCGATAGCCGCTCCGGTGCACGACAGCGGCTCGGTCACCGGCAGCCTGATGGTCGGCTCGTACCGGCCGGACCGCACCTACACCCCGCACGACATGGAAACCCTGCGTGCCTTCGCCGAGCAGGTGAGCCTCGCGCTGACCGATGCCAATACCGTTGACCGGATGCACCAGGCGTTCCATGACTCGCTGACCGGTCTGGCCAGCCGCGGTCTGTTCCTCGACCGGCTCGGACAGCGACTCGGGATGGCCGAGCAGACCGGCGAACGGGTCGCGCTGCTCTTCGTCGATCTCGACCGCTTCAAGATCATCAACGACACGCTGGGGCACGCCGCAGGCGACTCGTTGCTGATGATCACGGCAAACCGACTGAAGTCGCAGCTACGCGACACCGACCTCGCCGCCCGGTTCGGCGGTGACGAGTTCGCCGTCATGCTGTGCGGCGTGGCGGCGGTCGCCGATGCGGTGAAGGTGGCTCAACGTATCTTGCGCACGCTCAGCGAACCCGTGGTCATCGCCAGGCAACAACTGCGGGTCAACGCCAGCATCGGCATCGCGTTGAACACGCCCGACGTGCCCGACCCGACCGACCTGATCCGACGTGCGGATATCGCCATGTACCAGGCCAAACGGGCCGGCCGCAGCCGGTACGCCGTCTTCGCCGACGACATGCTGAGCGCCTTCACCCAGGACAATGTCGACATGACCTCCGGTAGCAACAACGGCGAAGGTCAGAAGCTCCACAATTGAGATCGATTGGTCATGCCGAGTCGGCCAGTCGGCAAACCTGTCGATTCGCCGACTGGCGTCGATCCCGACCTGGTCCGTGTCTGCGGCGTCAGCTGCCCTTCAGCGCCCGGTCGACAGCTGGTTTGACGTCGCCGTGCGGTCGTTGCGGCTGGCAGCGCCTCGCGTCGTCGGTGTCGACGGTGCTCCGCCCCGCGTGTTACCGAGGCTGGGTGGGGGGTGCCATTGGCTGCCGGTGTTCTGGAACCTCGTAGTCGTGGGTCATCATCAGGTCCTTCTCCATGAGCGCGATCGACGTCAGATCGGGCCGAGGAACCAGGTTGATCAGGTCCGGGCGACGCACCCAGCCGGCCCCGGCCGCGATGAACTCGACGGAGTGATCCCCGTGCACACCGGCCAGCTCCGATACTTCGGTACCGAGAACAATCTGCGACCGGGCCGCCTCGGCCTTGGCCTGCATCCGTCCCAACGCCGTCTCCCGCGCGGTGTACCAGCCCTCGGTGAAAGCAGGTACCTCGGCGTTCTGCAACGTTTGGCCCATGGCCTGCCGCATCGCGCGGTGTGGCAAGTGATAGACGCAGATGCCATAGGCCAAATTCGTCGGGAACCAGCCGCGTAGCATCATCTGGCTCAGTGTGAGCAACGAGCTGACGTTGGTGAACGGTCCCCCGTCCCCGGCGCGCAACACCCCGTGATTCGACCGGAAACGCACTGCGGTGCCGGTGATCTGGTATTCGAGCTCCGCGCCTTCGATATGCGTGCGGATCACCTTGGTGTGTAGCTGCACACCATCTGCGCCCAGCGCGGCAGCTTCCTCACGCAGTCGTGTGATCGCCAGGTCGGTACCGTTTGCGAGCGCGTTGCTGTACACCTCAAGTTCTCGTGGCGTATTCCAGCCGGCGACCTGGATGCCGCCAAGGTGCATGACGGCCATTCCCATCACGACTCCGACAGGTTCGAAGCCGAGCTCGTCGAGCAGGACGAATCCGCTGGGCGCGAGAAAGCTTGACGCCGCCGATCCCCGTTGCGCGGAGTGTTGGAGGCGCCACTGCGCGGCGGATGGGATATCGACGGATTGCTGCGGCGCGGACATGGCCAGATTTCTCCTGACGGCGAGTGATGGTGCGGACTGTTCCTCAACGCCAGGAGTATCTCCCAACCGTGCCGTCGAGATCATCGAATCGGTCAAGGTTCTCCGCGGTGATCAGTGTGTTACCGCGGTGATCGTGATCCAGCCTGCACCACCTCCGTAACCGGGAGGTGTCCATTTCCGGATCAGTCGTCGACGGAGGCCAGCAGCCGGCCTGCCGCGGCCTCGTCAGTGACCAGGGAGGTGGCCAGGCCACCGCGGAGGACTGCCAGGATGGCGCCCGCTTTGGACTCGCCGCCCGCCACCGCGATCACTTCCGGGATGCGCCGCAGAGTTTCGGCCCTGACCGCGATGGTGCGCCGGTTGATCTCGGTGTCCACCGGGGTGCCGGCCTCGTCAAGGAGGATCGAACAGACTTCCGCGGCGACCGGCACGCCCCTGAGGCGGGCCAGATCTTCCTTGGCCATTGCCGAATACAGCTGCGAGCCCTCGAAGTCCCAGCTTCCCACCGCGACCGCGGCTTTGGTGATCTGGCCGAAGCGAGAGGTTGCCGCGACGATTCCCGGCTGCCGGTGCAGCGCCTCGACAGTCACCTCGTCGGAAACCAACAGCGGCGCGTAGATGGGGAACACGGCACTGCCGGAGACCTCGGCGAGTCGACGCATCAGGTTGATGGAGTTCGCGTTCACCGCGCCGGTGGCCCCGGTCATCTGCACGATCGGGCAACGGGCCAGGGTGGTCAGTGCCGCGGCCATCGCGTCCAGGGTGCGTCCCCAGGCGACGCCCAGTACGTCTTCCTCGCTGACGATCTCGGACAGTAACGCTGCCGCGGCGCTGCCTACCGCCCTGCGCAGGGTCGGCGTGTCGGTGTGCGTGCTGCTGACGACCAGAGCGTGTTTCAGGGCGAAGCGCTTCTGGAGTTGCTGCGAGAGTTCCGGGTTCACCGTGTCCGGCGCGGAGATCTCGATCCGGACGATGCCCTCGGCAAGGCAGGCGTCCAGGATGCGCGCCACCTTGTAGCGGGAGATCCCCAGTTCTGCCGCGATATCGACCTTGGACTGGCCGGCCAGGAAGTACGCCCTGGCGACGGTAATGGCCTGAACCAGCTCAGCAGGACCCATGAGCCCAGAGTATCAGGTCTTGCCCATATGGGCGCCTTCATTGACAAACGGGCGGGCCGGAGTTGTGATGCCAGGACTCGATGAGGAGGAGCTACATGACGGCGACGGCGCAGAGCCCGGTGGGGACCGTGGTTGTGCAGGCGCGCGGGATCCGCAAGGCATTCGGTCACGTGGAAGCCTTGCGTGGCGCGGATTTCGAGGCAAGGGCCGGTGAGGTGACCGCGTTGATCGGCGACAACGGGGCGGGCAAGAGTTCCCTTGTCAAGGTGCTGTCGGGCGTGTACGCACCGGACGCGGGCGAGTTGCTGGTCGACGGCGGGGTGGTGCGTCCCCGATCCCCGCAGGAGATCCGGGCGTGCGGGATCGAGACGGTGTACCAGGACCTGTCACTCGCGGGCGACCTGACGCCGGCCGAGAACGTCTTCCTCGGCCGCGAGTTGCGCCGCACCGGTCCGCTCGGCCTGCTGAGGCTCCTCGACCGGCGCCGGATGCGCGCGCGAACCCAGGAAATCTCCGAGAGCCTCAACGTACGGATCACCGACCACAAGAGCCGGGTCGCCGCCCTGTCCGGTGGTCAACAGCAGAGTGTGGCGATCGCCAAGGCCGCGATGTGGTCATCGCATCTGATCATCATGGACGAGCCGACCGCGGCGCTCGGCGTCGCACAGACCAGCAGCGTGCTGGAACTGATCCGCCGGGTCGCCGAAGCCGGCATCGGCGTGGTGCTGATCAGTCACAACATGCCCGATGTGCTTGCCGTCTCCGACTCCGTCCAGGTGCTCCGGCTCGGGCAGCGGGTGGCGACCTTCCGCCGCGGCGAGGCGGCGGTGGGGGATCTCGTGGCGGCGATGACCAGCGGCCACGCGAGCGAGGAGGAGCGATGACTCAGCTGGGCGCGAGGAAGTCCGTCGGCGCCGTGGTCGCCGACCACCTGCCCACACCGGCGACCGGCCGGGTGCCGCGTTGGCTGCGTTCACTGTTGGACAGGCCCAGCATCGGCATGCTGGTGGTACTGATCCTGCTGCTCGCCGTGTTCTCCCTGCTCAGGCCGCACGCGTTCCTCGGTACGTACAACATCCGCAATATCGCTCTTGCCGCGGCCGTGATCGGCGTTGTCGCGGTTGGACAGACGTTCGTGCTGGCCACCGGTGGCATAGATCTGTCCGTCGGATCGGTCCTGGTGTTCTCCACCGTCGTCTCGGCGAAGGTGATGACCGCGATGGGTGGCACCGACGCCGGCTGGGGCACGACCGCGGTCGGCATCGTGGTGTGTGTCGCGGCGGGTGCGTTCTGGGGTCTGGTCAGCGGACTGATCGTCACCTACCTTCGGGTGCCACCGTTGATCGCCACGCTGGGCACGCTCGGTATGGCGTTGGGCGCAGCGCAGATTCTCACCGGGGGACTGGACATCCACTCGGTTCCGTCGGTGATGACCAACCAGATCGGCTACGAGAACATCGTCGGGATACCACTGCTGGTCGTGATCGCCGCGGTGGTTGCCCTCATCGCCGGTCTTGTCCTGTGGCAGACCGGTTTCGGCACGCATACCAAGGCGATCGGCTCCAATCGCGAGGGTGCGCTGCGCGCGGGCATCGCGGTCCGCCGGCACCTGGTGTCCATCTACCTGGTCAGCGGGGCGCTGGCCGGTGTCGGCGGAGTGATGAGCCTGGCTCAGTTCTCCACGACCACGATCGGCGGACACACCGGGGACAACCTGACCACGATCGCCGGCGCGGTGCTGGGTGGCACCAGCCTGTTCGGCGGCGTGGCAACGATTTTCGGCACGGTGGTCGGGATCCTGGTGCCGGTCACCCTGCAGAGCGGGTTCGTGATCGTGAACGTGCAGCCGTTCTGGCAGACCTTCGCGGTCGGCGCCGTGCTGGTCATCGCGGTCTTCGTCGACCAGGTTCGGCGCGGCGGTCAAAACCGCCGCTAGCCGCGGCCACCTCACCCAACGCCACCATCCGAGGAGTATCCGATGTTCGCAACCAATCCTCGACTGAGGACATTCGCGCTGTGTACGGCCGCGCTCGGCCTTGTCACGGTCGTGACGGCGTGTAGCAGCAGCAACCCGGCCGGCCCTGCCGGGAACTCGACCCAGCCGGTCAAGAGCGTCGCGCTGATCGGTGGGGTCAAGGACAGCCCGTTCTACTCGGCGATCGACTGCGGCGCCAAGACCGAGGCGAACAAGCTGGGCGTCTCCTACGGCTACTCGGCTCCGGAGACCTTCGATGCCGCCGCCCAGCAGCCGATCCTCAGTTCGGTGGTCGCGCAGGGACCGCAGGCGATCCTCATCGCGCCGACGGACAAGGACGCCATGTTCCAGCCGATGCATCAGGCCAAGTCCGCCGGGATCAACCTGATCACCGTGGACACCCGGCTGGACGACACGGCCGACGTGTCCAGTCAGATCAGCAGTGACAACGTCGCTGGCGGCGCGCTGGCGGCCGACACCATGGCCACCCTGATCGGTGGGCGTGGCAAGGTGGTGACCATCAGCGAGCCGCCCGGCAGCAGCACCGACGACCAGCGGGTGCAGGGTTTCCTGCGGGAGATGAAGGCGAAATACCCGACCATCACCGTGCTCACCACCCAGTACGCTGACCACTCCGCGCAGGCCACCGCGACCGAGGTCGCCTCTGAGCTGTCGGCGAATCCGGACCTCAAGGGAGTGTTCGCGGTGGACAACTTCACCGGGGACGGCGCACCGATCGGCGTGCGCAACGCCAATGCGCGATCGACCGTGAAAATCGTGGCCTTCGACGCCCAGCCCAGCCAGGTGCAGGCGCTCAAGGCGGGCGACATCGACGCCATCATCTCCCAGGACCCCTACGACATGGGTGTGCTGGGCGTGCAGTACGCGGTAGACCTCGGCCAGGGCAAGAGCATCGCCAAGAACAAGATCACCGGGCTGGTCGCCATCACGAAGGCCAATGTGGACTCGGCACAGGTGTCGCCCTACATCTACAAGTCCTGCTGAGTACGTCAGCCGTTACGCCATCCATCACGAGGAGGTGCCCTTGCCGGTCGTCGCCGGAGTGGATTCGTCCACTCAGTCATGCAAGGTGGAGCTGCGAGACGCCGACGACGGCACGCTGCTGGGTTCCGCAACCGCGCCGCATCCGCCGGCCTTCGCCCCCAGCAGCGAGCAGGATCCGGCTGCCTGGTGGCAGGCGCTGCGCACGGCACTGCCGGCCGCGCTGACCGACGCCGATGTCGGCGCCGATGCGGTCGTGGCCCTGGCAGTGGCCGCCCAGTGTCACGGGCTGGTCGCCATGGACGCTGTCGACCAGGTCATCCGGCCGGCCAAACTGTGGAACGACACCACGTCCGCGCCTCAGTTGCGGCGATTGACGGAGCGGATCGGCGGGCCGGCGTGGATCAACGCGGTCGGTTCGCTGCCCACGGCGGCGTTCACCCTGAGCAAGGTGGCCTGGCTGGCCGAGGTCGAGCCGGTCAACTTCGCGCGGCTGCGACGGATCCTGCTGCCGCACGACTGGTTGACCTGGAAACTCACCGGCGCCGCGGTGACCGACCGGTCGGAGGCGTCCGGCACCGGCTACTACAGCGCCGCCGAACACCGCTACCGGACCGAGTTCCTACAACTGGTCGACCCGAACCGGGACTGGGCCGACGCCCTGCCCGAAGTGCGGCCCGCCGCCGAACCGGTCGGCGTCCTCACCGTCGGCGCGGCGGCCGAACTCGGGCTGTCCCAAGGGGTTCTGATCGGCCCCGGTGGCGGTGACCAGCAGGCGGCCGCTGTCGGCCTCGGCATCGAACCGTCCGATGTGGTCTACGCGTTCGGTACCTCGGGCGTCGTCTACACCACCAGCAGACATCCGGTGTTCGACCGCAACGGCATCGTGGACGGGGTGGCCGACATGACCGACGGCTACCTCCCGCTGGTGTCCACCCTCAACGCCGCACGGGTCACCGACACGTTCGCCCGACTCCTCGGCGTCGACCATGCCCGCCTGGCCGAACTGGCCATCGACGCACCGGTGGGTTCCGGGCCGATCCTGGCTGCTTTCCTGGACGGTGAGCGGAAACCGAACCGTCCGGGCGCCCGAGGGCTCCTCGCCGGGCTCACCTCTGCCGTCACCAGGGAGCAGTTGGCCCGCGCCGCTTTCGAGGGGGTCATCCTCGGGCTGGTCGAAGGGGAAGCACACCTCAACGCGGCCGGGGTGGACACCTCAGGGCGGCTGATCGCCACCGGCGGCGGAACCCGCTCGATGGGCTATCCGCAGTTGCTGGCCGATCTGACCGGGCGGGACGTGCTGCTGGCCGACGCACCGGAAGCGTCCGCACGCGGGGCCTGCGTGCAGGCGGCGGCGGTCGCCACGAGCCGGCCGATCGGCGAGGTGCTGCGGGCGTGGGCACCGGCCACCCGAATGGCGGCCACACCGCGTGCCGGCAGCGCCGAACGGCGATCCGGCCTGCGGGAAAGATACCGCTTGGTCGCCGGTTGGGATGCGCTGGACGAGTTGGGGGCGTGGTGACGCCTCGATATCGGCTCGACTCAGCCATGATCGAGGCCGTGGCCGGTCAGCGGGGAGCCACTCTCGCCGGCAGCGTCTACGCCGCGGCCGAACCGGACCGACTCGCCGCCGCCTCGGCGCTGGCCGATGCCGCGCTGTGGATCCACGCCGACGTCATCGTGGCGGGCGGCGTGCACCGAGGAGTGGACATCGACCTGGTGCGCGAGCTGGTGGCCAGGCAACTGGGCCCGCTGGACGTGCATCTCATCACCGACCAGTTGCCGGGTCTACTGGAAGAGGTCTGCCGCGAACCGGTCAGCCGGATCACCTTCCCGTTGGAGGCCTGCGCAGAGGTCGCCGACGTCGCCATTGTCGCCGAGCAGGTCCGGGCGGCCGGTGCCGAGCCCTGGCTGGCGGCGGCACCGGGTACCGATCCCGCGGACATCCTGGCGCGACTGCCGCATGTCGAGGGCGTGCTGATCATGCTGATCGAGCCGGGCACGTCCGCGCGAGCGGACCCGACGCTGCGACACAAGGTCGCGGCCGTGGCCTCACGCACCGTCGTCGGGGTGGATGGCGGGGTGAACCAGGGCAATCTCGCCGCCTACCTCAAGGCCGGCGCCCGGTACGTCGTGTCCGGCCGGGGCCTGCTGTCCATCGTGACGGAGACGAACCCGATCGCAGCACCGAAAGGAACGTGATCCCAGTGACCGACATACCCACCACCATGCGCGCCAGCGTGCTCAGCGGCGTCGGCTCGATCTCCGTGCGGCAGCGCCCGATGCCTGTCGTGCTGTCCGACGAGGTACTGGTCAAGGTGGCCGCGGTCGGCGTCTGCGGTTCGGACGTGCACTACTACCGGACAGGACGGATCGGGGACTTCGTGGTCGACGGACCGCTGGTGCTCGGGCACGAGGTGTCCGGGCGGATCGTCGCAACGGGCCCGGAGGTCGCCGAGGCGCGCATCGGTCAGCGAGTCGCGATCGAGCCACAGCGCCCGTGCCGGACATGCTGGCAGTGCAAGTCCGGTCGCTACAATCTGTGTCCGGACATGCGGTTCTACGCGACCCCACCGGTGGACGGCGCGTTCTGCGAGTACGTCACCATCCCCGCCGACTTCGCCCACCCCGTGCCGGACGCTGTCTCCGACGAGGCAGCGGCGCTGCTGGAACCGCTCTCGGTCGGCATCTGGGCCTGCCGCAAGGCGCGCATCGTGCCCGGTTCCCGGATATTGATCGCCGGTGCCGGCCCGATCGGGGTGATCACCGCGCAGGCAGCGCGGGCATTCGGCGCGGCCGAGATCATCGTGTCCGATCCGGTCGCCGACCGCCGAATGTTCGTCGAGCGGTTCGGCGCCACCCGGACCCTGGATCCGGCCATCGACGACGTTGCCGGTCTCGGCGTGGACGCCTTCATCGACGCCTCCGGTGCGACCCCTGCGGTGACCAGCGGCATCACCGCGGTGCGTGGGGGCGGCGCCGTCGTGTTGGTAGGTATGGGAGCCGACCGGATCGAGCTGCCGATCTCACTGATCCAGTGCCGTGAACTGACCATCACCGGGGTGTTCCGCTACACCGACACCTGGCCGACCGCGGCCGGCCTTGTCGCCTCCGGCCAGGTTGATCTGGATTCGTTGGTGACGGCCCGATTCGGTCTCGACGATGTCGACAAGGCGCTGGACGCCGACCAACGTCCGGGCAGCCTCAAATCGATCGTGGTGCCGGCATGAACATTCGTTGGATCGACTGGACATCCCGGTGAACATGCGGCCGACCCCGGCGAAGCACCCGTGGCTGACCGTCGGCGGCGAGGTGGCCGCGCTGCTGGCCGACCTGGACAGCGCCGCGTTCGACGCCGCGGTGGCGGCGTTGCGCCCGAACGGGCGGCGGTGGTTCAGCACCGGTCAGGGTCGCTCCGGGCTGGTCGCCCAAATGGCCGCGATGCGGCTGATGCATCTGGGCCGGGACGTCCACGTACTCGGTGAGGCGACCGCGCCCTCGATCGGATCGGCCGACGGCCTACTGGTCATCTCGGGCTCTGGCCACACACCGGTCTCGCTGCACTTCGCAAGGCAGACCAAGGAACTGGGTGGGCAGGTCCTTGCCGTGACAGCGAACCTGACCAGCCCGCTCGGCGCGTCGGCGGACATCGTGTTGCAGGTGCCGCGAACGAAGAGCAGCCAGTTCGGAGGCAGCCTGTTCGAACAAGGGGCGTTACTGGTGCTGGACGCGGTGGTGTTGGCGTTGGCCGCCGAGCAACAGGACGCGTACCGCACCATGCAGGCCCGCCACACGAACCTGCGTTGACCACGAGGGATCAGGACCGGTCGTTGGTCGCCTGACCGCTGCTGGGCCAGGCGAGGCGGCGCAGGTCTCCCGGCGTGACGGAACCCCGTGGGGATCTGGTGCCGTCACACGAACCGTTCTTGAACACGCACACCGCGTCCGCGAGTCCGATCAGCTCCTCTTCCTCTGTGGACACCACGAGCACGGCGACATCGCCGTCGGCGACCATCGCCCGGATGAGGGCGTGGATCTCCGCCTTCGCGCCGATGTCCACTCCCTTGGTCGGTTCGTCGAGCAGGAGCAGCCTGGGATGCTGTAGAGCAGCTCTGGCAAACAGCACCTTCTGTTGATTACCACCGGAGAGCCGAGTGATCGGTTGGTCGGTGTCGCCACGCACGGCGACCGTGTTGAGCGCCTCTCCGGCCGCTGCGGCGATCCTGCCACGTCGGAGTACGCCGACCCGACTGAACCTGTCGAGGACGGGCAATGGCACATTCTCCCGAGCGCTCATCTCGGGAATGAAACCGTCGGCCTTCCGCTCCTCGGGAAGAAAGGCGATTCCGGACCTGATCGCCTTGCCGGGGCTTCTTGGCGTATATCGAGCGCCCAGCAGTCTCAACGAGCCCGCCAGCAGATGCTCCGTGCCATACACGGTGCGCAGGAAGCGCGAGCGTCCCGAACCGACCAGTCCGTACAGGCCAAGGATCTCACCGGCCCGCACCTGCAATGTCACGTCCTTCAACCGATCGTTGGCCACGTGTTGAGCATCCAGCACGATGGCCTTTCCGGCCGTCCCCCGCGATGTCGTCGTGGCGGGGGACGGTGCGCCGCCCCGGCTCGCAGGCGTGCTGGCGTCAGCCGACGCGGACTCGCCGACGATGGCGTGCACCACGTCGTCATGGCTGATCTCCTCCACAGGGCCGCTGAGTACGACACGGCCGTTGGACAACCCGACCACGCGGTCGGCCACCGCGAATACCTCGTCCAGCTTGTGGTCCACGAACAGCACGCCCATCCGCCGCTCTCGCGAGATGCGTTTCACGGTGTCCAGCAGATGGGTGATCTGGTGTGCCTCCAACGCCGTGGTCGGTTCGTCGAGAAGGAGATAACGCGCGTTGCGGTTCAGTGCGGCGATCACCTCGACCATCTGGCGCTGGGCAACCGACAGGTCACCGGCGCGGGTGGTCGGCGACGCGGCGATGCCGTAATCGCGGCACAGTTCGGCGGTGCGCCGATTCATGTCCGGCCGTGAGAGATGACCACGCCGGACGGTTTCGTGACCCAGGAATACATTCTGTGCAACGGTCAGCTGGTTGACCAGCCGAAGCTCCTGATAGACACATGCGACGCCCGCGGCCAACGCATCCGACGGAGCGGAGAAGTGCTGCGGCACGCCATCGAGCAGCAAGCCACCCTGGTCCGGGGTTTCCGCGCCCGCCAGCATCTTCAACAGCGTGGACTTCCCGGCACCATTGTGGCCGACGAGGGCCACCACCTCGCCGGGGAAGACGGTGATCGTCACCTCGTCGAGAGCCACGGTCTGTCCATACCGTTTGCTGATCGAGCCGGCGGTGAACCCGGTGGTTGCGGTTCCAGTCACGGTCGTACGCCTCCGATCAGCCGACTTCGCCCGGTCCGGGGGTTCCACTTGTGAAGATCTTCAACGGCTGCAGGATCGTCGCCTGGACATGTTTGCCGCCGAGGTAGTTCTTGACGTTGTCCACGACGATCTGCGCATACTCGGTCGGTTCCTGTGCGGCACAGGCCTTGTAGGTGGCGTTGATCGCCTGATCGGCCGCGCAGAACCCGTAGAGGGTCACCTTGTTCGTCTTGCCGAGCTGACTGATCGCTTGCAGCGCGCCGACGCTGGCTGGACCGGTGTCGGCGAACACCACGTTGATGTTCGGGTTGCCCTGCAACATGTCCGTGGTCACCTGCAGGCTGGTGTTGGGATCGACCTGGCCGTTCACGGTCGGCCCGACCGTTGCGGAGGGGTCGGACCTCAGCACGGCGGTAAAGCCCTCATCGCGCTGGTTGGTGGGAATCTGATCCGGGTCTCCGACGATACCGACGACTACCTTGGCCTGCGCGCCCATGTCCTTGAGGAGCTGCTGGCCCATCACCGTGCCGCCCTCGGTCTGGTCGGCGCCGACGTACTGGACGATCTTGGCGTTCTGCGTCTTGAGATCATCGGGCGAAATGATGACGTTCACGCTGAATACCGGGATCCCCGCCTGGTTCAACGCCGCGACGCTCGCGGCGCCCGGCCCCGAGTTGACGGCGTTGAGGGCAACCGCGCAGACACCTTGCTCGATGAAGCTGTTGATCTGCGAGAGCTGGTTGGAGTCGCTGTCGTTGGCGATCGCCATCTTGACGTCGAACCCGTCCTTCGCCCCGTTGTCGAGGAAGCTCTGGCGCATGGCGACGTAGTACGGGTTCACGGTGTTGGGCAGGGCGACACCGAGCACGGGCTTGCTCTGCCGACAACTGCTCGGCAGGCCGGTGTTGGCGCTTTCCCCGACGCCGGTTGCCTGGTTACTACAGGCGCTCGCCACAAAAGTCAGGGCCAAGGCGGCGGCCGCCATTGCCCACCCACGGGTTCGTGTTGACATTCCGTCTCCTTGATTCCGACATTCGGCCAGACCCTTCGGGGTCAAACCGCGGAAGTCTCTTTCTTCGGGGCCGCACGGGATGTGCGGGTCAGTACACTGAGGACAGATTTGCCGGACAGTCCCCGACGGTAGGTGTCGAACGAGACGCCGAGCAGGATGATCGCGCCGATCACCAATGACTGCCAGTAGCTGCTGACGTCCAGCACATTCATCCCGTTGCTGACCGCCGCGATCAGCACAGCACCGATCATGGCGCCTGGCACGGTGCCCGTTCCACCGAACAGGCTCACGCCACCGACAACCGCCGCGGCAATCGAGAAGAACAGTTCATTGCCCAATCCGGTGGCTGGGAACCCCACCATCAGACGTGAGGTCGCGATAATGCCGGCAATGCCGCCGCAGGTGCCGCTGACCGCGTAGACCAGGATGGTGACCGTCGAGATGTTGACGCCCGCGAGCCGAGCAGCGGGCTTGTTCCCTCCGGCGGCGTAGATGTGCACACCGAGCCGGGTCCGAGTGAGAAACCAGGTGGCCGCGACCGCCGCGACGACAAGCATGATCACCGGCAACGGGACTCCCCCGACGCGGCCCTGGCCGATCCAGGAGAAGTTCACCTGGCGTACCGGGATGGAATTGGCGCCGGTGATGATGAGCGGAATCGCGACCGCGATGCCCTGGGTCGAGAACGTCGCGATGAACGGCGGAACCCTGACATAGTGGACCAGCAGCCCGTTGATCACCCCGAGTGCAAGGCCGGCACCCACCGCGAGCACGGCCGCCACGAGCCACGGAACGTCATCGGCCATCAGCACGGCCGCCAGCACTCCGGTCACCGCCACGGTGGCGCCCGTCGACAGATCGATACCGCCGGTGAGGAGGACGAATGTCTGTCCCAGTGCGAGGAACGCGATGACCGATCCGTTGAGCAACAGGCTCAACCAGTTGGCCCAGCTGGCGAACGAGGGTGACAGGATGCTCAGCACGACGAGCACCACGACCAGAACGAGGAAGATGCCCGACTCGTCGGGTAGATGAAACTTTCTCACTGAGTCCTCCAGAGTTCTCCAGCCGCTCGTTGTTGCACCGCGAGGCCGCCCTCGTGCGGCGAAGGCAGCGGGCCGCGCCGCGGGCCGACCGGGTCACCTGGCCGCGGTGCGGGTCTTGCGATCGAATCGAGGTCGCCAGCCCGTGGTTCGACGATCCCGCTGATTTCCGTACCTCGCAGGACCCCAGCACGACCGGGACTCCCGCTGACAAGGCTGGTCTCCGGCACGTAGCCCTCGGACGTTGCCGTCATCAGAATTCCTCCGGAGCATGCGCAGGTACGACGGTGTGCTGGCTGACACATCCGAACGGACAGCCGCACATATGTCAAATGTGCCGCCCATATGGGCGGGGGCGAAGATCGTGGTCGTTACTCGATCGGCGCTGCGCCTGCCGGAACTCCGCAGGCAAGCAACTCGGCACCCGCTGCCCCCGCCTGACCGGCAACAGCAAGCACGGCACTTGGTCCTTCGCCGTGGACCTACCCTCACTGACCGGACGCCGCACCACCATGCGCCGAGGCGGATTCGCCACCAAACCGCAGCCAGCACGTCCTGGAGCGCGAACACACCGGCATCCAGATCGACGACCGGCAGACCGTCGCCAGCTACCTCGCCAACTGGCTAAACGCCAAAGCCCTCACGCTCAAACCCACGACGCTGGCCCGCTACGCCGACTACGTCACCAAAGACCTCATCCCAGCCCTCGGAGCAGTACGGCTGGAACAACTCAGCCATCGCCACATCGACCAGTTCGTACACATCCAACTCGACGCCGGCCGTGGTCCAGTCACCCTGCGCCGGCACATCGCCACGCTCTCCAGCGGCCATGACCGACGCCGTGCGACAACGTCGCCTCGCGCACAACCCCGCCCGCTACATCACCGTCCCCAACCGTCGCGATACGAGCGCATCTGCTGGACCCCCGGCGAGACCGTGACCTTCCTCCGATACTGCGCCGACATACCTGACCCGCTGGCCGAGCTACGTGCTGCGGCCTTTCCACCAGCGCACCGGCGAGGTCGACCTACCCCGCTTCCGCACGCACGACCTACGACACTTCGCAGCCACCACCATGCTGTCTTCTCAGGTACCGCTGGCCATGGCGTCGAAGACGATGCGGCACTCGACCCTGTCGACGACCACCGAGACCTACGTCCACCTTCTGCGCCACGTCTGTTGAAGTCACTTGACCACAGATCAGGTAGCCACCGGCACATCCAACTCTCCCAATTTTCTCCTTCTCCCACTATTCAACCGACACCATGCGACCGGCGGACAGGACATCGCGCCGACCGGCTGATGCGCGCACTGCGAGGAACGTCCGCCGCCGACCGACCTGCTCATCCGGCAGGGGTCCCGGCGCCAAGCCGGACCTCCGCTCGGACCGCGTCAGCCGCGCCCTGCGCCCCGAACCGCACCGGCTGCTCACCCCGCTGTTCCCCGAACCCAGCAGTCAGGCCCTCCCCCGCAAACGGGACAGGGCCTGACTGGGCGCAAACGGATCAGCTGGAGCTGGGCACGAGGTGAACCTGCACCACCTGACCCGTGGTGAGCGTGGCGGTGTCGATCAACGGGGACTGGCCCGGCGCGAACTGCCAGTTGCTGTCCAGTTGCGTGAGGTCGTAACGACCCTGCGGAATCCCGGTGTACTGAGTGGTCGTCTGATACGAGTAGAAGACGATCGGGTCACCGTTGCCAGCTTCGACCAGCAGGCTGCTCAGGAACGGCGGAGGCCCGCCGGCCCCGTCGTTGACGAACTGCACCGAGAAGTCGATCGTCGGCTTGAGCGAAGGCAGGACCTTGGTGCTCCCCTGAGCCTGGGGGTAACCACTGGCATCGCTGGTCTGGGCGTTCGGCCCGAAGGTGCAGCCCGCGTAGAAGGTCCCGCCGGCCAGGGAGTCGGCCGTGACCGCTTCGGAGAGGTGGAAGACCTTCCGCTGACCGGGAGCCAGCGTGACACCGGCCCCAGAGAAGACGTCCCAGCCCTTGCCGATGCCGAGCGCGACCCCGGGGAATCCACCCTGATCGCAGATGTCCTGGATGTTGCTGATCGTGTTCTTGGTGACGTTGGCCAGCGTAACGGTCAGCCCGGCCTGCTCACCGACGTGGTAACTGGGCCGGTCAAAACTCATCGTGGCGTGCAGGCTCTGCGCGAACGTCGCCGTCGCCGGGAAGGCCAGACTCGTCTGGCCCGCTGATCCGTCCACCGTGACCGACTCCGGGTAGGCCACCTTCCAGGTCTGCGGTGGCGTGATGTTCACGAAATAGCTACCGCCCGGCAGGTTGCTGAGCAGGAAATGCCCGTGCGCGTCGGTGGTCGTCTCGTAGTTCTGCGGACCGTCCTGTCCGGCAAGGCCGGAGAACGGCCCGGTCAGCGTGACGGCCGCGCCGGCGACACCGGGCTCACCGGGGTCTTGCACACCGTTGCCGTTGAGGTCGCCGAAGATTACCCCGCCGTAGCCGGCCACGACCGGCGTCACCGTGGCGCTGATGCTCGCCGGCGGAGTACCGAGACTCGCGCTGTTGTCGTTTTCCTCAGTCTGCGCGTTGAACACGACCGAGCCCGAACTCGGATCTGTCGCATAACCGGTCTCGGTGGCCGTGACGGTGGCACCGGGGGTGACGGTCTCGTCGTAGCCGCCGAGCAGACCGATATCACCGGTCAACCTCTGGAACGTGCTACCGGCGCCCGGAAGCACCTGCACCCGCGTCTGCGGGCTGGTCCCGAGATCGGTGACATTGACCGT
The DNA here is from genome assembly GCA_036268955.1 of Pseudonocardiaceae bacterium. GTDB lineage: Bacteria > Actinomycetota > Actinomycetes > Mycobacteriales > Pseudonocardiaceae > CAJCJE01. Next base: position 23,674 of record DATATE010000156.1, read on the forward strand.
AAGGGTGATGGTGGCGCTGGACTGATAAGCGGCCTGGTCGAAGGACACGCAGACCTGCATCGAATCCGCAGTGCCGGCCTGCTCGACGACGCAGGAGTTGTTCGGCGCCGGATCGGCCACGGCTGGTAGCGCAAGGCCACTGAGCGCAATGGCAGCGCCGATCGCGGGCCATAAGCGGACATGAACGGACGACAAAGGGACTCCCCCCTTGGAACAACGTTCCGCCTGTAGGTGGTGGAACGTGACCCCCCGAAGCCACTACCGCGCCAGGCATTTACGCGGCGACCCGCAATGTACGTGCACGACCGCATTTCGTCGAGGTCCAAATGGACGACACCGGCGCTCAAAGGCCTGGTCCTGCGGGCTGCGGGCTGCGACCAGATCCTTTGCCCGTCAACCGCTGCATGCCGGAGCCGTCATCCGCCGATCCACCATTGTCGGAACCGCCCGGCCCGCTGTCATCGTTGGCACAGGAGCCATCCAAAGCACTGTCGTCGGTGGCGTCGTCATCAGTGCCGTCGGAGTCCGCAGGCAGGTCGTCATCGGTGACATCGGAAAGCCTTTGTGGCGCAGGCGTTGGCGGCGGCGGGATCGATAGACCAGCCAAGGACGCCTCGCGGCTGATCTGGCACAAGGTCAAGCCTGGTGCCCCCGGCGTCCCGCCACGGGCGCATCTGCTCATGCACATGGTCGCCGAACGAACCCGCTGGCGGGCAGAATACGACCGAGCAATGCTCGCGGCCAACGGTGATCCACCTGGCGGCCCTGGGACTTCGGCAACTTTGCCGACAGCGGCCTGACAAGGGGCAGCTGCCGGTTGGCGTCTCGTTGTCGACTGACATTGAGTTCCGCGAGGACCGCAATCTTCCTTACAGGGCAAGGGTTCGATGGGTCGATCCATCCATAAAGGATCGAAAGTCAAAGTCAGAATCGTTCGTCGACAACGATGGTGCGCTCGCCTGGATCGACCAAATGCAGAAAGCCGCAGCGGGCGGCATCGATCCGAACACCGCGACCATGACGCTGGTCGACTACGGCAAAGTGAACTGGGATCTTGCGGTGCGGGGACTGGAGAAAAAGACACTGGACCCGTACCGCGCGGGCTGGCGCAAGCGGGTTGTGCCCACCCTTGGCCACATCCCACCGACGATGATCTCAAACGGTGTCGTCGATCGAGCGGTACACGGCTGGATCGAGGACGAGTGCAGCCGCTCGACGATCAAGAACAGCATTGCGATCCTCGTCAGGGTAATGGAGCAAGCGCTACGAGATGGGATCATCACCCGCAATCCGGCCCGGATCAGCGGATGGCAACGGGAGTTCAGCAAAGCCGAGGACGAGCTGGACAACCCTCGCGCGCTGGCACTGCCGGACTGGCACACGCTGACCAGGCTGGCCGGGATGCTGGTGGAGAAGTCGGCCGATCATTTCGCGGGTTGGGGTGACGTGGTGATCTTCGCCGCGTGCACAGCTGCGCGGATCGGCGAGGTGTCCGGCTGCCGGGTCGGGGACATCGATACCAAGACGTGGAACTGGACGCTTCGGCGCCAGACCACACCAGGACCTGGCGGCCTGATCGACAAGGGCACCAAGGGCAAGCGTGCCCGAACGGTGCCGTTGATCGAGGACGTTCGGGAACTGGTCGAGCGCCGGATCGCCGAGACGGACGGGACCAAGGATGCGCGGCTGTTCACCGGTCCTCGGGGCGGGCGGATCACAACGGCGGTCCTGCGGGATGCCACTCACTGGGATGAGGTGGTGACCAAGCTCGGGTATGAGCACCTGACCCGGCACGGCCTACGGCCTACCGGGCTGACCTGGCTCGCAGACGCCGGAGTGTCGGTGTATCACCTGCAACGGATCGCCGGACACGGATCGATCACGACAACGCAGCGGTATATCCACCCGGACATGTGCGGCATCGAAGAAGCCGGCGACCTGCTAACCAAGCACCTGCGGTCCCCACGTGGTCCCCAGCTGCGGGTGGTGTGAGGTGGCCTATCCCGGTGGCATCTCACGCCATCTCACGCGGTTTGGTCCCCACGTGGTCCCCGGCGCCCGACACTGTGGATCATGGACAAGATCGAATCGCTGAATGAAAGAAGCCTCTTGTCCTGGGCATATACCCAAGCCAAGAGGCTTCTGTTCGACCGTCGGGACGACAGGATTTGAACCTGCGACCCCTTGGCCTTATTCGGCGACGCGCTGACCTGTGCGCGTGACACAGAAACATAGTCTGACCAGCGGGTTTATGCTGCGTCAGTTATGGTCGTTTGTCGTCGTCTGCGGGCCTGATGTGACATGTATGTGACACGCGCACCACTCCCCCAGACGGTGAGCGCTGCGTCCGGAGGTTGACCCCACGCGCGGCTTCGCTCCCGCTGGACTGACCTCCGGCCAGAATTGCCCTGGTCATCCAACATCGCATATGCACATGGTTCGATCTTTGCATGGCTGCATGGATCTCGGCTACCGCCGCGTCTCTGGCTCTACTGGCGACAGCGATCACCCTCTTGGTAAGCATTCGTGATCGCCACCGCACACAGGCTGACCAGGTCTCCGCTCATTTCGCTGTGGTGGCGACGCGACCTTTTCCCCGCTACTCGGTCCTTCTGTACAACCTGAGTGGACTGCCCGTGAAGACAGTGGATTTACAGGTCGTTTTCAATGGCGAAGAGGTAGGTGCCGCAAAGCGCCTTGCGTCAGTCCCACCGCAATCCGAGGGAACTGTGCACCCTAAGTCAGATCGATGGATAGAACAGCAGGTCAAGGCTTTGATCGCGAGCGGTGTGGACTCGATCGAAGGGACCGAGATATCGATGACCTTCACCGACGCGCGTGGTCGCCGCTGGCGTCGTGATCATTGGGGAGTACTTCACTCAGTTCGCACACGTCCCCCGGCAATGATCAGGCCGGTGCCAGAGGACCTTGAGTGACCCGACTCGCCTTCGTGGCAACATCAACGGCCCCCCTCCGTGGTTCCTGGGCCGCTGCCCTTCCACTCCGCCGCGCGCGGGGACCGGCCGCCAGGCCGCATGCCCCGCTTGCGCGGCGGCATGGGTGCAGCGGGCAGCGGCCCCCGGAGGGGGCCGCCTTGAAGAAGTATGGAAAGTCTGAACACAGGGTGCGAGTGCGTGGCCCGCGCCTGCCTCCCGTTCTCGTTTTGCATGATCAGGGCTTGAGGCCCTGTCGAGCGCGTGTAGTCGCCCTGAGTTCGTGGTAGCTCGACGCAAAGCTCATCCACCATCCACGCGGATCGGTAGTAGTGATGGCCTGGGCAAGCTGCTTTCCGGACTCAGTTCGTAGCGCCTGGATCGAGGTGTCCTCCCAAGGCTCGCTGCCGTACCCCTGGGTTGCATACTCCGTGGCCTGAAGAAGAGTCTCGATCTTGTCCGCGTCATGGGCCACCTTGGACTCCAGGGTCTCCGTATCTTCATACTCGGCGGTTAGTCCCTGGAGGAGAGACGCTGCTTCATCTGGTAGCGCTGCCGTCTGGTGAGCCGTAATGGCCTGAGGGACTGCCGTGGTGACGTAAGCCCTACCGACTGAGGGCACGTCGCCGATTCGAGCCTCGTGCACGTCGTGCATGAGACACAGGGCTGCGGTTCGGCCAGGATCGGCACCCTCCATAGAGGCGAGCACTAGTCCAACGATGCCAACACGGAACGAGTGCTCCGCAACGCTCTCGGGTTGCTTGATGCCCAGGAGCAGCCAGCCTGCGCGGGGCAGGTTCTTCAGGTGCCCTGCTTCATGCAGGAAGGCGCCGAGTCCGGCGAGTGCATGCGTCTGTCCTTCTGGGACCGGAAGGCTCGCCTGCCCAGTGACATATACACCGCCACCAGGACGGCTCTGGACAAAGCCTTCGTCGCGCAGCACACGAATCGCGGACCCGACGGTTGCTCGGGTTACGCCGAAAAACTTCGCCAACTCGTCCCCGGTCGGCAACTGCGCCTCAGGCTCAAGCTCGCCAGAGAGGATCGCCGCTCGGACGCTCGCTGCGATCTTGACGTATGGGCTTCGCGGGTCATCTGGATTGATCGGCTGCATGACGTGAGCTTACCTGCTTAGACAAGTTGCGGCGTTGCTCGACATGCTTGACTTGTTGCTTAGTCAGGTCTAATCTCAGGTTAGACACACTGACCACCTGCATAGACAACTGATCGCCAGCAACGACGGAGTTACACGCGTGTTGGACGCTCAGTGAGACAGCAACCAACGACCTTAGGAGATCAACATGAAGAACATTCCGATCAACTTGAGCGGCCACGTCGCGAAGATCGTCGAAGAGCCCACCATGAAGATGCGCGAGACGGACAGTGGCGCGATGGAGCCGGTCACCGGCTTCGATGGCACGACCCAGTTCGTGGTGAGCGTGTTTCTCAAGCCGCTGCCGCGCGAGGAGGGCAAGCCCGCTGGCAAGGGTGAGGAGATCAAGTTCACCCTCACCGCCGATCCGGGTGAGGGCTTCACCGAGGACACCCGTGTCGAGTTCATCGATCCAACGGTGAGCGCGTTCTCCTTCAAGGCCGCCGACGGTCGGGAGGTGTCCGGCCTGTCGTTCAAGGCTGCCGGTCTCAAGCCGGCTGGCTCCTCGAACTTCCTGTCCGCCGCGTAGCCCCTTGTCCTGCCTGGACGAAACGCCGTGAGGCGTCCCCGGAATTGAGACCGGGCTGACGAGTCCCTGTCAGTTCAACGCAATTCATCTCGCACTACCCGTATGCCCAAATACGGGGTTCCTTGTCAACTCCATGTACCCGGCCTGGCACGGAGAAATGCCAGGGGTGGACAGGTAGCTAAGCCGTAAGCGACCCGCCTAGTCCGCTGCCCCTGATGCACGCAACCGGGGCGAAATCGTCTCCGCATCATCCGATGTGGAGACCAACGCACGTGGGAGGAGGTGTAGCCGATGGCGTGTCAACACTGGTTTTTCTACGTCCAAAACGGAATCAAACACTGCCAGGACTGCGGTCACTGGTGGCGCTGACACCCCCAGGAAGGGGGCAAGACCATGAACGGCAACGGCTACACCTCCGGTGGCTGCATCGGCGGTGCACGATGACCCGCACCAAACCCGAACCCGAGACTGACCTGTTCGGCAACCCGGTCGAACCGACCGCCCCGCGCAAGCCGTCACCGCCCCGGCATGTCACCAACGACCTCGACCTGATCGAGTCCGTGGTCAAGGTCGCCCGCGCGGATGGCTACGTGGTCACCGGCCTGAACAACCGGGTGTACCGGATCGAAGGCATCCAGGGCGGCACCTACGAAGTCGCCACCGTCCCGGTCTACGAAGCGGACGCGGTCGCTCAACTCATCGACCTGGGCGTGCTCACGGTCGGTGGCGCGCATGCCTGCCGCTACCGCAACAACCGCGAAAGCACCTGCCACGCCGTGCTGATCCCTGCGGCCACTCGGCGCCGCTCGGATCGGTGGGCCGCGCTGCACCGGCCCCGGAACTGGAAACCCGCCACCACACAAGGAAAGGACGACTCCTGATGCACAGCCTGCAACAGATCCTCGACGCCTACGCCGACGCGCACGGCGAGGCCCTTCAGATCGACTACGAACAGGGCGACTCCGCCTGGTCCGCCCCGCTGCCGGTCTGGGGAAGTGAGCTGCCGTGGTGAGCCAGACCGTCAACAAGATGGCCCTGCGTCGCTACGAGGAGTTCATCGGCGCGATCGAGACCGTCCGGATCGCCCTGGAAGGGGCCGACCCACTGATCAAGGCCATGCACGAGCACGCCCCCGGTCGCCCGCACGGCTGGAAGGTCCCGGACAAGAAAGAAGTCGTCGCCGCCCGCACCAAAGCGACCGAACTCCTCGACGCGTTGCGCGCTGAAGCGAAGAAGTGGGAAAAGGAACTCGTCTCACGCGGATGGAGGGTCTAACCGCCATGGCCACCAAAACCCAAGAGGTCGCGGCCGACGTCGACCAGGCCATGAAACTCCTCCGGCGCGGGATGCGCGGGATCCAGGTCCGCACCGCAGGGTTCAAAAAGGACCACGACAACCTCACCCGCGCGGTCTCGAACCTGGCCGTGACCCTGGTCGACGCGCAAGCCCTGCTCAGTGCGGAGAGCTCCCGCCGACGCAAGCGCCGGTGACTCCCCGCTCCCCCACCACAACCACACATCGCCCCGCCTGCGCTGCCGGCCCTGGCTCCCCGACCACACCACGGAGCCAGGGCCGTCCTCGCGCACCGCCCGCTACCACCGTCAAGGGAAGTGATCACGACATGTCGAAGAACAAGCCTGGGATCGAGATGCGCGCCGCTGCGTGGCTGGTCCGGCATCCCCAGTTCGTCGCCGCTCCCGCGTCGGTGGCGACCAGCCTGATCGAACTCGGCCCCTACACCACGGGCGGTATCGCCGCCGGCCTCGCCCTGTCCGGTGTCGGCTGGATGCGCGCACACCCCGCCTCGTTCCACCGGCACGCCGCCCCGCGGCTTCGCTCCGGGCAACGCCGCTGGATCCGCTACCACGGTCGCCGTTGGCGCTCCCTGTGCCTGGCGGTCGACCTGTTCCGGGAGAACCGGCGCACCGGAGAGCTGCACTACCCGCGCGTCCTGCGCGTCACCTCCCCCACCCCGACCATCGACCGCGTCACCGTCCGGCTCACCCCTGGTCAGTCGCTGCGGACCTGGACCGACCGGCAAGACGAGATCGCGGTCATGCTCAACGCCGACGCCCTGGGCATCACCCGGATCAAGCCCCAGGTGATTGTGCTGACCGTGCTGCGCGGCAACCCCTTCGCGCACCGCGTGCTCGCCGCCGAGATCCCGGAGGACGCCGAAGCGGTCAACCTGCACGCGATCGAGTTCGGCGAGACCGAATACGGCGCGACCTGGACCGAACCCGTCCAGGGCCAGAACGTCCTCGTCTCCGGTGGTATCGGGTCGGGCAAGAGCTCGTTCATCTGGAACCCCCTGCGCGGCATGGGGCCGATGATCCGGGACGGCCTGGTCCGTGTCTGGATGTGCGACCTCAAGGGCGGCCAGGAAACCTCGCAGGCCCGCAGCCTGTTCTACCGGTGGGCCGACCACGTCGAGGAACCCGAACCCGATGAGGACGGCAACGTGCCGGAGTACGCGGGCGAGGCCGCCCTGGACGTCGTGCGCGACTTCCGCGACGCCATGACTGAACGGCAACGCGACCTCGCCACCCAGGGCATCCGCAAGGTGGAGATCTCGCCCGAGTATCCGCTGAACGTGCTCATGATCGACGAGCTGGCCATGGCGACCGCCTTGTCGAGCCGGTCGGCTACCAACGAGCTGAACAAGCTGCTCGCCGAGATCATGACCCAGAACCGCTCTACCGGGTTCCCGGTCCTGGCCTACGTGCAGGAACCGACCAAGGACATCGTGCCGATCCGGGGCCTGTTCACCCGCCGCGTCTGCCTGGCCTGCACTGCCGCGTCCTACGTGGACATGACCCTCGGCGATGACATGCGGTTGCGTGGCGCGCTGGCCGATGAGATCCCGCTGGACGAAGAGCACGCCGGTATCGGCTTCCGCGTCGACGAACGCTCCCGCAACCCGATCCGGGTCCGGGGTGGCTACAACACCGACGAAGACATCGACGAACTCGTCCGCACCTGCTCCCCCGCACCATCCACCGGCCGTCCGCGCCTCACCGTCGCGGCCTGACCACCGACCTACTGTCCCAAGGAGACAACCGCCATGATCACGCTCTACTTCCTCCGGACCTGGTGCAAAGCACTGCTCGGGTTCGGGCTCGCGCTGGTGATCGAGTACGCGCTGACGCTCTACGCCAGCGGATGGTGCATCCTGCTGCTGCTCCCGACCCTCGCCGTGTTCCTCGGCTTCACAGTCCTGCTCTACCGGGACTGGAAGTCCGCACGCGCCAACGGGATCGGCTACCGCTACGACATCATCCGCGACGTCACCCACACCCGCGACAGGTGGTAACCCGTCATGCGCAAGCCCGACCTGACCACGCTCACCCGCACGGTCGTCACTGTCGCTCTGGCCGGGATCGGCGCGTCGGCTGGGTTCACCCACACTCACGACTGGGCTGACGCGCACTGGCAACACGGCTGGCTCGCCTGGGCCGACGCGGTCGTCATCGAAGGCATGGCCATCGTGGCGGGGTTCGAGGTCCACCGGGATCACCAGGCCGGCAGAAAGGGCCGCGCCGCCCTCGTCCCGCAAGTCGTGCTCGTGGTGTCGTTCCTGATCCAGATGACCGCCCAGGTCGCCCAAGCGCAACCCACCCCGGCCGGCTGGCTGCTGGCCGCGATGCCCGCCCTCGGGTTCCTGACCGTGGTCAAACTGATCATGCGCCGGATACCGGACACGGCCGCCACCGAACAGCCCGCGACCGAACCGGACCACCCTGCCGGCCAGCAGGTCAGCCAGGCGACGGCGATCCGCACCGACGCCCCGGCCCCGACGCGTCCGGCCCTGGCCATGACCACGCGGTTGCCGGCACCGGTCCGCACCAAGATCACGGCTATGGCCAGTCAGGCTCACGAACAGGGCCGCATCGTCACTGTGGAGGAGATCCGCCGCACCATCACCCTGCCGGACGGCATGTTGAGTCAACTGGTCGCCGAACTCAACGCCACCCTCACCGCAGGAGGCCAGTCGTGATCAGTCGACGCGAACGTGACGACCTGCGGATGGACTACCACCGGGCACTTAACGCGGTGAGCACGGCCATCAAGATCCTGGAGGACACCGCGACCCAAGCGGAGAAGATCACCGGCCGGTTCGGCGGCCACTGCCCGGCCAACCTGATCAACGGCCTGTACGAGACCTTCGCCGAGATCAGCAAGGCACAGATCAAGATCCGCGAGGCATCCACCGCCGACTGAACCCCGGAGTCCTCACCACGCAGCGGGGCGGCCTCGCATCATCTCCTCGACCTGGCTTGCCCCGATCACACAGGTTCTCGGGGTGTGGCCCGCACGCCCTACCGAGGGTCGACCGGTCAGGTTCCACACCCCGAGGTTCTGTGTGATAGCCCTCCGGGAGGTCGGGGAGATGATGCGCACCCATCCACCCCCGCACCGCAACCACGTGTGCGTTGTCGATCATCTCTGAGACCTGCCGTCCGGCGAGGACATTTCCCTTGCCCTGACACGAGTACGGCCCTTGGCGTGTGCCGGCAAGCACTGCACGCCAAGGGCCGTGGCGTCTTGTCCACCCCTGCGAACGAATGGAACTCGACATGTCCACGATACCCCGCGCTTTCACTACCGACGACCGATACGACCGCGACAACGCCAGCGACCGGCGTTCCCGCTACGGCGTCTACCTCGCCCACCATCAGGACCTGTTCCTCGATGACGGTGTCCCGACCGCGTCCGTGGAGTGGTTTGCTTTCTCCGCATGGGAGATTGCCTGCTCGCCGATCATGGCACCCGGCTACGTCCACACTCATCCACGGGTGATCGGCACCGACCCGCACGGCGACGATGACGGGCGCACCGCGATCACGGTCCGCCTGGTCGCCCCGTTCGCCCCCTCGGTCCGTGACACCCTCGGTACGGGTGTGAACACCTGGCAGCGCCATGGCGTGAACGAGGTCTACGCCTGGTCCGAGCCGGAGAGCAACAATCGGCTCTCCGCCTTTACCACGCTCAGCATCCGTGTTCCGCTCCTGGTGGACGCGCTCCCGACTCCCCGGTACTGGGCCGGTGTGCCGGACGCCGCGACGGCCAAGCACGCCGTCAAGACCCTGTGCACGATCCTCAACGGCCCGGTCAGTCTGCTGCTGGCCACCTTGGACAACCCTCGGGCGGGACGGTGATCACCGACGCTGCCGTGCTGGGCAGCATCGACGACCGGATCAGCGAGCGGATCAAAGCGGCCGACTTCCGGTCCTGGCGCAAGCACGTGGAATCGGTTGGCGGCTGCGCCAAACCGATCCACCTCGACGGGGTGTGGCGCATCGAGCACGCCGAGACCGGAGACACCCTCGCCGAACGATCCGGCCTGGTCATGGCTCCCTGCGGCAACCGGCGCGCCTCGGTCTGCCCGGCCTGCGCCGATCGCTACGCCGCGGACTGCTTCCACTTGGTCCGCGCCGGGCTCTCGGGCGGCAAGGGTGTGCCGGAGTCGGTCGCGGGCAAGCCGCGCCTGTTCGTGACGCTCACCGCACCGTCGTTCGGGCCGGTCCACACCCAACGACGCGGCGCCGGCAGCGGCAAACGCATCCCGTGCGCGTGCGGCGCCTACCACCTGGACGCGGACACCCGACTCGGCACACCCATCGACCCGAGCAGCTACGACTACGCGGGTGCGGTGCTGTGGCAGGCCCACTCCGGGGACCTGTGGCACCGCTTCACCGTCCGGCTACGTCGGGAACTGGCCAAGGCCGCTGGACTGCGGGTGCGGGAGATCGACGACCACGCCCGGATCGCCTACGCCAAGGTCGCCGAATACCAGCGACGCGGCCTGATCCACTTCCACGCGGTCATCCGCCTGGACGGCCCCAGTGGCGCCCACAGCCCGGCCCCGCGCTGGGCACACCCCGACCTCCTCACCGCCGCTGTCCAGGCCGCTGCACGCGGCTCGGAGGTGCGCCGCACCCTGGCCACCCCAGACGGCGACACCGCTCAACATCGGTTCGGGTGGGGCGAGCAGGTCGACGTCAAGACCATTCAGCCCGTCGACGCACACCGTATCGAGACCGGCCAGGGCGAGATCACCGACCACGCGCTTGCCGGCTACATCGCCAAGTACGCCACCAAGGGCACCTCTACCAGTGACGCGGCCGACCGGCCGATCCGCTCGGAAGTCGACATCGACAACCTGATCATCTCCGAGCATCACCGGCAAATGATCCGCACCGCCTGGGACCTCGGTGGCTTGCCCGGCTTGGGGTTCCTGCGTCGGTGGGCGCACATGCTCGGGTTCCGGGGCCACTTCCTGACCAAGTCCCAACGCTACTCACGGTCCTTTCAGGACCTTCGTGCGCAACGTGCCGCGTGGCGCCACAACGAACTGTTGGAGCGCTTCGGCGTCACGGATGACGACATCGTCGTGATCAACGACTGGCGCACGACCGGGGCCGGCTACGCGACCGATGCCGAACGCGAGCTTGCGGGCGCGATCTACGAACGCGTCCGGCAACAACGCATCCACCGATACCACGACGAGGAGGCACGCTATGCGTGATCTTTGGGGACCAAAGGAGCTGTCCGACTACTTGGGAGTTCCGGTCCAGACTATCTATCAGTGGCGCACGCGGGGATACGGGCCGCGCGGGCACCGCATCGGCAAGCACCTCCGCTTCAAGCCCGAAGACGCTGAGTTTTGGGTGGAGAGCCAAGGAACCGGTGGCGCCTGATGGCTCGCGTGTGGATATACGACCGAAACAACACCAGGGAGTACAAGGAGGCTGTAGCAAAGGCGAAGAAGAACAAGAGGAAGCCGCCCGCCCGCTGGCTCGTCCGGTATTACGACAAACAAGGTCACCTGAAGTCGGAGGCGCACGACGTAAAAACACGGGCGGAGAATCGGCAGACTGAACTGTCGGCGTCGCTCGCAGCAGGTACGTACATCGCGCCGGAGGCCGCAAAGATCACGTTTAGCGAGATAGCTGACAGGTGGCTGGACGCCAGACAGGATCTGCGCCGATCGACCTGGTGGAAATACCGGGGCTTGCTGGACAATCACGTCAACCTGAAGTGGGGTGACTATCCCCTTTCGACGATCGAACGGGAGGAGATTGCAGCCTGGGTCGCGTCGCTGCTGAAGCCGCCGACTGATGGCGGTAGCGGACTGGGGCCATCGCAGGCACGGCACGCGTACCGGGTATTGACGATGGTCCTGGAGTGGTGCGTGCCGAACCGGATTGGGACGAATCCCGCTCGGGGCGTCAAGCTGCCTGTCTCCCCTGACGCCGAGCACGTCTACCTGACGTATCAACAGGTTGAGGCTCTCGCGGCAGCATCGGCGGGGCTGACGACCAAGTACAAGGTCCCGACTGCGTCGGCTCGGGTGAACCGAGCGTTCATCCTGTTGTTGGCCTACACCGGGCTACGGTGGGGCGAGGCCGCGTCCCTCCGTGTGGGGCGAGTGGACCTGAAGTCACGCCGTATCCGGGTGGCGACAACGTTCTACGAGGTCAACGGAGTCCAACACGAAGGACTGCCCAAGACTGGCAAGCGTCGGACGGTTCCGATTCCCGCATCGCTCGTGCCCGAGCTCGAACGGGTGATCGGAGATCGCGGTTCGGGTGAGCTGGTCTTCGTCACCAACCGAGCGATGTCACTGAGGGCCAACAACTGGCGTGTCCGGGAGTTCAACGCGGCCGTGGAGGCTGCTGGTCTCGGTGAGCTGGGGTTGACTCCGCATAAGCTTCGTCATACTGCGGCCTCGCTCGCTATCGCTGCCGGGGCGGACGTGAAGGTCGTGCAGCACATGCTCGGGCACACCGACGCTGCGATGACCCTCAACGTGTACGGCCACCTGTTCCCGGACAAGCTGGACGACGTGGCGGACGTGTTGGATGCTCGGAGGCTGGCCGCGCTGGCTGAGGCGGCATGACAGCCAGGCGGACCGTGTGACATGTATGTGACATGGTCATGGTTCACGGGAGATGATCGTGAATGGGAAAGGGCCGCTGACCTGCGTCAGCGGCCCTACACCCGGTCGGGACGACAGGATTTGAACCTGCGACCCCTTGACCCCCAGTCAAGTGCGCTACCAAACTGCGCCACGTCCCGGCCGCATCCCGTTTCCGGGGTGCGGGAGAAAGCTTAGCGCAGCATCTGCGCTAAACCTCGGGCGGGGTGACCGGAGAGTTCGAATGTGACCGGACCGGCCGATATCGGCGAGGACCCGGGACGTACGACAGGGACCCGCTGTAAAAGCGGGTCCCTGTGATTCCCTCGGTCCGTGGCACCTCCCCGATGCCCACCCAGGACAACTGTCCTACATCCCGCCCCTGGCGGGTACCGCCGATCGTCGAGGATGCTCTACCTACTTTCGGAGGGGGTGTCCGCGCAGCGGTAGCCGGGCACGCACGGTGAACAGGCCGTCGTCGTCGCGTTCGACCTGGAGGGTGCCGCCTGCGGTGCGGGCACGTTCGGCCATGCCGGCAAGGCCCATGCCGCCGCCTTCGATGCCGGCCACGGTGGGTGCGACCGGTGGGCCGCTGACCACGGAGACCATCAGCTGCGCGCCGTCGTGTGTCAGGCGGACGCGGATGAGAGTTCCTGGTGCGTATTTTGTCGCGTTGGTCAGAGATTCCTGGACGATGCGGAACACCGCGCGACCGACTACCGGGGCCAGTCCGTTGGTGGGCAGCGATTCGGGCTCGTCGAAGGATATTTGGACGCCGGCTTGGCGGGCTCGACCGAGGAGGACGGGTAGGTCGGCGAGGCCGGAGCCGGCTTCTTGGGGTTCGTCGGCGAGGCCCAACGCGGCGCGCATCTCGCTGAGCGATTCCTTGGCCAACGCGCGCACTCGCAGTGCTACCCGCCGAGTTTCGGCTGCTTCGGTTGTCGATGCGAGGGCGGCGGCTTCGACGGCGATGAGGGTGGCGTGGTGGCCGACGGCGTCGTGGATCTCCTGGCCGATCCGGGTGCGTTCCTGCGCCCTGGCCTGTTCCTCGCGTGCTTCGAGTTCGGCTTGCCGGGCCCTGCGGAGTTCGGCGAGGCTTTCGGTGAGCTGTTGACGGGTGGTGATCAGGACTCCGCCTGCGGAGGGGGCGGTCATCCACAGGATCGAGAAGGCGACGGTCAGGGTCGCGTCCGACCAGGAAAGGTCTTGGGTGATGAGTACGGGTACCGCGCTGGCCAGGACGGCGGCGGTGGCCCAGCCGAGGATGACGAGGGGCTTGTCGCGGCGGCCGACGCGGTAGAGGCCGGCGATGGCGGGGGCGAGGCCGAGGCCGCCGGAGAGGGCGACGAGGCAGGCGAGCATCGCCAGCCAGGGCCAGCGTAGCCGCAGCGGCAACGCGAGGCAGGCGATGACGGCGGCCGGGGCGGCGAAGGCGAAGGTGGAGGGGTGTGACAGCAGGACGCAGGCCAGGCTGGACCCGACGACGAGGATTTCCTCGGCGACGATGCGCACCACGCGCGGGATGCGGCGAAGGGCGGTGCGTAGGCGCTGACCGAGGGCGTCCCATCGACCGGCGAAGGAGAACCGGTCGGAGAACTCGGACGTCCCGGACAGCGCGGTCATGGCAGCCAGTCTCCGTTCGAGCCGCCGCCACGCTGCGCGGCCAGGGCGGCCTGTACCCGGTTCTGCACGCCGAGTTTGTTCAGCACGGTCGACACGTAGCTCTTGACGGTGGCCTCGGTGAGGCCGAGGCGGGCAGCGATGGCGGCGTTCGAACGACCGCCGGAGAGCAGGTCGAGGACCTGGCGCTCCCTGGCGCTGAGGGTGCCCATCGCGCGGGCCATCCGCAGTTGGCCGCCGCTGTTGCGCAGGGCGGGCAGTAGGCGGGCGGTGATCCGAGGGTCGAGCACCGCTCCCCCGGCCGCCAGGTCGAGGACGGCCCGGACCAGGGCTTCCGGCTCTGCGTCCTTGAGCAGGAAACCATGCGCGCCGAGTTCGAGGGCCTCGGCGATGTACTCGTCGATGTCGAAGGTGGTCAGGATCGCGGTCGCCGGTTGGTGCGGCAGGGACTGAATCCTGCGCAGTGCGTAGAGGCCGTCCGAGCCGGGCATCTGCACGTCGATCAGGGCTACGTCGGGGCGGTGTTCGACGATCGCGGTGAGCAGTTCCTCGCCGTCGGCCGCCTCAGCGACGACCTTGACCCGACCGTCGGCCTCCAGCAGTACGCGCAGGCCGCGACGCAGCAACGCCTCATCGTCGGCAAGTACGAGGCGCACCGGGGCGGTTGGCTCCGGACCGTTGTCACCGTTGGCCACGCGGTACCTCTCGAATCACTCTGGTTGGCACCAGTGTGCTCTGCCAGCCTATCTGGTCTCCCGATCAACGAGCAGGCGGTGAGCGGACGCGCAGGTCGGGAGCGGGTCAGCCCTTGCGGACCTTCTTTTCCCGAACGCGGACGGAGATCCGCACCGGGCTACCGGTGAAGCCGAAGGTCTCGCGGAACTTGCGTTCGATGAACCGGCGGTAGCCGGCCTCCAGGAATCCGGTGGTGAACAGCACGATGGTCGGCGGCCGGGTCTGGGCCTGGGTGGCGAACAGGACCTTGGGCTGTTTGCCGCTGCGCACCGGCGGCGGGGTCGCCGCGATCAGGTCCGACAGCCAGGAGTTCAGCGCGCCGGTGCCCACCCGCTGGTCCCAGGAGGTCAGCGCCGTGCGCAGGGCCGGGGCGAGCTTGGCGACGGCGCGGCCGGTGAGGGCGGAGACGTTGATCCGTTCCGGCCAGGGCAGCCGGGTGAGTTCACGGTCGAGTTCCTTCTCGAGCATGTACCGGCGGTCCTCGTCGACGAGGTCCCACTTGTTGAAAGCCAGCACCATGGCCTTGCCGGAGTCGATCACCATGGTCAGCACGCGCAGGTCCTGGTCACTGATGGGCTCGTGGGCGTCGAGCAGCACGATGACCACCTCGGCCGCGTCGATGGCGCCCTTGGTGCGCAGCGAGGCGTAGTACTCCATGCCGCTCGCGGTGTTGACCTTCTTGCGCAGGCCGGCGGTGTCCACGAAGCGCCAGATCTCGCCGTCGAGTTCGACCAGCGAGTCGACCGGGTCGACGGTGGTGCCGGCGACCTTGTCGACCACCGAACGCTGCTCGCCGACCAGCCGGTTGAGCAGGCTGGACTTGCCGACGTTCGGCTTGCCGACCAGGGCGACCCTGCGCGGGCCGCCGGTGGGGCCGAAGGTTTCCCGTGGTGTTTCCGGCAGCGCGGCCAGAATGGCGTCGAGGAGGTCGCCGGAGCCGCGGCCGTGCAGGGAGCTGACCGGGTACGGCTCGCCGAGGCCCAGCGACCAGAGGCTGGCGACGTCGGGCAGTCGCCGTTCGTCGTCGACCTTGTTGGCGACCAGGATGACCGGCCGGTCCGAGCGCCGCAGCACCCTGGCGACGGCCTCGTCGGTGGTGGTCGCGCCGACGGTCGAGTCGACGACGACGAGTACCGCGTCCGCTGTCTTCATGGCCAGTTCGGCCTGCGCGGCGACGGCGCCCTGCAGGCCCTTCGCGGAAGGTTCCCAGCCGCCGGTGTCCACAACGGTGAACTTGCGGCCGTTCCACAGCGCGTCGTAGGCGACGCGGTCGCGGGTCACCCCCGGCACGTCCTGAACGACCGCCTCACGCCGGCCGAGGATGCGGTTGACCAGGGTCGACTTGCCGACGTTCGGCCTGCCGATGACGGCCAGTACCGGCTGCGCAATGGCTACTTCGGCGTCGTCGGAGTCATCGGACCCCTCCGTGAGGGCCCATTCGGACTCCTCGGCCCAGGTGCCGTCCAACTCACTCACCGCTGTTACTCACTCTCTCACTCGCCCGAACGCGACGAGTCGTCTTGATCTGAAGGTCGGCTACCGGCGCGGAGTGCGTCCAGTTCGGTGACCAGGGTGGCCAACGCCACCCGGATCTGTTCGGTGGCCGCGGCCACCGCTGCCCGGCCCCGCTGCCCTGGCAGCGTGAACGGCTCGCCGACCAGTACGTCCACTTTAGGCCGGAACCGGCGCCGGGTGCCGGGTGCGCGATAGGTGCCTCGGCAGGCGATCGGCAGCACGGAGGCATTGGTGGAGACCGCGAGCCAGGCCGCGCCGTTGTGCGCGCTGGTCACGTCCCCCTCGCCGCGCGAGCCTTCCGGGAAGACGCCGATGACGCCGCCGGCCCGCAGTACTCGCTGCGCTTCCATCAGTGCCGCCCGGTCCGGTTCGCCCCTGCGCACCGCGAGTTGGCCCATTTTCGGCAGGAACCAGCCGGCGGGGCCGACGAACAGTTCTCGTTTGACCAGGAAAACGGTGTTGCGCGGCAGCCTGCCGAGCAGGACCGGCCCCTCGACGAGGGTGCTGTGGTTGATGACCACTACGACCGGGCCGCTCGCGGGCATGTGGTCGACGCCGTCGAGGCGGGTCCGGAACGGGATCGCGTAGATCCACTTGCTGATCCAGCGGGCGATCCGGTGCCAGGCCAGCGAGGAGCCGACCGGCAGTTGCGCGCGCAGTTCCTCGGCGGTCGCGGAGTTCGTCACGGTGTTCGTCACGGGCCGGTCCGTTCGCCGACCGCGCGAAGGCCACGAGTGTCCACCATGGACAGCAGCTCGTTGATGACCCCGTTGACGTCAAGGTTTGTGGTGTCCAGCTCGATCGCGTCCGTTGCGGGGCGCAGCGGGGTGGTGCGGGCGTCGATGTTGTCCCTCCGGTCGACGTCGGCCCGGGTTCGGTCCACTGTGCTCATTCGACCGGCCGCGGCGTCCTGGCGGGTGCGGCGACGGGCGCGGGCCTCGGGGCTTGCGTCGAGGTAGACCTTCAGGCCGGCGTCGGGCGCGACCACCGAGCCGATGTCCCTGCCCTCCACGACGATGCCGCCGCCCGCGCCGAGCACCTCGGCGATGATCTTCTGCTGCCTGCCGATCAGCACCGAGCGCACCGAGGGCACGCCTGCCACGGCGGACACCGAGGAGGTGATCGCCTGCGCACGGATCTCACTGACGACATCGACCCCGTCCAGCCGGATGGCCGGGGCGGTGGGGTCGGTGCCGATACTCAGGTCGGCGCCGGCCGCGACACCGGCGACCGCGACCGAGTCGGTCGGGTCGATCCCGGCGTTGAGCACGGCCAGCGTGATTGCCCGGTACATCGCACCGGTGTCCAGATACCGAGCACGCAGTGCGCTGGCCAGCCGGCGGGCCACCGTGGACTTCCCGGTGCCCGACGGTCCATCCAGCGCAACAACGCCACGCAGCTCCCCGCGGGTCACCTGATCTCCCTTGCCACCGAATGCCGCCACCGAAGGTCGGAACGGACGTCATGTGCTGCTCGTCCAGTCCTCTATTCTGCCTGGCTCCCCGGCCGGCTCCGACGGCAGCCGGGGACTCTCACGCCGTGAGGTCGGCGAGCAACAGTCCGCTGCGCGGTTTCGGCGTGAAATAAGTGCTCTTGCGGGGCATCCGCCGCCCCTGTTCGTGCACGCTGAGCACGTCGGCGAAGGGCACGGCCGCGATTTCCAGCACCGCGTCGTAGCCGGGGGCCGGCGCGCGGCCTGCCGGCAGTGGACGCAGCAGCGGGCCCTCCGGGTCGACGCCGAGCGCGGCTTCGACGAGCAGGGTTTCGACGACGCCGTGATCGATCCTGGGCAGGGGCTCGTCGGGGCCCGGTGCGGGGAGTTCGACGGTGAGATCGCCGGTCGGGGTGTGGACCACGATCGTGCCGGGTCGGGCGGCGACTGCCGAGGTCGATTCGATGACCTCCAGCCCGATGTGTCGCCAGGCGGCGGCGAGCTCGGCGCGGGTGCGGCCGGTGCCGTGGAGGACCCGGTGGATCGCGCCGACGTGCAGGTCGGGGCCACCGGTGACCAGGGCGAGCAGGCCGGAGAGTCGGCTCGCGGCCGCCGCGGCGACCCGGTGGTTGCCGTCGGCGACGAGCAGCGGGCGGCTCTGCACGGCGGCGAGCAGGGCCTGTTGACGCCGGCCGGGACCGATCGGCCAGAGTTCGTGCAGCCGTCCCGCCGAGTCCACTGTGGATACTTCGGGTTCGCCGAGTTCGGCGATGGTGTCGGCGAGGAGGGCGGTCAGGGCCGGGCCACCGTCGACCGGCAGCAGCATGGCGGCGCTGGTCGCGGCACCGAGGCCGGCCAGTACCGCGGCACGCTCGGCGACCACGTCCGGATAGACCTGTTCGCTGTGCCGGACCCTGGCGATGCCACTGGCGTCGACGGCCGCCGGATCGATCATGCACAGCACGCCGAGGGCGACGCCGTCGACCCCGGTGGCCCGATAGGCGGCGATGAGGTCGTGCGCCTCCCGGTAGGCCTGCGCGCGCAGCCGGTCCAGCACGCGGCGGGCGGTGGGCAGCGCGTCGGCAAGGGAGTCTTCGCCGGCCAGCGCGGCCGGGGTCTGGTGCGGGTGCTGCACGGCCAGCAGGGTGGCATCGGCGGCGCCGGGCCGGGCGAGTGCGGCGATCACCTGGTCGGCCTCGGCGAACTCGTCGACGTCCGGTCCTGGCACCGCGCCGAGGACCACCCAGCCGCGCCGCACCGGCCACGCCCACTGCGTCTTTGCCCACCTCGCGCGCTGAGTCATTCCCCGATCTTGCCGGTTCACGGTGGTCGGCGGGGGCGGTGCGACTCAGCGGGCCGGCCAGGCTCCGCCGTTGACGTTGAGCACCTGGGCGGTGATCTGCCGGGCGGCGGCCGAGGCGAGAAAGTGCACGGCGCCCGCGATGTCCTCGACCGTGCCGGGCCGGCCGGTGTGCGTGTCCGCGATGAGGCGTTCACGGCGGGCGGCGGTGAGCCGGTCGTGGAAGAACTCGGTGTCGGCGATGTAGCCGGCGGCGACCACGTTGGCGGTGATGCCGCGTGGCCCGAGTTGGCGGGCGAGGTCGATGTTCCAGCTGGCCAGGCCCGCTTTGGCCGCGCCATAGGCGCCGGCGCCCTTGTCCGCGGCGATCGAGCCGATGTGCACCACCGCTCCCCCGGCCGCGAGCCGCTCGCCGAAGGCCCTCGTGGTCAGCGCGGCACTGAGCAGGTTGGCGTCCAGGTTCGCCCGCCAGGCGGCGGCGAAGCCGGCCAGGTCGTCGGCGGACGGGTTGTCGGCGGCGGCGAGGTCGGTGTTGCCGCCCGCGTTGTTGACGAGGACATCGAGGCCGGCGGGCAGGTCGGCACCGATGGCGAGCAGTTGCGCGGGGTCGGTGTGATCGCAGACCAGGGCCCGCACGGACGGGCCGAGGGCGGCCACGGTCGCGGCGAGCGGTTCGGGCCTGCGGCCGGTGACGATCACGGTGTCGCCGTCGGCGGCGAATCGGGCGGCCACTGCTCTGCCGATGCCGGTGCCACCTCCGGTGACCAGCACGGTGCGTGTCATCGACCCTCCTCGTTCAGTGCTAAATTTAGACCTAAACGTACGAGCGACGGAGCGGCCGTGTCAAACCCCGACAGCTATCCGCTGGATTCGGTGTCGAGCTATCCGGTGGACGAGATCGCGACCGCCTGGGCACGCGAGCGACCCGGTACCCCGACCTCCTCGATCGGCATCGTCACCAGGGTGTGGCGGCTGGCCAAGCTGTTCGCCGACGACCGACGGCGCCTCATGACGCGGACCGGGGTCGGCCCGGCCACCCTCGACCTGCTCAGCGTGCTGCGCCGCAGCGGGCCGCCCTACACGCTCAGTACCCGCGAACTGGCGGCAAGGACGCTGGTGACCGCGGGCGCGATCTCCCAGCGGGTGGCCAAGGCGGAGCAGGAGGGCCTTGTCGACAGGCGAGCGGGCACCGACCATGCGCGGTCGGTGCTGGTGTCGCTGACCGAGGCCGGGCACGCGCTCGTGGAGGCGACGGTCGATCAGGTGCTGACCAGGGAGGCCGAGCTGGTAGACGGGCTGGACGCCGAGCAGCGGCGCCAGCTGGCGGACCTGCTGGAACAGCTGCTGGCGACGGCGAACCAGCGCGGGTGAGGCGCGCGGTCAGAGGCCGACGGCGGTGAACAGGGAGCCGACCTCGGGACGGTTGAGCGGGCGCAGCGTGCCGGGACGCTGGTTGCCGAGGCGGACCTCGCCGACCGCGGTGCGCACCAGCCGGAACACCGGGAAACCGACCGCGTCGAGCAGCCGCCGGACCACATGGTTGCGGCCCTCGTGCAGGATCAGTTCGACCAAGGACTGGCCTGGCACGGCATCCACCAGCTTGAACGAGTCCACTTTGGCCAGTCCGTCTTCCAGTTCGACGCCGGCCCGCAGCCGCTTGCCGAGGTCCTTCGGGATGGTGCCGGGGACGTCGGCGAGGTAGGTCTTGGCCACCTCGTAGGAGGGGTGGGTGAGCCGGTGCGCGAGTTCGCCGTCGTTGGTGAGCAGCAACAGGCCTTCGGTCTCCACATCGAGCCTGCCGACGTGGAACAGCCGAGGACCGCCGGACTCGACGCGGTTGCGCAGGTAGTCGCCGACGCAGGGCCTGCCCTGGTCGTCGTGCATGGTGGTGTGCACGCCGATCGGCTTGTGGAAGGCGAGGTAGCTGAGGTCCTCGCGAACCACGACCCGAACGCCGTCGACATGGATGACGGCGCTGTCCGGGTCGACCCTGCGCCCCTGCTCGGCGACGACCTTGCCGTCCACGCTGACCCTGCCCTGCGCGATCAGGTCCTCGGCGGCGCGCCGCGAGGCGACGCCGGCCTGGGCGAGGACCTTCTGCAGCCGGACCCCCTGCGGGTCGGTCTTACTGGCTCGGTCAGACATCTTCGATCGCATCCACTTCTGGCAACAGCGGAGCGATCGGCGGCAGTTCCTCCAAAGAGGACAGCCCCAATCGCTCCAAGAACAGTTCGGTGGTCCGGTAGAGGAGGCCACCGGTTTCGGCGTCGGTACCGATCTCCTCGATCAGGCCGCGCAGCACGAGCGTGCGGATAACGCCATCGACGTTGACCCCACGTACTGCGGCTATTCGTGCCCTGGTGACCGGTTGCCGATAGGCGATCACCGCGAGCGTTTCCAGCGCGGCCCTGGTCAGTCGGGCGCGCTGCCCATCGAGGAGAAGTTTCTCTACGAAGGGCGCGTACCGGTCGCGAGTGAAGAACCGCCAGCCATCACCCATTTTACGCAGGTCGATGCCACGCCCCTGCTCAGTATAGTCGGCCGACATCCTGGCCAGCACCGTGCCGACCCGAGCGGCCGGGACCTCCAGCGCGCCCGCCAGCGAGTCCTCGCTCGCCGGTGCGTCCACCACCAGCAGCAGTGCCTCCAGCGCCGGGATCAACGCCTCGTCATCGGCAAGACCGGGCAGGTCCAGGTCGACATCCAGCTCGCCGGCCTCCCCCGACTCCGACTCCGCGTCCGCCTCCCCCGCTTCCGCTTTCGCTTCCGCCGCGACCTGGGCCTGGGCCGAATCGGCTACGTCAACCGGTTCGTCAACGGGTTCGGCGGCTGCGGGCTCGTCGACGGCGGCGTCCTCGGCAACCTCTTCCGGGACGGTGTCGTCCCCGGCAACGCCGTCGTCGACGGTGTCCGGTTCGGCCGACAGCTCGTCGAGGTCGGGTGCGGCCGAATCGTCCGCGACCCCCTTGTCCGTCACTGGTATTCCTCTTCCTCGGTGCTGGCAAGTTCGGTCTGTGCCACGACCTGCGCCTCGTCGACGGTGCCGCCGGTCCAGGTCACCAGCAGCTCCTCCAACGCGTCGGGCTGCTCGAAGGTGATGGTCGCCTGCCGGTACAACTCCAGCAGGGCCAGGAAGCGTGCGACGACCTCAAGGGTGTGTTCGCAGTCGGAGACCAGGTCGGAGAAACTCGCCGACCCGAGTTCGGCGAGCCGGATGCGCAGCATGGCCGCGTGTTCGCGCACCGAGACCTTGGCGACGTGCAGGTGGTCCAGCGAGATGGACGGCGGCGGCTTGGGCCGGAAGGCGACCGCCGCGATCTGCGCGAAGGTGGCCGGATCGACGCCGAGCATGACCTCGGGCAGCAGCTGCGCGAACCGGTCCTCCAAGGCGACCGAACGCGGATAGCGACGCAGCGCGGCCGATTCCAGCTCGCTGAACAGCGCGGCGACCTGTTTGTAGGCGCGGTACTGCAGCAGTCGGGCGAAGAGCAGGTCGCGGGCCTCCAGCAGGGCGAGGTCCTCCTCGTCCTCGACCTCGGCGGCCGGCAGCAGGCGGGCCGCCTTGAGGTCGAGCAGGGTGGCCGCGATGACCAGGAACTCGGTGGTCTCGTCGAGGCTCCAGTCATCCCCCATCGCGCGGATGTGCGCGATGAAGTCGTCGGTGACCTGGTGCAGCGCGACCTCGGTGACGTCCATCTCGTGCTGCGAGATCAGCTGGAGCAGCAGGTCGAACGGGCCCTCGAAATTCGACAGCCGGACCCGGAATCTGCCGTCCTCGGCCGTTGCCGCCGCCAGCGCGGCCCCGACCGGATCGGGTTCGACCGGCTCGGGTTCGGCCTGCTCAGGGGCGGACAGTTGCGGGTCGGCCCCCGGGAGATCGGCTGACGACGGGTCGGCGGGCGCCTCGGCGTCCGGGCGCCTCGGCGAGTCCTGCACCGCGATCACCGGTCCGATTCCCGGCGCAGCCGCCGGACCAGCATGGATTCCGCGCCACGTTCCTCGAAGTCGGCGAGCAGCACCGCGACGGCCTCCCGCACGATGCGGCCGCGGTCGGCGACAAGACCGTGTTTGGCACGGGCCACCAGCCTGGCGTGTTCCAGGGCGTACAGCTCCTCCTCGGAGATGTACACGGTGATCTTCGAT
This sequence comes from Pseudonocardiaceae bacterium, assembly GCA_036268955.1. Classification (GTDB taxonomy): domain Bacteria; phylum Actinomycetota; class Actinomycetes; order Mycobacteriales; family Pseudonocardiaceae; genus CAJCJE01. Next base: position 46,955 of record DATATE010000156.1, read on the forward strand.
TCGTGCTTGCGCCTACCGGAAATCGCCGAGTCGGCCGGTTCCGGGAGCGGGTCGAGTTCTGCTGGTGGGACGACCGGAACGGTAGGTCGGAACAGTTCAGCCGCACCAGGCAATGACGGGCGGCGATTCAACCGGGCAACCGCCTCAACCGGCCACGGGTCCTCATCGGGCGATCACCTCACGGGCCAGTTCGCGGTAGGCCTTCGCACCGGCCGAGCGGGGCGCCCAGCGGGTGATCGGCTCACCGGCGACAGTGGTTTCCGGGAAGCGTACGGTCCGGTTGATCACCGCGTCGAACACCGTGTCGCCGAAGGCCTCGACGACCCTGGCCATCACCTCGCGGCAGTGCAGTGTCCTCGGGTCGAACATGGTCGGCAGGATGCCGGTGATCTCCAGCTTGGGGTTGAGCCGCTCGCGGACCTTCTCGATGGTGTCGATCAGCAGGGCGACGCCGCGCAGGCTGAAGAACTCGCATTCCAGCGGGATGATGACGCCGTCGGCGGCGGCCAGCGCGTTGACGGTGAGCAGGCCGAGCGAGGGCTGGCAGTCGACCAGGATGTAGTCGTAGCGGTCCATCAGCGGTTGCAACACCCTGACCAGGGTGTGTTCCCTGCCCACCTCGGCCACCAGCTGGACCTCGGCCGCGGAGAGGTCGATGTTGCTGGGCAGCAGGTCCATGTCGTCGACGCTGGTGCGCATCACCACGTCCTCGACACCGACGGTGCGCTCCATGATCGCGTTGTAGATGGTGGTCTCAAGATGGTTCGGGTGGATGCCGAGGCCGACCGAGAGCGCACCCTGCGGATCGAAGTCCACCAGCAGCACGCGGCGGCCGTACTCGGCGAGGGCGGCGCCGAGATTGATGGTCGAGGTGGTCTTGCCGACCCCGCCCTTCTGGTTGCACAGGGCCAGGATCTTCGCTGGTCCGTGGTGTGCGATCAGCGCGGGCTCCGGCGTGCGGCGGCGCGGTCGGCCGGTCGCGCTCAGCCCGCTGGAGGTAGTGTCCGGTTCATCGTCGTCAACGGCGGCGGGCGGGGCCAGGTTCAGCTCGACCGAACCACCGCTGGGCCGCCGCTGAGCGGATGGCTGCGGTGTCGACATGGCGACCTAGCTCCTTGTTGTCTGCCTGGACCGTCTGGCGCAGCCTATGCGGCCACCAGGACACCGGCAACGCGCCTCGCCGGTCGGCGCCGTTTCCGCAGCTGATGGGCTGGATGCCGGGGCCGGGCGAAGCGGGTGGGATCGAATCGGGAATCGCGTCCTCGGATCAGCCGCCACCCACCGGCGCTGGCACGCCCAGCAGCGGTGCCGGCAGGTCGGCCGCCGCGGTGAGCACGACGTCGAGCAGGCCGGGGAACTTGGCATCCAGGTCGTCCCTGCGCACCGAAAGCCACCGCTGGGTACCTTCGGGCCGGGTCCTGGTCACTCCCGCTTCGCGCAGCACCCGCAGATGTTGGGACAGCGTCGACTTGGCGACCGCGACGTCCAACCGGCCGCACAGGGTCTCGCCCCGTGCCTCGAGCTGGCGCAACACGGCGAGCCTTGTCGGGTCGCTGAGCGCATGCAACACGCCGACCAGCGTGATGTGCTCGCGCGCCGGCTGATCAAGGTCGGTATGCAAGCCAACCACCTCCGCTACCGCACACAGGTCGGCGCTTACCGTACCGGTTCTGACAAGTCTCGTGGTGGCACCAGGCAGTGTTGCGCCGAGCCCTTCAGCCGAGCGCGCGCGGATGCGCGGTGACATAGACCTCGCGCAGGGTGTTCACGGTGACCAGCGTGTAGATCTGGGTGGTGGTCACCGAGGCGTGGCCGAGCAGTTCCTGCACGACGCGGACATCCGCGCCGCCCTCCATGAGGTGGGTGGCGAAGGAGTGCCGCAGGGTGTGCGGCGAGATCTCGGTGGTGAGCCCGGCCCGTTCCGCCGCTGCCTTGAGAACCAGCCAGGCTCCCTGCCGGGACAGCCGCCCGCCGCGCGCGTTGAGGAACACCGCAGGGGTGCCTCGGCCGTGCGTGGCTAGAGCGGGACGGGCGCGGACGAGGTAGGCGTCCAGCGCGGCGAGGGCGGGCCTGCCGACCGGGACCAGCCGCTGTTTGCCGCCCTTGCCGTCCAGGATGACGGTGCGCTGCTCACGGTCGACGTCGTCGAGGTCGAGGCCGACCGCCTCGGAGATCCGTGCTCCGGTGGAGTAGAGCAGTTCGAGCAGGGCCCGATCCCGCACGGTTCGCGGTTCGTCGGGGCCGGGTTGTTCCAACAGGCGCAGCACATCGTCGATCGGCAGCGCCTTGGGCAGTCTGCGGGGCGGTTGCGGCGGGTGGACCTCGCGAGCCGGGTCGTCGGCGAGCAGGCCCTCCCGCACGGCGAAGCGGTGCAACCCCCGGACGGCCACCACGGTCCGCGCCGCCGAGGACGCGGCCAGCGGCGGATGCTCGGCGTCGCCTTCCCGCAGCGCGCCGAGGAACGCGCTGACCCGCTCCGGCGTGACCTCGGTCAACTCGGTCACGCCGGAGGCGGCGAGGTATTCGGCATAGCGACGCAGATCGCGCGTGTAGGAGTCCAGCGTGTTGCGCGCGGTGCCGCGTTCCACCGCGAGGTGGTCGAGGTAGCCGCCGATCACACCCGCCAACGCGGGTGCGGCGGCATTATGGTCGACCACGGTCGGCTATCCTCCACAGATTCCGGGGGCTTGACGGGGCAAGTATCCGACGAATCATTCAACCTTCGCCGTCTTCGTTTTCGAGGGAAGCGACAAACCGCGCCTGCTGACGCGCATTCCGAATGATGGTCGGAAGTCCTCACCGTTGCAGGGGAAGGAAACGGTATTTTGTCCACCGTCACCGAGCCGATCTCGACCACGGTAACCGACCCGACCGGGCGGAACCGACTCAGACACGGGCTCCAGCGTGCCGATATCCAGGGGCTGCGGGCTCTCGCGGTCGGCTTGGTGCTGATCTACCACCTGCGGCCTGCTCGGTTACCGGGCGGCTTCGTCGGTGTCGACGTCTTCTTCGTCATCTCGGGCTTTCTGATCATCGGCAGCCTCGTCGAGGAGATCCGGCGGACCGGACGACTGCGGATGGCCGCGTTCTACGCCCGGCGGCTGCGACGGCTGTTGCCGGCGGCGTCGGTGGTCCTGCTCGTCACGGTCGTCGCAACGCTGATACTGGTGCCGATGCCGGGCTGGCCGGCGATCATGCAGCAGATCGCGGCATCGGCGCTGGACGTGCAGAACTGGCTGTTGGCGATCTTCTCCTCGGACTACGCGCACGCCACCGCCGCCGCGTCCCCGGTTCAACACTTCTGGTCGCTGAGCGTCGAGGAGCAGTTCTATCTGGTCATCCCGCTGATCCTGTTGGTCACCGCGATCGCGGCCCGCCGGTCCCGCCATCCGCTGCGCTGGTTGTTCGCCGCGGTGGCGTTGGTCGGTGCGGCCTCGCTGGCGTATTCGATCCTGACCACGACCGCACCGCCACAGGCGGCCTACTACGTCACGCCGACCCGCATGTGGGAGTTGTGTCTCGGCGGCCTCACCGCGATCGCCCTCCGACGCGTCCGGGTGCCGCACGCGCCGCGGCTGGTGCTGGGTTGGCTGGGCCTTGCCCTCGTGGTGTTCAGCGCGGTCGCGTTCACCACCGCGATGGCCTTCCCCGGTTGGATCGCGCTCGTGCCGGTCCTCGGTGCGGTGGCGATGATCGTCGCCGGCAGCCGGGCCAAGGACGAACGACTCTGGCTGTTCGACGTCGCGGCGCCGCTGCGTACGCCGCCGCTGCGCTATCTCGGCGACATCTCCTACAGCCTCTATCTCTGGCACTGGCCGGTGATCGTGTTCGTCCTGGAACGCACCGGTGGGGACGCCCTCACCACACCGCAGGTGTACAAGGCCGCCGCGCTGAGCCTTGTCCTCGCGATCGGATCCAAGCACCTGATCGAGGACCCGTTCCGGCAGCGCAAGACCGCCGGTGCGTCACCGACCACCGGCAGGGCGCCGTTCCGACGGCGGCTGCGGGCCAGCTACCTGCTCGGCGTCGGGTTCGTGGTGCTGACGCTGGTGTCCTCGACCGTGCCCTGGACACTCGCGCGGAAACACGTCGACGAGTTGCTGCTGGCCGCGACGACCTTGGACGCGAACCATCCCGGAGCACTCGCCTTCGACCCGACCAGCCCCCGGCCTGCGCCGTCGGGAGTGCCGCTGCTGCCCGATCCCGCGGTGGCCGGCAACGACCTTGCCGCGGCCTGGAGCAACAACTGCGCGAACTACGACCCGGCCGCCAGTCCGGTCACCAGCGGTGTCTGCGAATTCGGGAATCCGCGCGCTCCCAAGACAATGGTGCTGCTCGGCGATTCACATATGACGATGTTCAGCACGGCGCTGATCAACTTCGCCACCGAGTCCGGTGAATGGCGCGTCAAGCTGCTGGTGCACGACGGCTGCGCGTTCGGTGACCTGCCGCCGAGCCGGAGTGGCTACCCGCTCAAGGTGTGCGCGGACATCGCCTACCAGATGCTGCCGGCGCTGCTGAAGATGAAACCCGACCTCGTGGTGACGGCCGGGTACACCCTCGGCTCGACGATCCGCGACGGCGCGCGGACCTGGGATCAGCGCGCCGTCGACGTCGCCGGCTATCTGAAGCTGCTCCAACCGCTGGCAGGCGCGGGTATCCACGTCGACGCGATCCGGGACGTACCGCTGATGACCCAGAACACGCCGGAGTGTCTACAGCGCAACGCCGACAACCGGAGCCGGTGTGACACCAGCCGTCCTGCCTCACTCGGCAACGAGGTCGATCCGCTGGATGAAGCCGTGTCCTCCCTGGCGGGTGGCAAGGTGGCCGATCTGACCAGGTGGTTGTGCACGGCGACCACGTGTCCTGCCGTGATCGGCAATGTCGTGGTCTACCGCGACAACCACCTGACCGACACCTTCGTCAGGAGCCTGACCCAGCCGCTGATCAGCAGCCTCGGCCTGGCCTGACCACCGGTACCCCATGGTCGCGGTCAGACCGAACTCCTACCGGCGAATCGGGTGGGACGACTCGACCAGGGGGCCTCGGCCGGTCGGGTGGTGACGGTGCCCGTCAGCACCGCTTGCACGGCGAGGATGCCCGCGACGGCCGAGGCGTTGATGATCTGGCCGGCCATGACCATCCTGACGGCCTCGGCGAGGTCGACGCGGCGGATGGTCAGGTCGGTCTCCTCGTCGCCGTCGGCGACCTCGCGGTGCACCTCGGTCAGTTCACGGGCGAGGAAGACGCGGACCACCTCGTCGGTGAAACCGGGTGAGGCGGCGACCTCGATCATGGTTTCCCAGCGTGCCGCGGCCAGACCGACCTCCTCGGCGAGTTCGCGGGCGGCGGCCAGCACCGGTGCTTCGCCGGGTTCGTCGAGGAGGCCAGCCGGGAGTTCCCAGAGCCGGTGGCCGAGAGGGTGCCGGTACTGGTGGATGAGCACCAGTTGGTCCTTCTCGTCGAGTGCCGCGATGGCGACGGCACCGAAGTGCTCGACGACCTCGCGGCGGGCGGTGCGGCCGCCGGGCATGCGGACCTCGTCGGCGCGCAGGGCGACCACCCGGCCCTTGTAGATGTCCTGTGTGGACACCACATCGAAGGAGTGGCGTTGTGAGTCGGTCATGATCTACACGACCGCCGCTGCGGTGTCGTTGAGTTCCACCGGGAGCCGGTCGGCCGTCGAGTACCGCAGCGCGGCGGCGATGAACGCGGCGAACAGCGGATGCGGCCGGGTCGGGCGGCTCTTGAGTTCCGGATGCGCCTGGGTGCCGACGAAGAACGGGTGCACATCCGTTGGCAGCTCGACGAATTCGACGAGGTGCCCGTCCGGGGACAGGCCGGAGAACACCAGCCCAGCCTTGCCCAGCCTGTCGCGGTAGGCGTTGTTGACCTCGTAGCGGTGTCGATGCCGTTCGGACGCCTCGTTCGAGCCGTACGCCCTTGCCACCAGCGAACCGGCCTTCAGCGTTGCCGGGTAGGCACCGAGCCGCATGGTGCCGCCCATGTCACGCGCACCGGAGATGACGTCGGCCTGGTCGGCCATGGTGGAGATCACCGGGTTCGGCGTGTTCTCGTCGAATTCGGCGGAGTCCGCATCCGGGATGCCGGCGAGTTCGCGGGCCACCTCGATGACCATGCACTGTAGGCCGAGGCACAGACCGAGGATCGGGATGCCTCGGGTGCGGGCGTAGCGGATCGCACCGACCTTGCCCTCGATGCCGCGCACGCCGAACCCACCGGGGATCAGCACACCGTCCACACCGGACAGTTGACGGGCCGCGCCGGCCTCGGTCTCGCAGGTGTCCGAGGCGACCCAGACGACCTCGACCTTGGCGCGGTTGGCGAAGCCGCCCGCGCGCAGCGCCTCGGTGACCGACAGGTAGGCGTCGGGCAGGTCGACGTACTTGCCGACCAGTGCGACGCGGATGGTCTCGGCCGGGTTGTGCACGCGTTCCAGCAGATCGCCCCAGACCGCCCAGTCGACATCGCGGAAGGGCAGGTCGAGGCGGCGGACCACATAGGCGTCCAGCGCTTCGGCGTGCAGGACCTTCGGGATGTCGTAGATGGACGGTGCGTCCGGCGCGGCGACGACCGCTTCGACGTCGACGTCGCACATGAGCGCGATCTTGCGTTTGAGGCCGGCCGGGATCTCCCGGTCCGCGCGGCAGACGATCGCGTCCGGCTGGATACCGATGTTGCGCAGCGCGGCCACCGAGTGCTGGGTCGGCTTGGTCTTCAACTCACCGGAGGGCGCGAGATACGGCACCAGCGAGACGTGCAGGAAGAAGCAGTTGTCCCGGCCGACATCGTGGCGGACCTGCCGGGCCGCTTCGAGGAAGGGCAGCGACTCGATGTCGCCGACGGTGCCACCGACCTCGGTGATCACCACATGCGGCGACTGACCGTCCTGGCCGGGATCGGACATCGCGAGGATGCGCGACTTGATCTCGTCGGTGATGTGCGGAATCACCTGCACGGTGTCGCCGAGGTATTCGCCGCGTCGTTCCTTGGCGATCACCTCGGAGTACACCTGGCCGGTGGTGACGTTCGCCGAGCCGGACAGGCTGCGGTCAAGGAACCGCTCGTAGTGACCGATGTCCAGATCGGTCTCGGCGCCGTCGTCGGTGACGAACACCTCGCCGTGCTGGAACGGGTTCATCGTGCCCGGATCGACATTGAGGTAAGGGTCGAGTTTCTGCATGGTGACCCGCAACCCACGCGAGGTGAGTAGCTGGCCGAGGCTGGAGGCCGTGAGGCCCTTGCCCAGCGAGGAGGCGACGCCTCCGGTGACGAAAATGTGCTTGGTACGCGCCTGAAGCACCAACGAGGCTCCCCGTGATCTGCGGCCGTTTCCGCTGCCGGAATCGGTCTTACTGCCCACGGGATTTCAGGCTATCACGGCTTCGCCCGCTCTCCCCCCGCCCTGCCACCTGCCGTGTTGCCCAGCGTGTCGGTGGGTTCGACCGGATCGGCATCGGTTGACGCCGACGGGTGACCGGCGACGGTCACCAGGTGGCCGGCGCCGGTCGCGCCAACCGATCAGGCCGGTCGCTGCGACTGATCGGTTGGTCGGGTCAGTTGTTGGTCGGCTCGGGTACCGGTGAGGCGGCGTTACCCGCCGTGCCATAGGCACCGCTGTGGCCGTTGAGCTGGCTCTGCAGGGCCAGCACGGTGACCACCCTGCCGGCAGCGGTGTCCGCATTGTCCACTGTCGACAGGATGGAGTTGGCCGCACTGTCCGCGCGGACGACGCCGATGGCGCCGCTGCCACCGGCCGAGCCCGCGCCGCCGGCCAGTACGGTGCCGGCGCCGGAGCGCTGCACCTGGGTGGCGAACTGGGCCAGCATCGCGGCCCGGTCGGCCGGGTCGTTGCCCGTTTCCGCGCCGCCGGTGAGCACCAGGGCCAACTGCGCGGGCTGCACCTGCGCACCGGGCTTGACGAAACCGCCCGCGGCGAGACCGGCCAGCGCAGAGGTGACCGCGTCCGGGCTGGCCTGGGTGGCGTCGTTGGTCTTGTTCAGCAGCAGCAGCGGGCCGAACAGGCCGCCGGCGAGGGTGCCGGGGTCGGAGGCGACCGGCAGCTGCACACCGGCCGGGATCATCCTGGTGACCAGGTCACGCAGCTGGTCGGCCTGGTTGGGGTCGGTGAACGCGTCGGTCAGCTGCACCTGGCCGGTGACGGTGCCCCCGGCGTCGGTGATCAGCGAGGTCAGCTCGCCGGCCTGGGTCTGGCTGGCGTCCGGGGCGAGGATGAGCACGACGGTGCGCTGCGCCAGCGCGCCGCGCACGGCCAGCGGGCCGACGCCGGTGGCGAACTGGTCGTCGTCGGTGAGCTGCCCGTTGAGCGAGTCCCGCTGGTTCTGCAGGTCGGAGACCTGCGTGGCGAGGTTGTTCTTCTGCCCGCTCAGGCCCGAGAGCAGGGTGTTGGACAGCGCGGTCGAGCCGAGTACGACCCCGAGCGCGAGCGCGAGGAAGACGGCGCCGATGGAAATGACGTGATAGCGCAGGGAGATCATTTACACCAGTCCTTTGACCCAGTTCACCAGGTGGGTGCCGCTGCCGGCCAGCCAGGCGAGGTAGCCGTGGTTGACATCGGAGATGGCCAGCGCGACGGCGATGACCAGGACGGCGGCGAGCACGAGCAGCAGCACCGACCAGGCCGACACCCTGGCCCGGTGCAGGGTGGCGACGGCCTTGCCGTCGACGAGGCGGCTGCCGAGCTTGAGCCGGGTCAGGAAGGTGGAGGGGTTGGACCCGGAACGGCCCCGGTCGAGGAACTCGGCGAGGGTGGCCTGGGTGCCGACGGTGACCACCAGGCTGGCGTCGTTGGCCTCGGCGATCAGCAGGGCGAGGTCCTCGGGGTTGCCGGAGGACGGGAAGGTGACCGCCCCGATGCCGAGGTCCTGGATGCGTTCGAGGCCGGGTGCGTGTCCGTCGGAGTCGGCGGGGACGACGACCTCGGCGCCGGATTTGAGCGTCTCGGTGCGGATACCGTCCGGGTCGCCGACGATCACCTGCGGCTTGTATCCGGCCGCGACCAGGGTGTCCGCGCCGGTTTCGACGCCGATGAGCACCGGGCGGTGCTCACGGATGTAGCGCTTGAGCAGTTTCAGGTCCGCGACGTGGTCGTGGCCGGGGGCGACGACAAGGACCTCGCGGGCCTTCATCGGCACGAAGATCTCGGGCACGCCGACGCCGTCGAGGATCAGGGTGCGTTCGCGGCGGAGGAATTCGATGGTGTTCGCGGAGAAGGCTTCCAGCAGCGCCGACATGCCGGCCTTCGCCTCGATCATCTGGTCGGCGATCGACTCGCGGCTCTGCTGGATGCCTGTGGCGATCTCCCGTTCGCCCGCGTAGACGCCGCCCTCGTGCAGGCGCAGACGGGTGCCTTCCTTGATGGTGCGCAGGATGTCAGGGCCAACCCCGTCGATGAGCGGGATACCGGCGCTGACCAGCACTTCCGGGCCGAGGTTGGGGTAGCGGCCGGAGATCGAGTGCGAGGCGTTGACGACGCCGGCCACCTCGGCGGCGAGCAGCGCGTCGGCCGTGCGGCGGTCGAGATCGAGTTGGTTGAGGACAACGATATCGCCAGGACCGATTCGACGCAGGAGGTCACCAGTACGCCGATCGACCCTGGCTACTCCGATGATCCCAGGCAGTTCCCGGCTGGTTCTGGCGAGCAGACCGGTGAGTTTCATGTGGCCGATGGTGACAAAGTGACGGACATTAGTCCGTTTGCCACGCCGAGTTGGACCACGATGACTAAAGTGGACCAGAAAGTGGACGCGCCGATCGAGAGGGAGGTCCGTCCACTCGGTACGCCTGCCGCGAGCAGGGAAACTACGCGGAACCGAGGAAGGCTCCGGCCAGCCCGGACGCCGAGGCCGGAGATGCCGAGGATGGTTCGGGGAAGCAGCGGGGGCCACCGAGTTGGCCTCGGCTGACCGCGTCCTCGTCGGCGAGGAATTCCGGGCCGTGCGATTCGGTGTCGTAGTACCGGTGGAAGACCGGGGTGAGGGCGCCGGAGATCGGCGGCACGATCCAGCTCCAGTCGGCAGGGCAGCCACGGCCGGCCCGTTCCTCCTTGGCCAGGTGGGCGAGGAAGCGGCGGGACTCCGTGTGGTGGTCGGCGATGGTGACGCCGTCGGCGGCGTAGGAGTGCAGCACGGCGCGGTTGATCTCGATCGCGGCCCGGTCCCGCCAGAGGGTCTGCTCGTTGCCTCGGTCGAGGCCCATCCGCTCGGCGACGGCCTCGAGAATGTCGTAGCGGTCGGCGTCGATGAGGTTGCGCGCGCCGATCTCGGTGCCCATGTACCAACCGTTGAACGGGGCGGCCGGGTAGGAGACTCCCCCGATGACCAGTCGCATGTTGCTGATCGCCGGCACCGCGTGCCAACGGAGGCCCAGGTCGGCGAAGAAGTCCAGCTCCGGGTGGCGCAGCGGAACCTCGATGACGGCCTCGCGCGGGAGTTCGTAGAGCCGCTGCCCCTCGTCGCGGGTCTCGACCAGCAGCGGCAGCACGTCGAACGGGCCGGGGCGGGCTGGTGGCTGCCAGCCCATGGCCACGACGGTGTTGGTGAATCCGGCATAGCGCGGGTCGCCGAGCACGCTGCCATCCGAACGGGTGTAGCCGGCGTAGCGGATGAGCTGCTCGTTGTAGATCCTGGGGCCGGGCGCACCTGGCCGGTCCGGGGCGAAGACGCTGATCACCGGCCGGACCTTGCCGCCGTTGCCGGCCAGGTCCAGGTGCCGCACGCAGTGCTCGGCGATCCGGTCGGCCTCGCGGACCGCGCGCAGGTCGCGCACGCGCAGGCTCTGCCAGTACAGCCTGCCGATACAGCGGGCGCTGTTGCGCCAGGCGACCCTGGCGCCGAAGGCGAGTTCACCGCTGGTGTGCTGGTAGCTGCCGGTTGCCGCGATCTCCGCCCGTACCCAGGCGATCCGGTTGCGGGCCGGACCGGCCTGCGGATTTTCCGCGTGGAACAGTTCGAGAAACTCCTCGGCCGCCGCGAGATCGGTCACCTCACCGTCGCCGGTCCGTTGGCCAGGTACCTCCGCCGGACTGAACCAGAGGGCCGCCGCGGCGGGTGTGTCGATGACCGGGCAGCCGGCATTGCCGGAGCGAAGCGCGTGTCGGGAGGGCACGTCACGAAACGGTAACGGGCCCACCCTGCTTGGCAATAGCCCATTCAGCGCAACGACAACCCGCCAACTGATGATCTCGCGTCATCCGGTTGCGGTTTTCCTTTCCAGCGCTGCCAAGGAAAACCGCCGGTCAGCGCACTGTTGTCGGCTTCGGTTGATCGGGAACTCCGGTAATTCCGTTGCGGACGGCCAGAAGTCGTTCGCGGTGAGTTTCCTCATGCAGATCGCGTCGGCGGGCATGCAGGAGTTGGGCGAGGGTGATGACGCCGAGCACCTTCCTCGGATTGGTGCGGTCGACGACGGGCGCCCTGGTGACGTGGTCGACGGCGAGTCTGTTGGCCACATGGCGAAGCGTGTCGTCGGGATGGCTGATCGCGCGGGCCGGTGTCGTCGCATCGGCCACTGTTGGCTCCGCCACAGTTGGTTCAGTCACAGTCGGTCCGGCCACCGTCGGTTCGGCCACTGTGGACTCCGCGCACTCCATCAGTGCCTTGCGCGTTGTCACGCCGACGAGATTGTCGTAGGCGTCCAGGACCGGATAGAGCGTGGCGTACCGGGTTTTCGCGAGGATGGTCAGGATGCGGTCGGTGTCGTGCAGCAGCACCGGATCGTGGTTCATCACCTCGTTGACGAAGAAGGTCTCCAACGGATCGGTGGTGTACTCACGAGTGAGGTGCAGCCTGCGGCGGGCGATCTTCTCGGTGAGCACGGACCGTTTGAGCAGCAGCACCGACAGCGCGTAGGCCGACACCGAGGCGACGACGAGTGGCAGCAGGTCATTCCAGGCGTGCGTCAGTTCCAGGGTGAAGACGATCCCGGTGAGCGGGGACCGCATCACCCCGCCGACAACCGCGGCCAGGCCGCACATCGCCCAGAATCCGGCTGCCACATGCGGTAGCAGTCCACCTTCCGCGGCGCCGAGTGCGGCGCCGATCATGAAGACCGGGGCCAGCACACCACCGGAGGTTCCCGAGCCGAGCGACAGCGCCCAGATCAGCGTCTTGACGACCAGGATGCCGACGATCAGCGAAGCGGTGGCGCGGCCGGTGAGCAACTGGTCGATGACGTCGTAGCCGACGCCGAGCGCACGCGGCTCGATGAGGCCGCCCGCACCGATGATCACGCCTCCGATCGCAGGCCACCACATCCAGTGCACCGGCAGCCGGTGAAAACCGTCCTCGGCGAGGTAGACCAGCGCGGTCGCGGCAATGGCGAGCAGGCCGCCGGTCAGGCCGGGGACCAGCGCGAGGCCGTTGGCGACCGGGCCGGGAGCCGCCGCGGCCGGCACCGGGAAGACCGGGTTGCTGCCGAGCAGGAAACCTCGGCAGATCGTGCTGACGACGACCGAGGCGGCGACTGGGATGAAGCTGCGCGGCCGCCATTCGAACAGCAGCAGTTCGACCGCGAGCAGGATCGAGGCGAGCGGCGCGTTGAAGGTCGCGGCCATGCCACCGGCCGCGCCGGCCACCAGCAGGGTCTTGCGTTCGTCCGCGGAGAGTTTCAGCAGCTGGGCGAGGATGGAGCCGACCGCGCCGCCGGTCATGATGATCGGGCCCTCCGCCCCGAACGGGCCGCCGGTGCCGATGCTGATCGCCGCTGAGATCGGTTTGAGCACGGCGACGCGCGGCGCGATCCGGCTGCCGCCGGTGAGGATGGCCTCGATCGCCTCCGGCATGCCGTGGCCGCGGATCTTCTCCGAGCCGTAGCGGGCCATCAGGCCGATGACCAGTCCGCCCACCGTCGGCGCTGCCAGCACCAGCCACCACGGGTGGTGGGTGAGGCCGGGCGCCACCAGCGCGGTGTTCACCCGTTGGTAGAAGACCAGGTTGGTGATCAGGCCGATCAGCCGCAGCAGCGCGAACGCGGCGAGGGCTGCCGCGCCGCCGACCGGCAGGGCGATCGCGGTGATCAGCAGTACGCGCGGGCGCAGCACGAAGTCGCCGAGGTGGGTGGCCCTGTTACCCACCGGGGCCGGGCGCTGCGCGGTCACAGTGGCCCCGGTCCGTTGGTCGCGACGGTCGGTTCGGTGCTGGCGGCGGCGATGAACGCGCGGGCGGCCGAGGCGGCGGCGGCGCGTTGCTCGGTGGGCAGCCGGTCGAGCACCGCGCTGAGGGCGGCGTGCCGGCGGTCCAGGACGTTCTCGACGGCGGTGTGGCCCGCCTCGGTCAGTTCGAGGGTCACCACGCTGCGGTTGCGCTCGTCGGCGCCGCGATCGAGGTAGCCGTGCGCGCAGAGCTTGTCGGCAAGTCGGGTGACCGAGGAGGCGTTGACGCCCATGGCCTCGGCCAGTCGGGAGGAGGACACCCGGCCGAGGTCGCGCAGGATCAGCAGGAGGCGGTTCTGCGGAAACGTGACGCCGACCGGGGCGGCGTGCGCGCTGTCCCAGGCGACGCCGACCAGCACTCTGGTCAGGGTCTCGAACGCGGCGACGTCCGGATCGAGACCGTCCGACGCCGGCCGATCAGGCCCACTCGGTGAGCCCGCGTGTTCATCTCGCGCATCCTCTTGCATATGACAAGACTTGCACTTAGCAAGTCTCCGTGGTGCGGTTCGTGGGGCAGCTCACTCGCCCTGCCCGGTCAGGTGGCCCAAGATCGGCGCGAGTCTGCCCAGCTCGGCGAGGTGCAGCTCACTGAGCTGACCGATCCGCTCCTCGCCGAGCGGAGTCAGCGTCAACCGGACGAGCCGGGCATCCTCGGCGTCCCGACCACGGCTGACCAGACCCGCCTCGACAGCGCGATTGGCAAGGCCGACCGCACTGTGGTGCTGCACGCCCAGGTAGTCGGCGAGCTGCCGGATGGTCGGCCCGCGTGGGTCGTCATGACCCTTCACCGCCAGCAGCAACTGGTGCTGGGCCGGCGTCAACCCGGCTTCGCGGGCCTGCGCCTCGCTCCACTGATCGAAACGGCGCAGGGCGGCGCGGAACTCCAGCAGGTTGGCGTAGTCGCGTTGCGACAATCCGGGCATACGACCAGTCCCATCCCGGCTGATCATCGGCTGGCAACCATGCCGCGATCGGATGATTCTCAGGTTTTCCCCATCACATTACGAGCTAAAATCTATCGTAGCGCGATATTACTGAAGGTGGGCGGCCGGCCGACCGCTCGGAACCGACGCGGTAACGCGGAGGAGGTTGCACCCCGATGGGATGGGACATCACGGCGATCACCCTGGCGTCGATCGGGCTGGCAGCGGTTGTGGTCACCCTGTACATAGCGCTCGCGGACATCCTCGATCCCGGCACGGTCAGCCAGTGCCAGGAATGTCACCGACTGACGCTCAACAGCCCGGCCCGATCCGCGCCGATGTGCTACCGCTGTCGACACGACCACCGCGGTCACTTCGCGGTCGGCATGACCCGGCTGCACATTTCGCACTGAACCGGCGCGGGCCAGGGTGCCCGGTGCGGCTAGTAGGACCTGATACGACCGCGCCGGGCACCGCTGCGCCGACGGTTCCTCGGCGAGGCGGCGTTGCCGCGCTGCTCAGGTCGTGTTGCTCAGGCCTTCTTGGCCTTGCCGCGCTTCTTGGTGGTACTGGCCAGGTAGGCGGCCTTGTCGGCGGCAGCCGCGCCCAGAAGCTCCTCCGCGTGCGCGCGGCCGGTGTCGGTGGAGTCCATCCCGGCGAGCATCCTGGCAAGTTCGATCACACGACTCGCCTCGTCCAGCGAGCGAACCCCGCTGCGGGTCAGGTTGCCCTTGGAGTCCTTGTCCACCACCAGATGCCGGTCGGCGAACGCGGCCACCTGCGGCAGGTGGGTGACGACGATGACCTGGTGGCTGACCGCCAACCTGGCCAGCCGCCTGCCGATCTCGACCGCTGCCCGGCCGCCGACACCCGCGTCGACCTCGTCGAAGACGAGGGTGGGCACCGGGTCGGCGTGCGAGAGGACCACCTCGATGGCCAACATGACCCTGGAGAGTTCACCGCCGGAGGCGCCCTTGTGCACCGGCAGCGGCGGCGCGCCGGGGTGCGCGCGCAACCGCAGCTCGACCTCGTCGACACCGTCCGGGCCGGCATGCAGGACACGCTTGCCGACCGGCAGTGCCGTCGGGTCGTTCGGTTCGACCTCGCGCTGAGCGACCGAAACCTCGATGGTCGCGGCGGCCATGGCAAGACCGGCGAGTTCTTCGGTGACCGCCTTGGCCAGCTCAGCGGCGACCGAGGTGCGGTTGTTGGTGAGCGTCTTGGCGACGGCGGCGACCTCGGCGGCGAGCTGGTCGCGGCGGGCGGTCAGCTGGTTGAGCGCATCTTCCGAGGTGTCGAGACCGTCCAGCTGGGTCTGCGCCTCCTCGGCCCAGGCCAGCACACCGTCGACGTCGGCGGCGTACTTGCGGGTCAGCGCCTTCAGCTCGGCCTGCCGGGCAAGGACCTGTTCGAGGCGCGACGGGTCGGCGGAGAGGTCTTCGAGGTAGCGGGCGAGTTCGGTGCCGACATCGGCCAGCAGCACGGCGGCCTCGGCAAGGCGGGGAGCCAGCTCGCGCAGTCGCGGGTCGTCCGCGGTCTCAAGGCCGCGCCGGGCCTCGGTGAGCGGGCCGAGGGCGCCCGCGTTGTCAAGGTCGCCGTCGACGGAACCGTTCACCGCGAACTGGGCCGCGCTGGCGACCGTGCGCAGCTGGTCGGCATCGGCCAACCGGCGCGCCTCGTCGTGCAGCTCGGTGTCCTCACCGGGCTTCGGGTCGACCGCGGCGATCTCGGTGAGGCCGTGCTTGAGCAGGTCGGCTTCCCGCGCCATTTCCCGTGAACGCGCGATGCGCTCGACGAGTTCGCTCGCGACCGCCTGCCATTCCTCCCGCAGCCGCCGGTACTCGGCCAGCGGTTCGGTGACCGCGCTGCCGGCGAAGCGGTCCAGCACGGCCCGCTGCTCGGCGGGTTGCAGGAGGCGAAGCTGGTCGTTCTGCCCGTGCACGGCGATCAGTCGCTCGCTGAGGTCCGACAGCACCCCGACCGGCACCGACCGGCCGCCGAGGTGCGCGCGGGAACGGCCGTCGCCGCTGACCGTGCGCACGGCGATCAGGCTGCCGTCCTCGTCCGGTTCGGCTCCGGCGTCGGCGGCCAGCGCGATCGCCTCGTCGCCGGGGGCCAGCTCGAAACGGCCCTCGACAACGGCCCGCTCGGCACCATTGCGGACCCTGGATGCCTCGGCTCTGCCTCCGCTGAGCAAATGCAGCCCGGTCACCACCATGGTCTTGCCGGCGCCGGTCTCACCGGTCAGCACAGTGAATCCTGGATGTAGCTCGAGCGTGGCCTCGTCGATCACGCCGAGACCTGAGATGCTCATCTCGGCCAGCACAGGGCGCACACTAGTGCGTCCGCCCACGGCTGCCGCGCAGGGACCGGCCGCTATTTGTTCCGCCATCCATGCACCGGCAGTTCGAACTTGCGTACCAGCCGATCGGTGAACGGCCCTTCCCACAGTCTCACCAGGCGCAACGGCACCGAACCGCCGACAACCTCGACCCTGGTGCCGGCCGGCAACACGAAAGTGCGCCGCCCGTCACAGGTGAGCACGGCAGGGTGGCCGGTCGGGTCGACCTCCAACGCCACCACCGAATCGGGCGAGACCACCAGCGGCCGGGCGAACATCGCGTGCGCGTTGCTCGGCACCACCAGCAGGCCGCGCACGTCCGGCCACATCACCGGACCGCCGGAGGAGAAGGCGTACGCGGTCGACCCGGTCGGCGTCGAGCAGAGCACGCCGTCGCAGCCGAAGGAGGACACCGGCCGGCCGTCGACCTCGATGCGCACATCGAGAATCCGTTCCCGGACACCCTTTTCGACGCTGGCCTCGTTCAGCGCCCAGGTGCGGGCGATCGGCTTGCCGTTCAGGGTCGCGGTGACATCGACCGTCATCCGGTCCTGCACCTGGTAGTTCTTCTCGATGACCAGCGACACCGCTTCTTCGAGGCCATCGGAGTCGGCCTCGGCGAGGAACCCGACCCTGCCGAGGTTCACCCCGAGCACCGGCACGCCGACCGGATGCGCCAGCTCGGCGGCGCGCAGCAGGGTGCCGTCACCGCCGAGGGCGAAGACCAGCTCGGTACCGGCGGCTGCCTCGGGTCCGGTCGGCACGATCGTGGTCCGGCAGGACGGGTCGAGCTGCCCTGCTTCACCTTCCAGCAACCGGATGCGCACCCCGGCCGAGGTGAACCAGCCTGCGGCCTTCTCGGCGGTGGCCAGGTTGGTGGGCCTGCGGGTGTCGACGACGAGCAGTACCTCCCGGTCCGACTCGCCGGGATCGGGGCACACCGGTCGCGCATCGGCCGGCGAACGCGGCGCTTCCATCAGTTGGGCCCTTTCCGAACAGCATCCGCGACGAGCGCAGCGGCTCGTTCGGGGTCGGTTGGCGCGCCCCTGCGCAGCCAGAGGAAGTACTCGACGTTGCCGGCCGGGCCGGGCAGCGGACTGGCCACCACGCCGTGCACGGCAAGCCCGATCGTCGCGGCCTCGGCGATCACCTCTAGCACGGCGGCCGCACGCAGTTGCGGGTCACGGACCACGCCACCGGAGCCGAGGCGGTCCTTGCCGACCTCGAACTGCGGTTTGACCATCGGCACCAGATCGGCGTCCGCGCTCGTGCAGGACAGCAGCGCCGGCAACACCAGCTTGAGCGAGATGAACGACAGGTCGGCGACCACGAGGTCGACCGGGCCGTCGATCTCGGTGACGGTCAGGTTGCGCACGTTGACCCTGTCCTTGACCAGCACCCGCTCGTCGGTCTGCAACTTCCAGTCGAGCAGGCCGCGACCGACATCGGCGGCGACCACCCGCACGGCGCCCTCGCGCAGCAGGACATCGGTGAACCCGCCGGTGGACGCGCCGGCGTCGAGGCAGCGCCTGCCCTTGACGACCAGGCCGTCCTGCGTGAACGCGGCCAGCGCACCGAGGAGTTTGTGCGCGCCACGGGAGGCCCAGTTCGGGTCGTCGACGTCCGCCCGGACCAGCACCGGCGCATCGGTCTCGACGGCGGTCGCGGGTTTGCTGGCGACCGTGCCGCGCACGCTCACCCGACCGGCGGCAACGAGTTCACAGGCGTGTTCGCGGGAACGGGCCAATCCCCTGCGGACCAGTTCGGCATCCAGCCGTGCCCTCTTCGGCACCGGGTCAGACCTTGTCGATGCTCGCCAGCGCCTCGGTAAGGGCCGCGTGCGCGAGGTCGAACCGGGCAACGTGCTCGGTAACCGGCAGCTCGGCCAGCCCTTCGAGGGCGGCGACGGCTTCATCGGCGGCCTGTAGCGCGGCATCGCCGCCGGAGTCGGGATGCTGGTCGGGGTCCTGCGACCGGCCGGCGTTCTGGGGGTAACCGGTGTTGCGGGGCTCGCTCGCGTTCCGCGGGTAGCCCGCCGAGGGCGGCTGGCCCTGACCAGCAGCCGGCGAGTGGGGCGGCGGCGCCGGTACCGGCCGCCACGCACCGGAATCCACGTTGGGATGCACCCTTCTACGCTAGCCGATCGGCGACAATGCCGAGGGAGCGCGGCACAGGGACCGAGGAGAAACCGGTTTCGCCGTCAGCGCAACGGGGTGTTCGGTACTCGGTTCGGGCCAGCGTCCGGTTGCGACCGTACTCGGGTTTCACCCGGAGTGGCCGATGGCGCGCAGCGCGTGCCCGACCGCGACCTGCCACTCCTCGTCCGCGCAGTTCTGGTCCGCGCCGATCCGGACCTGCGCGGTCGGCCGGACCAGGCCGCGCACGTCGGCGGCGAGGTAGGTCGGGCGCAGTTCTGGCGGCGCGGCCAGCAGATCAGCGGTGGTCGACACACCACTGAGTACCAGCAGCGAGTCGATCCCGACCGCGTGCGCGCCGGCGATATCGGTGTCCAACCGATCGCCGACGGCCAGCGGCCGATCGGCACCGGTTGCCGCGATCGCGTCATCCATCAACGGCCGGGCCGGTTTGCCGGCCACGACCGGCTCCGCGCCGGTAGCCGTGGCCAGCGCGGCGACAAGGGCACCGCAGCCGGGCAGCAGGCCACGCTCGGTCGGCAGGGTGGCGTCGGTGTTGCAGGCCACCCAGTACGCGCCGGCCCGGATGGCAACGCAGGCCTCGGCGAGGTCGCGCCAACCGGCATCCTGGGAAAGGCCCTGCACGACGGCGGCCACCTCGGCATCCGCGGTGCGGACCGGCACGAACCCCCGGTTGGCGACCTCGGCGGCCAGCGCCTCGGTGCCGAAGACGAACACCTTCGCGCCCTCGGTCACCTTGTCGGCCAGCACCCGCGCGCCCGCCTGGGCGCTGGTGCTCACCTCGGTCGCCTTGGCCGGAATGCCCAGGTGGTTGAGGTGCGCGGCGACATCGTCCGGGGTGCGCGAGGCGTTGTTGGTGACGAATCGGACGGCGAGGCCGTGCTGATGCGCGGCCGTCACCGCCTCTTCCGCACCGTCGACGGCGCCGCTGCCTCGATAGATGGTGCCATCGAGGTCGAGCAGCACCGCGTCATAGTCATCCAGCAGGTTGGGCACTACCGACCTCACCCGTTCGTGGCTCATCCGACGCGTCCGGCTTCACCGTATCGAGTTCGGCGCTCTCCAGTCCGGTCACTGCTTCGTCAGCTGCGTCACCCTGCGCCGCGTCCCCGGCTTCGGCCACTTCGGTTTCGGCCTCGTCGGCTTCATCGGTTTCGTCGGCCTTGTTGGCCTCGTTGGCCTCGTCGACCTCGTTGACTTCGTCGTCGAGGTCGGCGGCGGTCGCGTCCTGATCCGCTTCACGCTCGGCTTCGAGTTCGGCCAGTTCGGACTTGATCGGCGATTCGTCGCGCAGCTGCGCACCGAGTTCGATGGCCTGCTCGGCGGCATCGGTGTCACCGTCGTCGTCGGCCTCGGCGGCGTTGAGGAACCAGCGCACCGCCTCCTCGGACCGGCCGACGGCGGCCAGGTTGTCCGCGTAGGCGTAGAACAGCCGGGCACTCCACGGATCGCGTCGCTTCGGATCGAGATCGTCACCTTGCAGGGCAACGACGGCGGCGTCCAGCTCACCAAGGTCCCGACGCGCACCGGCAGCGACGATGCGCAGCTCGATGACGTCCTCCTTGTCGAGCGTGCCGGACTGGATGCCTTCCCGAGCCAGTTCCAGCGCCCGCTCTGGCCGGCCGAGGGCGCGCTCGCAGTCGGCCATGACCGCGAGGTGACCGGGTGCCTTGGACATCCGGCGCGCGGCCCGCAGTTCGGCAAGGGCTTCGGCCCATTCACCCGCGTGATACGCGGCCAGGCCGGCGGCCTCGCGGACCACGGCAACCCTGGCGGCCTTCTGCCGGGCGTACTGCGCGTGCAGCAGTGCGGCCTCGGGGTCCTCGTCGAGCAGCATGCCGGCAGCGGCAAGATGCCGGCCGACGATCTCGGCCAGCCCCTTGGGCAGACTGCGCAGCTCGCCTCGGATCTCCGGATCGAGCGCGGAGATCTCCGCGCCTTCCGGCACAGCCGGGGCCCGACCGGAGTCGATGTCGGCCGAACCCGGCGGACGCTGGATCTGCGGCTCGGGTGACTCGGGTGACTCGGGTGAATTGCCAGTGGATGCGGCTTCGCCGGTGACCGACGCTGTCGTCTCCGGTGCGGTTACGCCCACGGAGATCTGAGCAGGCGCGGACGGACCTGTATCCAGGTCGGCCGGGTCATCGAGATGACCGGCCTCCAGCCGAACCTCGGTCGCTTCACGGTTCGGGCGATCCGGGTGCTGGTGACGACGCTTGCTCGGCCGGTCATCGGACCGGAACCGATCACGGTCCGGCCGCTGCGGCCGATCGCCGCGCTCGGCCCTCGGCTTGTCATAACCGGGCCGATCACCGTTGGCGCGATCACGGGCGGGCCGGTCACTGTTCGAACGATCACTGTTCGAACGATCACTGTTTGGGCGATCGCTGTTCGGGCGGCCGTAGCTCGGCTTGTCCGAACGCGGCTTGTCCGAACGCGGTTTGTCCGAACGCGGTTTGTCGTAACCGGGCTTCTCGAAACGTGGCTTGTCAAAACGCGACTTGCCATCCCTGCCACCGAAGCTCGGCCGGTCCTGGCGACGGTCGCCGTCCCGACGGAAACTGTCCCGGCTGCTCTCGCGGCCACCATCCCGGCCGCCGTCGCGGTTGTTGTCACGCGCGGGTCGGTCGGAGTTCGGGCGGTCACCGTAGCTCGGCCGGCCGTTGTAACGACGATCCGGTCCGCTTGAGCCCTCGCGGGAGCCGAAGCTGTCCCGACGGTCACCCTGGCTGCCGCCACGCGGACCGTTGAAACCGCCGCGAGCCGAATCGGAGCGGGGCTTGTCACGCCAGTTGCCGGTGGTGTTGTTCCGACCAGAACCACCGTCCCGGCCTGCGCTGGGCCGACCACGATCAGCGGATGGCCGGTCGGAGCGGGTCGACCGGTCGTTGGACCGATTCCAGTCCGGCTTGCGGTCACCACCCTGGCGGTCGCTGCCGCTCTGGCGGTTGTCGTCCCGACGCCACTGCGGGGTTGCCGGCTTGGTGCCGAACCGATCCTGCCGCTCCCGGCCGAAGTCCCTGCGATCACCGGAGTCACGCCGGTCACCAGAATCGCGTCGATCGCTGCCCGGCCGGCCGGAACGGTCAGAACGGTCGGACCAGTGCGAACCAGCGGGCCGGCCGTTGAAACCGCCAGAACGGCCACGATCCGAACCGGATCGGCGGTCATCGTCCGAGCGGAAACTCGGCCGGTCGCGACGCGCGTCATTGCCCCAGCTGCCGCCCTCACTGGACCTGGGGCGCCACTGGTCGGACCCACGACGAGGGCCGCCACGCTCGTTACCGCGGTCACCGCCGCGATCGCGGTCGAAGCCGCCGCGGTTCCCACCGGAACCTCCGCCGGTGTTGCCACCGCGATAGCCGCGATCATCATCGGAACGGCTGCGCTGCGGCCGGAAACCGGAACGGTCGCCACTGGGGCGATCAGCACCGCGGTCACTGCGATCACCGCGATACTGGCCGCCGCGATCGCTGCGGAACCGGTCGCTGTTGGAACCGCTGCCGGTAGAACCAGTGCCCGAACCCGAACGGTCGTTACCCGCGCGGCCTCGCCCGGCACCGTCACGTCGATCGTCGTCGAACCGACGGGGGCGGCCTGCGCTGTCTGAAGAGCTGTTGTCGTCGGAACGCCGTCCACGACCACCAGCGGCACCGCCACCGGCGAAACCACGCTGCGGTCGGCTAGGACCGTCGTGTCGTCGTCCTCGGTCGTTCTGTCCGTAATTGGGCACTTACTACCTCCGAAACACTATGCCGAAAGGGGCCTGCGGATCCAGGGCGATTAATTCGCCCGATCCACAAGCCCCTTTCGGGAAAGAGTGTTCGGCGGTGTCCTACTCTCCCACACCCTCACGAGTGCAGTACCATCGGCGCTGGGAGGCTTAGCTTCCGGGTTCGGAATGGGACCGGGCGTTTCCCTCCCGCCATGACCGCCGTAACGCTATGAACAAATCCACCACCCACA
>DATATE010000157.1:0-16205 GCA_036268955.1 Pseudonocardiaceae bacterium
GGACTATCCGTTATCCGAGGGTGGCGTAACCATGTCGAGAAGATCATCGGTAAGCCGTATGCGGGAAAACCGCACGTACGGATTGAAAGGGGGATGGGGAACCGGGTCCTTCGGGACACCGCGCCCCTGACTACCAATGGATGAGCCAGTAAGCGATTAAACGATGCAAATCGCGGAAACCACACACGATCGGAGATGATCGTTTCCGAAATAAGACGTTCGGCTAACGGTGTCCATATCTCTTGCGGGAGTGTGAGCTCACGAGGCATTGCCGCCAGGAGTACGGTCAGTTCCTCCCACTCGGAGCCAGTGACGAGTTGCCTTGAGCACATCTGCTCGACGAGCTCGTCCACGCGACGCCGCGGATTGGCATGCCCGGTTGGCCGTCTGCTGTGTAGTTCATTGGCACCATCACCTGTGGGCGAGACGTACCAGTACAGCGTGTCGACGATCGATGTGAGATGTGTGAGAGATAGTTCCAGCAATTCCTCGTATCGGCGAATCGCCAGGTAAGGGACGCGCAATCTGGCCGTCTCCCAGCGCGAAATCTTGCTGCTGTCCACTTGTGGGCGCCAGGAGCCTCCGGGGAACGACGCAGCGAAAGATCCGATCTTCGGCCACCGACCCTCAGCGTCGTACAGCCGGTTGACGCGGAGCAACCACGCTACTCGGTGTCGTTGCACGGTCATCGCGCCCGTATCCGAGGACACCATTGGTGAGTTGTACGGCCTGCCTCGCCGGCTGTGTGATGTCGGGCGTTGAGCCACGACCTGAGTGTAACTAGTTCACGTCAGCAACGACTGCAATAAATCGGTTGCTGCGCGGTCCTCCGACTACTCTCGTGCTCGGATGGCCACCAACGAACACAACCCGACAACCTGTGAGCGATTTACCACCTGTCATTGGGGTGTGGCAGGAAGGTGCTATCGGCGTGCGACGGAAAGGCCATTGACGTGGCAACAAAATTCTTAAACATCAACAAGCTGGTCGCGGACCCCGACCTCGACGCGCCATCGTTCATCAGCGGCGCCACGCGAGTTGCTTACTTCAGCTTCAAGCCGACGCCGAGATTGGACCAACTGCTGAATGAAATTGACCTAGCCGGCTGCACGGAGCGGGATGCATACAAGCTGTCTACGTCATGGGCGGCGTCTCTCCCAGAAGACCTCCAACGGGCGATCTTGTACTTCGTCAGGTGTCGGTCCGTCGATGCGCTTGTCCTGAAGGGTCTGCCGGTCGGCAACATCTCGAAGATCTCAACGCCGATCGAGCAGGGCACGGATCGCCTGGTCGGTAGCTTCGAAGCGCTCTGCATGGCGGTGGCGATGCTGTATGGAAGCCCTATCGGATACTCTACACAGCAAAACGGTAGACTGCTCAACGACATTGTGCCGGTAGAGAAGCAATCCGCCGTATCAAACCATAGCGGCGGATTTGAGCACCGGTTCGGGTTTCACACCGAAGACTCGTTCATGCAGAACCCGCCCAACTTCATCCAGTTGGGATGCGTTCGTAACCCTACCAAGACCCCAGTCACTATCTCCGGACTTGGGCGTGCCGACACTGACAACATGACGGACTCGCTTCTGCGGGAGCCACACTTCCGGATCGGCATCAACCCGGGACAGAGCGGTTGGAAGTCCGATGACGCCTACCTGGGTCCGTTGCTCACTGGCCCAAAACGCCATCCTTTTCTCCGGTTCAACGACAAGGAAACCTCGGTACTCGACGGCGAGCTGGCCACGCTGAAGACTCTTGAACGAGCGTTGAACAAGAACGCTGTCGACCTCGCGCTTGAGCCAGGGGATGTCGCAATTATCAATAATACGAGGCTAGCCCACGCCCGCGGCTCCTACGCCGCAAAGTGTGATGGCACCGATCGGTGGTTGCTCCGTTTGGTTATTTATCGTAATCTAGATGTAATCCATCAATTTATTCCGGATGCGGAGTTTCCGATCATCCACCCAGGAGCCAGTGAGTGACCCAGGAAAGTATGACCATTGAGTGTGACGGTGAACGCCTTGCGGTTGTACGCTGCAAGGCTGTTACCTCCGCCATTGCCGAGAGTGTCATCATCCTGCATGGTGCCGGCACGGCAAGAAAGGAGCGCACGCTTTCCCTTGCGGACGACCTTGCACAGGCTGGCCTTGACGTTATTAGCTTTGACTTCTCAGGTCACGGTGACAGCAGCGGATCGCTTCGGCAGCTCAGTCTTGCCCGGCGCTGCAAGCAGACGCGCGCAGTGATCGACGAGTTGGTTGAGGCCGACCACCATTTGACGCTGATCGGCTTCAGCATGAGCGGACAAACGGTCGGCGATCTGCTCGGCGCCTATGGCAACCGCGTTACCAGGATCGCCTTGTGTAGCCCGGCGATTTATGCCAAGGCGGTATGGACGACACCGTTTTCCGACGCCTTCACCCGCGCCATCCGCGTCAACGGGTCGTGGCGCGACAGCGATGCCCTTGGTCAGTTCGCTCGGTTTTCTGGACGCGCAGTGCTTGCCGTGCCTGGCGAGGACACCGTTATTCCATCCGAAGTGACGTTCGAGATCGAGCAAGCCCTGAATGAACGCTCCGACTTCGTCGGTCTGGTGTTTGGTCAGGCAACGCATCAGCTCGGCACCTGGTTCGAGGCTCATGCGGATAGCCGTCAAAATCTCGTCAAGGCCCTTCTCATCCCGTGATCGCAGGTTCCTAGAATAGGAGCACATCATGATGAAAGCTCACCGGTCCAGATTAACTTCGCCTGCCCGGAGGAAGGTGCAGGCTGGAGTCGTCATACTGATCGCTGCCTTCGGTATCCTCTTCGCAGGAGGCGTCGCCAACGCGAGTAACGCCGGCAACCCGCATACCACTGGGTGTGATCAGACCGGCGCGACCTACAAGACCATCAACATGTACACCGGCAGCACCTACATGGGGCATGCCGACCTTCGCTACTCAACCGGTTGCCAGACGGAGTGGACGACGGTGTACTTCAGCGGCCCGTACACCGGTCAGCCGTCCGTCTGGATGCAAAACCAGAGCGGGACTAATCTGTATGCCGCCTACACGGACGGCAGCGAGTCGTACACATACCAGCTGGGCAACATGAAGTATGCGACGGGCTGTGGCGGCGCGCAGATGTATACGTCGTCAGGCGCTTACGTCGGCTGGTACTACATCGGTTGCTACTAGCGTCGCCGCAGCGACATGAAGGTTGGGCTTGACGGCTACGTCGGGCCCTGACCTTCATGGTCCTTGCCTCGTATGGGGCTGAGTGTGACGGGGACCGTCCGACTCACAAGCGCTGCCATATTTGGGTCACCTGTTTGGCCAACTCTGTCGTGCGGCCCTCGATCGCGTCGTCAGTCCAGCTGTCGGGCTGTTGGTCCAACAACCGCTTGTTGAGGAACAACACGCTGTGAGCGTGGAGGGCGTCGCGCTTGCCCTCGACTTTCTCGCCGAGTGGATCGTGGCCGGCGAGCCACGGATGATTCGAGACGGCCGGGTTCAGTTTGCTGGTGAGCAGCGTCAGGTTGCCCAGTCGCTGGACCCGCTCGTCACGGAGGCTCCCATCCAGGTCGTCACCGAGTCCGTCTGGCCAATACGGGCGCCAGTTTTGGGGCATGACGTGTTCGATGGTCAGGGCGCCACGCTGGCAGTGAGCGTCTTCGGTCTTGGGTGTCCGGTAGCTGTCTTCCAGGGCTTCGAGCAGCATCCGAACCCGCCGACGCGGGATCAGGACGTTGTAGACGCGGATCTGCTCCAGGCTGTTGATGACCGCCTCATCGCTCGGCCAGCGCCGGGATTCGCCAGTTTGGTCAGACAATAAGCTGACCGTGGCCTGTCCGACCGCCGCCGGCTCGATCCGTCGGAGGTGGCTGAGGAGTTCGACGACGACGCTGTTGGTGTCGCTCAGGGTGACCCGGCACAGCATGCGCCGGATGACCCAGCTCTCGACAGCCTTGAGTGCCTGCTGTCGAGCTGGCTGGGGGACGCCAGAGGCCGGTCGGCTGAGCCAGAGCAGCAACGGGGTCGTGGCGGCGATGTCGGCGACCTCGATGACGCGGTAGTAGAACGTGCCTTCGACCGAAAACGGCGGTCGGGAGGCGAGTTGCCGGTACACACCGCTGTCGGCGCTCAGTTCATCCAGGATCGGTCGAACGTCGGAGGTACCAGCGAGGATATGGTCACGGAAGTCAGCGAAGATGTGGTCGGACGGGACCGCGTGGGCGCGGCGCATGGTCAGCCAGTAGTTCAGGAAGATGTCGATTCGTGGCCGGTTCAGCCGTCCTTGCCGTAGTTCGGTACGCCAGTAGGCATCGTCAAGCGGTGCCCAGTAGGTCTGGTTCAGCTTGTCGGCGTCCAAGCCCTGCCGCTCGGCGATCTGGAAGACGGCGTTCTTGATCAGGTCAGCGGCCAGAAGAGGGCTCCCGCGGTCGTTGAGGGCTTCGAAGATGGCCTGGGCGTTGTCGCCGTGTTCGAGGTCGATGACGACCACTTTCAAGTGCAACGCCAGGGTCAGTGCCAGCGCCTTCAGCCGCTCGGCTGGCTCCGCTCCGCCTGGTCCCTCAAGCGCCCATGCCTGGATACGGTCACGAAGGAACGTGATGCCCTGGCTGATCAGGTGGTCTGCGGCGTCGTTGTTGATGTCGTCGTCCATGGCTGACTGGAAGGCTGCCCGGTCTGACTGGATGGGCCACACCTTCAGGATCTCGTCGTCGCTGTCGACGATGTGCGGTGGATTGCGGACCAGCGTCTCCAGTAGCGCAGCATCGCGTGGGCGTCCGTGGACCTTGGCCACTTGACGTGCGGCGTTGAGCAAGAGTTGGAGGGTGATCATCCGCTGTTGACCGTCGATGACGTGACGCACACCGATGTAGCCGGCTGGACTCGGTTGCTGTTCGACTACCACGGCGCCGAGGAAGTGAGGAGCGATCTCTTGGCCGCCAGCGGACCCATCGGTGAGCTCTTCAGCGACGGCTCGTACGTCGTCCCAGAGTGGCTGCCACTGTTTCTCGATCTTCCAGACGTATGGGCGTTGAAAGACCGGGATGATGTAGCGCACCTGGGGCTCGAAGAGCTTCTGCGGCGTGAGGACGTTGGCCTGCATCGATGCCTTCCAGCGATCCGGCAGTTGTCTAAGCTTGGGGCTACCTAGACTCTCACGACGAGCCGAGCGTGGCACTCCCGAGCGCCACGTCCATCTGGGCGGCGTTGTGGGTGATGTTCGACGTTCCCGAGCACTGGATCTCCAACTGGGTGGCGCCTTGCAGGTCCAGCCGGACCGGCTGCGGTTGGCCGAGGACGACATTGATTGGTGACCCCAGCTGTGTCGTGGCGTCTTTGAGGAAGGTGATGTTCATCGTATTGCCGGCCGCGGTGCTTGAGTCGCTCGGTATACCGATCGTGGTGTCCAGGAACTTGAATCCAGCAACGTCATACACGACGTCACCAGAACCAGTGCTACCACTGGAGTTGCAGATGAACCGGACACTGTTCGGATAGGGCTGCGTACCGATCTGCTCCGACCCGGTCGTCAACGACCCGACTGGCCCCTTGGTCTCAACTGGTTGTAGAGCCGAGAGGTTGGTCGTACCGGGAGCAGAGCTTGAGGTTGGCGGGTTCACCGCATTCGTCGCAGGCACGGTGACCGTCACCGTATGAAAGACCGTCAATGGCGGCGTCGACGCGGATCCTGAGGGTGGCGCAACGGTGTGGCCGACGGCGAAGCCGACGCCGAGTGTCGCCAACAGTGAGACGATCACGGTGATGATGCCGGCTATGCTCGTCACGATGTCTTTCAGGTCGCTGAGCACCGACACGAAGCCCTTCCGCTTCGGGCGGCGGCCGCTCGGGTGAGAACCGCGCTGGTCGTCACGACCTGTGCTGGCCGGAGCCGGTCCTCTGGGTACCTGGTTTGTCACGGCGTGCTTCCTCAGTTCGGTGTTGTACGGAAGGCGAAAAGGTCGTCATTCGAAGGTTCTGGCCGTGCTGGCATCTCTTAACCGGGCACCACGACGCCACCGGCGCTGGCGCCGCCGGCAGGCACGCCATCAACGGGATCGAGCTGAGAGGGGCGAGTGTTACTGGCAGTTGCAAAATCGGGCGTTCATCGTTGCCAGGTCTGTCTATTAGCAGCCATAAAGTGATCTGGTCGCCTGACTATGCTTTGGTTCCAAGACCTACGTGATCCTGGTAGCGAGCCCCAGGATTGCAGAGACGAGTGGAATCAGCACAAGGAGGCCAGTACGTAGGCTGACCACGGACCGACGCACAGTTTCGCGGCGCCGTGGGTGATGAATCTGGGCTGATCGAGGCGGCCAGGGTAGAGAAGGAGGCATCCAGTATCTACGACTCAGGAGATGTACGAGTATGTCCGCGCACACCGCGAGACCAGCTTCAAGCCGTCGTCGGTCATGTAGGTCATCACCTGTAAAGCAGAGCCACTTGCCGACATTCGCCGCATGGTCCTGGCCGCGGTCCCGGCGACGGTAGCCACCTAGCACCAGAAGATGACCTCGCAACTGCCAAGCAAGCAAAGGCAGACGGTCATGGCCTGTTCGATGTGTGGTGGCAATCATGGGGGCGGGTCGATGTGGAGGTAACGTAAGAAGCGCATCTCGGTTTGCACGCACGTGTTTAAAACATTGGATGGTCAGCCAGATTGCCTGGCGACGCTCACCATCGTACGTCCTACTCAATCTCGTCCAGAGCAGCGCCGTCGCTCCGTAGCCCAGGAACGCTGCAAAAAGGATAGATACGGCGTAGCTATCTGCTGATGACTTCTGGGCGTTCATCTCTTGGCCCAGCGCGCCGCTGGCGACCACGAAGCCAATAAAGCCAGGCACGATGGTCAGGAGCTGATAATGGAAATGTTGGCGCAACTCACGCCTGAGGAGCGGCTTGAGGTCCATGGGTAGCCCGTAGTGACCAAGCGCCGCCACAATGTTCGCTGTTGACGAGGGCGAAGCCCGGTACTCGGCCTTTGCCCAGGCGATCAGCGATGACACCTTTGCTAGGGTCTTGAACCACGAATCCCACGGACGAGGTAGCCCGCGTGCGCTGGATCGGCGGCGCCAAGTGACCATGGTTTTGAGGGTAGCGGGTCTGATGAGTGAACGGCACGTTGTGATAGCGATCGCGACGCGAGTTGGAGAGTGTTACAGATCGGGAGAAGTTGGCTCGCTCCTATTCGGCGTTCTTGGCGCACTGTGCACGATAGTGTCTTGTGTCCACCGCTCGCTAAAGCCTGCCAGAAACGCCAGTCCGGTGTAAAAGAAGACAATGCTGCTGCCCATCGGATTGGGCAACGGGATGAGTCCGCCGCCGATCAAGATGAACAATGCCGCGCCCAACACGGCGCCGATGATCGACCTGAAGACCCCAGCGAGTGTGGTGACGAACCATCCTTGCTCGATGTCTACGTCAAGACCTTGTCTCCTTGTGATCCTAATCATGACGCTGATGGCGGCGCCAACAGCACCGAATGCGAGGCAAAGTGCAATTTGGTGAGTTATGGGCAAGTCTCCGTTATATGCAACGTCGAAGGGGATAAACCAAACTCCTGCACCTAGCGGAATCACGGGCGAAGGAGAGGATATACTTCATTTCTTTTCGCGCGGAAGCGACAGCTTGGTCCAGTTTTGTCCGAGTGGAGACGTTTGGCCAGATATGATGTTTTTGAGGACATAGGAAACCAAGCAGGTACACAATCAGTGTGTAAGTAATCTGCTCAAGTATCTTCTGTGATCTCTTGTTCAGAAGAAACGACCATTTTCGTTCCTGGCGATGGGCAGAACGTAACAATTCGCCGATCCGTGGATCACCGTCGCTCGCGTCATAGCGAAGCTTGAATCGGTAGCGTTTCCGTCTCAACACCCACCACCTGTAAGATTCCTCTACGAGGACCGCCCCGACATATGTATTTTTTGGCGCATAGTATTCTTCCAGGATCTTCGCCTTGCGGGTCCGCTCGAATTCCTTGCGTACTTCCGGCAAGGTCGCCCCGTTGTCAGTGTTATAGGCATCAACCAGCTCGCGGAGCGAAGTCCATCCGTCGGATGACCCATCGGAGTCGGAGCGACTTGCCATCTCGCATACTCCCCACGAAATAGAGGATCTAGCGTTGCCGGGAGCGGTGCTGTTAGTGAAGGCCCTGACTTCCGCTGGTTCTCTTGTTTATCGGGCGAGCGCAGATGTCGTTACGTACTGGTCCGCTTACGATCGCGCATCGAACACCCATACCCGTCCTCCTGGAGCATCGGCAACGTGCAGCCCTTGCTCCCACTCCTCGGCCAACCCAGCGACGTCCAGCTGCACGTTGCGTCGGATGTCGTCGGCGAAGCCGGCCAGCGCCCGGTCAAGCTGTTCGGTAACGCCGGTCTCCTCAAGCACGTACTCGACGTAATCAGTCAGCGAGTCCCATTCGCCTTCGTAGTGGTCGCCGAACGCATCGTCGTCCAGTAGCTCGCCGGCCGTGTCGCCGATGTATTCGACCCAGGCCGCGTACGCCGGACCATGCTCCGCGATGCCATGGGCGATCAGCGCCACCGTGTCCAGGCTTGACCACTCGTCGACCTCATAGCCGCCGAACCCAGCGTGGTCGAAGATGCCGTACTCCTCGGCGACGTCACCCGATGCCCGCGCGGTAGGGGACGTCCGCAGCAGCCATCCGACCTGCGCGCGTAGTTCATCCACATCCTGATCGGCATCTATCCACAGGCCGTGGAGAACGCCGTTGTTGTAGTCGGTGAGTGATCCCACCCAGATCTCCGGGTGTTCGCCGCTGGTCGTTTCCCCTCGGCGACCACACCAGTGCGATACCGGACCCCGATCTTCACGGCCAGCGACGTACGCCCGCAAGGCTTCGGCCGAAGCTTGCTGGTCAGGGGTGTGCTGCTCCCAGTCGGCGAACAGCTCCCGGTACAGCTGGTCGTCCTCGTTGAGGATGGCACCGCACCCCGCCAGGAGGGCCAACGGGCCATTCCGGTCGGCCTGGAACTGCCGGGCAATCGCTCGGGCGGCCTGGTCGTCGATGGGGTGACGTGCCTGTTCAACCTTGGTACCGCTGCCGCCAATGACAGGCCGATCTACGTCGCGCCGCGGCTGCTGGTTGGTGTCGAGCCGACCAACATCGATCGGCTGATCGCCTGGCCACAGCGCTGACCAGCCTTCGATCGGATCAGGGCTCCCAGCGCGGCCAGCGATGTACTCGTCTAACGCATCAAGCCACGGTTCAACCTCGACTGGCGTGGTATCTGCGCGGAGGCCGTCTAGCTCTGCGCTGAGGCCATCAACCAACGCGCCGCTCGATGCCAGGGCGTGAAGCGATGAGGCTTGGCCGCCGTGGAGTTGCGCGGCGATGGCCCGAGCCGTGGCATGGTCAATACTCCGTTGCTCCCGCAGCGCTTCGGTGATGCCGTAGTAGATGCGTTGGTGGTCGGTGAGACGTTCGAGTCCTTCCTCCGGCTCGACGTCTGCTTCGGTAGGGAACACTGATTCCGGTGCGGAGGTGCCCTGATCCGTGACCGACTGTTCAAATTCGACGAGAGCTTCGGCCTCATCGGGGTCCATGCCGGCATCGGCATACCGTTCAAGCTGCGCGCGGTTGCGCCGCCGTTCGTTGGCGGCGTCCGTTCGTGCCTGCTCAATGTTGGATTGGATCAGAGGATCGTCGATGCCGTAGCTGTTCGCCGGTTGGCGTTGGTGCTCACCCCCTCGTCGAATAGGTGGTTGGTTTTCCATAGGTTATTTCTCCTTGTGCAGTTATAGTATTTCCGGTCCTTCCTTTCGTCGTTCACGCTTGTGATTGACTTTTCCGGCTGGTCGTGTCAAGGTAGTTGGGTAAGTTAAACGGAGTATTGTTATGCAGTACGAGTTACCAAAAGTATCAAAACTGGCCATTCGCTCGGATTACCCAACGGCCGTATCATCAACCCAGTACGGCGCCAATCTTGATGCGTACGGCTTTAACGCCGAGTTCATTGCTCGTCGAGACCCGGCGCTTGCCGTGAAGCTAGTCAAGCTGTGGCACCAGGCAAACAACTTGAGTTCGGAAGCCCCACTCGTTCCCGGCGAAGACTACGCGCTTGCTGAGGCTGAGCTACGAGGGCTCGTCGATATGCCGCAACTATAGGGGTTGTTTGACGGCTACGTTGACGGCTACAACGCCAAGAATCCGCTGCCGAGTACGCTTCTCTAGTAGCTCTTTTACCTCTGTTGCACGCTGAATTGGGCTTATCAATTTAGATTTGCCAAGGAAGAGGTCGAGAGTTAGAGTCTCTTCACCCGCACCAGAGATAATTGATGTTACAAAGGCAACAAAATCACGGACTTGACGGCTAAATTGGTGGCTACGACTGCCGTCAACGACGTCTCCCCACGTCCCAGGCTCCTCAGCCTGGGACGTTTCTTGTGGTGGTTCTGCCTGTCCAAGGACTGCCCCGATGCGGTCAAGGGCATCACGCCGCGTATCCATGTCGCCATGCTGGTACAACTCCTGCGTGGTGGCCACTCGCGCGTGCCCCATGATGAGCTGGGCCTCCCGTGCAGGGACACCAAGTTTCTTCAGCATAGTGGCCGCCGTATGGCGCAAGCCGTGCACTTTGATGATGCGCAGCTGGTGCTGGCGGCAGATTTGTTGGAAGGTACGCACGAAGTTGCGTGGCTCGATTGGGGTCCCGGCGCTCGTCGTAAAGACCAGATCGTGGTCAGGCGCTGGCGGGGTGACCCGATGGTCATGGTGGTGGCGAAGGACGTCGACGACCGAGCCGAGCAGCGGCAAATCCCGGCGTGCTGCCCGCGTTTTCAGCGGTCCTTGGAACAGCTCATGACCGACTCGTTGGAACTGCTGGCGGATGTGGAGTTCGTCGGCAGCAAAGTCCACGTCTTGCCAGCGCAAGCCGAGCACTTCTCCCCGACGCAGTCCGTACACGATGAGGAGTAAGAAGGCGGGATACCACACGTGCGCTTTGGCTGCGGCCAGGAACTGGTTGGCTTCCTCGATTGACCATGGATGGGTCTCAGCAGCTTCAACGCGCGGCAATTCGACGAGCCGAGCGACGTTGCGACTGACTAGTTCTTGGCGTTCGGCGTTGGTCAGCGCCGCACTGAGTACCTTCTTGATCACGTGCGCTGTGGCGGCTGAGTGGCCGTCGGCTAGGTGTCGGTTCAGATACGCTTGGACGACGGGAACGGACAGTCGCGTCAGGTGATACTGGCCGATGCCAGGCTTCAGATATAGCCGAGTGATCGTCTCGCACTGGGCGTAGGTACCACGTCGGCGGTTTGGTTGTACGACCTGTTCCAGCCAGTAGTCCAAATACTCACCCAGCCGCCAGGCTTTGTCGGGCGACGGGATGCCTCGTTGCGCTTTGGCCTTTGCTTCGGTCAGCTTGGCGTGAGCTTCGGCGTGGGTCTGGCCATACAGCCGGATGCGTTTGCGCACACCGCTGGTTGTCAGGCTCCAGAACGCTGCCTCCCAGCGGCCGTCCTTGCGCTGAGAGATCGAGCCTTGACCGTTGGCATGACGGCGGGCCATCTAGGTAACGTCCTCGGCGCTCAGCCGGTTGACAAACTCCTGAAGGGCAGTGCGGGGGATGAGACGCCGCCGCCTGATTCGTATGTAGTCAAGCTGCTTGGCGTTCATCAGCTGGTATAGCGTCCACTTGCTGATGCGCAGGGCTGCACAGGCTTCATTAATGGTCAGTACCAGGGTGTTAGTTTTATGGGGTGCCACCTCGTCAGGTGAAGTTACAGTGTTATTCATGAGGGGTTTCTCCTCTCCTAATTATATACAATTTATAAGCATGAGCCCACCGTTCAATATCTATACAACAATGCGATTATTTGCGCAATATACGCATAATCTGTGCATGTTGCGTGGGTGCGTCCTTACGGTGGGGCCCGTGGTGCAGTGGTGCCTTCTGGTGCACCGGGGATGGTGGTGATTACCGTCGGCCCGTCCTGAAACAGCGCGACGGTGAACAAGCGGGCGGCGTCTGGGCTCAAGCGATCGATCACCTGCGCGATGTTGTTCCGCCGATGGTCGTCCGGCACCAGCCAAACCACGAGCGGGAAGACGCCATGCCGTTGCTGCTCCAGGCCGCTGTTCCAGTAGGCGAGGTAGCGCAGGCATTTGCCGTAGATCGTCGGCAGACTTTCGGTGCCGAGGTCAGCTTCAACGAAGGCGGTCAGCACGAGGTCACCGATGCCGACCTGCGCGACGGCGTCAGGCTTGAGGATCACCAGCTCACCACCGACGCCGGTGAACCGTCGCCAAGCGGCCGGTTCCGCGCCGAAGCTGAGTACCTCGATGTCCGGGTGTGTTCGCTGCGCTTGGACGAGTGCGACATACAGACCGCTGACCGCAAGCATGTGATCTTGGAAGTAGGGCTTGGTCTCCCAGACACGTCGCCGCCGGGCGTGGTCCGTTCCGAGCAGTACAGCGACGCCCAGACCAGATATCCCATAGACCACGCCAGCCGAGCCAGCCCGCACGCCACCGATGATGCGCGACAACCGGACGACCAACTTGAGGTGGTGGAGCCGTTTGAGCAGGTACTGCGTTCGCCGGGTGTTGCTGGCGTCTGAGCCGTCGATCAGGTGCAACCGCTGGATATGGGCCGTCGTGAGCAGCCGCAGCTGTTCGAGCGAGGCCAGTACGGCGAGTTCTCGCTGGCTGAGCTGGCGACGCA
Source organism: Pseudonocardiaceae bacterium (assembly GCA_036268955.1). Taxonomy (GTDB): domain Bacteria; phylum Actinomycetota; class Actinomycetes; order Mycobacteriales; family Pseudonocardiaceae; genus CAJCJE01. The sequence goes on from DATATE010000157.1 coordinate 12,683, forward strand.
GGCTGGCCGCGCGGCGGGAAATCTGTCGAACCGTCATAGGACACTCCGTGGCGGTAAGACATTCGGTGCCACCAGAGCCAGCAGTACAGAGACCAGACCTCCTGACAGCTCTACCCGAGACGAAGGGCGAAGCGAACTTGCCGGGAGAGAGCGTGAGCCGATCATGACGCGCCTCGTCGCCGACGTATTCCAATCGGTCCGTCTGGCTGATTTCGCTGGCCGTGCCATCGCTGCTGGTGGAGGGCGTCGAGGTCGCGGCCATCCACGCCGTAGCGCTGGAGCGCTGAGAGCCGCAGGTCATTGGCTTGGCTGATCGCTGGCTCTAGCGGTCGGGTACGCAGGAGGAACGGCTCGCTCATGGCGCCATCCACCAAGACCCGTACGTAGGCTTCAAACGCACCCAGTTGCTCAAGGGCACCCGCGTTGAGCCCGCTGCCCAAGGCTTTGACCAGCGCGTCTCGGTCGTCACTGCTTGGTTTGAACACAATCTTCGTGCGGGCGTTGGCCTGGAGTGCGGCACGCAGCGACGGCGTTAGTTGGCCTAAGTGCTGATGGGCCAGGGTGAGCGAGACGCCGAGGCCCCTGGCCTGCGCCAGCATCTCGCCGATGTCGACCGGTAGCTTCAGGTACTGCTGCACCTCGTCGACCATCACCATGACCGGGTGGCGCTGCCGTGCCGGTTGTCCCGCACGACGTTGGATGGCCTGCCAGAGCTGCGTCATCAAGAGGGCGCCGATGAGCTGAGCCGTCTGGGCGCCGATATGTCCGGCGTTCAAGTTGACCAGGACGATCCGACGCTCGGTGAACAGCTCGTCAAGCTGGAACCGCGGTGTCGGCTGGCCCAGCAGTCGGCGAATAGCGCTGCGACTCAAGAGGGCGCGGGTCTTGTTGAGGACCGGCGCGATCACCTGGGACCGTTCGGCTTCGGAGAGCCCGTCGTACCAGCTGAAGAAGGGGGCGAGCACCAGCGGATCGGTGACCTCGCTGAGCACCTGGCGACGAAACTGACCGTTAGTCAGCAAAACGGGCAGGTCAACTAGGGTGCCGTCGGGCTTCCGAGCCAGGGCGATCAGGGCATGGAGCAAGACGTCGCTGCTGCGGGGGCCGATACCGGGATACAGCTCGTGGAACAGGTGAAGGATGTCGTCGGCCCGCCGTTCAGCATCACCAGGCGCGCCGCTGAGGGGGTTGAAGCCAACCACCTGGTCGGACAAACCAGGCTCGATGAGGACAACGTCATCACGTCGAGACGCGGGAATCCCGGCCAGGACGTCAGCGACCAAATCACCGCGTGGCTCAACCACCAAGAGACCATGACCAGCGGCGATGTCCGCCCGAGCAAAGCCTGTCAGAAGGGTTGACTTGCCGGTTCCTGTCACCCCCGTGACGTGGGCATGCCGCAGCCAGGTTGGGGTCGGGACCGCAACGAGTTGTTCGGCGTCGGCCGGGTGCAGGCTGGTACCCACGACCCGCTCGGCCAGCGCGGGATGCTTCTGATTGACCGGCACGAGGAGTGCTGGTGGTGCTGGATAGGTCGGCCGACCAAGACTTGGTGAGACCGTGCCGTCCAGTGGCCAGCCGAGGAGAGCTGCTAATTCGGTCGCGTTGAGCAGGGCTGACCAACTGCTGCCGGCGGCCTGGATGAAACTCTGACTGCGTGCGTGGGATCGGGCTGGCCGACGCAAGCGAAGCTCCGTATAGCTGGCACTGGCGAGACCGAGGGCGTCGCCGAGGATGCCGATGACCGCCTTGGCACGCGCTGCACCGGGCGCCCGCGCAGCAACGCGGCATCGAACTGCGAACAGGGGCTCCGAGGTCTTGTGTTGCCAGACATTCCGTTCGCGGGCTGATGGTGGGGGTGAGGGGCGAAACCCTAACGACCGGGTCAGGCTGAACGTCTCCGGTGGCGTTTTCCGCTGCTGGCTCGGCCCCACTACGAACTGCACGACAGCGGATTCGCGTTTGCGTAGGGCGTTCATCGCGCTCAGGACGCCGCTGCTGACCGCTGCGGCCATCTCGGTGCGGAGAGGTTGCGTGACGCCGCTGGTATGCGCGGTGGCGGTGACATCCGGTAGTCGCCGACGTGGCTTGGCCGTCCGGACAAGGGTTAGGCCAGGGAGTTGCGCTCGCAACTGATCAGGCAGGGTGGCCGTGAGTCGCTGGTCGGTGCCGAGTAGCCAGCGAACCGCGCCGCCATGTGACCACACCTCAAACACCACGAGCGGTGTTCGCTTCACCAAGCCGGAAGGGGCGCGGCCTGCCAGCGGTCGGATGACCTTGGTCGCGTCTGCAAGGGTCAGCCCTGGCGGGAGATAGAGATCGAACCAGACTAGCGACGACATGAAGTCCACTCCGGTCGCGGCTGCTGACGTAAAGCTGTTGGTTTCACTGATGAACCTCCTCTCGGTTGTCGCGCCTGCCCGGTTGCTGGCAGGGCGCATCAAACCCACCGGATGCGACGGCGTCCGGGCTGGCTTACTAAATTTCTTGATATAGGGATGAGTGCCCTCGTCCCACCGCGTCCGAAGACGCCGATGGAACGAGGGCGGTTGTGGAGTAGCTGACGCGAGCGTCAGTTCCCATTGAGGCGTGAGCCGGGAACGCGGCCTTTGGTGCCAGGTGCTTTGTCCACGACATCGTCGGGGATCAGCTTCACGAAGTCGTTGTACCGGACGTGCAACTCGTGCGTTGACGTGTCAGGGAGTCGGACTTCGATGACCACCAGGTCGCCAATCGGCTTGAGGTCCGCGACTTCCGTCGGCAAGGCGTCCAATCGCTTGGCCACCGTCACCTTCGGGTGCTGGCGGACCACCAACGTGGCGAACTCTTCCTCGGCTGCTTCAGCGCCAGTGATGTCGCTGATCTTCCGTTGCACAAGAGCCATGACTACTCCAATCGGTTTGTTGAGACCGTCGTCAGGATGGGTCACCCTGGCGATAGTCCTATTTATGCACGACAGGAGAACACCTGCATATGGTAGAAAAGTTTGGTTGTACAGGGGCGGGGAGCTGATTTGCATGCCATACATGGGCATGGAGGCGAGTAAAGGTAAGAGATTTGGAGTACGATTCGCACTGGATTGACCTAATTGCGATGGGAGCGTAGATGTTCTTCACTGTTCTGCCGGTGCGGGGCCGCCCCCCGGAAGGGGCGGTCTCACGTGCTTTTTTGGTCGACGATCGATGGGATGACTTTTCGTACAAAACGGTCTATAGCCTACTATGGTGTGACCAATCCGGATCTATCCGTGACATAGGTGTCGTCAGAATTGGGCAGTTCGATATGGGGGAGCGGCGAAGTCCTGACATCCCGGAAGAGTTCGATGCTCTCGATGATCGATTCTTTTCGCTAGCGGGAGATGCAGGCTACTACGAGCGCCTTACCGAGCTAGATGATTGATGCGGTGAAGATCATGTGAAGGGATGCCGCTGTCCGGGCATGGGAGGAGGGCGTCCATGATCAGTCTGTGACGAACGATCTGAACACCCTCCTCACGGCACTCTACGTGCTCGTGGACGACCAC
>DATATE010000158.1:0-5958 GCA_036268955.1 Pseudonocardiaceae bacterium
GGACTATCCGTTATCCGAGGGTGGCGTAACCATGTCGAGAAGATCATCGGTAAGCCGTATGCGGGAAAACCGCACGTACGGATTGAAAGGGGGATGGGGAACCGGGTCCTTCGGGACACCGCGCCCCTGACTACCAATGGAGCGGCAGAAAACCTGCACTTATGATGAGATTCGGCAGTGGCCGGCATCGGTTCCGCTGTGGCAGGCAGCGCAGGCGTTCGGACTAGGGCGCACTGCGGCGTACGAAATGGCACTCTCCGGTACGTTTCCCGCGCGCACCATCAAGGTCGGTCACCGCTACCGGGTAGCGACCGAGGACATTCTGGCGGTGCTGGGACCGAAGCAAGGAACGGAGCCGGCGTGCGCAAGCTGATGATGCCCGGCTACGAGCCGGACACCGACACGGTCGACCGCAGCAGCGACTATCTGTTCGGGCACGGCGTCGAGATGGCGATCGTCAAGCGGGGCAACCTGCGGGCTGTGCTGCCGAGCGTGGCGCTGCTCGACCCGTGGCCGGAGGAGTTTCTGTGGCGTCCCCTGAAGGCGCTCGGCGTGCTCGACGTGTGGTGGTCGATGTACCGGTCCGACCGCTACCAGCTGTGGGCGCTGAATTCCGTCTACGAGACCGCCGATCGCGGCCGCTTCACCCAGCAGATCTCGCGAGAAATGGTTGCCGACCGGGTGGCGTGGGAGTCGTATCAGCCGCACGTGTTCGCGAGCTTCCTGGTGGAGTGGCAGCGAGCCAGCGAGAAGAAGGCCAGCGCCGCGCTCGAACGCTGGGACGAGCAGCGCGTCGTCTGGCGCTGCCCCGAGCCTGGGTGCGACGAACACCTGTACGCGGGCGGTGTCGTCGACGACGAGTCCGATGCGGAGCATGCCGCCGAGTTCGCCCAGAAACACAGCGCGCGGTGCACGCCGAAGGTCAGGACGTGATCGGGCGCGCACGTCGGCCAGTCGTCTATCCGCGCCCGTTGTTCGGGTTCGTCGACGACTGGCCGACGTGGCTGGCGTGGTCGGTGATCGTGCTGGCGTTGGTGGCCCTGGCCGTGTTCCTGACCTGGGCGCAGACCTGGCGCTAGCGCGCGGGGCAGGATTCGAACCTGCGGCGGCTCACCAAACCCTGAACCACGGGAACTGGGCTTTGCCGTCTAGTGGGTCACCTCTGGGCCGCTTGAGGTACCCGCGCGGCAGGCAGCCTACGCGCCGACGACCCGGTGCGGGACACCGTGATGATGTCCCGCATCGAGGTCAGCATCCGCTCTGGCTGGCGGCCCGGAGCGCGTCGAGTTCGGCGAGCGAGACCGGTGTCATGCGGCGCGTCGCGAGCATGGCGTACAGCTCGTCCGCGTCCCGCCGAGACCAGAACGTCGGCGGGACGTAGTACTGGCCGCCGTGCCGGCCGAGCAGTTGCCGTGTCTCGCGAATGTAGGTCCACTGTCGACGGTTCAGGCCGAGGTCGATCTCGGCGATGTTCCGGGCTTGGGTGAGGTTGCCGGCGAGGATCAGCAGCGGTTCGCTGGGCGCGGTGGGTGTCCAGTCGCCGTCGATCAGGCTCCGATCCCGCCGGTGTGGCGTGATCTGGGACGGCAGCCACGGCTGTCCAGGCTGGTACGGCGGTCCGATCGGGACGACGCGCTCGCGGGCGACCACCGGTTGCGTCGGGCGCTCGAACAGCGCGCGTACCTGCTCGGGCGTGAACCACGAGCGTTCGTCCGTTCCGGCGTACTCGTGTACGTATAGACCTTCGTGCGGCAGGTGGTCCACCACTTCACCGAGGCGCGGACGCAGCGCGTCACGGCGACGTTGCAGCAACCCCGGCTCGCGCTGCTCGGCCAGCTCGTACGCCTGCGCTTCGGCATGGGCGAGCGCCGCTGACCGTCGGCCGAGGAACCACGAGCGGAGCGCAGTGTCGTCGGCGAGCAGTGCGCCCGGCAACTCGCCGGCCATCGTGAAGTCGCCGCCTTCGACCGTGACGACCCACTGATCCGGCAGCGGGTCGTAGTGCCGGTGCCGGACGATGAGTTCGGGGCAGCGCTCGGTGGCCGGGACGGTCCGGTCGCGACGGTCGGGCGTGTCGAGGACGTAGTACCAGTGCTCGCCGTCGCAGTGGCTGCGCCGGTAGGCGACCGTCGTGAATGCGTTGCCCGAGACCGGCTCCGGGAAGTTCAGGTAGTTCGGCGCCTGGGTGCCGATGGACCCGGTCTCACCGTGGCGTCGTCCACCAACCAATAGCGCGTCGAGCGGGACCTCGGTGCAGGCCTGTTCGAGAAATTCGCGAGTGACGATGATCTGGTTTCCGGCCGGGTCGCGTGCCAGGTACTCGTTGACGCGCTCGGCACCGTGGATGGTGTCGTCCCAACTGGCTTCGCGTGGCCCGGTGACGAGGCAGCGGCCTCGGGTGGGGATGTCGTAGACGGTGCCGGCGCGAGTGCTCCACTGGCCGACCCCGAAGGCCTGCGTCGAGCTGGGGATGACGACACGGTTGCTGGTGAACAGCGGTGGGGCGATGTCGTGCAGTTCGGGCTCGTGGCTGTAGTGGGCGGGCAGGTCGACCGGTTCCCGGTAGCTGGTCAGCGGTTCGGACCTGTTGGCGTGCCACGCGGTTTGGCATTCCTGCGTGCAGAAGTCGTCGGACACGCTTCCGCCGACCGGCTCCCGGCAATGCCAGCAGCGCGCGGCCGGCTCGCTGGTGGCCTGGTCGATGAGGTCGAGGATGTCGGTCAAGGCTGGACCTCCATTCGCGGTCCGTACGGCTCGTACTCGCCGACGAACTGCCGACCGTTCCGCTCGGCGGCGAGGCGGTAGGTGCGACACGGCCACTCGGGTGGTTCGCCCTCGTAGCCGGCGTAGTCGCAGCCGGCGCAGGTGACGAGGTTGCCGTGGGTCTGTGGTGCGTGCAGCGTGAGGACCGCGACCGCCAAGGCGTCGGCGGTGTCGGCGAGCAGCTCGGCGTGCGCCTTGGTGATGGCGTCGAGCGCCGCGCGGCTGGCCTGCTCGGCTGCCGCCCGTTCTTCCGGGCTCATCGCGGCGACCCGGCCGAGCATCGTCGTGCCCAGCGCGAGCGACATGATCTCGTCGCGGAGCGTCTGCGGCACCAGGAAGCCGCCGAGTTGCGGGTTCCAGAATGAGAAGTCCGGGGCGGTGACCTTGTCGCTGGCGAACAGCGGGCGGTCGTCGTTGTCGGTCACGGTTTCCACTCCTCGCGGCAGTCCGGGTGGTCGGCGAACTCGGAGGCGAGGGCGCGGAGGGCATCGCCCGAGCTGTCCCATGGCGCCCATCCTGGCTCGGGGGCCACCAGGTTGAGGATCCGCCGCTTGGCTTCGACGCCACGGAGCGCGCGGTTCGGGTCGTGGCGTCCGTCGTGGACGCAGCGGGCGAGACGCTCCGGGTACGGGTACAGGAGCCGCTTGTGTGCTGGCTGGTCGTGGTCCTGCGGGTACTTCATCTGCTCGTCGACGGCCTGCTGCGCGACGTTGGCGTCTTCATCGAGTCGTGCGCGGATGAACGCCACCAGGTCGTCGGTCATCGTGCTTGCTCCTCGTCCATCGCGGGTCGATCAGCACCCAAGCCTCAGCGCACGGGACGCAGGCAGGCACGAGGTACCGGTAGTCGTCGTCGCCTTCGTGTCCTTCCATGCGGCCAGGGAAGCCCGTTGTGGCTTCAGCAGGGCACCATGCGCACACGTCGCCGTGCGGTAGCGGGCAGCCCTCTGCGGCCAGCCAGTAGAGGCCAGCCAGGCTGAAGCCGCCGAAGGAGCAGCCAGCGTCATGTGCGACGTGGATGCAGTTGGCGACGGCTGCGTCGAAGGCTGCTCGTCGTTCGTCGTCGGTCACTTCGCCTCCAGAGCGGTCGTGATGGCCTGCGCGGTCGGGCACGGCCAGCGGGCGGGCTCCATGGCCTCTCGGCCGGGCACCCAGCAGGTCAAGCAAAATCGCACGCCGGTTCCGGCTAGCCCGTCGCTCGGCGGATGCGCGTCCAGCGCGGCGCGCAGCGCGGCGAACGCCTTCGGGGCGATCACGTCCCGCTGCACCTGGCCAGCCAGTCGACCGTTCGCCACGAGTTCGTAGCCCTGGGCGTAGGCGTCGAGCAGTGCGCGCGGGTCGGTCATGGCCGATGCCGTTCGCAGGGCACTTCGAGGAAGCAGCAGTCGGTGAGGTACCCCGATCCGGTACTGCTCTCCTCGGCGGTGACCTGTTTCAGATAGACCTGGTCGCCGCTGTGGTTGGTGATGAGTTGGTCCGGTTGGCGTCGGAGAGACGCCAACAGTCGAGCTACGTCCTGACGGCCTGCCGCTACATCAGGGAGTACACCTTCGGGCAGGTTGATCGCGATCTCCTCTGGCATCAGCGCTCCTCAGTCTCCTCGGTGGTGATGCCGTACGCCTCGGCGAGCGCGGTCAGTGTCGGGCACGGCCAGACCACCCAGTGGTGCAGCTCGTCGGGCTCCAGCTCATCGTCCTCGTAGCGGCAGCGGCGGCAGAGCCGGTCGCCGTAGGCGCCGAAGTCGGCTTGTCCGTGCTCGGCGAGGATCTTCCGGTCGGCCGCGCACCGACGCAGGACGCTCGCCGGGTCGTTGTGGGCGATGAGGTCGGCTACATCCGGGCCCGGCGCGCCTTCGTCGTAAACGACCACGTTGCCGGTCCGGTCGTAGATCTGCCTGTACATGTCGCGGTCTTCGCTCGGGATGCTGTAGACGTCGCCGCGCAGCCACGGTGACGGTGACTCGGCTTCGGCTGCGCGAGCTACCTGTTCGACACGCTCCATCGCGGCGAGCAGCTGCTCGGTCAGGTCGTCGGTCATTGCAGCAGCTCCACGGGAATCGTGATCGGCATCCGTCGCAGCTGGTCCCACAGGTCGGCGGCCTGCTGTTGCGCGGCGGCCCATTTCCGACGCGTCTCGATGTCCGCGCTGTGCGGCCACCAACCGGTGCGCAACAACGCGGTGACTGCGACGTTGAACGTGGCGTCGCTGAGGAACAGCCGGTGTGCCTGTTCCTCGCCGAGTACGGCGCCCAGGTCGCGGATCGCGCCTTCGAGCAGCGCGTGCTCGACGTCGGCGTCCGACCAGGCTGGCCGAGTTGGGGTGTCGGGCATCGGTCAGCTCTCCTTGATCGCGGCGATATCGCCGATCGGTTGATCTTTGCGCTGACCGGTGCCGTCGCAGGCGGGGTGGTGCTCGATGCCCCAGTTGTTCGATGCCCGGATGTCGTGCACCGCCCAGTTGCGGCACGGGCAGTCGCGCGGCGTGAGCTGCGGTGCTTCGGTGTCGGCTGGCTGCGTGTCGCCGAGTCCCTGCTCGATCCATTCGCGACGGACACCGCGAATCGTGGTGATGACCTGTGCGATCGGTCGGGGCTCGTATGAGTAGGCGTACGCGCCCGGTTCGCCGACGTGCGCGGTGCACACGTGGATGCCGAGCGGCACAACGCCTTGCGCGTCGAGTTGGTCAGCGAACCGGGTCAGCAGCGCGATCAGGTCGCGGATCGGATTCGGTGTCGCTGCGGCTTCCTGTGCGATGACGCGCTGTATCTCGGTGTCGTCCATCGCGATGCCGTTTTCGATGAGGGTGCGTTCGGGTGCGGTCTGCGTCCAGGTGGTGCGGCTAGTGATCACCATGTCGGCGCGGTCGATGCAGCGGATGGGTACGGGTGGTGCAGCGAAGTGGCGGTGTGCGCCGGCCACGATGTCGGCGAGGCGCTCGCGGTCTTTGTCGGACGCGGGCGGTGTGAGCGGTGGGATCACTGTGGTTCCTTCGGGATTGGTCGGTGTGCGCGATGGATTCGACGTTCGTCGCGCACGATGAGTGCGGTGACGATGCTGGCGGGTATCGCCCAGTAGGCGACGTCGAGTGCGACGGCGATCATCGGTCACCTCTCATCTGACGGCGTGTGAGGTCCACCTCGGCCCGCAGTTCGGCCAGTTCGGCCATCACTGCGTTTGCCTTGGTGCCGGGGTAGTAC
>DATATE010000159.1:0-4904 GCA_036268955.1 Pseudonocardiaceae bacterium
CGGCAGACGACCGGAAGCCGGGATGCCACACGGACACATCCGGGTGGTGGTCCCATCCGTGGCAAAACCCTGATCAAGGTGGTCCCATGCTCATGGCAAACGAGCACTCAGGTGGTCCCATGCCCGTGGCAGGCGACATCACAACCACGATCATCCTGCCTATCGACGTGGCGGTCAGCTGGCTGGAGTCTCTCCAGACCCCTGAGTTGGCCCGCTGGGCGCGCAAGGACCGGCCCAACAAGATCTGACCGACCGCAGTACCCGAACCGCCCGTTGGGCCACCCACCTGCCTGGCGGGGCTTCTTCATGCACGAGAGGACAATGGAATGGGGACCGAGGAGCGGTCGTCGGTGCGTAGTCGGCAGTTGGGCGATGCGTTGCGGTCGGCCATGGACAACGCGAAGCTGACCGGTAAGCGCACCGCGTACTTGCTCGGCTGGTCGGAGAGTCGGATTTCCCGTTTCTTCACCGGGAAATTGCCTGCCACCGAGATCGAGGTTTCCGCTCTGTTGGCTCTGTATGGCGTTACCGGTTCCGAGCGTGACCGGCTCCTGGAACTCACCCGGCATCCCACCACTCTGGGATGGACCGCAGCCGAAGCTGCCCGCACGCTCACCGATCATCAACGCAAAGCGACTCGTATCAACGAAACGCACACCACGACCGTCCCTTTGTTGCTGCAAACCGAAAGCTACGCCCGCGCGATCGTGTCCCGGATGGTCAACGCGCCCACCGAGGGCACCGAACACTTCCTCACCGACCGCCTCGCCCGGCAACAACTGTTCGCCATCGCCCACCCACCGCAGTTCATCTTCTATATCCACGAACTGGCCCTGCAGCTGCCGGTCGGTGGATCACGGGTGATGTCCGAGCAGTTACACCATTTGCTGCGCCTGAGCGTCCGTTCCTACATCACCATTCGGCTCATCCCGTCCGCCGTCGGCGCGCACGCGGCGTTGGCCGGTAGCTGTGCCTTGCTGGAGTTCTCCGATGTCCCACCGGTCACCTACGTAGAGACCGAAACCGCCGGCTACTTCATCGAAGAACCGGCCGAAATCACCGCATACCAGAATGTCTTCACCGCGCTGGCCGCCGTCGCACTCGATCAGGCCCAAACCAAGGCGGTCATCGGCCGCCTCGCCGTCGACCAATACGGTTCAAGCGACAAGCGGTTGTTCCGCGCGCATGCCGTCGTCTGACGGAACACAGGCGGAACAAGATCAACTGAAGTTGCCCGGAAGAGGGGTCGTGACCAATCAGTCTCAGTGCGCCGACCAGACCGCGCACCCATTCTCTACCAGTTACTTCAGCTCAGAACTCGACTTGCCGAGCAGCCTGCGCGCGACGATGAGTTGCTGGATCTGTTGGGTGCCTTCGAAAATGTCCAGGATTTTCGCGTCCCTGGCCCATTTCTCCAGCAGCGAGTTCTCCGAGTAGCCGAGACTGCCGGCCAGTTCGACACAGCGCAGCGCGATGTCCGTCGCACTGCGGCCCGCCTTGGCCTTGGCCATCGAGGCGTGTAGCGAGTTCGGCCGGGAGTTGTCGGCCATCCAGGCGGCTTCCAGTGTCAGCAGATAGGCCGCCTCGTAGTCGGCCTCCAGCGCGAGATAGGTCGACACGGCAGCGGGCTGCCGAAGGCCGGCGTGGTCGTAGTCGATCTCGATGCCGGCCTCGGCGAGCAGCCGCGCGGTTTCCTGTAGCGCCGCCCTTGCCACGCCGACGGCCATCGCCGCGACGAGCGGACGGGTGTTGTCGAAGGTCTGCATGACCCCGGCGAAGCCGCGCTCGACGTTGATCTCCGGGTCGCCGAGCAGGTTGGCCTTGGGGACCCGGACGTTCTCCAGCCGGAAGTGCGCGGTGTCCGAGGCACGGATGCCCAGCTTGTGTTCAAGCCGCACCAGTTCGAAACCGGGCGTGCCCTTCTCCACCACGAAGGACTTGATCGCGGCCCGGCCCTTGGCCCGGTCCAACGTCGCCCACACCACCACGGCGTCGGCGCGCTCGCCCGAGGTGACGAAGATCTTCTCACCGTTGAGCACGTAGTCCGCGCCGTCGAGTACGGCGGTGGTGCGGATCGCCGCCGAGTCCGAACCGCAGTCCGGCTCGGTGATCGCCATCGCCGCCCACTTGCCGGCGAACCGTTGTAGCTGCTCGTCATTGGCCACCGAGGCGATCGCCGCGTTGCCGAGGCCCTGGCGCGGCATGGACAGCAGCAGACCGGCGTCGCCCCAGCACATCTCGATGGTGCCGAGCACCGTCGCGAGGTTGCCGCCGTTGCGGATCTTGGCCTTGCCGCCGTCCTTGTCGCCGCCGTCCTTGCCGCGCCGAACGCCGCTGGCGCCCGCCCCGCCCTCGCCGGAGGCGTTCAGGCCGTCGATCAGGGCGGCGAGCAGGTCGAGTTCGGTCGGATAGGTGTGCTCGGCCCGGTCGTACCTGCGGGAGTTCGGGCGGAAGATCTCCGCCGCGGACTGGTGCGCCTGGCTGACCAGGGCGCCCAGTTTCCTCGGAACCTCAAGATTGATCATGGGTCGCTCCGTTCGTGCCGAGATTCAGACCAGGACGATGCCTTCGGCGACGCCGATCGAGCGCAGATCGCGGTACCAGCGTTCGACCGGGTGTTCCGTGACGTAGCCGTGTCCGCCGAGCAGTTGCACGCCGTCGCTGCCGATGGTCATGCCCTTGTCCACGCACAGCCTGCGAGCCAGCGCGACCTCGCGGGCGAAGGGCTGGCCGGCGTCGGCGCGCGCGGCGGCCCGGTAGGTCGCCAGTCGCATGCCCTCCAGCTCGATGGCGATGTCGGCGACCTTGAAGGCGACGCCCTGCCGGTGGCTGACCGGTTCACCGAAGGCGACCCGATCGTTGACGTAGGGAATCACGTAGTCGAGCACGGCCTGCGCGGTCCCGACGGCCAGCCCGCACCAGGCCAACCGGGACAGCCGGACGCATTCGGTGTAGGTCCGCGTGCTGGCCTCGCCGAGCCGCGCGCAGGCCGGTACGCGCACCTTGGCCAGTTCGAGCCGGCCCATACCGGCGGCGCGCAGGCCCATCGCGGGATCGGCGACGACATCAAGGCCCGCACTGCTCGATTCGACGAGGAACAGCGCAGGGCCCCGGCCCTCCAGTTCGGCGGCGACCACGAACAGCTCCGCCTGAGCGGCGCGCGGCACCAAGGATTTGACGCCGTCGATGACGAACCCACCGGAGGTCCGGCGCGCCACGGTGCGCAGCTCGAACGGGTCGAACAGCGGGCGTGGTTCGAGGATCGCCAGCGCGGCGGCCGGCACATCGTCGCCGACGAACGACGGCAGGTAGGTGGCCTGCGCCTGCGCGTCCCCCCAGAGCACCAGCGCGGTGCTGACCGCGCTGGAGGCCAGGCAGGCAACGGCAAGGCCCATATCGCCGCCGGCCAGCGCCTCGGCTACCAGCACCGAGATCAATGCGGACCGACCGGTGCCGACGCCGCCGAGTTCCTCGGGTACGCCGAGCAGCGTGATGCCCAGTTCAGCGGATGTGGCGAGCAGGTCGTCCGGGGCCGCGCAGCGCGCATCGGACTCGGGGGCGCGCTCGCGCAGCTGCTCGCGGGCGAACTCGGCGACCGTCTCGCGGATCAGCTGCTGATCCTCGGTCGGCGTGAGGTCGAACAGGTCGGGGATGGCGTTGACGGCAGGCCGGGCCGGCTTGCCGAGCCGCTGCGCGGTGGCGAACGTGCGGCCCGCGGCGGCCGCGGTGCGGAAACCGGTCCTGGTCGCCTGGTAGACCGCCTTCTCGACCGGTTTGCGCAGGCCGAGACGGTCCAGCAGGGGCGCGCCCGCCAGTCTGTTGAGCAGCGAGAGGCCCAACCCCATGACATCCCGTCCGCCGGTCGACCCCTCGCGCACGGTTGGATCAGCGCCGCTGGCAGCCATGTCACACCTCCTGGAGTGTTCGCCCGGAATCGAACAGAGAGTCGGATCCGAGAAACCTACCGCAGAGTATACCTACTGGCCGGTAAAGTAAGAAGTCCGATCAGCCGAGATGATCATCAAGATCCGTCCGGCGCCCCGCGTCCGCCGTTCGGCGCGAAGGATCTCGAATTGATGAGTTTTGGGATCGATCCAGCTGGGCCGGCCTTAGACTTGGCGCCTCACGCAGCGGATGCAAGGAGTAATCGTGAGGCAGCCGCTGGCGTTTTTCTCGGTGCACGCACCGACTGGACGCCGAAGAAGCCCTTACCCGGCGCGACGTGGCGCCAGCCGCACTGTCCTGTTGGGCATTGTGCTGCTGTTGTTCGGTTTCGTGCTGGCCGGCTGCCAGGCAGCGGCCAGTGGCGACACCCAGGCCGCGGCCAGCGGCCGGAACTCGGTGCCGAGCGCGCCGGGTCAGGTGGCCCTCACGGTGCCGGTGGAGGTGCGGCAGGTTCTCGCGACCGCCCCGTGTACCGCGGCCAACTCGGCGGGAAACCTCACTCCGCCAGTCACTTCGGCGAGTTCGACACCCATCGGCACGGCACTTTCCGGCAACGCCGCGCCGGCCACGCTGCACGATGTCGATGGCGTGGACTGCTATCAGGTCAGCGCGCCGCTGTTGGTGTTGCAGCAGCTCAACTCGATCAACGTGAGCAGCCAGCCACCGACCAGCCAGTGGGTGATCACCATGACGATGACCCAGACCAACACGCAGTCCTTCGCCGCGGTGACCGAACAGCACGCCGGCCAGCAGTTCGCCTTCGTCGTGCGGGACACCGTGTTGTCCGCGCAGACCATCCCGCAGCCCATCACCAACGGAGTCGTGCAGATCGCCGGCAACTTCAGCCAGGACGACGCGAACCGCCTGATGCGCCAGATCACCGGCTGAGCGCGCCTCATACATAACGCCGCGGGCGAACCGGCAACCGGTTCGCCCGCGGCGGTGGTCGCGAAGGATAA
>DATATE010000160.1:0-7445 GCA_036268955.1 Pseudonocardiaceae bacterium
TCCCTCCAAAGAGGCTCTTGACACCCCGCTCGGCCTGACGGGTCTCCCCGACAGACTGGGGCCTGCTACCGGGCGCTCCGGTGCCTACCCGGACGGGACTTTCACCCGCTGGCCTGGTCCAGCTTCCAGGACGCAACACCCCACCAGGTTACGGGTCGAGGAGTTGGGCGAGGGCATCGAGCAGGTCGGGGCGGGCGGCGTCCAGCCAGTTGATCCGCTTGTCACGCCGGAACCACGACCGCTGGCGGCGGACGAACCGGCGGGTCCCACGCGCGGTTTCCTCGGCGGCGATGGCGAAATCGGCCTCACCGTCGAGCGCGGCGAGGACCTGCTGGTAGCCGAGAGCGCGGCAGGCGGTGCGGCCCTCGCGGAGGCCGACCTCGATCAGGGCACGCACCTCGTCGACGAGGCCGGCCGCGAACATCAGCTCGACGCGAGCGTCGACCCGTTCGTCGAGTTCGGCGACCGTCCGGTCGAGACCGATCATGAGGGTGTCGTACCGGGCCGGGCCGGGTTTGGGCAGTGCGGCGGAGAACGGCCGGCCGGTCAGCTCGATGACCTCCAGTGCCCGCACGATGCGCCGCTCGTTGCCGGGCAGGATGGCGCCGGCCGCGGCCGGGTCGAGTTCGGCGAGCCTGGCGTGCAGGGCCGGGGCGCCGTGAGTGGCGAGTTCGGCCTCGAAACGGGCGCGGATGGCCGGGTCGGTGCCGGGGAAGTCGAGGTCGTCCAGCAAAGCCTGGATATAGAGGCCCGAACCGCCGACGATGATCGGCACCCGGCCTGCCGCGAGCAGTTCCTCCACCGTGCGCCGGGCATGTCGCTGGTACGCGGCGACGGAGGCCGTTTCGGTGACGTCAAGGACGTCGAGCTGGTGGTGCGGTACGCCGTCGCGCTGGGCTTCGGTGAGTTTCGCGGTGCCGATGTCCATGCCTCGGTAGAGCTGCATGGCGTCGGCGTTGATCACCTCGCCGCCGAGGCGATGCGCCAGCCAGAGGCCGATATCGGACTTACCGGTCGCGGTCGGACCGACGACGGCGACCGGTCGGGTGGTCATGGCGCCGGGTCCCGGACCGCGACGACCACGTCGACGTCCCCGTCGACCTTCACGTCGACCTTCACGTCACAGGCCCGGAAGCTGCCGCAGGTCGTCGGGGCGAGCAGCGGCGACGGATGCGGGAGGAGGACCGCACTGCTGATCACGGTGCGCCAGGTTACCCGGCGCCGCGCCGACACATCGGCTACCGGTCGGTGCGTCGTACGGTATCGATACAGCAGTCATTGACCTGGGACGTTCTCAGGTTCGCCAAGTACGATCTGCCGATGGGGCAGGCTTCGTCGACCAGTTGCGCGGAGGAACCGGCCGGCAGCGGAAGGTCAGCGGAAGGTCGCAGTGTCGATTCGATCTTCGCGCGGCGGCCTGTTGCACCGGCCGGGTCTGGTTGAATGCCCGCGAGGTAGCACACTGTTGAGCACAACGGTGTACCAGATCGCGTGGGCCTCACCACTGGTGAGGCGCCTTGGACGGCTTGGCCGTCGAGGGCATTGAAGGTAGGCGGAGGAGGAACCGTGACGGCAGACGAGCACACGGTCAACGGGACGGCAACACCGAGTGACCTGGTGCGACCCGGTGCACCGGCGCAGCAGGCCGCCGAGGCGGCCGCGACACCGGCCCCCGAGGAGCCGAGCGGCGAGCCGACAGTCGCGGCGCAACCCGCAGCGGCCACACCGACAGTGGCCGAAACAGCGGAAACAGCAGTGGCCGAAACAGTGGCCGAGCCGGCAACGGCGCCGCAGGCGGCCGCGGCGGTCGAGTCGGCAGTGCCGACCGCGACCGAGCCGGCGGTGCCTACCGGACCAACCGGGCCGACCGACCCGCCAGTACCGACCGGGCCGACCGACCCGCCAGTACCGACGGGGCCGACCGAGCCCGCTGGGCCGACCGAGCCGACCGTGGTGGCCCTGCCTACCGAGGTGGCGCGGCCGAAGCCGGAGACCGAGGCACCGGCCGCCGCCGAGCAGGGCACGGTCGTGCCGGCCGCTCCGCAGGCCGAGACACACCCGCAGCGGTGGGGCCGGGTCGACGCGGACGGCACCGTCTACGTGCGCACCGCCGACGGCGAACGCGCGGTCGGGTCCTGGCAGGCCGGCGAGCCGGACGAGGGCCTCATCCACTTCGCCCGCCGGTTCGACGACATGCGCACCGAGGTCGAACTGCTGCACGCCCGCCTCGCCTCCGGTTCCGGTGACCCGAAGCAGGCCGCGACCTCCGCGAAGCACCTCCTCGCCTCCATCGCGGACGCCGCGGTCGTCGGCGACCTCGCCGCGCTGACCGCACGCACCGAGTACGTGATCGCCGAGGCCGAGCGCGCCATCGAGGCCGGCAAGAAGGTCCGCGACGCGGCCCGCGCCGAGTCGGCCAAGCACAAGCAGACGCTGGTCGAGGAAGCGGAGAAGATCGCGGAAGAGGCCACCCAGTGGAAGCCGGCAGGCGATCGGCTGCGGGCCATCCTCGACGAGTGGAAGACGATCAAGGGCGTTGACCGCAAGACCGACGAGGTGCTGTGGAAGCGCTTCGCCAAGGCGCGGGACGCGTTCAACCGGCGGCGTGGTTCGCACTTCGCGGACATGGACCGGCAGCGCACGGCCGCCAAGCAGCAGAAGCAGGAACTGGTCGACGAGGCGGAGCGGTTGGCCGACTCCGAGGACTGGGCGAACACCGCGAGCCGCTACAAGCAGCTGATGGTCGACTGGAAGGCGGCGGGCCGGGCGCCCAAGGAGTCCGACGACGCGCTGTGGCAGCGATTCCGGGCCGCGCAGGACAAGTTCTTCGCCCGTCGCTCCTCGGTGTTCGACGAGCGGGACGCGGAGTTCGCGGAGAACGCCAAGCGCAAGGAAGAACTCCTCGCCGAGGCCGAGAACATCGACCCGGCGACCGATCTGGAGGCCGCCCGCGCGGCCCTGCACCGGGTGCAGGACCAGTGGGACCAGATCGGCAAGGTACCGAGGGAGCGCATTCGCGACCTGGAGGCCAAGCTGCGCTCGATCGAGGAGAAGGTGCGCAACGCCGCCGACAGCCGGTGGCGCCGGACCGATCCGGAGGCCGAGGCCCGTGCCGCGCAGTTCCGCGAACGGGTCGCGCAGTTCGAGGCGCAGGCCGCGAAGGCGAAGGCGGCCGGTGACAAGCGCCGGGCCGAGCAGGCCGAGGCGCAGGCCGCGCAGTGGCGGGAATGGCTCAGCGCGGCCGAACAGGCTCTCGCGACTCGCTGACATTCGACAACACACGACCGCGCCGCCCCTCCGGAAATCTCGGAGCGGCGGCGCGGTCCTGTGCCAGTTGACCGATTCGGTGGTCGCCCACAGCGGCGAGATCACCGGATGACGAAAACGGTGGTACCGACTGCGTCGAGGTCGACTTCCGGCCGGAATCGGCTTCGGTGCGCGACTTAGAGCTGCTAACACAATGGCGTTCGATCAGGGAGCGGCGATCCAGGTGGATGGATCGCAAGGCGGAGGAGGGAGCCATGACGGAGTCATGGTGACCGACGACAACGCCGCGAGGCGCCGCCTGGGCGTCGCGAGCCGGACAGGCATTGTGTTAGCAGCTCTTAAAAGAACGCGACCGGGCCGCGGCTCGCGTTCACGGCTCAGGGGTGGCGCGCCTTCCTGCGCGGGACGGCGCGCTGACCGCTATTCGGCGCGGCCCTGCTCGTTGTCGAAAACACCGCCGGGACGCGACCAGACCACGCGGGCCCAGGTGATGGTCAGCACGAGCATGGTGACCAGCGCGAGGTCAAGGCCGATACCGGGGCCAGGACCGGGCGTGTGGCTCGGCGAACTCTCCTGCGACCAGATGGAGACCAACCCGAACACGGTGAAGAAACCGCAGCCGAGCGTGCACAGCCAGGCGAGGCTCCACCGCCGGGTCCCAAGTGCGACGGCCGAGCCGAGCAGGCCGAACACGTAGACGCCGATACCGAAGACCTTCGGCAGCACGTTGATGCCGGCCAGTGAGCTGGCCGCGCCGGAGACGACCTGCCAGCCGCTGATTCCGGTGACCCACGGCAGGATCGCCGCGACGATCAGCACCAGCGCACATACCGCGATGACCATGGCGCGGATACCGGGGTCGATGCGTTGCAGTGCCCCGCGCTCCACCTCGTCGATCTCCTGGCGGAGCTGCGCGATGTTGAGGGATTCGGGCTTGCGTTCGCTGCTCATCGAGCTTGGCACCCTTCCACGGCGGCCGGCTGAGCTGAGACATCGGAAGCTGAGAGATCAGGGGCAGGGGCGCCGAAGGACGGCAGTCCCAGGCTCACCCCTGAGGTCTTCGGTCGAATGCCGGCCTCCCAATTGTCCCCCGCCCTTGTTCGGCGGTGGGCAAGCAGGTCGCCGTCGGCGACAAGATGGTGCGGGGCACCGTAGGTGACGACGGCGTGCACGACGTCACCCGGCCGGACCTCGCCGTCGAGGGCGGCGCCGGCCGGGGCGAAGTGCACCAGTCTGCCGTCCCGAGCCCGGCCGCTCATCCGGTGCGTCTCGGCGTCCTTGCGCCCTTCGCCCTCCGCGACCAGAATCTCCACGGTCGAGCCGACGAGTTCCCGGTTGAGTTCCCAGGCGATCTGCTCCTGGAGGGCGACGAGCCGCTCGTACCGTTCCTGCACGACGGCCTTCGGCACCTGGTCGGCCATGTCGGCGGCGGGGGTGCCGGGACGCTTGGAGTACTGGAAGGTGAACGCGCCGGTGAACCGGGCCTGCGCGACGATGTCGAGGGTGGCCTGGAAGTCCTCCTCGGTCTCACCGGGGAAGCCGACGATGATGTCGGTGGTGATCGCCGCGTCCGGCATGGCCTCGCGGACCTTGGCCAGGATGCCGAGATAGCGGTCGGAACGGTAGGACCGGCGCATCGAGGAAAGCAGCCGGTCGGAGCCGGACTGCAACGGCATGTGCAGCTGGTGGCAGACGTTCGGGGTCTCGGCCATCGCCGCGATCACGTCATCGGTGAAATCCTTGGGGTGCGGGGAGGTGAAGCGCACTCGCTCGAGGCCGTCGATCTCGCCGCAGGCACGCAGCAGCTTGCCGAAGGCCAACCGGTCACCGAACTGCACGCCGTAGGAGTTCACGTTCTGGCCGAGCAGGGTGACCTCGGAGACGCCCTCGGTGACCAGCGCCTGCACCTCGGCGAGCACCTCGCCGGGCCTGCGGTCGGCCTCCTTGCCGCGCAACGAGGGCACGATGCAGAACGTGCAGGTGTTGTTGCAGCCGACCGAGATCGACACCCAACCCGAATAGGCCGAGTCGCGCCGCGCGGGCAGCGTGGACGGGAAGACTTCGAGCGACTCCAGGATCTCGACCTGCGCCTGCGCATTGTGCCGGGCGCGTTCCAGCAGCACCGGCAGCGAACCGAGGTTGTGCGTGCCGAACACGACGTCGACCCAGGGCGCGCGGCGGACGATCTCGCCCCTGTCCTTCTGGGCGAGGCAGCCGCCGACCGCGATCTGCATGTCCGGATTGGCTTTTTTCATCGGGTAGAGGTGCCCGAGGTTGCCGTAGAGCTTGTTGTCCGCGTTCTCCCGGACCGCGCAGGTGTTGAACACTACGACGTCCGGGGCCGCGTCGACCTCCGCCGGGACGTACCCGGCGCTCTCCAGCATGCCGGCCAACCGCTCGGAGTCGTGCACGTTCATCTGGCACCCGTAGGTGCGCACTTGATAGGTCTTACTGCTTGCCGGCGCCACGCACTCATGGTAATCCCGGACCCTAGTCCACAGGATTTCATGTGGACCACATGATATCCTGTGGACGTGCGCAACCTGACGATCCAGCTTGACGAGGAGTTGATCCGCTCTGCCAAGGCTCTCGCCGCGTCCAAGGGCATGTCACTGAGCGCCCTGGTGGCCCAGGATCTGCGCGAGAAGATCGCCGCACAAAGCCGCTACCAGCAGGCGATGACGGCCGCGATGGATTCCATGGCCGAGGCGGCCGGATCGGGCCGCGACGCGCCCGTCTGGACCCGCGACGAACCGTACGGCCGGGGAAGCCGTTGACCGAGTACGCCTTCGTGGATACCAACATTCTGGTTTACGCGCACGGCGTCGGCGACACCGATCCGCGCAGCGTCAAAGCCAGGACGGTGCTCACCGAACTTTGGCGAACCGGCAGCGGAGTACTCAATACCCAGGTACTTCAGGAGTTCTACTCGGTGGCGACCGGGAAACTCGGCCTCGCGCCGAAACACGCGCGCGGGATCGTCGCCTCGTACCGAGAATGGTGCTCGGTCAATACGGACGTCGGCATGATCGTGTCCGGGAGCAGGTTGACGCAGGAGCACTCGGTCTCGTTCCGGGATGCTCTCATCATTGAGGCCGCCCTGCGCGCGAACGCCTCGCGACTGCTGTCCGAAGATCTGCGACACGGTCGGAAGTTCGGCGACCTGGTGGTGGAGAACCCGTTCATCGATTCCCCCTGACGAATGTCACGGTGGGTCGGTGACGAATCGCAGCCGTTCGGTTCGGCGCGAGGCCATAGATTGCGAAAAGGGCCGTTCCGAACCCCAGGGGGTGGTTCGGAACGGCCGACCGCGCTGTCTACAACCCGAGATGTAGCCGGATCGCGGTATTGAGTTCAGCCATCAGGTTGTGCGGAAGACGCCCTGCCTGCCTACCGATCCGCTCCACCGCTACGGAACGGATCTGTTCTGCCTGCGCCTTCGAATCACGCGGCAGGCCACATTCCTCCGCTCGGAGAAGCACCTGAAAAGGGTGGATCCGGTCGATGTTGGACGTGATCGGTACAACGGTGAGCACTCCGCGACCGAGCCTCTCCGCGGTCGCGTTGGCTCCATCGTTGCTCACGATCACGGCCGGTCGCCGCTTGTTCGCCTCCGCGCCACGGACCGGCTCGAAGTCGACCAACCTGATCTCAGCTCGCCGCATCCGCTCAGTCGTCCACTCAGTTCAGTCGTCCGCTCGGTCGTCCACTCGGTCGTCCGCTCCGGAAAGGCCGTCGCCAGCTGTGGCGTCCCAGTCCTCGGCCACTCCCGACGACTCCCACTCCTGCCATGCGGCCGCATAGGCATCCGACAGCTGCGAGGCGCGGAGCAGGTCTACCGCCTCGTGCAGAACAGCCGAGCGCGAAGGCGCTTCGTGCGCCTTCGCGTACTCGTCGATGAAGGCGACATCCTCCTCGACCAAACTCACACTCAGCTTCATACCAGCAATGCTACCGTCGATACTACCGCGATACTACTGCTGCTTTTTGTTGCGGCGGAACAGCTTGGCCAGCGGTACCAGCACCGGGTCGTACTGGCGGTCGATGACGCGCTCCTTGAGCGGGATGAGCGCGTTGTCGGTGATGTGGATGTTCTCCGGGCACACCTCGGTGCAGCACTTGGTGATGTTGCAGAACCCGAGACCGTGCTCGGCCTGCGCGGCCGGGACGCGGTCGGC
>DATATE010000161.1:0-16736 GCA_036268955.1 Pseudonocardiaceae bacterium
ACCACGTGGTCGTCCACGAGCACGTAGAGTGCCGTGAGGAGGGTGTTCAGATCGTTCGTCACAGACTGATCATGGACGCCCTCCTCCCATGCCCGGACAGTGGCATCCCTTCACATGATCTTCACCGCATCAATCATCTAGGTAGCCCTCACCACAGCTGACAGCTCCGATGTGTGCGGACCGATTGGACGAGTGGTCGGCCGGTCGCACCGAGACGGGCCCAAGACATCCCATCTCAGGGTCGTCGACTACGGCTTTTCCGACTTGGTGCCCGGCCTGCGGCGGCCGGTCGCGGCGGCGAGCACCCCGGAGTTGGGCAGCGAGACCGGGCCCTCCTCGGTCTGCATCATGGTGAAGGTGAGGGTGATCGCGGTCACTTCACCGTCGTACTGGCCGCCGAGCGCGCCGGAGCGCAGGGTGATCGTGTCGCCGACCGAGAACGGCCGGGAGAACAGCAGCACGATGCCGGCGAAGAAGTTGCCGAGCGACTGCTGCGCGGCGATACCGACGACCACCCCGGTGATCGACACCGGCAGGGCCAGGTTGCCCAGCGGGATCAGCAGCCCGACCACGGTCATCACGACCACGATGTAGCCGACCAGGGTGATCAGCAGCCGCAGCACCCCGGAGGTCGCCAGGCCGCCGCCCGCGCGCACCATCCTGGCCACCTCGTTGGCCGCGCTGCGCACCGCGATCAGGCCGAACACCAGGCAGCACAGGACCGCCCCGTAGGAGCCGAGCCGATGCCCGACCAGCGGCAGGCCGTCGTGTGCGGCGTGGATACCGCCGAGGAAGGTCACCACGCCGGGGGCGGCCAGTGCGAGGATGCCGAAGATGATCGTCCGGCGGAAGTCCGGCCGATGGATGGCCTCGCGTACCTCGTTCAGCGCAGCGTGCGGAAGATCTTGCGCCGACATGCCCTGGATGTCCCTTTCCGGCGTGGTGGTGACTGGGTTGGTCCACCCCAAGGTAACCAACGCCCGGCGCGGGCCCTGCGCGGGCGCGCTCGGCGGCGTGGGCGAAACTCGGTTTGCCAGAGTTCGTCGGTGCGGGAAGATGGATCGTGGTGGGTCCTGGACCGGCCGGGAATGGCGGGCGAAGGCCCGATGTTGACACCGCTGGTCAGGCCACCACAGGTGGGCCTGAGAATATCGCTGATGGAAGAGAAGTCACCAGCTCGTGAATCCCTCGTTCGCTGACCTGCAGTCTCGGCTGCCGGGCCTGCTGCCGCGCGATCAGCGCCGGCTGCGCAGGCGTATCGACGGTGCCCGCAAGGTCCGTGACCCGGCCGCTCGGGAGGCCATCGCCGCGCAGATCGCGGCCGATCTGGACGCCGCCGACTCCAGTGTCAGCACGCGCAAGGCCGCGGTGCCGGCGATCAGCTATCCGGCCGAACTCCCGGTCAGCAGGGCCAAGGACGAGATCCTCGCCGCGATCAGGGACAACCAGGTGGTCATCGTGGCCGGCGAGACCGGCTCCGGCAAGACCACCCAGCTCCCCAAGATCTGCCTCGAACTCGGTCGCGGCGTGCTCAGCACCATCGGCCACACCCAGCCTCGCCGCCTGGCCGCCCGCACGGTCGCCGAGCGGATCGCCGAGGAACTGGGCACCCAACTCGGCGGCGTGGTCGGCTACAAGGTCCGGTTCACCGACCAGGTCGGCGCGGACACCCTGGTCAAGCTGATGACCGACGGCATCCTGCTGGCCGAGATCCAGCACGACCGGCTGCTCAGTCAGTACGACACGCTGATCATCGACGAGGCGCACGAGCGCAGCCTCAACATCGACTTCATCCTCGGCTACCTCAGGCAGCTGCTGCCGCGCCGCCCCGACCTCAAGGTGATCATCACCTCGGCGACCATCGACCCCGACCGGTTCGCCCGGCATTTCAGCGATGCCCCGGTGATCGAGGTCTCCGGCCGCACCTACCCGGTCGAGCTGCGCTACCGCCCGCTGATCGACGACGAGGCGGCCGAGGAGGACACCGATCTCGACGAGGACCGGCCGGCCACCGCCGACCGGGACCAGAACCAGGCCATCTGCGACGCGGTCGACGAACTCGCCGCCGAGGGCCCCGGCGACATCCTGGTGTTCTTGAGCGGTGAACGGGAGATCCGGGACACCGCGGACGCACTGGAGAAGATGGACCTGCGCGGTACCGAGGTCGTCCCGCTGTATGCCCGGTTGTCCGTCGCCGAACAGCATCGGGTGTTCCAACCGCATCCCGGCCGACGGATCGTGCTGGCCACCAACGTCGCGGAAACCTCGCTGACCGTGCCGGGCATCAAGTACGTGATCGACCCCGGCTACGCCCGCATCTCCCGCTACGGCTTCCGTACCAAGGTGCAGCGGCTGCCGATCGAGCCGATCTCGCAGGCCTCGGCCAACCAGCGCAAGGGCCGCTGCGGCCGGGTGTCCGACGGCATCTGCATTCGGCTGTACTCCGAACAGGACTTCCTGGCCCGGCCCGAGTTCACCGATCCGGAGATCCTGCGCACCAACCTGGCCTCGGTGATCCTGCAGATGACCGCGATCGGCCTCGGCGACATCGCGGCCTTCCCGTTCATCGACCCACCGGACCGGCGCAACATCACCGACGGCGTCGTGCTGTTGCAGGAACTCGGCGCCTTCGAACCGGCCGCATCGGCGGGCGGGGAGAACCGGCTCACCGGTCTCGGCCGCAAACTCGCCCAGCTGCCGGTCGATCCGAGGCTCGGGCGGATGGTCCTGGAGGCCGACCGCAACGGCTGTCTGCGCGAGGTCGTCGTGATCACCGCCGCACTGTCCATTCAGGACCCACGTGAGCGGCCGACCGAACACCGCCAGGCCGCCGACGAGAAGCACGCGCGCTTCGCCGACAAGGACTCCGACTTCCTCGGCTACCTCAACCTCTGGAACCACCTGCGCGAGCAGCAGCGCGAACTGTCCACCAACCGGTTCCGCAGGCTCTGCCGAAACGAGTTCCTCAGCTATCTGCGCGTGCGCGAGTGGCAGGACATCTACAGCCAGCTCAAGCAGGTCATCGGCCAACTGGGCATGACGCTGAACTCCGAGGCGGGCACGCCGGAGAACATCCACATCTCGCTGCTGTCCGGGCTGCTCTCGCATCTGGGCCTCAAGGACGGCCAGAAGCAGGAGTACATCGGCGCCCGCAACGCCCGGTTCGCGATCTTCCCCGGTTCCGCGCTGTTCAAGAAGCAGCCGCGTTGGGCGATGGCCGCCGAACTCGTCGAGACCTCCCGGCTGTGGGGCCGGATCGTGGCCAGGATCGAACCGGAATGGGCCGAGACCCTCGCCCCGCACCTGGTCAAACGCGAGTACAGCGAACCGCACTGGGAACTGAACAAGGCCGCTGTCATCGCCTCGGAGAAGATCACCCTCTACGGCCTGCCGATCATCGCCTCCCGCCCGGTGAACTACGGCCGGATCGACCAGGAACTGGCAAGAGACCTCTTCATCCGGCACGCCCTGCTGGCCGGTGAATGGCGCACCCACCACAAGTTCCTGGCCGCCAACCGGGCCCTGCTCGATGAGGTCGGCGAACTGGAGAACCGGGCTCGCCGCCGCGACATCCTCGTCGACGACCAGGCGCTGTTCGACTTCTACGACCAGCGGATCGGCCAGGACGTCGTCTCCGGCCGGCATTTCGACTCCTGGTGGAAGAAGACCCGCTCCACCCAGCCGCAGCTGCTGACCTTCACCAAGGAGATGTTGGTCAATGCCAACGCCTCCGCCGCTGCCGATCAGCAGGCCTTCCCGGACGACTGGCAGCAGGAGGGCCTCAAGCTGCCGCTGACCTACGAGTTCGAACCCGGCGCCCAGACCGACGGCGTGACGGTGCGCATCCCGCTGCCCGTACTCAACCAGGTGCGCAGCGGGTTCGACTGGCACATTCCTGGCCTGCGCGCCGAACTCGTCACCGCGCTGATCAAGTCGCTGCCCAAACAGCTGCGCCGCAACTTCGTCCCGGTCCCGGACTTCGCCGCCGCCGCACTGGACCGGATGGCCGACTACGACTCCGCGCAGGAACCGCTGCTGGACGCGCTGGAACGCGAGCTGTTCGCGCTCGGCGGTGTCCGCATTCCGCGTGATGCCTGGCAGCCGGACAAACTGCCGGAACACCTGAAGATCACCTTCCAGGTGGTCGACGAGCAGGACAAGGTGATCGCCGAGGGCAAGAACCTCGACGCGCTGCGTCAACAGCTCAAGCCGACCCTGCGCGCGACGCTCTCCGCGGCCGGGGAGAACATCGAGAAGCGCGGCCTGCGCGGCTGGGACTTCGGCACGCTGCCCGACAGCTACCAGCAGGAACGCTTCGGCTACCTGGTCACCGGCTATCCGGCGCTGGTCGACGACGGCGAGAGCGTGTCGATCCGGCTGTTCGAGGATCCCGCCGAGGCGGAAACCTCGATGTGGCGCGGAGTTCGCCGGCTGCTGCTGCTCAACGTGTCCTCCCCGGTCAAGTACATCACCCGGCAGTTGGACAACGCGACCAAGCTGGTGCTCAGCCGCAACCCGCATCGCGGCGTCGCCGACCTGCTTGAGGACTGCATCACCTGCGCGGTCGACAAGCTCGTCGCCGATGCGGGGGGAGCGCCGCGCGAGGAGGCCGGGTTCACCGCGCTGCTCGAACTGACCCGGCGTCAGCTGCCGGCCGCGGTACTGACCGTCGTGGTCGATGTCGCCAAGATCCTCACCGTCGTGCAGGAGGTCGACCTCGGCGTGGCCGAGGCGCGGTTCGCGCCGAAGACGGCACTGGCGGACATCACCGCGCAGCGCAACGGCCTGGTGTATCGGGGTTTCGTCACCGACACCGGGGCGGCGCGGCTGCCGGACGTGCTGCGCTATCTGCGCGCCATCCAGCAACGGCTGGAGAAGCTGGCCACCAACCCGGCCCGCGACGAGGCCTGGCGGCAGCAGGTCGAGGAGGTCCGCGCCGCCTATGCCGAACTCCTAGACGCGGTGCCCGCCGGGAAGTCACCGAGCCGGGACCTGCTCGCGGTTCGCTGGATGATCGAGGAACTGCGGGTGAGCTATTTCGCGCAGACCCTCGGTACCGCGTATCCGGTGTCGGACAAGCGGATCTACCGCGCGCTGGACGCCCTCGAACGCCCGGTCGTGTCCCTGGCCCGGTGAGCCCGCGTCCGCAACGCGGCCAGCCCGCCGTGCGCGGCGAGCACCCCGAGGACGACCAGCACCGCGCCGGCGGGTTCGTTCCAGCGCAACGGTTCGCGTAGCAGCGTGACGCCGAGCAGTACGCCCACGACCGGGGTGAGATAGGTGACCGCGGCGCCGTTCACCGCGCCCAAGGCGGTCACGATGTTGGTGTTCCACACATAGGCGATGCCGGTGCCGGCCGCGCCGAGCACCGCCATAGCGAGCACGACCGAGACGGTCAGGTGCGGGGCCGGGGTGCGAATCCACGGCAGCGCGGCCAGCATCACGACCGCACCGATCAGCACCTGGCCGAAGGCGACGGCGCGCGCGGGCAGGCCGCGTGGGGCGATGAACCGGCGCAGGTAGGCGAACCCGATGCCGTAGCACAGCGTCGCGCCGAGGCAGGCCAGTTCGGCCAGCAGCGGATGCGCGCCGGGCCCGCCGCCCTGCCACGGGGCGATCAGCGTGACCACCCCGAGAAAGCCGAGCAGCAGGCCGAGCACCCGGCCGAGGTTCAGCTTCTCCTCGGGCAGGGCCAGGACGGTGACCAGCATCGTCATCAGCGGCGTCGTCGCGTTCAGGATGCTGGCAAGGCCGGAGGAGACCTGCTGCTCGGCGGTGGCGAACAGCAGGAACGGCACCACGCACAGCACGATCGCCAGCACCGCCAGATGCCCCCACACCCGTGCCTCGCGCGGCAGCGGCTGCCGGGTGACCGCGATCACCAGGCCAAGGGCGACCGCGCCGAAGCCGAGCCGGGCCAGCACGACCTGGGCGGGGGACAGGCCGCCGTCGCCGATCTTGATCAGCAGGAAGCTGGCGCCCCAGACCAAGGCGAGCAGCACGAACTGGGCGGTGACCCGCCCCTGGTGGCCGGGTGTTCGGTCCTGGTTGCCCGCTGGGGTGTCGCGCCGCACCCGCAGAGCTAACCCCGTCCGGCAGTGCCGACGCCAGCGGTTTTCCGGTGTCGAGTCCGAAATGGACTGATGTGTTGGCCGGCAGGCCAGGGCAAATGGACGGATCGGCAGGTTGGCCCACTGTTAGGATGACCGCCGTGGGTCATGGAGTCGAGGGTCGGGACACGCCCGCCGCGTCATTGGACGCGGCCGGTGCGGCCACCGTCGCCACCACCCTCCAGGCGTTGGCGACGCCGAGCAGGCTGCTGATGCTCACCAGGCTGCGGCACGGCCCGTGCACGGTCGGCGAGCTGGCGAGCGCGGTGGAGATGGAGCAGTCGGCGGTCTCCCATCAGCTGCGGCTGCTGCGCAACCTCGGCCTCGTCACCGGCCGCCGCACCGGTCGCAGCATCGTCTACAGCCTCTACGACAACCACGTCGCACAGCTGCTCGACCAGGCCGTCTACCACATCGAGCACCTCCGCCTCGGCGTCCGCGACGAACCATCCGCAACCGCCTGAACCCCTGCCGATCACTCGGCGTCGCTGTCTTGGTGGGCTCTGCGGCCACCCAGGTCGAGCAGCGCGAGGTCGCCGAGGGACTCGGACGCCGGGCGGGGAGGGTCGAGGCACGGGTACGCCCGCAGACCGGGAACGCATTGCCGTGCCAGGTTGGTGAGCATGGGAGTGGGGCCGCATTCCACGAAGTCCGCCGCGCCCCAGGCGTGCAGGTGATTGACCGCGTCACTGAACCACACCGGCTCGGCGATCGCCGCTACCAGATCGGTGAGCAGGTCGTCGTTGTCGGTGCAGAACCGGCGGGTCGTCGCCGAGAAGACCGGAGTCCGCATTGATTGCTGCCGGATGCCGTCGAACTGCACGCGCAGTGACGAAAGCGGCTGCGCCATGTGCGGTCCGTGATAGGGGTGCCGCACGGGCAGCCGGTAGGCCTGCCAACCCAGCCCACGTGCCTGTTTGCGGACCTGTGCCAACGGTTCGTCCAGACCGCACAGCACCGTGCGCGTAGGGGTATTGGCGCAAGCCACGGTCAGGCCGCCGACAGCGGCGGCGATAGCGGTGGCCTGACCGAGGTCGACGTCAATGGACAGCATTCCGCCGGCGGGGGGGGGGGTCGCGCCGCAAGGCCTGGTGGCGGATGTGAATGATGCGGCAGCCGTCCTCGACGGTGAATGCTTTTGCGCTGACCATCGCGGGCAGGAAACCCAGGCTGTGGCCCAGCAGTGCCGCGGGCGCTGCACGCGCCGCGAGCACCTCGTGTAGCCCGACCGACAGGCCGAACAGCATCAGCTCCGTCCGCAGGTCGTCTTCGACGGCGCGATGCGCTGGTGCGGCAAGCAACGTCGACGGTGGGTCGAGTCCGATCCGGCCGGCGACCTCGTCGACCGTCTCGAACACCCACCAGGCCGGCGCGAGGACGTCGCGCAACCCGGCGGGCATCGGCTGCGCCTTCCCGCCGAGTCCGGGAAACAGCGCCACGTATTGGCGTCGGGACGGTCTGGGCCGGTTCATGGGAAGGTGGGTTCCGGGCGCGGGCGGGCCCGGCGCTCCTGCCCGCGGCGTGCTTTGCCGAGGAAGGCCAGGACAGCGGATCCGGCCAGGACACGGACTGCGGGTGCCGGGCCCGGCTGCCCGGCCACGGCCAGGACAGCCCCCGGCACATTGGTCTCCCAGCTGGTCAGCTGCCTGGGGCGGGTTGCGCCGGGCTGACCTGCCACGATCGATCCGTCACCACCAACCCGGTAGCAGGACAGCGCTGCGGGAACGCCCCGGCACGCCTTGAAAGCGGCTTCCTTCCGCGCCCAACGCGACGTCGCCCAACGCGACGTCGCCGAGCGTGGCACGGGCGGTAGTTCATCGGGTGCGGATACTCGGGCCAGCAGTTCGAGGTCGCAGGCATCGTCGTGTTCGATGTCGACGCCCATGGGTCGGCCCAGCGGGCTGACGGCACATGCCGCCCAATCCCCGCTGTGGGACAGGGAAACCCACCAGGTCGTGGCTGCCGCGCCGAGGATCCTCGGCGCACCGTCGGCCGCCGGGAGGATCTCCAGGCCATGGGGAGGCCGGCCATGGACGAGGAGTAGCGCGGCCCGCGCTGTCAGGCGCGCGGCGGTCCACTGCCGGCGGCGCCATGGCGGCAGCGTGTCGGCGTGGCTTTGCTCGGCCTGGCCGAGTAACCACGCCGACGGCCGGGTTTCGGCCCAACTCGTGACGATGATCAGCGCTGGCGTCGGCTTGCCGCGTCGGGTGCGCATGACAACCTAATGTCGCGGTGTCGTGCTCGCCGGCAGACTGTCCTGCAGGAGTGCCACGAGATCGCCGACTGTCTGGGCATCGCTGATCGCCATGTCATCCAGCTCCGTGTCGAACTCGCGTTCCAGAACACTGATCGCCCGCATCAGCCGCACCGAGTCGGCTTCCGGGAGCAGGTCGAGCCGATCCTGTGGGTCGATCGGTTCAGGGCCGAGGCGAAGCTCTCGCCTAAGGGTGTCCTGGACCGCGTTCAGCACGGTGGGATCGAGGGCGTGGTCGTTGCTCATCGGTATTCCTCCCTTGTGAGGTCATGGCATGGTACGGAGGGTGCTGATCAATGTGAGGAGTTCGTTGAGGTCTGCTTCGCCTGGTGCGTTGGCATATCGGTCGACCAGCCGCCCGAGCGCGGTGTACGCCTCGGTGTGGTCATAGCCGGCCGCGTCGGCGACCTCCAGCGACCACCGTCGGTAGCGGGGGAGAGTGTCAGCCAGCGGCATCCGGAAGGTGCGCAGTACCTCCTTGAGATACGGGGCCGCGGCCCGTGGGTCGCGGCGCAGGTACGCCTCCACCAGATTCGCGTACAACCCGAAGTGGCGGGCCTCGTCCCTGGCAAGGCGGGTCAACAGGTCACGCAGCACCGGCTCGGCGACCACCGCGCGGAAGCGCTGGTAGAACAGCTGGGTCGCCTTCTCCTGGAGGAGGGTGTACGTGAAGGTCTCCAAGGCCTCGGTGTAAGGCTGGTCGAAGTGCTTGCGGCCTTCCTCGGCCAGTTCCAGACGCAGCGCTTCCGGGGTGTTGATGTTCGCGGCCTCCTGATACCGGGTCAGCGCCGAGGCATGGCGTTCCTCGTCGTTGGCCCAGGCGACGAAGAAGCGGAAATACTCGCGGTGCACCGCGACCTGGGGCACGGGGGCATGCGCGCCGTCGACCGGGAAGCTCCGCAGCAGCCAGGACAGGTATCCCGGGATGTGGTCTTCGATATAGGTGATGAAACGGACCACCGATCGGTCGGCGTCGGTGAGCAGTTCCGGGCGTACGGCCGACCAATCCAGGTCGGTGAGACTCCACGCTCGGTCCACTCCTCGTGCCACCACGGGCTCCACCGCGGCGCGCGCCGTGCTCAGGTCGAGCGGCGCGAGGCCCGTGCGGGTTTGGCCGGTCGCCGTGCCCGTGGCGACCGCCGGTCTTGGCTCCTGATCGAGGCGGGTCACGCCGGCACCTCCGTGCGTCCCCACCGCGAGCGAATGGCAGTGAGCGCGTAGTGCTTGGCCGTATAGCCCCAGGCGGAATTGGTGGTCTCCAGATAGCGGACCAGTTCCGCACTGAGGCCGGGCACGAGGGCGTCGATGCAGGTGCGGGAAGCCCGGACGCCGCCCAGCCAGGCTTCGATGGTCTGGTGGTAATGGCTGGTGAGGTCGGTGAGCCCGGAGAGGCTCAGGCCAGTGTCCTCGATGGCCGCGACCAGGTCGGAGACAGGGCGGAGGCTGGCATAGCCGAAGATGGTCTCGGCCACGTGCCTGCTTGAAGCGCGGCCTTCGTATTCCATCTGCTGGCGCCGGCCGCGGTAACAGCTCGCCGACACGTACAGCCGCCCGTCGCGGCGCAATGCCCGCGCCGCGATGTCCAGGGCCTTGTGGTGGTCGGGCATGTGCTCGATCACGCCGACCATGGCCACCGCGTCGAACTCGCCGGCCGGTGGCTCCAGGTCGTACACCGACACCTCGCGTACCACAACCCGCTCGGCGCAGCCGCGGGCGCGCGCCTGCTCCCGGACGAACCTTGCCTGCATGGCCGACGGGGTCACGCCGACCACTTCGCAGCCGTGCTCCTGCGCGAGGAAAAAGGCGAGACTTCCCCAACCGACGCCGATGTCAAGGACACGCTGGCCGCTACGGATGCCAAGGCACTCGGCAATGAACCGGAGTTTGGCCTCCTGCGCCTGGTCAAGGCCGGCCGTCGTCTCCTGGTAGAGGCCGCAGGTGTACTTCATTCGCTCACCAAGGAAGGTGGCGAACACCTCCGGTGGCAGGTCGTAGTGTCGATTGGTGGCGACCACTGCCGCCCTGGTCGTGGTAGCCGCGCTGTTCGCGCTCATCTCACCCTCCGTTTCGCTGTCCGCGATGCAACCGCTCGGCGGCACGCAGTCGTTGCCATTTACCGCTGGTGGTGCGTGTGAGCCATCGGGGGGCCACGGTGTGCACGTGGACGTTGGGCATACCCAGCGCGGTGATGACCTTCTGCGCCACGTCACGCTCCAGCGCGATCGCCTCGCGACCCAGCAGTTCGGTCTCGACGATCAGGGCGATCGACTCCTGGCCGTAGGAGTCGGTGTCGGCCACCGCGACGCAGTTCCCCCGGTAGACGCCCGCCACCTGGCGGACGGCCGCCTCGGCGTCGTCGGGGAAGTAGTTCTTCCCTCGGACGACCGCCATCTCCTTGCGCCGCCCTGCGATGAAGTACTCCCCGTCGAGCTGGAATGCCAGGTCCCCGGTGCGTAGCCAGCCATGATCAAGGAGGCCTTCGGTGGCCTCCGGGTCGCCAAGGTAGCCGGAAGTGACCATCTGGCCGCTGACCTGCGCTTCCCCGAGCTGTCCGGGGCCAAGGACCCCGCCCTGCTCGTCGACGAGGCGGATGTGGGCGCCCTCGACCGGCATGCCGACCGAGACCAGGAGCTTGGCCACCGGGTCGTGTTCCGACACCAGGACGGCTCGCTGCGAGGAGCCGAGCTCGGCGCGGTCCACGGCCACGACGCGCGGTGTGGTGCCCGGCTGCGGGAACGATGCGGCGAGGGTGGCTTCGGCCAGCCCGTACACCGGGTACATCACGGTGGGCGCTACCCCTGCGGCGCCGAAGGCCGCGCCGAACCCGCGGACCGTGCTGGCGGACACGGGTTCGGCGCCGTTGAACGCCAGTCGCCAGGAGGACAGGTCCAGTGTATCGGCGAGGTCTGGAGTAGCCACTCGTGTCAGCAGGTCATAGGCGAAGTTGGGGCCGGTGACGACCGTGGCGCGGCTGTCCGCGAGATACCGTAGGAACTTCTCTGGGCGGCGGACGAAGAACTGTGGCTCGAACACGTGGGACGGCACGCCGTTGAGGATCTGGGTCACATGCCCGAACAAGCCCATGTCATGGTGGTGCGGCACCCATTGGACGAAAACGTCGTCCTGCGTGAAGCCGGCGCTGAGCGTGATCGCCCGCAGCCCCGCGAGGACCGTGCTGTGGGTGAGCACCACGCCCCGTGGCCGTGAGGTGCTGCCCGAGGTGAACTGCACAACGGCCACGTGGTCCGGCCCCACGGTGGGCAGGTGACGGGGGCCTCCAGGCTCCAGGGTCGCTGGAAGCACCCGCGTCTGGGGAAGTGCCTCGCCCAGTCGTCTGCCGAGTTCCGAGTTCCGGGAGTCGGCGATGATGTGGCGCATCTGTGCGGTCGAGGCAATCGCGACCAGGTGCCGCAGGTGCCGCTGCCTGCCGCCGATGTCCGTTTGGGCCGGCAGGACGCTCACCGCGGCACCGGCCAGAACGATCCCGAATATGGCGATCAGCAGTTCCGGTCCGGCCACACCGAGTAGCCCGACCACCTCCTGAGGGGCCATCCCCGCGTTCAGGAAGGCCCGCGCGCTGTCCTCGGCCGAGGACAGCAGTTCCGTTACCGTGATCGACTGTTGCCGCTGGGGGAAGACGATGGGCGTCGCGGGTGCCGCGTCAGCGATATTCCGCAATGCGTCACCCAGCGTGAGTCCTTTGAGGAGCATCGAGTCCCCGCCGCCGTTCCCCGCCCGCTTCCCGCCGGGGCCGCGACCGGCCGTGGTCGTACTCACCAGACCACCCCGAATGCCTCGGCGGCTGCCGCTCCCGCCCGGCACCCGTCCTCGTGGAAACCCACGCCGTGGTAGGCGCCGGCATAGGCCACCACCGAGGAGGTGAGCTCGGGCAGCCGTTCGCGGGCCGCGACGCTGTCGGGGGTGTGCACGGGATGCTCGTAGTCCATCCTCGCCAGGACCTGGGAGGGGTCGACCCACTCGCTTCCGCCCAGGGTGAGCAGATAGTCGGTATCGGAGTCGATGCCATGCAGCCGGTTGAGGTAGTAGGTGAGCGCCGGCCTACTGGATCCCGGCTGACAGGACTTCTGGCGGTAGTTCCACGCTGATCGGTTGCTGGCCTGCTGCGGCAGTATCGAGGAATCGGTGTGCAGGACGGCGTGGTTTCGGCTGTAGCCAATGGCGGCCAGCACCTCCGCCTCCGCCTGTGTCGGGTCGGCGAGCAGCTGTAGCGCCTGGTCGGGGTGAGTGGCGATGACCGCGCGATCGAAGCGGCGGACGCGGTCGGCCGCATCGCGCACCTCGACACCGTCCGCGCCTCGGCGGAGGGCGCGCACCGGCGTGCCGCGCAGCACCTCGGTCAGAGTGGCCGCCGCCCGTTCCACATAGGTGGTCGACCCGCCGACTATGGTCCGCCAGCGACTGGCTGCGCTGGCGGTCAGCATTCCGTGGGTGTCGAGACAGTCCAACAGCGTCGCCACCGGGTACTGGCTTGCCATCTCCGGGTCACAGGACCACACGATGCAGACCAGCGGCAGCACCACATGCTGGGCGAAGTAAGGGCGGACCCCGCTGTCTGCCAGCATCTTTCCCAACGTCAGCTCGTGCCGCGGCCGGTCTGCGATGACGCTGCGGGCAAGCCTGTTGAACTCGACCAACTCGGAGAGCAGATCGATGTCGACCTGGCCGCAGGCCGCGGGCAGGTCTCGCGGCAGGCCCCTCAGCCCACTGCGTGCGGAGTACTCGATGCCGCAGCCCTCGCAACGAATGCTCAGTGACATCTCCGTGCAGTGGGTGGCCACGCCGAGTTCGCGGAGCAGCCGGGACAGGTACGGGTACCGGTGTTCGTTGTAGACGGTGAACGCGCAGTCGAGCGCAAGTGGCGCCCCATCGCCGATGGGAACCACTGTGCGGGTGTCCGCGTGGCCGCCGAGGCGGGGGTCGGCCTCGTAGAGGGTCACCTCGGAGGTGCGTTCCAGTAGGTAGGCGGCTGTCAGCCCGGCAATCCCGGAACCGATCACAGCTGTTGTCATCATGTGTCTGGCCCTTTACCCGTGCCGTTGACTTGATTATCACGCTAAGCATTTTGTGATGTGCCAGCAAGGCCAAAGCCCTTTGATACATTTGTCCGTGAGTAGAAAGTGCATAGTCCGCGGGTCGGCCTTCCCATGAGTGTCCCGGCGGTATGGGACTGGCGGGTGGATCTTCGTCCATGTTCGGGAATTCGTCGAATATGACTTTGCTCTTGCCGGTCATGGTCATGGCCGCGGTCTTCGGATTCCGGCCACCCAACAAAGTAGGTTGTCGTGCCTGCGGTCCGTCCATACTCCCGATCGTTGCCGCAACCGGAGGCCACCCGTGTCGCCTGGCGCCCTTCGCTGAGCGTGCTGTCCGACCGGCTGGCTGGTCGTCAGGCGGTGGGTCGTTCCGTCCAGCGGAACGGTAGTTTGGTGTCCACCTGCCGTGCGGTGTTCTCTATTTCTGATTCACGACGCTCAGGTCATGATCGAATCGCGGAAACAATCTAGGACAATTCGGTGTCGCGAAGGTGCCGCCGAGTTCAGTACGGTGCCCAAATCGATGTTTGCCAGCTATCGATTCGAATCAAGATATCGTACCGATAACCAACAAGTATTGTGGTGATCATATGTCCAATGACTCAATTTATGAGATCGTGACGCGGGTGCTGATCGACCATTTCGAAGTCCCGAAGGAAGCGATCAATCTCGACGCCACCCTTGACCAGCTTGATGTCGACAGCGTGTCAGCGGTTGAGCTGTCCGACATCCTCAAAGAGGATCATGGGCTGCCGTACCTACCGGATGATCAGATCACCAACGTCTCGACGATCGGCCAACTGTGCAAGGTCCTGGATCGGGCGGCGTAGCTGTGAACGGTTCAGCGGCGGTAACGGGCATCGGGCTGGTCACGCCGGCCGGCTTGGGCCGGGCAGCGAACTGGTCGACGGTCTGCGGCGCCGTCGGCACGGCCGCCAGCGTGCGGTCCGACCTCATCGACAGCCCGGTGCCGTTCGCGTGTGCCGTCCCCTCGCACACGGCGCTGCCGCGGTTGTTGGGGTAGCGCCGTGCGGCGACCGACTGGGACCGTTGCACACAGTTGGCTCTGCTGGCTGCTCGTGCCGCTGTCGGTGACGCCCGCCTTTCCGCCAGCAACTGGCCGGCAGAACGGGTGGGCGTGGTGATGGGTACGGGGATGGGGGGGCGTGTCCTCCTGGGAGGACAACCATCGCCGGCTGCTGAACCACGGCGCGGAGCAGGTGCGGGCGATGTTCTTGCCCAAGGCGCTGGTGAACATGCTGTCCGGTGCCATCTGCCTTGATCTCGACGCCCGAGGTCCGAACATGGTCGTTTCGACCGCCTGCGCGTCGGGTGCCACAGCGATCGGCCTGGCACTGAGTTGGCTGCGGGAGCGGCGGTGCGACGTCGTACTGGCCGGAGGAGCCGAGGCCGGCACCACTCCGCTGTTCATCGCCGGGTTCCACAAGCTGCGCGCACTGTCCACACACCACGAACCGCGAAAAGCCTCTCGCCCCTTCGACTCCGACCACGACGGGTTCGTGATGGCCGAGGGCTCGGCCGTACTGGTGTTGGAGCGAGAAGAGGACGCACGGGCACGAGGGGCACGGGTGTGGGCACGAGTGGCCGGGTTCGGCAGTGCCGCCGACGCCCACCACATCACCGCACCCCATCCCGCCGCGCGCGGCGCACGGGCGGCCCTGCACGCCGCACTGTCTGACGCGGGCCTCACTCCCGCCGACATCCAGCACGTCAACGCGCACGCCACAGGTACCCCGATCGGCGACAGCGTTGAAGCCACACTGCTCCGTGAGGAACTGCCGCAGGCTGCCGTCACCTCGACCAAGGGGGTCACCGGACACACGCTGGGCGCTGCCGGCGCGATCGAGGCCGCCTACACCGCCTTGGCTCTGCACCACCGCACCGTCCCCCCAACGGCCAACCACGATCAACCGTGTCTCGCCGCTGATGGCCTCGACATCGTCTCTGGTGCCCCTCGTAACGTCCCCGGCCTGCATGCCGCCGTCAGCACGTCATTCGGATTCGGAGGCCACAATGCCGTCCTCGTGCTCACCGCGTGACCGTCCGAGCGATGCCCGGCATGGCGGAGTCAGCCGGGAATCGGGGGCCGGTGTGGTCATCGTCCGGGCGTATCCACCCGACGTACAGCAGCGCCGTGCACGAGCTTGGGTGGCGTCATGATCACGCAACGTCTCCAGGCCCGTATACGGCGCGCGATCGTGCTCGGCGGGAGTATGGCCGGGCTGCTGGCCGCGCGCGTGCTCAGCGAGCATGCCGACGAGATCGTCATCATCGAGCGGGACCAGATCGACCGGGCCGATGACAGGCCGCGGCATGGAGTGCCGCAGGGAAAGCATTTCCATGTGCTGCGACACGCCGGTCGACTACAGCTCGAACACTGGTTTCCCGGATTCGGTACGGCAGCGGTCGCGGGTGGCGCGCAGCTGAGTTCACTGCGAGGGGCAGGAAACCGTTTTCACAACGGCACACCGCTGCCGGTGCCCCCGTTCCCCGACGCACACGCCGTCCTGGCCACGAGGCCGCACCTGGAGTCGTTGGTGCGCAAGTACACGTTCACCGCGCCCACCATCAGGCTGGTGTCAGGCCGTGCCACGGGCCTGGTGTTCTCGGGTGATCGTGTCATCGGAGCGCGATACGTGCCAGCGACCTCCGACTCGACCGACGTGATAACCGCTGATCTCGTGGTTGATGCGATGGGCCGATCCAGTCGGATCGGGGACTGGCTGACCTGCGAAGGATGGGAAGCCGCGCCGATCCGGCGGACAAGCATCAAGGTCAACTACGCTTCGCGCATGTTCAAGCGCGAAGAACGGGTCAGCACTGTCAAGTACGTCGCGTCGAACGTCGACGTGCCCGGACAGGCGTACAAGAGCGCCGCTGTGATGGCGGTGGAAGGTGATCGCTGGCTCATGGTGCACGTCGGGGTCGGGGACGACCGAGTGACCGACGTCGACGAGTACGTCGAGCGCACGAACGTTCACCCACCAGTCTTCGGTGCCATCGCAACGCAGGCCGAACCCGTCAGTGGAATGATCAAATATCATCAGTCCGATATTCGTCGGCGCGATTACTACCAGCTGTGCAGATTCCCTGCGGGCCTGGTGGTTACCGGTGACGCGGTCGCGTCGTTCAACCCGTTCCACGGACAGGGTATGACGCAGGGTCATTTCAAAGTCTGTGATCTTGGCGTGAAGTCGTTGACGGCGTGGCCTACCCGGGGGTGCGCGCATAGAAGTGGCCTCTGGCCTGCGATGATGCTGGTTCTCACGCCATGATCATCACAGAACAAGAGGCCAC
>DATATE010000162.1:0-26785 GCA_036268955.1 Pseudonocardiaceae bacterium
GGCGCTCAGACCTTCCTGGCGTTGCGCGGCTACATCTCCACTGTCCGTAAGAACGGACTCCGGGTGTTCGACACGCTCCGAGACGCCCTGCATGGCAATCCTTGGATGCCGCCCGCGCCCACCCCGACCTGAACTGTCACGGTCGGATGCCTATCTGTGGGAGCTGCACGTGAACCGGTTCGACGGAGATCAGCTCATCGCGGTGGTGGGGATGTCCTGCCGACTGCCTGGTGCCGAGAATCTGGGCTTGTTCTGGGACCTGCTGCGCGACGGGGTCGAAGGCGTGGCTGCCGTACCGGATGGGCGACACTACCCGGCGATCGACGGCCTGCCGAGACGAGGTGGGTATCTCCGCGCGGTGGATCGCTTCGACGCGCGACTGTTCGCCATCTCGCCGCGCGAGGCACGGGACATGGACCCGCAGCAGCGACTGATCCTCGAGTTGGGCTGGGAAGCGCTGGAGGACGCCCGGATTTCCCTCGACTCGCTGCGCGGACACGATATGGGTGTGTTCGTCGGCGTCACCTCCGACGACTACGCGGTGCTGCAACACCGCAGCGGCCGGTCGGTCGGCCACCATTGGCTGACCGGTGCGAACCGCAGCATCATCGCCAACCGGTTGTCCCACCTCCTCGGCTTGTCCGGCCCGAGCATCTCCGTTGACACCGGCCAGTCATCGGGACTGGTCGCCGTCCACCTGGCCTGTGCCAGCATCCGTGCTGGCGAGTGCGAGTCCGCGCTGGTCGGCGGCGTGCAGTTGAACCTGGCGGCGGAGAGCACGCAGGCGATCGTCGAACTCGGCGCGCTGTCACCGGATGGCCGGTGCTTCGTATTCGACGCACGGGCCAACGGTATGGTCCGCGGCGAGGGCGGCGGTGTCGTCGTCCTCAAGCCGTTGTCCCAGGCCCTGGTCGACGGAGATCACGTGTACTGCGTGATCCGGGGCAGCGCGGTCAACAACGACGCCACTGCCGACGGTCTGACCACGCCCGGCACACAGGCGCAGGAGAATGTACTGACCGCAGCCTGTCGCCGCGCCGGTGTGACTCCGGCTGCGGTCCAGTATGTGGAACTACACGGCACCGGCACCCGAGTCGGCGACCCGATCGAAGCCGCCGCTCTGGGCGCCGTGTACGGCGACCGGCCGACTGAGACACCGTTGTGGATCGGCTCGGTCAAGACCAACGTAGGGCATCTTGAGGCCGCCGCCGGCATCGTAGGCCTGATCAAGACCGCGCTGGCCGTCGACCGACGCGTCCTACCGCCGAGCCTGAACTTCGAGCGACCGAACCCGCAGATCCGGTTCCAGGACTGGCAGCTTCGAGTCGTCCAGGAAACGATGCCCTGGCCGGCCGCACACAGGACATCCTCGCCGGCGTGTCGTCGTTCGGGTTGGGCGGCACCAACGCACACCTGATCCTCGCTGCCGCGGACGCCGAGTCGAGCGTGCGATCCACCTCCGAGCCGTCCGAACCCGTGCTGTGGACGGTATCCGCGCACACTGATGCGGCACTGCGTGAACAGGCCGACCAGTTGGCTGCCCACATCGATGCGCATCCACAGCTCTCGGTCGCTGACATCGGCTTCTCGCTGGCCACGACCCGCGCCGCGTTGAGCCGCAGGGCCGCGGTCGTGGGTACCGGGCGGGAACAGTTGCTCGACGGGCTACGTGCGCTTGCCCAAGACCGCCAGCCCGAGTTCGGTGCACGTGCGCTGGCCGAACCAGGCCGTGCTCCCGTCGGCCGAACGGTCTTCGTGTTCCCTGGTCAGGGATCGCAGTGGCCGGGCATGGCCGAGGAACTGCTGACGACCTCGCCGGTGTTCGTCGAGTCGATGACCGCGTGCGACCGGGCACTGGCGCCGCTGACCGGCTTCTCCGTACTGGCAGTGGTCCGGGACGAGCCCGACGCCCCATCGATGGCGAACTCGAATGTGAACCAGCCGGTGCTGTGGGCGATCATGGTGTCCTTGGCGGAGTTGTGGCGGTCCCACGGCGTCGAGCCCGCCGCGGTCGTCGGTCATTCGCAGGGTGAACTCGCGGCAGCCTGTGTGGCCGGTGCGGTGTCGCTGGCAGAGGGGGCCAGGATCGTGGCGACGCGCAGTCGCGTCGCCACCGCCACGATGCGTGGCGTGGGCGGGATGGTCGCCGTCGGTCTGCCCGTGGATGTGGTTCGGGACCGGCTGGCTCCCTGGCAGGGGCGGCTGTCGATCGGCGCGGTCAACGGCCCGGCTTCGGTGATCGTGTCCGGTGCCAACGACGCGCTCGACGAACTGATGGTCGCGTGGTCGGATGAGGACTTCCGGCTCAAGCGCCTCACCGTCGACTATGCCTCGCACTCGGCCCTCGTTGAGCCGACCGAACAGCCACTGCTCGCTGAACTCGGTGCGCTGGCCACGCGCAGCTCGACCATTCCTTTCTACTCCACGGTGACCGGCGACCGATGGGACACGGTCGGACTGGACGCCGAATACTGGTACCGAAACCTCCGGTCCACAGTTGACTTCCTCGGCGCCGTGAATGCGCTGTACCGAGACGGCTACACGGACTTCGTCGAGATCAGCGCACACCCGGCGCTGATCGGGAACATTCGTGACGCAGCACAGGCGTTGGGCAGGCGACCGATCGCCGTTGGCACGTTGCGGCGTGACGAAGGCAGCCTCACTCGGTTCATGATATCGATGGCCGAACTGTCCGCCGCCGGTGGCGGCATCGACTGGACAGCGACTTATCCGGGGGCTACCCGAGTCTGCCTGCCGACCTACGCCTTCCAACGCGAGCGGTACTGGTTCGACGACGAGACGCCCGCAAGCTTTCCTGAGCCGGGGCCACGTGACCTACCTGCGCTGGTGCGAACGGAATGCGCTGCCGTCCTTGGCATGTCCGATATGGACAAAGTGGCATCGGACACGACGTTCAGCGAGTTGGGTTTCGACTCCACCACGCTGGTCGAACTCGCCGCCCGGATCAGTACCGCAACTGGGATCCCAGTCACCAGCAGCGCGTTGTTCGACCATCCCACGCCAGGTCGCCTGATCGAATTCCTCCAGCCCGACGACAACCAGATCGTCGCCGTCGACAGCGACAACACTCGTACCGATACCGACGACGACCCCATCGCCATCGTGGGTATCGGCTGCCAGTATCCCGGCGGGATCGACTCCCCGGAGTCCTTCTGGTCATTGGTCAGCGCCGGCGTCGACGCGGTGTCGGCAATGCCG
Organism: Pseudonocardiaceae bacterium; assembly: GCA_036268955.1. Classification (GTDB taxonomy): domain Bacteria; phylum Actinomycetota; class Actinomycetes; order Mycobacteriales; family Pseudonocardiaceae; genus CAJCJE01. Next base: position 3,220 of record DATATE010000162.1, read on the forward strand.
ACCGATCGTGGCTGGAGCGCCGAGGTGCTGTCCTCGGGGCGCGGCGGCGGATTCTTGTATGGGGCCGGCGATTTTGACCCGCAGTTCTTCGGGATTTCGCCGCGTGAGGCGCTGGCGATGGATCCGCAGCAGCGGTTGCTGTTGGAGACCTCGTGGGAGGCGCTGGAACGGTCCGGCATCGACCCCACGTCCCTGCACGGCAGCCCGACCGGGGTCTTCTTCGGAGCCATGGCACAGGACTATGGCGTCCGGCTGCACGAAACCACCGGTGACGCCGGCGGCTACGTGCTGACCGGTAGTGCGCCGAGCGTGCTGTCCGGACGAATGTCCTACATCCTGGGTACCCGAGGACCTGCGATCACCGTGGACACCGCGTGTTCCTCATCGCTGGTCGCGATACACCTCGCGGTACGGGCACTGCGCTCCGGTGAGTGCGCGCTCGCGCTCGCCGGTGGGGCCACTGTGATGTCCTCACCAGGCCTTTTCGTCGAGTTCGCCAAACAGGGCGGCCTGTCGGCAGACGGGCGGTGCCGGTCCTTCGGGGAGGGCGCGGACGGCACCGGGTGGGCCGAGGGTGTGGGTGTTGTGGTGTTGCAGCGCCTGTCGGATGCGGTGCGGGATGGTCGTGAGGTTCTGGCCGTGGTGCGGGGTACTGCGGTGAATCAGGATGGTGCGTCGAATGGGTTGACGGCGCCGAATGGTCCTGCGCAGCAGGCGGTGATCCGCCAGGCGTTGGCCAACGCCGGCTTGTCCACCGGTGATGTGGATGCCGTGGAGGCCCACGGTACCGGGACGGCGTTGGGTGATCCGATCGAGGCGCAGGCGGTGATCGCGACCTATGGCCAGGACCGGGTTGAGCATCCGGTGTGGTTGGGGTCGCTGAAGTCGAACATCGGCCATGCCCAGGCTGCCGCCGGGGTGGCCGGTGTGATCAAGATGGTGTTGGCGATGCGTCATGGTGTGTTGCCGAAGACTCTGCATGTGGATGAGCCGTCGTCGAAGGTGGACTGGTCGGCGGGCGCCGTCCGACTGTTGGCTGAGCAGACCCCGTGGCCGGAGGTGGCCCGTCCACGTCGAGCGGGTGTGTCCTCGTTCGGTATCAGCGGCACCAATGCGCACCTCATCCTGGAGCAGGCACCAGCATATGAGCCTGTCGCCTCGGATCATGACGTCGATGGCTTTCCGTTGGTGGTGTCGGCCAAGTCGGAGCAGGGCCTGTCAGCTCAGGCCGACCGCTTGGCCGCCTTCCTCGACAACAACGACGGTGCTGTTGATGTTGTTGGTGTGGCTGGTGGATTGGTGTCGACGCGCGCGGTGTGGGAACACCGGGCCGTCGTCGTCGCGGCCGATCGCGAGCAGGCCGTATCAGGACTGCGTGACCTGGCTGCGGAAGCACCGAGTCCTACCGTGGTGACTGGGGTCGCCGTCTCGGGTGTGGGCAAGACGGTGTTGGTGTTTCCGGGTCAGGGTGCGCAGTGGGTCGGGATGGGTCGACAGCTGTGGGAATCGGAGCCGGTGTTCGCCGCCCGAATGGCCGAGTGCGAGCAGGCGCTGACGCCCTATGTGGACTGGTCGTTGTCGGAAGTGATCTCCGCCGGGTTGTCGTTGGATCGGGTGGATGTGGTGCAGCCGGTGTCCTGGGCGGTCATGGTGTCGCTGGCGGCGTTGTGGCAGTCTGTCGGGCTCTCGATCGACGCCGTGGTCGGACATTCCCAGGGTGAGATCGCCGCCGCTTGTGTGGCCGGCGTGGTGTCTCTTGACGACGGTGCGCGGATCGTGTCGGCACGCAGCCGGGTGATCAGGGAACAGCTGTCCGGCCGGGGTGGGATGTTGTCGGTGGCGTCGGGTGAGGCCGACGTCCGTGGTGATCTGGTGGATGGGGTGGAGGTAGCGGTCGTCAACTCACCCTCGGCAGTCGTGCTAGCTGGCCACCCAGAGGTGTTGGCGGAACTGCAGACCCGGTTTGAGGAGCGCGGGATACGGGCTCGGATGATCCCCGTCGACTACGCCTCGCACACCGCCCAGGTCGACGACGTGACGGAACAACTCATCACCACCCTGGGTGAGATTCACTGCGAGGCACCACAGATCCCGTGGTTGTCCACTGTCGATGGTGATTGGATCACCCAGGCGGTGGACACCGACTATTGGGTGCGGAATCTACGACAACCAGTACGGTTCGCTGACGCGGTGGAGAACTTGACCGGCCAGGGTTTCGGAGTGTTCGTCGAGTGTGGCTCGCATCCGGTCCTGACCACCGCCGTACAGGACATCGCCGGCGACGATGCCGTAGTCGTGGGGACGTTGCGACGTGATCAGGGTGACCGGGTCCGGTTCCTGCGTTCGATGGCGGAATTGTTCGTCCGGGGCGTGTCCATCGACTGGACCGCGACCCTCCCCACCCATCTCCGGTCCGCGGCGCTACCCACCACCGCCTTCCAACACCGCAGGTTCTGGTTGGAACCGGGCAACGGTACGGACGTGAGCGGATTCGGCCTGCGGCGGTCCGGGCATCCGGTACTCGGTGTGGTTCTGGAAGCCCCAGGATCGGGGGGCGTCACGCTCACCGGTCGGGTGTCGTTGACGGCGCAGCCGTGGTTGTCGGATCACGTTGTCGGCGGCGAGTACCTCGTACCCGGTGCGGCCATGGCGGAGTGGGCCGTCCACGCCGGTGACCAGGTGGGTTGCCCCGAACTCGATGAACTGATCATAGAGACGGCGATGGTCGTACGCGAGTCCGGCGCGCTGCGGGTGCAGGTTCTTGTGGGCGCGGTCGACGATCTGGGACGTCGTGAGGTCGGCATTCATGCTCGCGCCGACGATGGTGATTCGGAGTGGGTCCGCCATGCCGCTGGTTACCTGACCGCAGCCACTTCGACGCCCACCGCCGAGCAGGCGTGGCCTCCGGCCGGAGCGGAACCGGTGGACATGGACGGCCGCTACGACATGCTCGCTGCCCGTGGTTACGGATACGGTCCGGCATTCCAAGGCTTGACGGCAGCGTGGTCGCGAGGGCGCGAGGTCTTCGGCGAGGTGGTGCTACCCAAGGGTATCGACACCGACGGGTTCGCGATCCATCCCGCGCTGCTCGACGCTGCCTTGCACACTGCCGTCATCGATGTGCTGGGACCGGACGACGAGATCGCCCTGCCGTTCGCGTGGAGTGGGCTCGCGGTACACGCGACAGGTGCTCGCGAACTGCGGGTCCGAATGCGGCGAGTCGGCGACAACGCTGTGTCGATCGAACTGACCGATCCGGTCGGCGCTCCGGTGGCCTCGGTGCGGGAACTGACGCTCAGGTCCGTCCCCTTGGCTCAACTGAACGGCGCGACCGTATCCGGCGCCGATGTGCTCTACGACGTCAATTGGATCACGCTGCCTGCGGACCCGACGCCGACTGTGTCCGCGCGAGTGATCACGACCGCGGCGGAATTGGCCGAGTTGGCTGAGGATGCTCCCCCGTGGGTCATGCTGCACGTGAAGCCCAGCGAGGACGGCCTCGACGAATCGGTCCGGGTCCGCGTCGTGATCAACCAGGTATTCGATGTAGTTCGGGCCTTCCTCACCGATCCAGGCTGGCGGGACTCTCAGCTGGCCGTGCGTACCCAGCGGGCGATCGGTTCGGCCGGGGTGATCGATCCGATCGCGGCGGCAGTGTGGGGGCTGGTGCGGTCGGTCCAGACCGAGCATCCCGAGCGGGTGCTGCTGATCGACGTCGACGAGCAGGACGCCGTGGCCATCCTGCCGACGGGCGCGGTGCCGACGGGCGCGGTCGCCAGGGGTGAATGGCAGCTGGCCATTTCCGACGGCGAGGTCCGGGTGCCGCGGCTGAGCCGAAAGGTCCCAGAACCGGATGGTACCTGGGTCGACCCGGCCGGCTCGGTGTTGATCACTGGTGGTACCGGATCGCTGGGCTTGTTGGTGGCTCGACACCTGGTGCGCGTGCACGGAGTGCGCAGCGTGCTGCTGGCCTCCCGAAGCGGCATCGACGCCGCGGGCGCGGCCGAGCTGTGTGCGGAGTTGGGTGAGCTGGGCGCACGGGTCGACGTGGTGGCGTGTGATGTCGCCGAACGAGACCAGGTGCGTGCGCTCTTGGCGCGGGTCCCGGCCGACGCGCCGTTGTCCGCCGTGGTCCACACTGCCGGGATTCTCGACGACGGCACGGTCACCGAACTGGACGCAGCCAAGTTCGACGCGGTCTTCCGGCCCAAAGTGGATGCGGCGATCCATCTCGACGAGCTGACCCGAGAGCTGGAACTGAGCGCGTTTGTCCTGTTCTCGTCGGCGGCCGGAGTGTTGGGTACACCGGGACAGGCCAATTATGCCGCCGCCAATGCGTTCCTGGACGCGCTGGCCGTTCGTCGCCGGGCGACCGGGCGGGCAGCGGTGTCGCTGGCGTGGGGACTGTGGTCGCAGGACCGGGGCATGACCGGTCAGCTCGACGCCGTCGACGTCAGCAGGCTCACCCGTGCGGGCCTCCGCAGGATTGCCCCGGAACAGGGAATGCGGCTGCTGGATGCGGGTGCGATGTCGGCACAAGCCACCGTGGTCCCTGTGATCCTGGAACTCGCTGGCGTGCGGACGCGGGCACAGTCGGGCGGTGTTGTCCCGTCGATACTGCGGGACTTGGTCGGACCGACCCGCCGAACCGCGGCGCGTCGGATGGCACAGGGTGCCGTCGGCACTTCTCGGCCGGTGGACGTCAGGGGCTTGCTTGATCTGATCCTCGGCCAAGCAGCGGGCGTGCTGGGCGGTGGTGGCGTGTTGGGCGCGGCCCAGGCGTTCCGCGATGCCGGATTCGACTCGTTGACCGCGGTGGAACTGCGCAACCGGCTCACCGCCACGACCGGCGTGCGGCTGTCGCCGACCGCGGTGTTCGACTTCCCCAACGCGACCGCGCTGGCCGAACACCTGCACACCGAACTGGTCGGTTCGCCCGCACCGTCGGTCGTGACCACGGCGACCGTGGATCTTGCCGTGGACGACCCGATCGTCATTGTGGGTATGGGCGTTCGGCTGCCGGGTGAGGTGGTCAGTCCGGACGGGCTGTGGGATCTGGTGTCTCGGGGTGGAGATGCCATTTCGGACTTCCCGTCCGATCGTGGCTGGAATGTGGCGAATCTGTACGATCCGAATCCGGATGCGACCGGCAAGTCCTACACCCGGTTCGGCGGGTTCCTACACGATGCCGGCCTGTTCGATGCCGAGTTCTTCGGGATTTCGCCGCGTGAGGCGTTGGCGATGGATCCGCAGCAGCGGCTGCTCTTGGAGACCTCGTGGGAGGCGTTGGAGCGAGCAGGGATCGACCCGACCTCGCTGCGCGGACTGAGCCTGGGCGTGTTTACCGGCCTGATGTACCACGACTACGGGACCGGAGCGCACACCCCGAGCCTGGAAGGGCTGCTCGGCACCGGATCCGCGGGCAGCGTCGCGGCGGGTCGGGTGTCGTATGTGTTGGGTGTGCAGGGTCCTGCGGTGACGGTGGATACGGCGTGTTCGTCGTCGTTGGTGGCGATCCACCTGGCCGCGCAAGCACTCCGGTCGGGCGAGTGTTCGATGGCCTTGGCTGGCGGCGCCACGGTGATGGCCACTCCGGCGACGTTCGTGGAGTTCTCCCGCCAAGGTGCGCTGTCCGCAGACGGCCGGTGTCGGTCCTTCGGGGAGGGCGCCGACGGCACTGGGTGGGCCGAGGGTGTGGGTGTGGTGGTGTTGCAGCGGCTCTCGGACGCGGTGCGGGATGGCCGGGAGGTCCTCGCTGTGGTGCGGGGTATTGCGGTGAATCAGGATGGTGCGTCGAATGGGTTGACGGCGCCGAATGGTCCTGCGCAGCAGGCGGTGATCCGTCAAGCCTTGGCGAATGCCGGCTTGTCGGCTGGTGATGTGGATGTGGTGGAGGCGCACGGTACTGGGACGGCGTTGGGTGATCCGATTGAGGCGCAGGCGGTGATTGCGACCTATGGTCAGGACCGGTCGGAGCATCCGGTGTGGTTGGGGTCGTTGAAGTCGAATATCGGTCATGCGCAGGCTGCTGCTGGGGTGGCGGGTGTGATCAAGATGGTGTTGGCGATGCGGCACGGTGTGTTGCCGCAAACCCTGCATGTGGATGTGCCGTCGTCGAAGGTGGATTGGTCGGCGGGCGCCGTCCGGTTGTTGGCCGAGCAGACCCCGTGGCCGGAGGTGGGACGTCCGCGCCGAGCGGGTGTGTCCTCGTTCGGAGTGTCCGGGACTAACGCGCACCTCATCCTGGAACAGGCACCAGCGCACGAACCCACTGTGATAGTCGATGGGGATTCCGATGTCACCGTCGATGGTGGTGGTTTCCGTTGGTGGTGTCGGCCAAGTCGGAGCGGGGCCTGTTGGCCCAGGCCGACCGGTTGGCCGAGTTCCTGGACAACGACGATGACGGTGACCTTGTTGGTGTTGCTGGTGGGTTGGTGTCGGCGCGTGCGGTGTGGGAACACCGCGCCGTTGTCGTCGCGGCGGATCGTGCGCAGGCCGTATCAGGTCTGCGTGACCTGGTCACGGAAGTACCCAGCCCTGCCGTCGTAACCGGGGTCGCCTCGGGTGTGGGTAAGACGGTGTTGGTGTTTCCTGGTCAGGGTGCGCAGTGGGTCGGAATGGGCCGACAACTATGGGTGTCGGAGCCGGTGTTCGCCGCCCGAATGGCCGACTGCGAACGCGCGTTGGCGCCCTATGTGGACTGGTCGTTGTCGGAGGTGATCTCCGACGGGCTGCCATTGGACCGGGTGGATGTGGTGCAGCCGGTGTCGTGGGCGGTGATGGTGTCGTTGGCGGCGTTGTGGCGGTCGGTGGATCTCTCGTTCGATGCGGTGGTGGGGCATTCGCAGGGTGAGATCGCGGCGGCGTGTGTGGCGGGTGTGGTGTCTCTTGGTGATGGTGCGCGGATCGTGTCGGCACGTAGCCGGGTGATCGGGGAACAGTTGTCGGGTCGGGGTGGGATGTTGTCGGTCGCGTTGGGTGAGACCGAGGTCCGTGGTGATCTGGTGGATGGGGTGGAGGTAGCGGTCGTCAACTCACCCTCGACAGTCGTGCTGGCCGGGCGACCGGAGGCCTTGGCGGAACTGCAGGCCCGGTTTGAGGAGCGCGGGATACGGGCCCGGATGATCCCCGTCGACTACGCCTCGCACACCGCCCAGGTCGACGACGTGACCGAACACCTCACCACCACCCTGGGTGAGATTCACGGCGAGGCACCGGAGATCCCATGGCTGTCCACCGTCGACGGCCAGTGGGTGACAAGCCCCGTGGATGTTGAGTATTGGGTGCGCAACCTACGGCAGCCGGTGCGGTTCGCCGACGCGGTCGAGACCTTGACCGGCCAGGGCTTCGGAGTCTTTGTCGAGTGCGGTCCGCATCCGGTCCTGACTACGGCTGTGCAGGACGTCGCCGGTGACGATGCCGTGGTTGTGGGGACGTTGCGGCGGGATCAGGGTGACCGGGTCCGGTTCCTGCGTTCGATGGCGGAATTGTTCGTCCGGGGCGTGTCCATCGACTGGACCACGATCCTCCCAACCCATCTCCGGCCCGCAGCGCTACCCACCACCGCCTTCCAACACGACCACTACTGGCTGCTGCCTCGGACCGTGGGCGACGCGGGCAGTCTTGGCCAAGCAACGATGAGCCACCCCATCCTGGGCGCGGTGGTGGAGACGCCCTCGAATGGCGGATTTGTGATGACCGGCGTGGTGTCGGATACCTCGCAGTCCTGGCTGGCCGAGTCCGTAGTGTCCGGTGTGTCGGCGGTACCGCCCTCGGCGTTGGTGGAGCTGGCGATTCAAGCCGGTGACCATGCCGGAACCCCGATGCTCGAACAGTTCATCGTCGAGGCTCCAATGCTCGTGCCGAATGCCGGGACCCTGCGGATTCAGGTTGTGGTCGGCGAGCCAGACGAATCCGGGCACCGTACGGTGGGTGTCTATTCCCGCCCGGATGCCGGCGATCCGATGTGGACCTGCCACGCCACTGGCAACATGACGGTCGATGGGCCGGTCCCCGTCGCCGATACCGAGACTTGGCCACCTGCGAACACGCAGTCGATCGACGTGGACGACTTCTACGCGGCTCTTGCCGATCGCGGCTACGACTACGGGCCGGCTTTCCGCGGTATGACCGCTGCGTGGACCCGAGACGCAGATCTGTTCGCCGAGGTCACCCTCCCCGAGTCGGCTGATGCAGAAGGTTTCGCGATTCACCCGGTGCTGTTGGACACCGCAGTGCATCTCAGCTTGGGAACCGGCGACGACGTGATCCTGCCGACGGAATGGGCCGCAGTGGCCTTGCACGCTTCCGGTGCGACCACCGTGCGGGTCCGAATGACTCCGGCGACAGGTGGTGGCGTGTCGGTCGAGTTGACCGATCCGACCGGTGCACCGGTGCTGTCGTTGGGATCTGTGCTGAGCCGGCCGGTTCAACTGGCGCCGGCAGATACCCGTTCTGGTGACCATGTTTACCGCGTCGACTGGAGTTCCCTGCCCGACTCGGCGGCCGATGTGGCCGGCACGGTCCGGATGATCGCCGGGGCGGCAGGACTCGATGGCCCCGCCGCCGACTGGATCGTGCTACCAGTGGCGTCCGACGGTGAGGGGACCGAGCCTCAACGGGTCCGGGCGGCGGTCAACGGCGTCCTGGACGTATTGCGTTCGTTCCTGGGCAACCCGGACCACGAACGCACTCGGTTGGTCGTGGCCACTCAGCACGCCGTCCAGCCTGTAGACACCGAATCGATCGATCCGGTGGCGTCGGCGGTGTGGGGTCTGGTGCGGTCGGCTCAGTCGGAGAATCCCGAGCGGATTGTGCTTGTCGACATTGAGGGTGAGGTGTCGGAGGACATCGTGTCGGTGGTGGCTGGTGCTGTGGTGCGGGAGGAGTGGCAGGTCGCGATTCGTGAGGGTGGGGTATGGGTGCCGCGTCTGGTTCGGGTTGTGAATTCGGAGCCAGCGGTGGTTCTGGATCCTGCTGGGACGGTGTTGATTACTGGTGGTACCGGCGTGCTCGGTGCGTTGACGGCCAGGCATGTGGTTGCTGTGTGGGGGGTGCGGAGTGTGGTGTTGGCATCACGGCGGGGGATGGCCGCTGAGGGTGCGACGGAGTTGGTGGGGGAGTTGCGTGGGTTGGGTGCGCGGGTAGACGTGGTGGCGTGTGACGTGTCGGATCGGGATCAGGTTCGTGGGTTGTTGGCACGGGTACCGGTGGATGCGCCGTTGACGGGGGTGGTGCATACCGCTGGCGTGTGGTGGTTGCGGGTCGGGTGCAGCAGTGGCCGCCCGCCGACGCCGAACCGGTCGACTTGGACGGTTTCTACGACGACCTTGCTGATTGTGGTTATGGCTATGGTTCGGTGTTTCTGGGGGTGCGGGCGGCGTGGACTCGCGGGGTGGAGGTGTTCGGTGAGATCACTCTGCCCGAGGGGGTGGATGTCGATGGGTTCGCGACGCATCCTGTGCTGTTGGAGACCGCGGCACGGTTGGTGACCGTGGCGCGGTTGGGTGGGGGTGTGCGGGATGGGGTGGTGTTGCCGGTCGAGTGGCGGCGTGTGACGGTGCATGCGAGTGGTGCGCGGAGTGTGCGGGTCTGGTTGTCGCCGGCGGGTGAGGATGGTTTCTGTCTGGAACTCGCCGATTCTGCCGGGGTGCCGGTGGCGTCGGTGGGATCGGTGACCGACGGCCCGCTGCGGATCGAGCAGGACAGCCAACTCGACTCCTCGTATGGGGTGGACTGGGTCCGCGTACCCGACCTGGCGTCGGTGCCGGCTGGGCGGGTTCGGGAGATCCGGGGTGTCGGTGATCTCGCCGAACCTGCCGACTGGTACGTACTGCGACTGGCGCCCGCGACTGACACCCCGCTGCTGCCGCTGCCGTTGGTGGAGCGGGTTCGGGTCGTGGTGGGTGAGGTGGTGGCGGTGCTGCAAGCCTTCCTGGCCGACTCCGAACTGGCCGGTTCGCGGTTGGTGGTCGTGACGGATGGGGTGGATGCCGATCCGGTGGCGTCGGCGGTGTGGGGTTTGGTGCGGTCGGCTCAGTCGGAGAATCCCGAGCGGATCGTCCTCGCCGACATTGAGGGTGAGGTGTCGGAGGGTGTCGTGTCGGTGGTGGCTGGTGCCGTGGCGCGGGAGGAGTGGCAGGTCAGGGTCCGTGAGGGTGGGGTGTGGGTGCCGCGTCTGGTGCGGATCACCGGTTCGGAGCCGGCGAAGCTGGATCCCGACGGGACGGTGTTGATTACCGGTGGTACCGGCATGCTCGGCGCGTTGACGGCCAGGCATGTGGTTGCTGTGTGGGGGGTGCGGAGTGTGGTGTTGGCATCACGGCGGGGGATGGCCGCTGACGGCGCGACAGACCTGGTCGAGGAGTTGCGTGGGTTGGGTGCGCGGGTAGAGGTAGTGGCGTGTGACGTGTCGGATCGGGATCAGGTCCGTGAGTTGTTGGCACGGGTTCCCGGTGAGGCGCCGTTGACCGGGGTGGTGCATACCGCTGGCGTGTTGGACGACGGAATGATCGGCGCATTGGACGCCGAGCGGATCGACCGGGTGTTCGGGCCGAAGGTCGACGCGGCGGTGCATCTCGACGAATTGACCCGAGACCTGAACCTGGCGGCGTTCGTGTTGTTCTCCTCCGCGTCAGGCCTTCTCGGTGCGGCTGGTCAGGGTAATTATGCGGCGGCGAATGCGTTCTTGGATGGGTTGGCTGTTCGACGTCGGGACGCTGGGTATGCGTCGGTGTCGTTGGCGTGGGGGTTGTGGGCGCAGGGGAGTGCCATGACCGGTGATCCCGCCGCTATGGACACAGCGCGGATGACGCCTTCGGGTGTCAGGGCACTTGAGGACGCGCAGTGTATGCGATTGCTGGATGTCGGGGTGGGGGCCTCGCGTGCAGTCGTGGTTCCGATGTCGTTGGATATGCCTATTTTGCGGGGGCATGCTCGTGAGGGTGTGTTGCCGTCGGTGTTGCGTGATGTTGTCGGTCGGGTTCGGCGTTTGGTGAGGGTGGTACCGGCGGTCGGTGGTGGTGTGCTTGCTCGGTGGGTGGGACTGGATCTGGCTGCTCAGCAGGCTTTGCTGGTCGAACTGATTCGTGCCGAGGCGACTGTCGTGCTTGGTGGTGGTGACGGGATCGGTGTGACCAAGGCGTTCCGGGACGCTGGGTTCGATTCGTTGACTGCGGTGGAACTGCGCAACCGGCTCACCGCCGCCACTGGAGTGACCTTGCCCGCGACGGTGGTGTTCGACTACCCCAACCCAACCGCACTAGCCGAGCACCTGCACGCGGAGTTGGTCGGCACCGTGGCCGTGACCCCGGTGGTTCCGGCACGCGCGGTCGATACTGACGATCCGATCGTCATCGTGGGTATGGGTGTTCGGCTGCCGGGTGGGGTGGACAGCCCGGAGGAATTGTGGGATCTGGTGTCTCGGGGTGGGGATGCGATTTCGGAGTTCCCGACCGAGCGCGGTTGGGATGTTGATTCGCTGTATGACGCCGATCCGGATGCGACGGGTAAGACGTATACACGCTCGGGTGGGTTCCTGTCCGGCGCTGGCCTGTTTGATCCGGGCTTCTTCGGGATTTCGCCGCGTGAGGCGCTGGCGATGGATCCGCAGCAGCGATTGGTGCTGGAGACCTCGTGGGAGGCGTTGGAACGCGCCGGGATCAACCCGACCTCACTGCGTGGACAGAACGTTGGCGTGTTCACGGGTTTGATGTATCAGGGTTACGGCCTCGGAGCCTCCTCGTCGGAGCTGGAGGGGATGGGTATCACCGGATCCGCCGGCAGTGTCGCGGCGGGTCGGGTGTCGTATGTGTTGGGGGTGCAGGGTCCTGCGGTGGCGGTGGATACGGCGTGTTCGTCGTCGTTGGTGGCGATCCACCTGGCCGCGCAAGCACTCCGGTCTGGTGAGTGTTCGATGGCCCTGGCCGGTGGCGCGACGGTGATGGCCACGCCGGCAGCCTTCGTGGACTTCTCCCGGCAGCGTGGTCTGGCTGCCGACGGGCGGTGCCGGTCCTTCGCCGAGGGTGCGAATGGGACGGGTTGGGCCGAGGGCGTGGGTGTCCTGGTGCTGCAGCGGCTCTCGGACGCGGTTCAGGACGGCCGGGAGATCCTCGCTGTAGTGAAGGGGACTGCGGTCAACCAGGACGGTGCGTCCAACGGTCTGACCGCGCCGAATGGTCCAGCGCAACAGGCCGTGATCCGTCAAGCCTTGGCGAACGCCGGGTTGTCCGCGTCTGATGTGGATGCCGTGGAGGCGCACGGCACCGGGACCACGTTGGGTGATCCGATTGAGGCGCAGGCGGTGATCGCGACCTACGGCCAGGACCGGTCGGAGCCGTTGTGGTTGGGGTCGTTGAAGTCGAACATCGGTCATGCCCAGGCTGCTGCCGGGGTGGCCGGTGTGATCAAGATGGTGTTGGCGATGCGCCACGCCACACTGCCGCAAACCCTGCATGTGGACGCGCCATCATCGAAGGTGGACTGGTCGGCGGGCGCGGTCCAGTTGCTGACCGAACAGACCCCGTGGCCGGAGGTGGGACACCCTCGTCGAGCAGGCGTGTCCTCGTTCGGAGTATCAGGCACCAACGCACATGTCATCCTCGAACAAGCCCCAGGGCTTTCACCGGAGACCGAGTCCGAGTCCGACCCCGACGACGGTACGGCGGTTCCGGTAGTCGTCTCCGCGCGGTCCGCGCAAGGGCTTGCCGCCCAGGCTGATCGCTTGGCGGCCTTCCTGGAAACTGGGCAGCGCGGCACGCTGAGCGAGGTGGCGCGGGCCCTGCTGACCACTCGGGCGGGCTGGGAACACCGGGCGGTGGTCGTGGCCCAGGACGTGTCCGCTGCGGTGGACGGGCTGCGCGGTGTGGCCGCGGGTCGCTCGGTGTCCGGTGTGATCACCGGGATGGTCAGGCCGTCGGGTGTGGGCAAGACCGTGTTGGTGTTTCCTGGTCAGGGCGGCCAATGGGTGGGGATGGGCCGGCAGTTGTGGGAGTCGGAGCCGGTGTTCGCGGCCCGAATGGCCGAATGTGAGCAGGCGTTGGCGCCGTATGTGGACTGGTCGTTGTCGGAGGTGATCTCCGACGGGCTGCCACTGGACCGGGTGGACGTGCTGCAACCGGTGTCCTGGGCAGTGATGGTCTCGCTGGCAGCCTTGTGGCGGTCGTGCGGAGTTCGGCCGGATGCGGTGGTCGGACACTCCCAGGGCGAGGTTGCGGCCGCTTGCGTCGCCGGTGCGTTGTCCTTGTCCGACGCGGCACGGGTGGTCGCCGTACGCGCCCAGTTGATCGGTGAGCTGCTGTCCGGACATGGCAAGGTGCTTTCGGTTGCGGCCAGCGTGGATGAGATCGGCGCACTGCCGGAGTTCGTGTCGGTCGCCGCGGTGAACGGGCCGAACTCGCTGGTCTTGTCTGGTGTGCCGGAGGCGATGGACGCGGTGGCGGACCGGCTGACCCAGGCGGGCGTGACCTGCCGTTGGGTGAACATGGACTTCCCGAGCCACTCGGCACAGATGGAGCGGCTGCGGGTGCCGCTGCTCGAACAGTTGGCGGACATCTCGGCGGGTACGCCCGTGATTCCGATGATGTCTACAGTAGACGGAGGATGGATAGCGGGTCCGGTTGACGCTGAGTATTGGATGCGCAACGCCCGTGAGCAGGTGCGCTTCGGTGACGCGATAGAGGCGTTGGCGGGGCAGGGGTTCGGGGTGTTCGTGGAATGCGGTTCACACCCGGTTCTGACCACCGCCGTGCAGGACATTGTCGGTGACGACGCACTGGTGGTAGGCACCTTGCGGCGCGATCAGGGCGATCGAGCCCGGTTCCTGCGGTCACTGGCGGAACTGTTCGTCCGCGGTGTCCCCGTCGACTGGCCTTGGCGGCGTGTGAAGACCGCCGCCGTGCCGGTGCCGACCTCGGTTTTCCAGCACGAACACTATTGGTTGACGCCAGAAGGTGTCACCGACGCTGCCGGGTTGGGCCAAGCCCCGGTGCCGCATCCGGTGCTGCGTGCCGCGGTCGAGAACCCGGACACCGGCGGCGTGGTGCTGACCGGGCGCCTGGCTCTCGGTACCCATCCGTGGCTTGCCGACCATGTCGTCGCGGGTGCGGTGCTGGTGCCCGGTGCCGCGCTGGTGGAGTTCGCGATTCAAGGTGGCGACCGGGTGGGAACCCCGGTACTGGACGAGTTGATGACCGAGGCGCCGATGGTGGTGCCCGAGGACTCCGCGCTGCATGTTCAGGTCACCGTCGGGGTGGCGGAGGAGGCGACCGGCCGTCGAACGGTCGCGATCCATTCCCGGCCCGACCGCGGGCACGCGGAGTGGACCAGGCACGCCACCGGCTTCCTCACCGATGACATCGTCGTGACAGCCGATGTCGAGGCGCCATGGCCGCCGGAGGGTGCCCAGCCGATCGAGGTGGGAGACCTCTACGACACGCTGAGCGCACGGGGTTACCACTACGGTCCCGCGTTCCAGGGCCTGAACAGGGCTTGGCGCCGTGACGGGGAACTGTTTGCCGAGGTGACGCTGCCGCCGCAGGTCGACGCCGCCGGATTCGTGATCCACCCGGCGTTGCTCGACGCCGCACTGCACACGAGCTGCCTGGGCGCCGGCACGGATGACGGCCTTGTGTTGCCGTTCGCCTGGAACAGGGTCGTGGCGCATGCGGCGGCCGCCGGTACCGTGCGGGTCCGGAGCACGTCCGACGCCGGTGGCGCGGTGGCCATTGAACTGACCGACCCTGCTGGGAAACCGGTGCTGTCGGTCGAGTCCCTGGTGAGCCGGCCGGTCTCGGCCGACCAGTTCGCGCCGAGTGGGAACAGCCCGTTGTTCGGCGTCAACTGGACCGCGCTGCCCGTCGAGATCGGTGCGTCGGTCGAGGCCGCGGTCATCACCGGCCCGGACGATCTCGCCGCCTTCGCCGTTGGGCAGGCCGCACCGTGGGTGGTGTTGCGGCCGGATCCCGGACCGGTCGAAGCCGATCCGGGACGGGCACGGGCGGTCGTCGGCAGCGTGCTTGCGACCCTCCAGGCGTTCCTCACCGAGCCGGCTTGGGTGGACTCCCGACTGGTGGTCACCACCCGGCTTGGCGTGGCCATCGAATCGGCCGAGGTACCGGACCCGGTGGCGGCCGCGGTGTGGGGGCTCGTGCGTGCCGCACACGCCGAGCACCCCGGCCGTGTGCTGCTCGCCGACCTGGACACCGAGGCGGACCTGCCGCTGGGCCTGCTGGAGCCCATGGTCGCCACGGGCGAATGGCAGCTCGCGCTGCGTGGAAACCGAGTGTTGGTGCCACGGCTGGCAATCGTGGCCGACCCCGGCGAGAACCCGACGCGCTCGTTCGACTCTGAGGGCACGGTAGTGATCACCGGTGGCCCGGCATCTGGTCACCGTTGGCGGGGTGCGCAGTCTGGTACTGGCCTCGCGACAGGGCTTGCGGGCAGACCATGCGCTCGAGCTGGCCAAGTCCCTCGTGGAGTTGGGCGCGCGAGTGGAGGTGGTGGCGTGTGATGTCGCCGACCGCGACCAGGTGCGGGACCTGCTGTCCCGCGTTCCGGTGGACGCACCGCTCACCGGGGTGGTGCACACCGCGGGAGTGCTCGACGACGGTGTGATCACCGCGCTCGAACCACACCGGATCGAGAAGGTCTTCCGCCCGAAGGTCGATGCCGCCGTGCACCTCGACGAGCTGACCCGTGAGTTCGACCTGGCCGCGTTCGTCGTGTTCTCCTCGGCTGCCGGCATCCTGGGCAACGCCGGTCAGGGCAACTACGCCGCCGCCAACGCCTTCCTCGACGCGCTCGCCACTCGTCGTCGCGCGGCCGGTTACCCGGCGGTGTCACTGGCGTGGGGACTGTGGGCCGAGGCCAGCGGTATGACCGAACACCTCGACACCACGCGGATGACGCGGTCGGGGATCAAGCCACTGGAGTCCGCGCAGGCCCTGCGCATGCTGGAGACCGGTCTGTCCTCATCCCGGCCGGTTCTGCTGCCGATCGGCATCGACCTTGCCGGCCTTCGGGCTCACGCACGGTCGAACGGGGTAGTCCCGCCGATCTTGCGGGGCTTGGCCGGCAGTGTCCGCAGCGTCGCCGCTCCTGCGCTCACCACGTCGCCGTCCCAGTTGGCCGGGCTGGACCGTCCCGCCCGGTTGACGGCCCTTGTCGAGCTGGTCCGTACCGAGGCCGCCGCCGAACTCGGTCACCGCGGCATCGAAGCGATCGAGCCGGACCGCGCGTTCCGCGAGCTGGGCTTCGACTCGCTGACCGCGGTGGGCCTGCGCAACCGGCTCACCAACGCGACCGGACGACGCCTGCCGACCACGTTGATCTACGATCACGAGACCGCGGCCGCCGTCGCACAGCTACTACTGTCCGAAATGGACACCGAGGTGCAACCGGAGCAGCCTGCCGGACGGGGCGTCGGCGAGCCCACGATCGGCGAGATATACCGCTCCCTGCTCATGCAGGACAGGGGCAAGGACCTGGAACTGCTCGGCGTCAGCGCGGCCGCCATCCGGCCGACCTTCGATTCTCCCGCCGAACTCGACGGGGGCGCGCGGATCGTTCGACTGGCGGACGGTGATCAAGGGCCACACCTGATCTGCTTCGCTCCATTGGCGCCGATGGACGCCGTGATGAACTACAGTCGGCTGGCCAACCAACTCCAAGGTGTCGTCGACCTGTCGTTGATCGTCACTCCGGGCTATGCGCAGGGCGAGCCACTCGCTGCCGGGTTCGACGTGCTGGTAGCCACACTCGCCGACGCGGTCCTGCGGTGCGCCGACGGCGAACCATTTGTCCTGCTGGGAATTTCCGCGGGAGGTATGCTCGCCAACTCGGTCGCGGCACACCTTGAGCGCGCCGGCGAGAGTCCGGCCGGCGTGGTCCTCGTCGACACCTATGTGCCGAACCAGGCGCCGCCGCGACTGCTGCAATTTTTCAGCCACCACTACGCGATCATGCCCGAGTTCGACAGCTTCGAGTTCGACAAGGTCACCGCGTCCGCCGTGTACACGATGATGTTGCAGAACTGGCTGCCGACCTCACTCGCGTTGCCGACCTTGGTGCTGCGACCGACACGGCCGCCGGTCGGCCCCGCCGACGCACAGCCGCTGGAGCCGCAGGAGTGGCAAACCCATTGGCCCGTCGACCACACCGAGGTCACCGTGCCCGGTGATCACTTCTCGCTCAGCAGCCAGGACGTCGCGACCACGGCTGTCGCTGTCCGGACCTGGCTGGCCGGTCTGTGAAAGCACTTGGAGTCAGCATGGCTGGTGCCGGTCGGAAGCACCGCTCACAACGGATCCTGATGTCCGACAAGATCATGCTCGCGAACCCACCGGACGCGCAGATATACATCCAGATCGTGGTCGAGGGCACCGGCGCCCTCGACCGGCGATCGGTGGCCGACGCCGTGGCTACGGCGGCACGGACCTGCCACGGCTCACGGTTGACTCGCCGTGGCGAACGGTGGATCGACAGTGGGCGACCGCCGGAGACGCGGGAGGCCGACGGGGACCGGATCGACCGGTCGACGTTTCGTGATGCCTCGGCACTGAATCGTCCGCTGACCGGCGACGGCGAGGGGCCGATGAGCGAGGTCGTGCTGTTGACCGGCGCACGGCCTGCTCTCGTGTTCCGTGTCCATCACGCGGTGATGGACGGCAAGGGAGCGCTGCTGTGGGCGCGCGAAGTGTTCCGTGCCCTACGGGGCGAACCGGCGTCCGGCGTCGATTCCCGCACGACCGTCCGCGATGTGCGGCACCTGCACGGTCGCCGGTCCGGCCCGCCTGCGGCCCGGCCAACCGCGCCGCCTCCGCTGCGGGGGCAGGCGGCGCTGGGTGCGCGCGGGTACTTCTTCCTCCGTCGCACGGTCAACGGCCAGCATCCTGCGGTGGTGGCCAAGATCGCGGTCACGCTGACCGAGTTGTGCGAGTTGGGTACCGCGACGTTCATCGTGCCCGTCGACCTGCGCAGACACCTGACAGGGGTGGACTCGACGGCGCAGCTGTCCATGTCGATGACCCTGCCCGTGCCGCGTGGCGCGTCCTGGCAGCGGGTGCAGGAGATGCTCCTCACGAGGTTGCGGGACAAGCAGGACCTCGCCGAGATGCCACCACCGATGCTGCAAGGCGCGATGGACCTGGTGCCCCTGCGCGTCTGGCGGACTCTACTGTCGATAGTGGACACCAGGTCGGCGAGGTCGCGCTCGTCCCTTCCCGCGTTCACCCTGACTCACCTCGGCCGGGTCGAGCTGGCGGACTACAGCACCGAGAAATTCGCCGCCACCACGGTCTACTCGCTGCCGGTGTGCGGGCTGATGATCACCCCGGTCATCACGATCGTCGAGGTCGAAGGACGGACCGAGATCATCATCTCCGGCGACGACATGCCAGGGCTGGCGGAGCGGGCCACGAAGCTGTTGGACGGCATTGTCTGCGCGTTGTCCCCGGCGGAAGCCGAACTGCGCGGCCCGGTCACCGCGGTGGACGATGAGACGCTGGTAAGCCTGTTTGCCGGTCAGGTTCGGAAAACGCCCGACGCCATCGCACTCGTCGAGCGGGACAGTACCCTCACCTACGCGGAACTGGACCGCCGCGCGGACGCCGTCGCGAACACGCTGCTCGCCCGAGGCATCGGTGCCGGCGATGTGGTCGGCCTGATCGCCGACCGCGCGATCCACACGGTGGCCGGGCTGTGGGGCATCCTCCGGGCCGGCGCCGCTTACCTGCCACTGGACCCGAACCACCCGGACTCCTGGCTGGCCGATCTGCTCGACGCTTCCGGCTCGGCCGCCTGCCTGCTCGCTACGGCTCACGACCAGCGGCCGTGCGTACCCGAAGGATGCGTACGGATCGTGATCGAGGACTGCCAGGTGCCGGCCGCGCCGATGTCGACGGTGTCTGTCGCGCCCGAGGACCTGGCCTACGTGATCTACACCTCGGGCTCGACGGGGCGGCCGAAGGGAGTCGAGGTCGAGCACCGCAATGTGGTCAACTACGTCCACTGGGCGATCCGGGAATACCGCGTCGACGCCACCAGCCGGTTCCCGCTGTTCACCTCACTGGCCTTCGACCTGCCGATCACCGCGATCCTGGTGCCGCTGCTGGCCGGCGGCAGTGTCGCCCTGATCGACGAGGACCTCAACCACGTCAGCCTGTCCCGAATGCTGCGTGACAGCGGGGTGAACTCGGTCAAGCTCACCCCGTCGCACCTGGATCTGATCACCCGGCTGGGGATCACCGCGCCGCAGGTTCGAATCGCGATCGTCGGTGGGGAAAGCCTGCCCAGCCGAGTGGCGGCCGCGGCGAAGAAGGCGTTCGGGCCGGATTGCCGCATAGTCAACGAATACGGGCCGACCGAGGCCACGGTCGGTTGCGTGATCCACGAATACGACCCCGGTACCGACGTCGACGCGGCGGTCCCGATCGGGCGGTCGGTGGACAACACCACCGTCCTGCTGCTCAACGAGTGCCGGGCCGCAGTGCCAGCCGGCGAGGCCGGGGCCATGTACGTGGCCGGCGCGCAGGTCGCCCGTGGCTACCGCGGTCGCCCCGACCTCAACGACCAGTTGTTCGTCCGGCTTGCCGACGGCAGCCGTGCCTACGCCACCGGCGACCTCGCCCGCGTCCTGCCGTCCGGCGAACTGGCCTATCTGGGGCGCCGGGACGAGCAGATCAAGGTCCTCGGGTACCGTGTCGAACCCGCCGAGATCGAACGGGCACTGGAGACTCATCCCGCCGTCACCCGCGCTGCGGTCGTTGGCCTCGCCCGGCCGGGCGAGTCGACCAAGACACCCTGTGCCTACGTTGTCGGTGCCGATGACGTGACCGCGGCGGACCTGCACGCCCACCTCGCCGCGCTGGTACCGAAACACATGATTCCGTCGGTGATCCTGCCGGTTGCGGACCTGCCGAGGGCGGCAAGTGGGAAGCTCGACCTGCGAGCCCTGCCCGACCCGTTCGCGACCAGCGCCGAAAACCATGGCCAGAACAGGAAAGCCCGTGATCGGATCGAGTCGGCGATCGCCGGGATATGGGCGCGCACACTGGGCATGTCGACCTCCGACATCTCACCCGACAACGACTTCTACTCGCTGGGCGGTACCTCGCTGAACCTGATGATCATGGTCGCGTCGGTGTGCGAGGAAGTCGGAGGAGGATCGGAGATCATGACCGCTTTCAGCCACATCATCGAGGATCCGACAGTGGATCGGATCGCGGCCCTGGTGCGCTCGGAGGCCGGCAAAGCCCCGTTCGGTCGAGGCGCGGCAGATCTCGGCGTGTCTCGATTCCACTGGTAGCGGTTAGCAGTCGTCGACGGAGCACTGCGAAGTCCAACATCAGCCGGAGCTGCGGATGCCGGGCGCGGCGAACATGCTGGTGATTGGCTGGTTTTGGCGTTGAGGGTGTTGCGTGGCGTCGATGCGTTGGTGGCTGGTGTGCTGGTGGTGTTGAAGGCACTCGATACGAGAGTCCGGGCGGGGATTTGGAGTGTGGCGTCGGGTTGCGAGTTGAGTCAGCCACGGATTGCGGTGGTTTCGCGGGCGAACTTGCGGTGGCCGATCAGCTTGTAGGCCAAACGGGCTGGTGCGGCGTGCTGCTCATCCATCCGGTCCATCAGCTCCGGGTCGAGCGCGGTTCGCTTGCGCAGCAACGGAAAGAGCAGTTCGTCCTCGCCGGTGTGGTGCGTGTGGAGGAAGTCCAGCATCTCCCGTGCTAATGGCACCATACAGCGGGTGACCGTAATTTTGCCGGATGGGACAACGACCACCACCTGGCCACCAGGATACGGAGGACTGTGATGTCGAGGAGCTACACCATCCATGTCCGACCGAAGAACGGACAGCGGCCAGCCGACCTGGTAGAGGATACGTCTCGCATCCTCTACCAGAACTTCGTAGCCAACGGAGCCGGGGACGGCTCGGAGGTACTGACGACTGCCGGAGTGGTCGACATTTACTACCAGCATGCCGAGTTCATCGACTCCTCGGGAATCCAGTTCAGTCACTATCCCTGGTATGTGGAGATGAGCGAGTCACGTGTTGAGGAGGCGCGCCCGGCAGTGGTCGCACAGATGTGGCTGATTTACCATGGCCTCGTCGACACTGGCAAATACGGATGCATCCTCGTATACGGGCTCGGGCGACAACTTGCGATCAACGACAGCGAAGACACCGAGGTCGGCAAGGGCTGACACGGCTAACGTGGAGCGACGAGCGCACCGAACTGACGCGGCTGCGGCGGGAGAACCGGCGATTGAGCGAGGACGTGGGGATCCTCAAGCGTGCGACGGCTTTCTTCGCGGAGGAGACCCGGTGAACGTGTATCCGTTCATCGAGGCGGAGAACGCCGGCAGTGGCAACGTCAAGCGTGCCTGCGAGCTGTTGATGGTCTCCCGAGCCGCCTGCTACGCCCACACGCCGCTCGTCCCTCCACCCGCGAGCGACAGGACGCGGGCCTGACCGAGAAGATCATCCAGGTGCACGAGGAGTCGAAGGGCACCTACGGTGCGCCACGCGTGCATGCCGAACTCCGCGCCCAGGGCCAGCGGCACTCCCGGAAACGGATCGCCAGGCTGCTGCGTGCCGCCGGCCGGCCGGCAGAACGCCGAAACGGTGGCGCACCACAACCACCCCCGCTCCCGCCGCTATCCTGCCCACGGATCTGATCGACCGGGATTTCTCCTGCGCGGCAACGGAAGTCAACGCTCGCTGGTGCGGAGACATCACCCACATCCACACCTGGGAAGGCTGGCTGTATCTGGCCACCGTCATCGACCTGGCCTCTCGCCGCGTCGTTGGCTGGGCGACCGCCGATCATCTGCGCACCGACCTGGTCGAACACGTGCTCCGCAACGCCATCACCGTGCGTCGGCCTGATCCTGGGGTGATCTTCCACTCCGATCCGGCTGTCAATACACCTCTGGCCAGTACGCGCGGGTAGCGGCCGAGTTCGGGGTGCGATTGTCGGTCGGCCGGAAGGGGCAGTGTTGGGACAACGCGGTCGCTGAGTCGTTCTTCGCCACCATCAAATCTGAGCTGCTCGACCGGCAGCCCTGGCCTACTAAAGCAAGGCACACAAAGCGATCTTCGAATATATCGAAGGCTGGTACAACACTCGACGCCGGCATTCCAGCCTCGGCTACCTCAGCCCCAGCGCCTACGAAACAACCCCCGAATACGCCCTCGGACAGGTAGCCTGACCACACCACATCAACCCTGTCCGCCAAAACGGGTCAACCTCAGTGAAGAAGCGGTTGGCGGACGCCGAGGCGAAGCTTCGGCGGTTCAGCGCGGCGATCGAGGCGGGGATTGATCCGGTCGCGTTGGTGGAGGCCGTCAATGCGACGCAGGCTGAGCGGGCGGAACTGGGGGAACGCCTGCGCCGAATCTGATCGAGCCGGCCGAGGTCTACGCGCGGATCGATGGTCTTGGTGATGTACGTGCAGCTCTGTCGGACAAGAAGCCGGATGGTTTGCCGGACCTGTACACGGCGATTGACCTGCAGGTTCGCTATGACCACCACGCTCACACGGCCGAAGTCAACATCCGGCCGGTGAGACGGGTGGTTAGCGTGTGTGACCGAGGACGATCTTGTTCGCTAACCACACGCCTCGGTCTGCGAGATTCCGCCTGGTGAAAGCCCCAGTGTGGGCGGAGTCGGCTCGCACCGGCCCTCGGCTCAACCGCTGCGAGCCACGAGGACACTTGTCGGTATGAGTGAGACGGAACTGACGATGCCGCCCGAGGTGGAGGCCTACTTTGTAAACCTGTTCGCCGAGGCCGGCAGACTGGGCGGGAGCATCGGGGGCGGCGGCGCGGGTGCCCGTGGCGGGGCGCGGGGCGGAGCCATCGGGGCGCGGTTGGCGCGGTCCAGGGTTTGCCGCCGGGACGGGTTTGTATCGGGTACTGCCGACCAGGTCGTCGAGCGGGTCGCGGCGGCCTTTCCCAAGGCCATGCGGTTGGATGCCGCCGATCGGCTGCGGTTGGCGGTTCCAATTGGGTTGACAGGTATGCAACAGGTCGTCGCAGACCTGATCTTTGATTCAGCTCCAGCGGATGAATCGGGTGTACCGGTAACGCTGTTCTGCTATGGCAAGGAGGGGCTGCTCAGCCGCAGTCCAACGGCGAAGACGACCGAGAAGCTATGGTCGGTGATCATCGAGCCGAGTTAGTAGACCGAACGCGTGTGACACGCACTACTTTTACGTCGGGGTAGAACCGGCATCGATTCGTCTGGAGCTTGGACGATCGGGCTGCGAAACCTGGACGTAGACTACGGCCTGGACCACCTGATGGCCGGCGACAGTGATCACGATAAGGGTCCTACGTCGTTCTCCATGGAGGAGACGGCATTACCGACTCTACTGTGGAACAATCTGACGATTTCATCGTCCGAAAAGTGAAAAATTTCAAGTATGCAAAATGTGTCGCCTGCCACGGGCATGGGACCACCTGAGTGCTCGTTTGCCATGAGCATGGGACCACCTTGATCAGGGTTTTGCCACGGATGGGACCACCACCCGGATGTGTCCGTGTGGCATCCCGGCTTCCGGTCGTCTGCCG
>DATATE010000163.1:0-43634 GCA_036268955.1 Pseudonocardiaceae bacterium
AGGAGTGGACCCGGGTCACCGAGCTGCTGGTCAAGGCCGGGACGTTCGTACGCCTGAGCGAGGACAAGAAGCCGAACTCCTTCTGGTGCGCGTCGGACCCGACCGACGTGGCCCGGGTCGAGGACCGCACGTTCATCTGCAGCCGCGAGCCACACGCTGCCGGTGCCACCAACAACTGGATGGACCCGGACGACATGAAGGCCATCCTGGTCGAGCGGTTCCGCGGCTCGATGCGCGGGCGCACCATGTACGTCCTGCCCTACTGCATGGGCCCGCTGACCGCCGACGAGCCGATGCTCGGCGCCGAGATCACCGACTCGCCGTACGTGATCGCGTCGATGCACATCATGACCCGGCTCGGCACCAAGGCGCTCGAGTTGTTCACCAAAGATGGCGTCGAGCAGCCCTTCGTGCCGGGCGTGCACTCGGTCGGCGCGCCACTTGAGGACGGCGAGCAGGACGTCCCATGGCCGTGCAACGACACCAAGTACATCGTGCACTTCCCGGAGGAGCGGCTGATCTGGTCGTACGGCTCCGGATACGGCGGCAACGCGCTGCTCGGCAAGAAGTGCTACTCGCTGCGCATCGCCTCCGCGATCGCCCGCGACGAGGGCTGGCTGGCCGAGCACATGCTCATCCTCAAGCTGATCTCCCCGGAGAAGAAGGTCCACTACATCGCGGCCGCCTTCCCGTCGGCCTGCGGCAAGACCAACCTCGCCATGCTCCAGCCGACCATCCCCGGATGGGAGGTGCAGACCCTCGGCGACGACATCGCCTGGATGCGCTTCGGTGCCGACGGCCGGCTGTACGCGGTCAACCCGGAGTTCGGCTTCTTCGGTGTCGCCCCCGGCACCGACTACCACACCAACCCGAACGCCATGCACACCATCGAGAAGGGCAACACGGTCTTCACCAACGTCGCCCTCACCGATGACGGCGACATCTGGTGGGAGGGCATGGGCGAGCCCCCTGCCCACCTGACCTCGTGGAAGAAGCAGGACTGGACGCCGGAGTCGCAGGAGAAGGCCGCGCACCCGAACTCCCGCTACTGCACGCCGATGTCGCAGTGCCCGATCCTGGCCCCGGAGTGGGACGACCCGCAGGGTGTGCCGATCTCCGCGATCTTCTTCGGTGGTCGCCGGGCCACCACGGTTCCGCTGGTCACCGAGTCGCGTGACTGGCAGCACGGCACCTTCATGGGTGCCACCATCTCCAGCGAGACCACTGCCGCCGCCAAGGGCAAGGTCGGCGTCGTGCGCCGCGACCCGATGGCCATGCTGCCGTTCATCGGCTACCACGTCGGTGACTACATCCAGCACTGGATCGACCTCGGCAAGTCGGCCGACGCCACCAAGCTGCCGAAGATCTTCTACGTGAACTGGTTCCGCCGCGGCGAGGACAAGAGCTTCCTGTGGCCGGGATTCGGCGAGAACTCGCGGGTGCTGAAGTGGGCCATCGAGCGCATCGAGGGCACCGCCAACGCGCAGGAGACCCCGATCGGCTTCATCCCGACCTCGGCCGACCTCGACACCGAGGGCCTCGACGAGGACTCGGCGACCATCGACGCCGCGCTGCGCTTCGACGCCGAGGAATGGCGCGCCGAACTGCCGCTGATCGAGGAGTGGTTCGCCAAGATCGGTGACAAGGTGCCCAGCTCGCTGCGCGACGAACTGGCCGCGCTGCGCGAGCGCCTCGGCTGATCCGGCCTGGTTCGACGCCTGGTTCGACGCAGCCTGAATCAATGCAGCCTGAATCAGTGCGATAGAGGTACCGATACCTGGAAGGGCCCCGCCAACGATGCCGGGGCCCTTCTTTCTGCCTCCGAATTTCTGTCGCCGAACTTCTGTCTCGGGACCGCACTGGCCGAGCGGACGGTAATTTGGTCGTATGGCCAGTGTGCAGCGCGGCTGCGCGCGCAGATCGAGGGCAATGTCGCCTTCATCAAGGCGCATCCCAAGCAACTCGCCGCGATCGTGGAGATCCTCACCAACGCCAAGGACGAGGCCGGTACCCCGGTCGTGGACGCCGGTTCCATGACCGGTCTCGTCGACCGGCTCGCCGAGGCGTTCCGCGCTGGTCAGCAGGCCGGTGAGCTGCGCGAGTTCGATCCGCTGGTGATGGCGCAGAGCCTGCGCGGTGCCGTCGACGGCATGGTCGCCCGGTTCGGCGCCGACCCGGATCTCGATCTCGACGCCTACGGCCAGGAACTCGTCATCCTCTTCGAACTGGCGACCCGAAAGCCGGCATGACCCCGATCACCGCGGTTACCCACAGCCTGTGGACAAGGTTGTGCACAGCTGTGGACAATCGGGCGATCAGGTCAGCAGCAGCGAAACGCTCGCAGTGCCCAAGCTCGGATGACTCGCCGTCAACCGCGCCGACCCCGGCTGGTCCGGCAACGACCGCAGCCACACCGCGCCCACCCCGCCGAAGTCGCCGAACGCGAACGGATTGTCGCCGACCAGCGCCGAGGGCCCGGTCAGGGTCAGCGCGACCGAACCGCTGACATAGGGCCGCTGGTTGCCGTAGGCGTCCAGCGCGCGGAAGACGACTCTGGTGGCATCACTGCCATCCGCGCTGATCGAGGGGTCGTCGATGGCCAGGCTCAGCCGGTCGCCGGCCGGATCGCCGGCGAAGCGCCGGGAAAGTACCAACCGATCGCCGACGTAGCCGTCGATGCGCAGCTCCGGCAGTCCCGTGCCGCTCACGGTGAGGTCGGCGAAGGCAGGCGGATAACGCAGGTTCGCGAACCGCGCCTTGTCCGGCAGCGCGGTGGAATGGTGTTGGCCGGCAACGAAAAGCTCCAACCGGTCGCAGTTCGTGCCGATCACCGCCTGAGGTCCTGGGCCGGTCGCCGGCGAGTTCGGGCCGAAGTCCCAGAAGAAGGCGGGCGCGATCACCGGCCGGACCGCTGGGTCCACTTGGGACTGATAGAACCCGGCACCCGGCTTGGGCACCCGGAAGGTGTCGACGACGCCGGGCCATTTCACGTTCTGGTAGATGTGCCCGTTGAGCGAGTCGTAGTCGAACCCGGCCCAGCCGAGGAGCCCCGCGTACCGCGGGTCCGAGCGCGCGATGTCGTGCACGGTCGCGTGCATGACCAGCTGGGTGGCCAGTACCTGCTGGGTGTCGATCCAGCGGTAGTACGGCGCGCCGTCCAGTGCGCCGACCGCTTCGGTTACCAGATAAGGAACTCCGGGCAGCGGTGGCAACAGCGTCGCGTTGCCCTGCGCGTCGGTGTGGTAGTCGTCGTAGGCGAACACGTCGGCGGCCCAGCCGTCGGTGGAGTAGACGTCCATCGCGCCGGAGGTCTGCCGCGAGCCGTCCAACTCGTCGGCCACCTGCCGGGTGCGCGCGTAGAAGGCCGGGAAGTTCGCGGTCTCGTTGAGCCGGATTCCCCAGAGGATCACCGATGGCCTGCTCCGATCCCTGATGATCATGTCGTGCACGTTCTGTACCGCGAGGTCCTGCCAGGCCGCGTCGCCGACGTACTGCCAGCCCGGCGGTTCCTGCCAGACCATCAGCCCGAGTTCGTCGCAGGCGTCCAGGAAATGCGGCGACTGCGGATAGTGCGAGCAGCGGACCATGTTGCAGTTCAGGTCCTGCCTGAGGATCTGCGCGTCCCGCCGCTGCACCCGTGCCGGCATGGCAAGCCCCGCGTAGGGGTAGATCTGGTGCCGGTTGAGGCCGAAGATCTTGTACGGCGCGCCGTTGAGCAGAAACCCGTTCACGGTGAAGCTCGCCTCCCGGAACCCGATCCGGTTGGTGTAGCTGTGCGTGCCACCGTCGTCGAGGGTCAGGGTGGTGACCACGTCGTAGAGCTGGGGATGTTCCGGCGCCCACAGGGAGATCGCGCCGAGCCCACCCAGTGTCAGGTCCAGCGTGCTGTTGCCGGCGGTGGTCACCGACACCGGACCGGTCGCGCTGGCGAGTACTCGGGCGCCGTCGAGCAACTGGGTGCGAACCCGGCCGGAACCCGCGGTGGCCGCGTCGATGGTGACCGAGACCTCGACCGCGCGCGCGTCGGAGAGCACGTTCACCGGTTTGGCGAACACGTCCGCGAGGTAGATCATCGGCACCACCCGCAACGAGACGTCGCGGTAGATGCCGCCCGGTTCCAGATAGTCGACGGCGACCGCGCCGGCCGCCGCGCCCTCCGGCGGTATCGCCGACCAGGTCGAGTCGACGATCACCGCGATCACGTTGTCGTCCTCGGTGAGCGTGTCGGTCAGCTCGACGCTGAACGGGAGGTAGCCGCCGGCATGCGTGCTGAGCTGGTTTCCGTTGCACAGCACGGTGGTGGCGACCATCGCACCGTCGAAGTCGAGGAAGGTTCGACTGTTCGGCGGTGTCGGCCCGGACAGCGCTCGGCGATAGATCCAGACCTTCTCCCAGTCCGCGGGGTCCCACTCCCGCCAGGAAAGGCCGACCACCGAGTGCGGCAGCGTCACCGGCGTGAACGAACCGTCGGCGAAACCCGGATCGGTCGACCCTGCGATGTATTCACCGCCGAAGCGCCAGCTCTTGTTCAATGGATACCGCGCTCCGGCCGGCCCCCGTGCCGGTGCGGCCAACGCCGCGTCGCCGAAGCCGAAGGCCGTCGCGGCAACCGCCCCACCCGTCAGCATTCCCGCCCGCAACAACGACCTTCGTGACAGTCGGGCCCTACCCGAACCGGCAGTCTCCTCGGATTCCCCAGCAGGCATTGGCGTTCCCCTCGTCGGCCTTACCCTCGGCTGGCCACCGCTGGCATCGACTAGACCAGCGCGACCAGCAAGCGTCAACGGTGCGTTTCCGTTCGACCACGATGCGGACACGGCGAGCGACTGTGCACAGGGTTGTCCACCACACCAGTCCCACCATCCACAGACTGTGGACAACCTCGGCGAAAACCTTTTGTCGATTGTCGGTGGCAACCGCCATCATTCGTAGACGTCTACAGAGCATGGCGGTTCGTACACCGCCAAACGGGCGAACGAGGAGAGTAGGAGGTGTGCCGTGGTCACCGCAGGTCTTGCCTTGCTGGTGCTGGCCGTGGCCGCCGTGGTGATGGTCCTGGCCACCAGCCGATCGGACTCGGAGTCTGATCACGATTCGGACAACGCATACCAGTAGGCCACCAGTCATGGGATGACTCGGGCCTATCGGCGGTTTAGCATCGCCCGACGCGGCATAAAAGCCGGCCGCCGAACGCTTGCGAGGACCAACGATGTCGTCCGCTTCGCCTCCCACCCCCTCGTCCAACCGACCGTCCGGCCTGCGCTGGAGCGCGTGGAACCTGCTCCTGCTGCTACCGCTGCTGATGCTGGTCACGCCCTGGTTCAACGCCAGGACACCGGAACTGGCCGGCCTGCCGTTCTTCTACTGGTTCCAGTTCGCGTTCGTCATCGTCGGCGTCGCCAGCGTCTGGATCGTCTATGTGATGACCAGGAAGCCGGCCACCCGCGTGGAGTCCGACGAGGCGAAGGAGCACAAGGCATGACCGGCGGGCAGGTAACCGAGCTGATCGTCTTCCTGATCCTGTTCGGACTGGTCACCGTCCTCGGCTTCGTCGCGGCGAAGTGGAAGGCCGGCGACGGCCTCAACCACCTCGACGAATGGGCCCTGGGCGGGCGACGCTTCGGCGGCTGGATCACCTGGTTCCTGGTCGGCGGCGACCTCTACACCGCGTACACCTTCGTCGCGGTGCCGGCGCTGGTCTTCGGCTCCGGCGCGCTGGGCTTCTACGCGCTGCCCTACACCGTGGTGCTGTATCCGATCGTGTTCCTGCCGGTCCTGCGGCTGTGGTCGGTCTCGCGCACCAACGGCTACGTGACGCCCGCCGACTTCGTCAAGGGCCGGTACAACTCACCGCTGCTCGCGCTGCTGATCGCGATCACCGGCATCGTCGCCACCATGCCCTACATCGCGCTGCAACTGGCCGGGCTCGAATCGGTGCTGCGCACCATCGGTCTCAACTACGGCGGCTTCCTCGGTCACCTGCCGCTGTTCATCGCATTCGTGGTGCTGGCCGTGTACACCTACTCCTCCGGCCTGCGCGCGCCAGCGCTGATCGCCTTCGTCAAGGACAGCCTGATCTATGTGGTGATCATCGTCGCGATCATCTACCTGCCGGCGCACTTCGGCGGCTGGGGCCACATCTTCGACCAGGCCGCGACCACGCTGGCCAAGAAGAGCCCGACGACCGGCAAACCGGCAGGCTCCATCCTGCTCACCAACACCAACCAGCTGCAGTACGCGACGTTGGCCCTGGGTTCGGCGCTCGCGCTGTTCCTCTACCCGCACTCGGTGACCGGCGTGCTCGCGTCAAGGAGCCGCACCGTGATCAAGAAGAACATGATCGCGCTGCCGGCCTACTCGCTGGTGCTCGGCCTGCTCGCCCTGCTCGGCTACGTGGCGATCAGTGGCGGCGTCAAGCCGCTCGTCAACGGCGCCACCGGCAAGCCGGACACCAACACGATCATGCCGGAGCTGTTCGCGCACAGCTTCCCGTCGTGGTTCGCCGGCGTGGCGTTCGCCGCGATCGGTATCGGTGCCCTGGTGCCGGCCGCGATCATGTCCATCGCGGCGGCCAACCTGTGGACCCGCAACATCTACAAGGCCTACCTGCACCGCCGCGCCACCCCGGAGCAGGAGGCCAGGATGTCGAAGATCGCCTCGCTGGTGGTGAAGTTCGGCGCGGTGCTGTTCGTGATCGTCATCGACCCGCAGTTCTCCATCGACCTACAGCTCATCGGCGGCGTGCTGATCCTGCAGACGCTGCCCGCCGTGGCCATCGCGCTCTACACGAGGTGGCTGCACGCCTGGGCGCTGATCGCGGGCTGGGTGGTCGGCATGGGTTGGGGCGTCTACCTGCTCTACACGATCCCGGCCGCCACCGGTAAGGGCCACTTCGGCGGGTCCGCGCTGGCCCTCGGCAAGCTGTCCATCTTCGGCTGGCACCCGTTCGGCGCCTCGACGACGCAGATCTACGTCGGCGTCGTCGCGCTGATCGCCAACCTCGTTGTCGCGGTCGTGGTCACCCTCATCCTGCGCGCGGTCAAGGCGCCGCAGACTCCGGACGAGACCCTCGGCTCGGACTACCACGCCGAGGAGGGCGATCCGGTCCGTACCCCGGAGCAGGCGCAGGCCCTGGCCGGCTGATACGAAAGTGAGTTACTACGAGGCGAACGAGTCGGGGTGGGCCGCGGACCAGTCCGCGGCCCACGTCGACGGGCAGTCCGCGACGAGTTCGCCGTCACCGAGCCATTCGTAGAGTTCGGCGTAGGAGCGCACCGTCGTCGGATCGACCCGCCGGTGCAGCATGTCCGGCCGCAGCCGCGCCGGGTCCCGCAGGCCCATCGAGGCCATCAACCGCACCGAACTGGCCACAGTGGACGCCTGGAACCGCTGCACCCGCAACGACTTGTCCGGCACGTCCAGCGCGCGGGCACGCAGCGGGTCCTGGGTGGTCACGCCGACCGGGCAGGTGTTGGTGTGGCAGCGCTGCGCCTGGATGCAGCCGAGGGCGAACATCATCGCGCGCGCCGCGTTGGTGTAGTCGGCGCCCTGGATCAGCCGCTTGACGATGTCCGAGCCGGTGGCCACCTTGCCGCTCGCGCCGAGCTTGATCCGATCCCGCAGCCCGGTGCCGACCAGCGCGTTGTGCACGGTGATCAGGCCCTCGGTCAGCGGCATGCCGACCTGGTCGGCGAACTCCAGCGGCGCCGCACCGGTCCCGCCCTCCGAACCGTCCACCACGATGAAGTCGGGGGTGACACCCTCGGCGAGCATCGCCTTGCACACCGCGAGGAACTGCTGCCGGGAACCGACGCACAGCTTGAACCCGACCGGTTTGCCCTTGGCGAGTTCGCGCAGCCGGGCCACGAAGGTGACCAGCTCGCGCGGTGAGCTGAAGGCCCGGTGGTACGGCGGGGAGATCACCGTCCGCCCCTGCGGCACCTCGCGCACCCTGGCGATCTCGGCGTTCACCTTCGGACCGGGCAGCACGCCGCCGATCCCCGGTTTGGCGCCCTGGGACAGCTTGATGGACACGCATTTCACGCTGTCCTGGGCGGCCTTGTCGGCGAAGGTGTCCGCGTCGAAACCGCCGCCGGGAGTGCGGCAGCCGAAGTAGCCGGTGCCGATCTCCCAGATCAGGTCGCCCCCGTTGCGCAGGTGGTACTCGGAAAGGCCACCCTCACCGGTGTCGTGCGCGAACCCGCCGAGCGCGGCGCCCTTGTTCAGCGCGAGGATCGCGTTGGACGACAGCGCGCCGAAGCTCATCGCGGACACGTTGAGCAGCGCCATGTCATAGGGCTTCGTGCAGTCCGGCCCGCCGATGCGGACCTTCGGCGTCGCGTCCGGTTCCGGTACCGGCGCCATCGAGTGCACCAGGTACTCCGCGCCGTCGGCGTACACATCGCGCTCGGTGCCGAAGGCCTCCTCGGCATCGGTGCCCTTCGCGCGTTGGTAGACGATGCTGCGCACGTCCCGGTCGTAGGGCCGGCCGTCGAAGTTGCGCTCGATGAAGTACTGCTGCAACTCCGGCCGCAGCGCCTCCAGCGCGAAGCGCGCATGCCCGAGGATCGGGTAGTTACGCAGGATGGAATGCCGCTGCTGGGTGATGTCGTAGCCGCCGGTCGCGGCGGCGACCAGCAGCGGCGCGGCAAGAAACCACCACCAGGCGGAGGTGAGCACGGCCAGCAGCACGGTGGCGGCGAGCGCGGCCAGCGCCAGTACACCGACGATCAGATACCGGATCACCGGCAAGAAGCTACCCGGCCACCGCCACCGGAAAGTGCCTGACCCGCCAAGGTGTTACCCGATCACCTCGGCGGAAGGGACGAACCTCCCGCAACGGCTCGCAACACGGCCTTACAACACGTTGGCCAGGAACGTCTTGGTGCGTTCGTGCTGCGGGTCGGCGATGACCTCGCGCGGGCTGCCGTGCTCGACGATCACCCCACCGTCCA
This sequence comes from Pseudonocardiaceae bacterium, assembly GCA_036268955.1. Lineage (GTDB taxonomy): Bacteria > Actinomycetota > Actinomycetes > Mycobacteriales > Pseudonocardiaceae > CAJCJE01. The sequence goes on from DATATE010000163.1 coordinate 8,955, forward strand.
TGAACACCAGCGAGTCGCCGACCTCGCGGGCGAAGCCCATCTCGTGGGTGACCACGACCATGGTCATCCCGTCCTCGGCCAGCTGGCGCATCACGGTGAGCACATCGCCGACGAGTTCCGGGTCGAGCGCGGAGGTCGGCTCGTCGAACAGCATCAGCTTCGGCCGCATCGCCAGCGCCCGCGCGATCGCGACGCGCTGCTGCTGGCCGCCGGACAGGTCACGCGGATACGCGGCGGCCTTCTCCGCGAGCCCGACCTGTTCGAGCAGTTCCAGCGCCCGTGCCCGCGCGGTCGAGCGCGCCTCGCGGCGCACGTTGACCGGGGCTTCCATGATGTTGTCCACCGCGGTCATGTGCGGGAAGAGGTTGAACCGCTGGAAGACCATGCCGATCTCCTGGCGCTTCTCGGCGACCTCCCGGTCCCGCAGCTCGTAGAGCTTGTCGCCCTTCTGCCGGTAGCCGACGAGTTCGCCGTCCACCCACAGCTTGCCGGCGTCGATCTTCTCAAGATGGTTGACGCAGCGCAGGAACGTCGACTTGCCGGAGCCCGACGGTCCGATCACGCACATCACCTCGCGCGGCTGGACCCGCAGGCTGATGCCCTTGAGCACTTCGATCCGGCCGAACCGCTTGTGCACCCCTTCGGCAAGCACCATCGGGGTGCCGGCGGCCGGTTGGGTCGTCGCGCTCATCGGTTCGCCTCCGCGTTCGCCGCGCGCCGGGCCGCCAGCAGCCTGCTCAGCCAGGGTGCCCGCCGGGCCGGTACCGCGCCACGGGAGTAGCGGCGCTCGATGTAGTACTGGCCGGCCGACAGGATCGAGGTGAACACCAGATACCACAGGCTGGCGACCACCAGCAGCGGAATCTGCTGGAAGTTGACGCCGTAGATGTACTGCACCACGCCGAACAGGTCGTGCAGCGCGACGATGGTCACCAGCGAGGTCGTCTTCAGCATCGAGATGACCTCGTTGCCGGTCGGTGGGATGACCACCCGCATGGCCTGCGGCAGGATGATCCGCCGCAGCACCTTCAGGCGGGTCATGCCCAACGCCTCGGCGGCCTCGTTCTGTCCGGAGTCGACGGACAGGATGCCGGCCCTGATGATCTCCGACATGTACGCGGCCTCGTTGAGACCGAGGCCCAGGCAGGCCCCGACGAACACCGGGATCAGCGCGTTCGCGTCGAAGTAGACGAACGTCGGTCCGAACGGGACACCCAGCCCCGGATAGCGGTAGAGCAGCGCGATGAACGACCAGAACACGATCTGCACCAACACCGGGGTGCCACGGAAGAACCAGGCGTACAGCCAGGCGATGCCGGACACGATCGGGTTCGGCGAGAGCCGCATGATCGCGATGATCACGCCGAGCACGATGCCGATCACCATGGCCAGCAAAGTCAGCTCGATGGTGACCACGAGGCCGTGCAGCACCTGCGGGTCGAAAAGGTAGTGCCCGACGAGGTCCCAACGCCAGGCCTTGTTGGTGACAAGGCCGTGCACGAACATCGCGGCCAGCACCAACAGCACCACGGCGCCGACCCACCGGCCGGGATGGCGGACCGGGACCGCGACGATCTTCTCGGCCGGGACCGAGCCGGCCGGCTCGGTCTCTTGCGAGGTGGTCATGGGGTCAGCTCGTCGCCGGGTTGATCTGCGCGCTGCTGATCGCACCCGAGCTGACGCCCCAGTGCGCGAGGATCTGCTTGTAGCTGCCGTCGTCCATCAGGTGCTGCACCGCGGCCTGGATGGCCGTCTTCAAGGTGCCGGCGCTCTTCGGGATCGCGATGCCGTAGGGCGCGGTGTCCAGGTCGCCGCCGACCTTCTCGAAGGCGTCACCGGTCTGCTTCAGTGCGTAGTCGACCACCGGGCTGTCGGCGAGGTAGGCGTCGATCCGGCCGGCCTGTAGTGCCGAGTTCACGTCCGTCTGGGTCGGGAAGCCCTGCGCCTTCGGGGCCGGCTTGCCGGCCTGCTGGCAGGCCTTGAGCACCGAGCCGGGCACGGTCGCGTCGCTGAGCTGGTCGAGCTGGGTGGTGCCCTGTTCGGCGCCGACGCTCTTGCCGCACAGGTCGATGGTGGTCTTGATGTTCTTGGGGTTGCACTTGACCACCATGGTCGAGGTGCCGGCGGAGAAGTAGCTGACGAAGTCGACCTGCTGCTGGCGGGCCAGGGTGTCGGTGAAGGAGGACATCCCGAGGTCGTAGCGGCCGGCCTGGATGCCGGCGAGGATGCCGTCGAAGCTGGCGTTGACGAAGTTCGCCTTCAGCCCGAGCGTCTGCGCGATCGCGTCGCCGAGGTCGACGTCCATGCCGATGATCGCGCCGTTGCTCTGCGCGGTGAACTCGTTGGGCGCGTAGGAGGCGTCCGCCGCGATGGTCAGCGTGCCCTTTGCCTTGTAGCTGGCCGGTACCTGCGCCGCCGAGGTGCTGTCGGCCTGCACGGTGAGGTTCAGCGGCGCGGGGTCGGGCGCCGCGGTCGCCACGCCGGGAGTGCAGTTGCCGCTGGCCGACCCGCCGGGTGCCGAGGTGGTCGCGCCGCAGCCGGCGAGGGCGAGGGCGGCGCTGACGGTGGCCACGCAAACCCCGGTGAGCACGATCTTTCCCTTGCCGATGCCACGTCGGCGCAGTGAACTGGACAGCCGGGTTCGGACAGCCACGATGGACACTCCTCGCACTACCAACGGCCGGTCGGTGGACCGCGCTGATTCGGGGTTGATTGAGGCATCCTGCCACCCAGTGGCCTTAACGTGCAGCTTTGTTCCCGTTAAGTGTCCGACCCGAAATTCGACCGACCGTTCGGACGGGTCGGTGTCCGAGTCCTCGAACTCCGGGGCAGTGCACGGTTCAGCGCAGGGCGGTCCGGTTCAGGTCGAGGTCGGCATGGTCGGCGGCGGCGGTACCGGCGCCCCAGCCCGCCTCGTTGCGCACCGAATAGGACTTGGTCACCGTATCCGGGAACATCGTGACGAACAGTTCGTCCACCGCCTTGCTCCGGTCCGCGAGCACCGGCAGCAGCCGATCGTCCACGATGGACGCATCGGTCACCGCGCGCAGCCGCTCACCGATCCTGGTCGCATACGCCAGCAGGAAGGACTGCCGGTAGCTGCGTACCAGGCCGGTTCGCGCGGTCTCCCGGTCGGTCGACACCAGCGCGCGGGTGGCCTGCAACAGCAGCGAGGTGGTCAGCAGCTCGGTGATCTCCAGGTCCAGCTCGTCACCGAGCAGCGCGACGAACCCGAGCTTCTCGTAGACCACCGCCCGGCACCGGTTGGCCTCCGCGACCACGTGCACCAGCTGTGCCTTGGCCCCGACATAAGGCGCGTCCAGCCACACCCGGCGCGAACTCGCCGACTGCGGCGCATGCTCGTCGGCGTCCAGCAGCGCCCGTTCGAACGCGTGCCGGTTCATCAGCTCCTGCGCCTTCGCCGAGAACGCCTCGGCCTCCTCGGGGAACTGCGTCGACTCCGCCTTCGCCAACAGGCCGCGGACCCTGGTCAGGATCTTCGGGTCCACATGATGGTGGCGTGCGCCGGTGGTGGTCGCGGTGCCCGGCAGCGGCACGATCACCGGCAGCCGGGGCAGGTTCATCGTGGTGGCCAGGATGCCGATCGAGGCCGCCAGCGCGGCGATCCGATCCTGCCGCTGCCGGGCCTGCCACTGACCGAGGTGCGCGTCGTCGGTCCGCCACCAGACGCTCGCCTCGATCTGGCCGAGTTGCTCATGCCACCGCTCGTGCAACCCGGCCTTCGCGTACTGCGCGGTCTCGGCCGCGATCATGTCGGTCACCAGCGTCGCCGCCACCGCGCCCAACTGCTTGTCCACGATCCGCACCACGTCGTAGGGCAGCCAGCCGCCCCGCCACAGGTGCCCGATGGCCCTGCGCATCACCAGCTCCATCGCGAGGTCCACCACCTGCGGGAACCCGCCGAGAACACCCTCGGTCAACTCCCTGGTGTACTCGGCGGAGTCCCCGCCGGTCCGCGCCAACGCGCTCGCGGCCGTCCAGATCGCCTCCCCGGCGGTGTTCACCTCCGGCGGCGCCCAGCCGGCGTCCTCGACGAAGACGTCCCGCGACTGCGTCATGCCCGGCCGGCCGGCCCGCTCCCGAGCCTTCTTCTTCGCGGCCCGCCGCTGACGATTGTTCGTACCCAAAACTGTTGCCTGCCTGTTGACTCGGGGTGTCCGCCGACCTGCTGCCGGCTCAGGTGTTCGCGTGCGCGTCCAGCACGATCGCCAGCGCCTCGGTCAGCTTGGCGGCATAGTCGAGGTTGATCGACTCGTTCGGCACGTGCGCGTTGCTGTCGAGGCCGAGGACACCGGTCGCGATGAACTGCGCGCTCGGGTACATCTGCTGCAACAGCCCCATGAACGGAATCGAACCGCCGAGGCCAAGGGTGCGCCAGGGCGCGCCGCCGAAAACGGTGTCGCTGGCCTCGTCGAGGCCGGCCCGCAGCCACGGCGCCGGCTCCGGGGCCTGCCAGCCGTCGGCCGCCTCGGTGTGGGCGAGTTCGATCTGCGCGCCGTAGGGCACGTCGGTGGTGAGGATCCGCCGCACGGCGGCCAGCGCACTGGCCGAATCCGCGGTCGGCGGGAGGCGGAAGCTCAGGCACAGGGTGGTGAACGGGCGCAGCACGTTGCCGGCCGAGTCCGGGTCGGGCAGGCCCGAGGCGCCGGTGATCGACAGGGTCGGGCGCCAGGTGTTGTTCAGCGTCAGCTCAAGGTCGTCGTCGGAGACGGTGCGCACGCCAGGCGTGAGCGGCAGCCCGGTGCGCAGGGCACCCGGCGCCGCCTCGACGGCCGCCCTGATCTCGGCGAGCTGCGCCGGTGGCACGGTCACGTTCATCTCCGGCAGCAGGATCTCGCCGGTCGCCGAGTCCTCCAGCCGGTCGAGCAGCTCGCGCAGAATCCGGAACGAGCTCGGCACGACCCCGCTGGCGATCCCGGAATGCTGGCCGCCCTCCAGCACCGTCGCGGTCACGTGCACCTGGGTGAGGCCGCGCAGCGAGGTCGTCAGCCACAGCCGCTCGTAGTCGTTGGTGCCGGAGTCCAGGCACACCACCAGCGACACCTCGCCCAGTCGTGGCCGCAGGTGTTCGAGGTAACTGGGCAGGTCGGGGCTGCCGGACTCCTCACCGGTCTCCAGCAGCACGACGCACCGGGCGTGCGCGCCGCCGCCGGCCCGGACCGCCTCGATCGCGGTCAATGCCGCATAAGGCGCATAACCGTCATCGGCCGCGCCCCGCCCGTACAGCCGGCCGTCCCTGACCACCGGCGTCCACGGCCCGAGGCCCGCCGCCCAGCCACCGACCGGCGGCTGCTTGTCAAGATGCCCGTAGAGCAGCACGGTCCCGCTGGAGCTGCCCTCGCCGGTCGCGGCCACATCGATCAGCAGCACCGGGGAGGCGTTCGCCAACCGGACCACCTCGACGGTGGTCTCCGGCAGTCCTCGGTCGAGCGCCCAGGTCCTGACGTGCTCGATGACCCGGTCGAGATGACCGTTGCTCGCCCAGTCCGGATCGAAGCCCTGGGACACCGCGGGAATCGCGACGAGTTCGGACAGGCTGGCCAGGACCGGCCCGTCCCAGGCTTCGCTGACGGTCTTGTGCACTGCGGAGGCATCGAGGGAACCCATGCCCCGATCCTGCCACCGGTGCCGCCGACGGCGAGCAGCGCGCGACACGCGGCACGGGCGGACTGGGGGCGCGCACCGCCAGATGTGGCGAAGGCCACTTTGGCTGGGCCGATCGAGTGTCGCCCGATCGAGTAGGCGCGCGACCAGCCAGTACCGCTCGCTGCTTGGCCTACCGACCATCGGCCTTCCGACCATTTTCGCTGATCAGCGCCGGTTTTTTAGTAACTGATCAGTGGTCGGGACTCACCGTGGGGAGGCTGCGCGTGCCAGGATGGGAAGGAGAACCGTCAGTGTTGACGGTCACCGTGCGCTCCCAAACCGGGCAACGGCGGTGGCTTTCAGCATGGTCGAAGCGGGACGTCACAAGCGTCGCGCTCGGCCTCGTCCGAGGAGGAGAGACGCGATGTCTTCCCCAGAGCAGTCTTCCCCTGAGCACTGGACCGCGGCCAGGCCCGACAGCCCGGCTGCCACCGCTGCCGCCCCGACAGCAGAACAGGTGATAGCCGGTTTGCGAGCGACCAGTGAAGGCGGTGCCGACCTGGTGCAGCTGCTCACCCCAGAAGGTGAGCGGGTAACGCACCCGGACTTCGACATCGACATCGAGCCAGCGCAACTGCGTGCGCTGTACCGGGACATGGTCCTGGTACGCAGGGTGGACCGGGAGTCCAACGCCCTGCAACGAAAGGGCGAACTCGCCCTCTGGGTACCGCTGCTCGGTCAGGAGGCCGCCCAGGTGGGCGCCGGTCGGGCCATGCGAGCGCAGGACATGGCCTTCCCCAGCTATCGCGAGCACGGCGTCGCCTGGTGCCGCGACATCGACCCGACCGACCTGCTCGGCATCTTCCGCGGCACCGACCACGGCAGCTGGGACCCGATCGAGAAGCGCTTCGGCCTCTACACGATCGTCATCGGCAACCAGGTGCTCAACGCGGCGGGCTACGCGATGGGCCAGCGTTTCGACGGCAAGGTCGGCAACGCCGATGCCGCCGGCAACCCCGACCCCGACGACGAGGCCACCATCTGCTTCTTCGGCGACGGCGCCACCAGCCAGGGCGACGTGCACGAGGGCTTCGTCTGGGCCGCCGTCTACGACGCCCCGCTGGTCTTCTTCTGCCAGAACAACCAGTGGGCCATCTCCGAGCCGACCGAACGCCAGAGCAGGCTGCCGCTCTACCAACGCGCCCGAGGCTACGGTTTCCCCGGCGTCCGGGTCGACGGCAACGACGTGCTCGCCTGCCTCGCGGTGACCCGCTGGGCGCTGGAGGAGTGCCGGCGCGGCAACGGACCGGTGCTCATCGAGGCGTTCACCTATCGGATGGACGCGCACACCACCACCGACGACCCGACCCGCTACCGGCTGTCCGACGAGGTCGAGGAGTGGAAGCTCAAGGACCCGATCGAGCGCGTCCGCGCCTACCTCGCCCGCAACGGCCTCGCCGACACCGCGTTCTTCGACGAGGTCCAGCAGGACTCCGACCAGTTGGCGGTGCGGTTGCGCGAGTTCTGCGTCAACATCCCGGACCCGCCACCGGACCGGATCTTCGCCAACGTCTACGCCGAATCGAGCCCGGTGCTCGACGCGCAGCGCGAAGAACTGCTCAGCTACCTCGCTGGTTTCGGAGGTGAGCGGTGATGGCAGCACCCACCATCCAGCCGTCGGCGACCGCGACGAAGCCGCAGCAGACCACCCTGGCCAAAGCCATCAACGCCGGCCTGCGCGCGGCCATGGACGCCAACCCCAAGGTACTGATCATGGGTGAGGACGTCGGCAAGCTCGGCGGCGTCTTCCGGATCACCGACGGCCTGCAGAAGGACTTCGGCGAACACCGCGTGCTGGACACCCCGCTCGCCGAGTCCGGCATCATCGGCACCGCGATCGGCCTTGCCATCCGCGGCTACCGGCCGGTCTGCGAGATCCAGTTCGACGGGTTCATCTTCCCCGCCTTCGACCAGATCGTCAGCCAGCTCGCCAAACTGCACTACCGCAGCCAGGGCAAACTGACGATGCCGATCGTGGTCCGGGTCCCGTTCGGCGGCGGCATCGGTTCGGTCGAGCACCACTCCGAATCCCCGGAGTCCTACTTCGCGCACACCGCGGGACTGAAGGTCGTCTCCTGCTCCAACCCGGTGGACGCCTACTGGATGATCCAGCAGGCCATCGAGACCGACGACCCGGTGCTGTTCTTCGAACCGAAGCGGCAGTACTACTCCAGCAAGGCCGAACTGGACACCTCGCTGACCCCGCAGCCGCTGTTCACCTCCCGCGTCCTGCGGTCCGGTTCGCACGCGACCCTGGCCGCCTACGGTCCCTCGGTGAAGGTCTGCCTCGACTCGGCCGCGGCAGCCGCCGAGGACGGCACCGAGCTGGAAGTGATCGACCTGCGCAGCCTGTCCCCGCTCGACCTCGACCCGGTGTACGCGTCCGTGCGGCGCACCGGTCGGCTGGTGCTGGTCAGCGAATCGCCCGGTGAGGCATCGCTGAACTCGGAGATCGCCAGCCGGGTCAGCCAGGAGTGCTTCTACTCCCTTCAGGCACCAGTCCTGCGGGTCAACGGTTTCGACACCCCGTATCCACCATCGAAGCTGGAAGATGACTTCCTGCCCGATCTGGACCGGGTGTTGCACACCGTCGACCGCTCGCTGGCCTGGTAGGGGGAACCTCGATGCCGGAGTACAAGAAATTCCTGCTGCCCGACACCGCCGAGGGTCTCACCGAGGCGGAGATCCTGACCTGGCACGTGAAACCGGGTCAGGACGTCGAGGTCAACACGATCCTGATGGAGATCGAGACCGCCAAGGCCGCCGTCGAACTGCCGAGCCCCTTCGCCGGGCGGGTCACCGAACTGCTCGTCGAGGTGGGCCAGACCGTCGATGTCGGCGCCCCGGTCATCGTGATCGACGTCGACCCGAACGGAGCCGCCCCTCCCGTCAACGGGAGCCCGGCCCCTGCGGAGTCCACTTCGGACTCGGCAGGCGGCGCAGTGCCCAACCTGGTCGGCTACGGCCCGAAGGGCGGCTCCGCCAAGCGCCGCCGCCCGCGTACCGACACCGCCACCACGCCCGCCCCGGTCGCTACGCCTGCGGCCACCCCGGCTCCGGTGCTCGCCGCACCGACTCCCGTCCCACCGGCTCCCGTCCCCGCCGCTGTCGCGCCGGCCGCCGCTTCTGTGGCCAACCGGGGCCTCGTCCCGCTGACCAAACCCCCGGTCCGCAAGCTGGCCCGCGAACTCGGCGTGGACCTGTGGGCACTGACCGGCTCCGGCCGGTCCGGGGTCATCACCCGCGACGACGTCCAGCGCGCCGCCGACACCACCCCCGAGGTCACCGAAACGGCAGCTCCCGCGCTGACCTACGACCCGGCGACCCGCGAGCGGCGGGTCCCGATTCGCGGAGTACGCAAGGCAACCGCCGCCGCCATGGTGGCCAGCGCCTTCACCGCCCCGCACGTCACCGAGTTCCTCACCGTCGACGTCACGCCGATGATGGAGTTCCGGGCCAAGCTCAAGACGACCCCGGCCTTCGCCGACGTCAAGCTGACCCCGCTGGTGTTCGCCGCGAAGGCGGTCTGCCTTGCCGTGCAACGAACCCCGGACGTGAACGCGACCTGGGACGAGCAGTCCGGCGAGATCGTCTACAAGTCCTATGTGCACCTCGGCATCGCCGCGGCCACCCCGCGTGGCCTCGTCGTACCCAAGGTCCGCGACGCCGAGCAACTCTCCCTGCACGACCTCGCCGCCGCCATGGACTCCCTCGCCACGACAGCGCGGGAAGGCAGGACGACCCCGGCGGAGATGGTCAACGGCACCATCACCATCAGCAATGTCGGCGTGTTCGGGGTCGATACCGGTACCCCGATCATCAACCCCGGCGAGTCCGCGATCCTGGCCTTCGGCGCGATCCGGGACATGCCCTGGGTGGTCGACGGCCAGATCGTGCCGCGCAAGGTCTGCCAGCTCTCGCTGAGCTTCGACCACCGCGTCGTCGACGGCCAACAGGGATCACGGTTCCTCGCCGACGTCGGTGCCCTGCTCGCCGACCCGGCAACCGCGATTACCTACTGAAGCTGATCGTTCGGGACGAGACCCAGGACGAAAATCCTGGGTCTCGTCCGGTTTCACGGCCGATGTCCTACGGTCTTCGACGTGACCGAACCCGCCCACCTCGCCGCCACCCGGTCCTCCTACGACACCGTCGCTCAGGATTACGCCGAGTTCGTGAAACCCGTGTTTCCCAAGGACGTGATGGGCCGCGCGATGCTTTCCGCGTTCGCCGAGCTTGTGCCGAACGGTCCGGTGGCCGACCTTGGTTGCGGGCCTGGCCACGTCACCGCGTACCTCGATTCGCTCGGCGTGTCCGTCTTCGGTGTCGACCTCTCGCCTACCATGGTGGCCATCGCCCGCCTCGGCAGGCCGGACCTGCGTTTCGAGGTCGGTTCGATGACCGCCCTCGACCTTCCCGACGGCGAACTGGCCGGCATCCTCGCCTGGTACTCGATCATTCACACCCCGCCGATCGAGCTGCCCGTCGTCTTCGCGGAGTTCCGGCGGACGCTGGCTCCGGGTGGCCAATTGCTGGTTGGTTTCCACGTTGGCGACGAAGCGCTGAGCCCGAAGCATGCCTACGGCCACCCCGTGAGCTACCAGACCTACCTGCACACCCCGGAGCACATCACCGAACTGCTCGGCGAAGCCGGCATCACCGTCACCGCGCAACTGGTGTCCTCGGGCGAGAAACGCGCGCAGGCCCGCCTGCTGGCCAGCAAACCGGTTATCTCAACCGACGAGCACCGAACTGGGCGTGGCAGCTGCGTACGGACCGAACAGGTGTTCTAAGGTGTACTCGATCTGGACAGGAGGCAACGCGCAATGAGCAGCACCTTTCGCAAGCAGCGGACGGGCACCGACAGCGTCGGCCACGCAGGCGCTACCCCTGTGCTGTATCCGAGTTTCTCGGTCTACAAGCACGAGGACGGTACCGACTACGGCGCCCTTGCCGATACCTCCGGCCTGGTCCTCGGTGATGCGCACGCCGTCCTGTCCGCGATGCCCAAAGGTTGTGTGCAGACCGTTGTCACGTCGCCCCCGTACTGGTCGCTACGTGACTATGGAATCCACGGCCAGGTTGGACGGGAGGCAAGCGTCTACGACTTCATCGACGTGCTTGCGGATCTGTTCGACGAGGTGTGGCGGGTGTTGCGAGATGACGGCACTCTCTGGCTCAACATCGGTGACTCCTACACTTCTGGCGGGCGGACATGGCGCGCTCCGGACAAGAAGAATGTCGCACGGGCGATGCAGACACGACCGGACACCCCGGAAGGCCTCAAGTCGAAAGATCTTATCGGGGTGCCGTGGCGGTTGGCCTTCGCCATGCAGGACCGAGGGTGGTATCTACGGACCGACCTCATCTGGAACAAGCCCAACGCGCAGCCCGAGTCGGTCCGCGACCGTCCAACTCGATCTCATGAATACGTATTCTTGTTCTCGAAGAGTGAGAGGTACAAGTACGATATTGATGCGGTAAAAGGGCCGAACGAGCGTCGTCTTCGATCGGTATGGGACATTAAGACGCAGGTGTACCGGGAAGCTGCCGGACATTTCGCGACCTTCCCACCGTCGCTCGTTGATCCCTGCGTTCTCATTGGTTCGGAGCCGGGCGATCTAGTGCTCGATCCTTTCATAGGATCAGGGACGACCGCCCTGTCGGCCGGGCTTCTCCATCGGCGGTTCGTTGGCATAGAGCTAAATCCGGATTACTTGGAAATGGCCCGTAACCGATTGACCGGCAGTGGTTTCATCGAAACACCGTGCCTTCCGGCGGGACGTGCCGGGCATGGGTAGATTCGACTTTCCGCCGCCGGCTCGCCAGATCTATGTTCGTACCTTTCTCAGCCAAGCTCGCGGCACCGTACTGCACGAAGCAGTCAGAGCAGCGGCTGCTCAGGTCGATCCCACCACCCTTCGCCACGAGATGGCGAGCTATGTTCCGGCTCCGGGGTTGCAGGCCGTTCAGGGCTCCGGCGTGCGCGATGAGTTGATCTTCGCGACGCCCTGCATCCTGCTTCAGGCGCCCACCGTGCTCGGTTACTATCGGCTTCTTCTCGGCGCCAGCCAGAAGCGCTTCTATGCCAAAGCGACCGGACTCGCGATCTTCAAGGCGATGGAGGAGCGAGGTGTCATCCGCGACACCGTGGACTCGGCGATCGCCACCCTGTGTTCTGAGATGAATGAGGCTATGACCGTCCTGGTCACCGCGCTCCCGCGTAGTAGCCTGCACACTGACATCGATCAGTTGCCGCTGCTGACGCTCGGTGCTCAGGCGGACGGATCGTGGCGGACGCGCATCGGCCAGGAAGCAACCGACGGTGTGTTCAAGGCTTTGAAAAATGTTATCAAAAGTCAAGGCAAACAGTACTCGGATCACGGGGATTCGATCACCGTGGTGAACTCGGCCGGTCGCAATGTGACACTCGCGCTATCCGCTGATCCGGACGTGGTGATCAAGGAGTACGTCAACGATCAGACCGTATTCAAAACGGCGATCGAAATCAAGGGTGGGACCGATTACTCTAATGTTCACAATCGGGCCGGCGAGGCTGAAAGAGTCACCGCAAGGCACACGGTGCCGGCGCACAAAGTTTCTGGACGGTAATTTCGCTGACTGGCGCCGACCTCATGGTGCTGGGCAGGGAGTCGCCGACGACACGTGAATGGTTCGATGTCGAAGAGGTGCTTGTCGGTGCTGGGGCCGACTGGCAGAAACTGGTCAACCTGACCATTGCGGCGATGGGTATCTAGGTTGTCGGCCTCGTCGAATCCGAAATGGGTGCTTATCGGCTGCGCGGTTTGGGGATGTCGAACATGCCGCTGAGCCTGATGGCGTAGCGGATGTCGCCCTTGAACTTCAGCCTGCGCGTCGCGACCAGTCGTGGGAAACCGACGCAGCTGGCGACCAGCCGCAGGAAGTCCGCAATGGACAGTGTGAGGGTGACCTTCGGGTCGCGGTCGATGGTGGTGCCGTTGACGCAGTTGCCGTTCTCGAAAACGGTCTGGAACCGCTGGTAGTCGGCGCCGGCACCGCAGGCGATCCGCCAGCGCACCACGCCGTTGCCGGTGGCCAGCTTGTCGGCGCGCAGGTGCTGCGACATCCGCCGGAAGACCTCGCCGAGCACCATTTCGCGCGCCTTCGGCGAGCTGGCGACCTCGGCGATCTGCTCGTCGGAAGCGCGCGCGATCAGGGTGACCAGGGTGATGGTGTCCACCCCGTCCAATGCGATCCCGGTGTCCGCCTTGGCCAGCAGGTCGAGCGTCTCGATGAGCTGGGCAAGGCCACGCGGCCCCATTTTCCGTGGGTCAAGGGCCCGCGCGATCATCTCGATGTCGATGGTTGGTCCCGTCTCTCGCAGCGCTGCGCGAGGTGCCAGCCTACGAGGCCCTGGGCAGATCGAAAAGGCTGGTGAGGCCGGCGGCGAAGGCGAGGTCGCCCTTGATTTTCAGTTTTCCGGTCATGAACAGCACCGGGCCGGAGGCGTTGCGGGTGATCAGCTTCAGGAACTCGGCGGGGTGGATCGTGATGGTCACCCGAGGGTCCCGGGTCGGTTCGGCGGTGACCGTGCAGGTGCCGTTGTCGATCACCGTCTCGTACCGGTCGTAGCCGCCCGCCCCGCTGCCGCCGGTCAGCCGCCAGTGCACGACCGCTCGGGTCGAGGCCGCCCGGTCGGTGCGGAAGTGTTCGCTCATCCGCCGGAAGATCTCGCCGAGAATCCGCGCCCGCAGCTCCGGCCGGACCATGATGCCCTCGACCTGCGCGCTCGATGCCTTGGCGATGATCCTGGCGAAGGTCCCGGCGCGCATCCTGCTCAGGTCGATGTCCGCACCGGCCCTGGCCAGCCGGTCGATGGCCGACAACAGCCGGACGAACTGGTCGGAGTTGAGTTTCCGGGGATCGATCGCGGCGCCGATCACGTCGATGTCGAGGTCCAGCAGGGTCTTGTCCGCCGGGTCGAGCGCTTCGAGCAGCTCGACAAGTTGGGCCGGCGCTGCCTGGCCGATGGCTGCGGCTGTCACCGGCCGGGCGGCCTGCTTCGGCCGCCGCGTGCCCGTGCGTGCGCCCGAACTCGCCCCGGCGTTCGACCCTGGAGTCGCCATGGCACAACCTCCCCGACTACCTACTCTGGAGTAAGGCTACGTTTCAGTAGGTACTGCGGCAAGCCGACCCGCTACGCTGGTCGGAAGTCCTGGCGAAGGGGTGTTGATGTCGCTGCCGCAGTCGCCGGCCGCTGAATCCGCGGCCGGCCGCAACGCCGAGCAGGCCGACCGGCCGGGCCGCGCCAAACGGCTGCCACGGGAAGTGCGCGAGCGGCAGATCCTGGACGCCGCGGTCACCGTGTTCTCCCAGCACGGCTATCACGGCACTTCCATGGACGAGGTCTCCGATGTCGCCGGGATCTCCAAGCCGATGATCTACGCCTACCTCGGCTCCAAGGAGGACCTGTTCGCGGCCTGCATCCACCGCGAAGCCACTCAGCTGCTGGAGGCCATCGTCGCCGGCATCCACCCCGAACAGCCTGCTGACGTGCAGCTCTGGCACGGTCTGCGGTCCTTCTTCGGCTTCGTCGGCGAACACCGGGAGAGCTGGCGGGTGCTGCACCGGCAGTCGTTGGCCCAGGGCGGTCCGTTCACCGAGGAACTCATGGCCATGCGCCAGCGCGCCATCACGCTGGTCGCGGCCGTGCTGGTGCGCACCGGCAACGACGAGGGCGTCGGCCACGCCGCGTCCCGCTCCGGCGAGGCCCTTGCCGCCGCGCTGGTCGGCGCCGGCGAGTCGCTCGCGGACTGGTGGCTCGACCATCCGGACGAGACCGCGGACCTGATCGCGGTGCGGTTGATGAACCTGGTCTGGATGGGTTTCGGCGATCTGGTCGAGGACCGCGTCTGGAAACCGCCGCTTACCGAGCAGTGATCGGTAAGCGCTTCATCAAGGCTCAGCCGCCTGAGCCACCTCAGCCGGCGCTGATGGTCCCGTCGAGATGCGGGATGTCCTTGCCGGCGTCGCGCAGCGCGAACCGGAAACCGTCCTCGGTCGACTCGCTGTGGAGCGCGACCGTGGCCGGCTGCAGGATCGGCCGCTTGAACCGCACGTCGACCGTGTAGGCCGAGGGCAGTCGTCCTTCGAAGAAGGCCAGGCAGCGCGCCTTGGACCACATGCCGTGCGCGATCGCCCGCTTGAACCCGAACAGCCGCGCGGTCAGTGGGTAGAGGTGGATCGGGTTGTGGTCGCCGGACACCTCGGCATACCGCCGCCCGGTGTCCCCACCGAGATGCCACCGCGCGGCGGGTTCGCCGTCGAGCGGCTGGGCGTCGACCTTCGCCCCACGTTCGGAAGGTCCGGCCGAACCGCCGCGCCGCAGGTAGGTGCTGACGTCCGTCCAGACCACCTCGCCGTCCGACAGCGCCTCGCTGACCATGTCGAACTGGGTGCCGCGTTCATGCGGCCGCAGGCCCTCGGCGTGCACCCGCAGCACCAGCGTCTCCTCGGCGCCGATCGGCCGGGTCCTGCTGATCCGGTTCGCCAGATGCACGAGGCCGATCATCGGGAACGGGAAGTCCGGATCGGTCATCAGCTTGGCCTGCAACGGAAAACTCAGAATGTGTGGGAAGGTGCCGGGCAGTTCGTCGGAGACCCGGAACCCGCACACCCGGTCGTAGCCTGCCAGCCGCTCCCGGTCGATCCGCACCCCGGTCTGCGCGTACGTGGTGTCCGGCAGTGCGTCCCCGCAACGCCCGAACCCCGGCAGCACACCGAGGGCGGCCTTGCCGAACAACCCGGTCAGGTTCGGCGTCGAGTCGAGTTCGACGGTGGTGTCCATCGCGGTCACGCCAGTCTCCTCAGGCGCCGAGCAGGCTCTGCCCGCAAACCCGGACGATGTTGCCGTTGACCCCGGACGAGGCCGGATTCGCATACCAGGCAATGGTTTCCGCGACGTCGACCGGCAGGCCACCCTGGGACATGCTGTTCATCCGCCGCCCGGCCTCCCGGATGAACAGCGGTACCGCCGCCGTCATCCGCGTCTCGATGAACCCCGGCGCGACCGCGTTGATCGTGCCGGACCGTCGGGCCAACTCGGGCGCGTAGGCGTCGACCATGCCGATCACCCCGGCCTTGGAGGTCCCGTAGTTCGTCTGCCCGACATTGCCGGCGATCCCGGCGATCGAGGACACCCCGATGATCCGGCCGCCCGCGCGCAGGGTCTTCCTCGCCAGCAGCGCGTCGTTGATCAGCAGTTGGCTGCTCAGGTTCACCGCGAGCACCGCGTCCCAGCGGGCATCGTCCATCTTCGCCAGCGTCCTGTCCCTGGTGATGCCCGCGTTGTGCACCACGACGTCGACGCCGTCGTGCCGGGTGCCGAAGTACTCGACGAGCTTGTCCGGTGCCGCCGCGCTGGTGATGTCCAGCTGCAACGCGGAACCGCGTACCTCGTTGGCGACCTTCGACAACTCGTCGCCCTGACCGGCCACGTCGAGGCAGACCACATGCGCGCCGTCGCGACCGAGTACCCGCGCGATGGCCGCGCCGATCCCGCGTGACGCACCGGTCACCAGCGCGACCTTGCCGTCCAGCGGACGCTCCCAGTCGTCCGGCTCGACCAGCTCCGCGGTGGGCACGCCGATCCGCACCACCTGCGCGTCCACGTACGCCGATTTCGAGGAGGCGAGGAACCGCAGTGTCGAGGAGATGGCGCCCTCCGCGCCGGGTGCCACATAGACCAGTTGCACGGTCGCGCCGCGCTTGAGTTCCTTGCCCACCGAACGGGTGAAACCCTCCAGGGCGCGCTGGGCGACCTGCTCCGCGGCGTCGGCGATGCTCTCCGGTGGTGTGCCGAACACCAGCACCCGGCCGCCCCCGTGTACCCGACGGATCACCGGATGGAAGAAGGTGTGCAGCTCACGCAGCTGTTCGGGGCCGGTGATCCCGGTCGCGTCGAAGATCAGCGCGCCGTAGCGCTCGCCGTCATCGCCGGCCGATGTCGTCAGCTCGGACTTCGCGATCTCGGCATCTGCCCTGGTCAGCGTTTCGGCGATCGCCTCGCCGAGCCGGCCACCGGGCGCACCGCCGAGCAGCGCCGGCCCGGTCAGCAGCGACTGGCCGGGTTCGTAGCGGCGTAGTGCAATGGGATCGGGCAGGCCCAGCCTGCTCACCACCAGCCTGCCAACGGCCGAGGTCGCGAACTGCTGGTACCGATCCGTCGTCATGATGACCGCCCTGTCTCGAGAGGCACCGCGAGCCTACTGGCTGGTAAGTCTACTCACGGGTAGGTTACTATGGCCAGCATAAGGCACAGTCGGTGTGCATGTCGGTGGGAGGACACAGATGGCCTCGAACGCCCCAGGTCCGCGACGCGTCGCCGTGCTCGGCGGGAACCGTATTCCCTTCGCCCGCTCGAACGGCCGCTACGCCACCGCCTCCAACCAGGACATGTTCACCGCCGCGCTGGACGGCCTTGTCAGCAGGTTCGGCCTGCAGGGCGAGCGACTCGGCGAGGTGACCGGCGGCGCGGTGCTCAAGCACAGCCGCGACTTCAACCTGATCCGGGAATGCGTCCTCGGCAGCCAACTCTCCGCCGAAACCCCGGCCCAGGACGTGCAGCAGGCCTGCGGCACCGGCCTCGCCGCGATCATCGGCACCGCGAACAAGATCGCGCTCGGCCAGATCGACGTCGGGATCGCCGGCGGCGTCGACACCGCCAGTGACGCGCCGGTCGGCGTCAACGAGGACCTGCGCGAGATCCTGCTGCGGCTCAACCGCACCAAGGACCTCGCGGGCCGGCTGCGCCTGCTGACCAAGCTGCGCCCCGGCCAGATCGTGCCGGACATTCCGCGCAACGCCGAACCGCGCACCGGCCTTTCCATGGGCGAGCATGCCGCGATCACCGCGAAGGAATGGGGCATCGGCCGCGCGGAGCAGGACGAACTCGCCGCCGCCAGCCACCAGAAGCTCGCCGCCGCCTACCAGCGCGGCTTCTTCGACGATCTGGTCACTCCCTTCCTCGGCCTGTCCCGCGACCAGAACCTCCGGCCGGACACCAACGCCGAGAAGCTCGCCAAGCTCAAGCCGGCCTTCGGCGGCCAGGACGGCACGATGACCGCCGGCAACTCCACCCCGCTCACCGACGGCGCCTCCACCGTCCTGCTGGCCGGCGAGGACTGGGCCGCCGAGCGCAGACTCCCGGTGCTGGCCTACCTGACCTTCACCGAGACCGCCGCCGTCGACTACGTGCACGGCAGCCCTGATGCCTCCGGTCACCCCGACCGCCGCCCTCGGGAGGGCCTGTTGATGGCGCCCGCCTACGCCGTGCCGAGGATGCTCGCGCGCGCCGGACTTTCCCTACAGGACTTCGACTTCTACGAGATCCACGAGGCCTTCGCCTCGCAGGTGCTGGCCACGTTGAAGGCCTGGGAGGACCCGGAGTTCGCCAAGGACAAGCTCGGTCTTTCCGAGGCTCCCGGTGCCATCGACCGCGCCAAGCTGAACGTCAACGGCTCCTCGTTGGCCGCCGGGCACCCCTTCGCCGCCACCGGCGGTCGGATCGTGGCGACCCTGGCCACCCTGCTCGCCGAGCGAGGTTCCGGTCGTGGCCTGATCTCCATCTGCGCCGCGGGCGGTCAGGGAGTCACCGCGATCATGGAACGCTGAATCGATCTGTATAACGGTATCTAGGATGGTCCCTAGATTCGGCTATCGATAGTAATCGGGGCCGTCGACGGCTGCTCACCCAACCGGAAGCGCAGCCGACACACCACCGCGCAGGTCTCCCGCCCGACCGCCCTCGCCACCACCGCACCGCGCCGGTTGCGCAGTACCCGCTCCCACAACCGGGTCGGCTCGAACTCCCCGATCAGCACGACGATCCGCCGATGACCGGCCGGTTGGCTGTTGAGGTAGCGCACGATCGGTGGCCCCAGCACCCGGCTCGACGTGTGCAACAGTTCCAGCGGCACCTACGGCCGCCACCGCTGCCACTGCTCCTCGAATCGCCGCGCATGCTCGCGATCCTCGGCATCGCCGTCGAAACAGACGTGCACCGCGCGCACCTGGTCACCCATGGACAGCGCGGCCGACAGGCATTCGGACGTCAGCCGGTTGATCGCCACCACCGGTACCACGACGAGGCAGCCGCCGGGGTGCGGCCGGTCCGGCAGCGTGCCGACCCCGATCTTGGCGCCGATCCGTTGGTAGGCGCGGAAAATCGTCGTGAACAGCAGGACGAGCAGCGGCACGATCAGCACGATCAGCCAAGCGCCCGCAAGGAACTTCGACGCGGTCACGTCGATCAGCGCCAACAAGGTCAGCACCGCGCCGAACCCGTTGAGCGCGGCCCGCGCCCGCCAGGCCCTGCCGCGTTCGGCGAACCAGTGTTTGACCATGCCGATCTGGCAGAGGAAGAAGCCGACGAAAACACCGATCGCGAACAACGGCACCAGCACGTCGACCTGCCCGCGCGTCACCGCCAGGAGTACGCCGGAGAGCACGGCCAACGTCAGCACCCCGTAGCGGTGCACCATCCGGTCGGCGCGCAGTCCGAACACGTGCGGCAGGGCGCCGTCCTTGGCCAGCTTCGCGAACAGCACCGGCAACCCGCCGAAGGAGGTGTTCGCGGCCAGTACCAGCAGCAACACCGTGGACAACTGCACGATCACGTACAGCACGCCGTGTCCGAGCGCCCCCTCGGTGACCAGCGACAGGATCGTCCGACCCCCGACCGGCCGGGCGTCGAACTTCCCGATCACCACGGCCAACCCGATCAGCAGCGCGCCGAGCAACAGGCCGAGCCCGGCCTCCGCACGTCGCGCCCGCCGCTGGCCGGGCGGCCGGAAGCTCGGCGTCGCGTTCGCGATCGCCTCGATCCCGGTCAGCGCCGAACAGCCGTTGCCGAACGCGGAGAGCACCAACAGCACGCCGACCGAACCGACCGTCACCGGCTGCGTTGTCACCGGCAGCGGATGCAGCGGCGCCGACCGGATCAGCCCGACCATGATCACCGCGAGCACCGAGACGCAGAAGATCACCGCCGGCACCGCGAAGACCCGTGCGCTCATCGCGATCCCGCGCAGGTTCACCGCCGTCACCACGACCAGCGCCAGCAGGCACAGTTGCGTCGTCCACGGCAGCAGCGCGGGAAAGGCCGAGGTCAGCGCGGCGACTCCGGCCGCGACCGATACCGCGACGTTCAGCACGTAGTCCACGACCAGCGAGGCCGCCGCGACCAGCCCGGACCGCCGGCCGAGATGCGTCCTGGCCACCGTGTACGCGCCGCCGCCGTCCGGGAAGGCCGCGATCACCTGCCGGTAGCACAGCACCAGCACGCCGAGCAGACCGACGATGACCAGCGTCACCGGCAGCGTCCAGCCGAGCCCGAGCCCGCCCGCGGCGGCCAGCACCACCACGATCGCCTCGGGCCCGTAGGCCACCGACGCGATCGCGTCCAGCCCCAGCCCGGCGATCCCGGTAGCCGCCGTCAGCTGAAATCTGCCTGGCTCTCCTACCGTCGCCGAGACCGGTTCCGCTTCCTCGGCAACCACATCCGCGCTCACGTCCGCACGATCTGCCGAGATCAGCCGCTCGTGTCCGGCCTTGACGAGGTCCTGACGCCGACGGCCCGGATCAGCACGCCGTCAAGAGGTCGAAGTGACCTCTCTGACACGGCGTCGAGTGATGGTCCGACACGCCATAGAACAATCTGGCGGGCTATCGGACGAACGCTAGAAATGGCGATACGGTCCGATGATGGACCCGGTCCGTAACCCGTTCGCGCCCGGCGCCGGCCAACGACCGCCCGAACTCGCCGGTCGGGACCGCGAACTCGACGCCTTCGAAGTGGTGCTGGAACGGGTGTCACGGGCCCGTCCGGAACGCAGCCTCGTCCTGACCGGGCTGCGCGGCGTCGGCAAGACCGTGCTGCTCGGCGAGTTACGGTCGATGGCCGTGCGCAGGGGCTGGGGCGCCGGCAAGATCGAGGCCCGCCCCGACGCCGACCTGCGTAGACCGCTCTCCGCCGCCCTGCACCGCGCCATTCGTGACCTCGCCGTGCGGCATCGGGCGCCGGATCGGGTGGAGGCCGTGCTCGGCGTGCTCAAGGCATTCGCCCTACGCGCGAACCCGGCCGACGCGAAACTGCGCGACCGCTGGCAGCCCGGCATCGACGCGCCCGCCGCCTCCGGTCGGGCCGACTCCGGCGATATCGAGATCGACCTCGTCGAACTGTTCACCGATGTCGCCGAGCTGGCCGCGGACGTCGGCACCGGCGTGGCCCTGCTCATCGACGAGATGCAGGACCTGCGCCCGGACGACGTGTCGGCGCTCTGCGCGGCCTGCCACGAACTCTCCCAGTCCGGTGCCCCGCTCGTCGTGGTCGGTGCCGGCCTTCCGCACCTGCCGGCCGTCCTGTCGGCCAGCAAGTCCTACTCGGAGCGGCTGTTCCGCTACCTGAGCATCGACCGGCTGGAACGCGAGGAGGCCGACCGTGCCGTCCTCGCCCCGGTCGAGCGCGAACTGGCCGGCATTGCCCCGGACGCCCTCGACGCCCTGTTCGCCGCCTCCAGCGGTTACCCCTACTTCATCCAGGCCTACGGCAAGGCCGCCTGGGACGCCGCCCCCGCCGACCCGATCACCGCCGAGGACGTCGCCGTGGCCGCCCCGGAGGCAGAGGCCGAACTCGCGGTCGGCTTCTTCGGCTCCCGCTACGAACGAGCCACCCCCGCCGAACGTGAGTACCTGCGCGCGATGGCCGAACTGACCGAGGGTCGCGACGAGGGCGCCGGCAGCTCGGACGTGGCGATCTTCCTCGGCCGCAAGCCCTCCTCGCTCTCGCCGTCGCGGGACAGCCTGATCAAGAAGGGCCTCGTCTACTCGGCCGAGCGCGGCCGGATCGCGTTCACCGTGCCGCACTTCGGCCGCTTCCTGCTCGGCAAGGACGAATAGCGCCGTATCGGATTCTCTAAACTTATCGCTAGATAAGCCCAGACGCATCGATATACAACTGACAGTGGTTGACCGAGTGAGAATGGTGGCCGCGATCGTGTGTGACCTGACTCACATCTACTGTAAGTGTAACAACCTCGCGTTGGCGCCCGATGTCAAAGGTGGCTCCGCAGTGCTGCCGGACCCCCGACCTGGCAGCACTGCGGAGCATCCATATGTAGGCACCTTCACCCATTGGTGAAGGTGCCTTTCTGGTTCCCGAGGGTGTTTCCGCCCTACCGCGTGCCGCTCGCGTCGAGGTCGATCCAGAACCGGTCCTCGCCTCGCAGTTGGCCGTCGGGCACCCCACCGTTGGCCAGGATCACCCGACGAGACGGTTCGTTGTCCTGATCGCAGGTGAGCAGAACCCGGCCGATGCCAAGATGCCGGCACTCCAGCAGCCCGGCCGCCAGCATCCGGGTGGCATGTCCTTGCCGACGCCACGGCGCGACCACGTGATACCCCACGTGCCCGCCGACCTCGGCGAGTTCAGGCGTCAGCTCGTGCCGGATGACGAGCGTCCCCAGGTAGTACTCGCCGGAGACGTACCAGAAGACCGTCGACGGCACGCCCCACCGCGTGCGCACTCCGCGCCGCACCGCAACGAACTCGTCGAAGTCCTCGCTGGCCGGCCCCAGCCACTCGGTCGCGGTACCTCTCAGCAGACAGTCGGCCTGCTCACCAACGAGATAGGACAGCCGCGCCGAGGTGGTCGGCCATACCAGTCGGGGCGGTTCGACAAGGTGAATCATCGTCGTAGTCTTGCCGCCCATCGAGTCGAGCGCCGCTCATTTACCGCCCACGATCCGGGACCGGCTGAACAACCGGCGAGAGGTCGCACGCAGCCCGCGAAGCTGTGCGCGAGTCGGCTGAGTCTGACATCGAATGTCTGTGGACTGAGATATCCCAACGCGTCTGCTGTGCTTCTCCGGTTGAGGGGTGACGTCGAACGATGTTGCAGTTCAGCCAGCAGACGTGGAATTGAGTCGGGTGGCGCATCGTGGTCGGCGTCTCGGTGCAACCAGGCTGCCAGATCTTCCATGAAGGACTGGCTCACGATCCCGTTCTTAGCGTGTTCGGCAACAGCGCGCGGGAATCCTCCTGACGTCAGATAGGACTGCCATGCCAGATCGAGGTCGTCCGCGTGGAGTTCGAGGTTCTCGGCCACAGCCTTGGCTTCCTCGCTCTGCAACCGCCACGCTGGGAGCGGGCCAAGCCGCGTGAGTTCTGGGCGTGTCACCGCGAGAACATCCGGAAGCGCATTGGCAGCAACAGTCGCGTTCGTCGACACGCCGCGCTGCCTGTCCGTCCTGCCAGCAGATCTCGCTCGACATCCGTCGTGTCCTTCAACGACGATCCCGTGCAGACGACGGTGTCATCTCCGACGGGTGTGTTGTCTCGCAGGTACTTGAGTGCCGCCGTCCAGCCATCGATGCCGGTCACCTCATCCAGCAGCCAGATCCTGGGACGTGATCCGGTCCGGTCGACCGACCTGGTGAGGTCTCTGCTCAGCACGAGCGCACGACGTAGATCTTTGGCGCGCCTTCCATTCAAAACCAGGGGGGTTCTACACGTCGAGTCACTCAAAAGTGGGGGAGTTCTGACAGGAGCTGGCCCCGTGGCTGGTTTGTGGGCGTAGGCACACCGAGGCTCAC
The DNA here is from genome assembly GCA_036268955.1 of Pseudonocardiaceae bacterium. Lineage (GTDB taxonomy): Bacteria > Actinomycetota > Actinomycetes > Mycobacteriales > Pseudonocardiaceae > CAJCJE01. The sequence goes on from DATATE010000163.1 coordinate 32,255, forward strand.
CGCCGGTGAATCCCACGACGCGAGACCGGGAACAGTACAGCGACCCATCGGCGTTAGCTCACTCGTGACCTCCACGCAGCCACGCAAGCGCGTTCGTGTTCGAGCCCCTGAGCTGGTCGGACGCAGCTGGCTGAACACCGGCGACAAGTCCTACGCGCTCAGGGACTTCCGGGGCAAGATCCTGCTCCTGGACTTCTGGACCTTCTGCTGCGTGAACTGCATCCACGTGCTCGACGAGCTGCGCCCGCTTGAGGAGGAGTTCGCCGACGTGCTGGTCACGGTCGGGGTGCACTCGCCGAAGTTCGCACACGAGGCTGAACCGGACGCGGTCGTGGCGGCGGTCGAGCGGGCCGCCGTGCAGCACCCCGTGCTCGACGATCCGGAGCTGACCACTTGGCAGGCCTATGCGGTGCATGCCTGGCCGACCCTGGTCCTTGTCGACCCCGAGGGCTACGTCGTGCATGTTGCCGCAGGTGAGGGGCATGTCGATGCGTTGCGGCAGGTAGTGAAGGAACTCATCGCCGAACACGACCAGCGCGGCACGCTGCACCGAGGCTCGGGGCCCTACCTGCCACCACCTCCGGCCGCCACCGAACTGCGCTTTCCCGGCAAAGCCCTGGTCACCCCGGCCGGAACCGTCCTGGTCGCGGACACCGGGCACCACCGACTCGTCGAACTCGCCGCCGACGGCACCGCCGTGCTGCGCCGGATCGGCACCGGTACGCGCGGCAGCGCCGATGGTCCCGCGACGCAGGCCGGCTTCGCGGAACCAGGCGGCTTCGCGCTGCTCCCGCCGGAGGTCGCCGCGCGGGTCGGCTACGAGGTTCTGGTCGCGGACACGGTCAACCACCTGCTCCGCTCGGTCCGGTTGGCCGACGGCCAGGTCGGCACGGTCGCGGGCACCGGCGCGCAGTGGCGCGACGGGCGCACCGAGGGGCCGGGCACCGAGGTCGACCTGTCCAGTCCGCTGGACCTCGCCTGGTGGCAGCCGGCGAACGGGGTGGTGATCGCGATGTCCGGCAACCACACCCTGAGCCTGTTCGATCCGCTCACCGGCACCGTCCGCCGTTTCGCCGGCACCACCGTCGAAGGGTTGCAGGACGGTCCGATCGAGTCCGCGTTCTTTGCCCAGCCCTCGGGTCTCGCCGCCACCGCCGCCCGGCTCTGGCTCGTCGACTCGGAAACCTCCGCGCTGCGCGTCATCGAGGCCGGTCCGAGGCCCGAGTAGTTCGTGGTGCGCACGGCCGTCGGCAGTGGACTCTTCGACTTCGGCCACCGGGACGGGCCTGCCACGACCGCGTTGCTGCAACATCCGCTCGGTCTTGCCGTCCTGCCGGACGACAGCGTGGTCGTCGCGGACACCTACAACGGCGCGATCCGCCGCTACGACCCGGTTTCCGCCGAGGTGTCCACCCTCGCCGCCGATCTTGCCGAGCCTGCCGACATCGTCCTGCTCGACGACGAGCTGATCGTGGTCGTCTCCGGCGCACACCAGCTCGACCGGCCCATCGCACCCGGTCTCGCCGCCGAACTCGTGCACGGCGCCGCACACCAGGTTCGCCGCCCGGCAACGGATCTCGCGCCCGGCGAGGTAGTGCTCACCGTCATTTTCGATCCGCCACCCGGCCAGCGCATCGACGACCGGTACGGCCCCTCCACCCGCCTGGAGATCAGTTCCTCCCCGCCGGAACTCCTGCGGTCCGGCGCCGGGGTGGGCACCGACCTGTGCCGCACCCTCGTGCTCGCCGACGACATTCCCGGCGGCGTCCTGCATGTTGTCGCGCAGGCGGCCAGCTGCGACTCGGTCGGTGAGCATCCGGCCTGCCGGCTCAGCCGCCAGGACTGGGGCGTGCCGGTGCGGTTGCGGGACTGGGGCGCGCGGCGGTTGCCGCTGGTCCTCGGCGGGATGGACGGCTGACGCCGGTAGCACCGGCCCGCAAGTACCATCAGCCTGTGTCCGATCCCAAGCTTGAGATTCAGCTGCTGTACGACCGGATTCTGGTCAAGATCTCCCAGGAGGACGGCGAGCGGCGCAGCAGCGGCGGGATCGTGATCCCGGCTACCGCGCAGATGGCCAAGAGACTCGCCTGGGGCGATGTCCTCGGCATCGGCAACAACGTGCGCAACGTGAAGACCGGCGACCGGGTGCTCTACAACCCCGACGACCAGCTTGAGGTCGAGATCCACGGCAGCACCTACCTGGTGATGCGCGAGCGCGACGTGCACGCGATCGCCAACGAGCCGACCGAACACGGCGCCGGCACCGGCCTCTACCTGTAAGGCCCGCAAAAGTCCTGGACAGCAACGACTGTGGGGCGGCTTCCGAAACTCGGAAACCGCCCCACGGTCGCGTAATCGGGCAGGGATCAGAAAGAAGCCTCGTCGAGGTCCATGAGGCTGTTGTCGGTGGTCTCGGCGACCTTGCGGCGGGCGGCGAGTTCCGGCAGGACGGTCTTGGCGAAGAAGGACGCGACGGCGATCTTTCCCTGGTAGAACGCGGTGTCCTTGGCCGACGGGCTGCCGTCGAGCTTGGCGAGCGCGACCGCTGCCTGGCGTTGCAGCAGCCAGCCGATGAGCAGGTCACCGACGCTCATCAGCAGCCGGACGGTGTTCTGGCCGACGAGGTAGATGTTGCGCGGGTCCTCTTGCGACTTGGTGAGGTAGCCGATCATCGCGCCGAGGATGCCCTGGACGTCTTCAAGGCCTTGCTTGAGCAGGGCGCGTTCTTCCTTGAGTCGTCCGTTGCCGGCCTCGGCCTCCAGGAACGCGGTGATCTCGCCGGCGATGTGGCCCAGCGCCTGCCCCTTGTCGCGGATGATCTTGCGGAAGAAGAAGTCCAGGGACTGGATCGCGGTGGTGCCCTCGTAGAGGGAGTCGATCTTGGAGTCCCGGATGTACTGCTCGATGGGGTAGTCCTGCAGGAACCCGGAGCCGCCGAGGGTCTGCAGGGACTGGGCGAGCTGTTCGTAGACCCGCTCGGAGCCGACGCCCTTCACGATCGGCAGCAACAGGTCGTTGACCCGCTCGGCGAGCTTCACGTCACCGTCGCCCGCGGCGATCTGGTCCTGGAAGGTCGCGGTGTAGATGTAGGTCGCGCGCAGGCCCTCGGCGTAGGCCTTCTGCAACATCAGGCTGCGCCGCACGTCAGGGTGGTGGGTGATCGTCACCCGAGGCGCGGCCTTGTCCAGCATGTTCGGCAGGTCCGCACCCTGCACCCGCTCCTTCGCGTAGTCCAACGCGTTGAGGTAGCCGGTCGACAGCGTGCCGATCGCCTTGGTGCCGACCATCATCCTGGCGTACTCGATGACCTGGAACATCTGCGCGATGCCGTTGTGCACGTCGCCGAGCAGCCAGCCCTTCGCCGGCACGTCGTGCTGGCCGAAGGTGACCTCACAGGTCGCGGACGCGTTCAGGCCCATCTTGTGCTCGACGTTGGTGACGTAGGCGCCGTTGCGCTCACCGGATTCGCCGGTCTCGGTGTCGAACAGGAACTTCGGCACCAGGAACAGGCTCAGGCCCTTGGTACCCGGCCGGGACTCGATGCCGGGACCCTCGGGACGGGCCAGCACCAGATGCATGATGTTCTCGGTGATGTCCTGGTCGCCGGAGGTGATGAACCGCTTCACGCCGTCGATGTGCCAGCTGCCGTCCGGCTGCGCGAACGCCTTGGTGCGGCCCGCGCCGACATCGGAACCGGCGTCCGGCTCGGTGAGCACCATGGTGGCGCCCCAGCCGCGTTCGATCATCAGCCGCGCCCAGCGCTTCTGCTCCTCGTTGCCGTTGCGGTCCACGACGGCCGCGAAGTTCGGGCCTGCCAGGTACATGAACACGGCCGGGTTGGAGCCGAGGATCAGCTCTGCGGCGCTCCACTGCACGGTGGGCGGGATCCCGAGGCCGCCGAGGTGGTTGGGCAGGCCCAGGCGCCACCACTCGCCGTCCCAGAGGGACTGGTAGGACTTCTTGAACCCCTCGGGCAGCGTCACCGAGAAGGTCTTCGGGTCGTAGCTGGTGCCGATCCGGTCGCCTTCGGCGAAGGACTCGCCGAGCGGCCCGGTAGCCAGGTTGTTCAGCTCGGCCAGTACGCCCCGAGCGGTGTCCTCGTCGGCTTCCTCGAACCGGCCCTTGCCCAGCCGCTGCTGGACGTTGAACACCTCGAACAAGTTGAATTCGAGATCTCGGACGTTGCTCTTGTAGTGGCCCATTGTCGCTGCTCCCCTGTCGTGCCGCGGCATCATGGGTAGATGTCGCTACTCACCGGTAACAAAATTATATTACCGTCGAGTAACCCGAGCAAGAGTGAGACCACTCGAATGATGCGCACCACGCTGTTGGGTGAGTGAACTGGCCCACGTCCGATGACTGTTGGTGATTGCGTCAGTACGGAGGGGGACCGGTCGCGCGTCGCGCCGCCGCCTGGCCACGGATGCTGGGCGAGGGCACCGGGGGCATCGCAGGCTGACCCGCCACCGGCTGGCCGTCGGCACCGGAGATGGTCGGGAACGGGCTGTCCCGGTGCGCCACCAGCAACCCGAGTCGAAAGGCCACCGCGACCGCGTGCGCGCGGTCGCGGGCGTGCAGTTTGCGCAGAATGTTCTTCACGTGCGTCCGGATGGTCTCGATCGACACGAACAGCGCCTTCGCGATCGCCGAGTTCTCAAGGCCGTCGGAGATCAACTGCAACACCTGGTACTCCCGGCGCGACAGCGGCTGCCGCGCGCTCACCATCGGCCGGATGCCCAGGCCGTTGGCGAGCACGCCGAGGTCGGGGTCCAGATAGCGGCGTTCGGTGAAGGTCTGCTTGATCGCCTCGACGAACGCGGCCGGGTCGGCGGTGCGCAGGATGACGCCCTGCACGCCCGCGGTGACCGCCGCGTTGAGATACCGCGCCGTGCGCAGCGGTTCGCGCAGTACCGAGAGCACGGCGAGGGTGTCGTCGCTGCCCTGCAACAGTGAGCCGAGATGACAGCGGGGGTCCAGCATCGCGTCCACCAGCACCACATCGGGCCGGGTGCGTTCGCACAGCACGATGGCGGCATGCAGGTTGCCGGTCATGCCGAGCAACCGCACCCCGGTCGTGCGGGCGAGCAGCGCGCCGAGGCCGTCCCGGAACAGTGGGACGGGATCGATCACGACCACACCGATCGGTCGGCCCTTGTTAAGGGGGTCGACGCAGTTGGGCATCGATTCTCCGTTCTCGTCAATTGACAGGTTGGGGACGTAGCCAACGCGCGGCTGTGACGGAATGGAGCAGAAACGATGGGTAGATGACCTGAAAACTCACCCTCAGGGGTAGTTACTCGTGAGTTAAGTAACGATTCGGCCACTGTATGGAACCTGTCCTCGTCGTCCTCCCCGGCTGGCTCGTGGCCCTGGACACACCAGCGACCGGTGCACATGTTTGACTCGACGGCGATCCGGCAACCTGCCGACTTGTCCGTAAACAGGAGATCACAGGAGGCTCATCCAGATGGCTCTGCAGAAGCCCGAGGTCGATCCGATCGAGGGCGATGCGCCCACCGACCTCCAGACCCACGACATCACCGTCGGCGACGGCGACCAAGCCGCCTCCGGCCACACCGTGACCGTGCACTACGTCGGGGTCGCGCATTCCACCGGCGAGGAGTTCGACGCCTCCTGGAACCGAGGGGACACCTTCAGCTTCCGCCTCGGCGCCGGCCAGGTCATCTCCGGCTGGGACCAGGGCGTCGCCGGCATGAAGGTCGGTGGCCGCCGCAAGCTGGTCATCCCGCCGCACCTCGGCTACGGCAGCCGCGGCGCAGGCCGCGCGATCAAGCCGGGCGAAACGCTGATCTTCGTCGTCGACCTGATCGGTGTGAGCTGACTCGCCGCACGATCAGGTGTGACCAGGTTTGACGCGGAGGCGCATCGGGTAGGCGCCTCCGCGTTGTCGTGGGTCGGCCCCTTCGGGGTGGATTGACCCTGGTGGACGCCTGTGTCTTACCGGTCGGCGACCGCCCGCTGTGGCAGTCTTGTCCGGTGCATGTACTGAACACCGGTTACTACTTCGGCTGGGGAACGTTGAGCCTGATCAACGCGGGGCTCGCGCAGGGCAAGAACCGCAGCGGCCTGGCCTGGTTCCTGATCTCGCTGTTCCTCGGCCCGATCGCGACCTTGCTCATCGTCGTCATGTCCCCGGCCCCGGTCCGCTGACCAGTCGTCCCGGCAGCCACCTTCCGCGCAGCCGAATCCGCCGAATCCGCCGATGAGAGAACTCGACCCCAGCCGATCACCACGGTCCGACCCGCGCGTCGGCTCGCTGCCGCCACGGCCGGATCCCGGCACCGGGCTACCGAGACCGCCGCACGCACCCGGTTTCGCCGGCGACCCCAGGGCGAAGGCCGCCGACTGGGAAACCGTCGGCCGGCTGACCAAGGTCCCCGGCCCGCCGCCCGACTGCGGCAGGCCCCTGGTCTGGTACCGGGTCAGCTGGCGCACCACGCTGCGCACCGCCGCCGTAGTGGTCATCGTGTTGGCGCTGGTCACCGGCATCGTCTCGCTGACAAGAACCGGTGACCTCGCCGTGTTCACCCTGGTACCGGCCGGTCTCGGGATCGTCATCACCGCCCTGCAAGCGGCCCTGCCCGTGCGCAGGGACCGCTGCGCGGTGGGCGCGGACTGGTTGTCATACCGAGGAGCCTGGGTCAAGACCTACGAACTGGCCGAGATCACCACCCGCACCGACGGCGATGGCAGTCATGGCGGCAGCGGCGGCGTGTTGCTCTCGCTCACCGACACCGACGGCCGCACGATCGAGACCGGCTTCGCCTCCCTGCAACAGGACCGCCGGGTGTGGGACTACCTCTACAACGGCATCCGGCACTCCGTCGCATCCGGCGCGCAGCTGCGCGGCAGCGCCCAGCAGTACTTCCTGGTCGGCCTCCCGCCCCGCGCCAACACCGCAGGCCGACGCGAGGCAGACCCAGCCTGAAACCGGTTCGACCTGAAGCCGGCTTTGACGTGCGGCCGGCCTCGACGTGCCCGGCCTCCGCGCGGCGGCTCAGTCCGGCCAGTCGTTGCCCTCGATCACCTCGACGAAGTCGGTGTGCCGGAAACCGGGCACGAAATGTTCGAGCACATCGGCGTTGACCGTGCCGAAGGTGCTGTCCGGGCGATGCCGGAACCCCTCGGTGAACGCGGCAAGGATCTGCCGCTTGAAGTCCGGCCGAGGATGCGCCGCGGTCACCTCGGCGACGTCCTCCTTGACCAGTTCGGCAAGGCCGATCCCGAGCACGTCGGTCTCCACCCCCGCGGTGACCAGCGCGACCTCCGGTTCCAGCCGCCAGGGCACCTCCGGGGTGGTGTGCAGCGCGATGCCGGTCCACACCTTGCGCACGTCGTCGGCGTCGACACCGTGGCTGGTGAGGAACCGCCGCGCCTCGTCGGCGCCGTCCAGTTCGAAGCGCTGCCGGCTCTCCCGGTAGTTCTCGGTGAGGCCGAGATCGTGGAACATCGCCCCGACGTAGAGCAGTTCCGGATCGGCCGCCAGCTCCAGTCGCCGCCCCTGCAAGGAGCCGAACAGGAACACCCGGCGAGAGTGGTGGAACAACAGCGGCGGCGCGGTGTCCCGAACCAGTTCGGTCGCCTCGCCCGCGAGCGCCGAATCCGGTACCCGCACTCCCGCGATCACCGTAGCCATCGATCGTCCTTCCCCTCAGCTCGTCGTCTCGTTGCCCTTCCGCCTCCCACCCTCGCAGTCGACGCCGATCGGCCGCCCCCGGAAATCGGCCATACTCTCCACAGTTCCGGACCTACCCCGCCTGCCGGCTGACCTGGAGGACACCGCATGTCAGGACAGCAGCGCATGGGCCTGCTCGTCTTCGACGGCGTCAAACTCCTCGACCTGGCCGGCCCCAGCGAGGTCTTCAGCGAGGCCAACCGGCTCGGCACCGACTACCGGCTGATCGTCTGCTCGGTCGGCGGCAAGGACGTCGCCTCGTCGACCGGGATGCGGATTCCGGTCGACACCGACGTCGAGCGGATCGAGGCCCTGGACACCGCGCTGGTGATGGGCGGCGACGTCTTCCCCGAGCATCCGGTCGGCCCGGAACTCGCGCACGCCGCCGTCGTCCTCGCCCAACGCTCCCGACGCATCGCCTCGGTCTGTACCGGCGCGTTCATCCTCGCCACGGCCGGCCTGCTGGACGGCCGGCGCGCGACAACCCATTGGCAGCACACCAAAACCCTCGCCCGTGGCTATCCGAAGATCGAGGTCGAACCCGACGCGATCTTCGTCGAGGACGGCCCGGTGTTCTCCTCGGCCGGCGTCACCGCCGGCATCGACCTTGCCCTCGCCATCGTCGAACGCGACCACGGCGCCGAACTCGCCCGTGACGTCGCCCGATCCCTCGTCGTGTTCCTGCAACGCCCCGGCGGCCAATCCCAGTTCTCGCCCTCCCTGCGCGGCCCGGTCCCCCGCGCCAACGCACTGCGCGCCGTCATCGACCTCGTCGCCGCCAATCCCGCCGACGACCACACCACCGGCAAGCTCGCCGCTCACGCGAACCTCAGCCAACGCCACCTGACCCGGCTGTTTCACACCGAACTCGGTACCACCCCGGCGAAATACGTCGAACTCATCAGGTTCGACGCCGCCAAGGCCATGCTCGACGCAGGCCACTCGGTCACCGAAACCGCTCAGCGCAGCGGTTACGGCAGCTCGGAATCCCTGCGCCGCGGCTTCATCCAGCACCTCGGCGTCTCACCCCGCGCCTACCAGCAACGCTTCCAGTCGACTCGCGGCTGAGGGCACGGCGTCGTCCTCGTCGTCACCCTGCGCGCGAACGGTTCCGCGAGACCGAGCCCGGTCGAGCCGTATCTGACGAATCCCTGGGAAATCCGCTGCCACACCAGGAATTCCTTGACCAGCCGACCGGTCGCGCCCTCCACTGGGAGGGGTCCCGGACATTGTGCCGATGATGGCGCACATCACCGATCCGGTTGGGGGTGCGGGCGCGATGCCGAACGTCGCGGCAATTGTCCGACTGACGACGACCGAGTTGATCTCGGGCGCGATCAAGCCGGTCACCGTCATCGGTCCGGACGGCGCCGTCCGAGTGGTCCAGGTTCGCATTCCACCGGGCGCCGCCGACGGCTGTCTGCTGCGCGTCCCGTCCGCGACCGGACTGTCCGGCGACGACCTCTACGTGCGGGTCCGCCGGCAACTCGGCCCCACCGACCCGACCGGTTACCGCAGTTCGACGTCTCCGCGCCCAGGACAGTCCCGACGCAGGAAACGGCTGCTGGCCGGCGTCCTCACCGCGGCCGTCATCGGCGTCGTGATCGGGCTCGTCGTCGCCAACCAGGGCAGCGGCCCTGCCGAGAACACTTCGGCGCCGATCGCCACCGAATCCACCCAGCCGACCACGACGACCCCGCCACCCGAATCCGCCGCCGACTACCAGCAAGCGCTGACCGCGCTGGCCACCGCGCTCAACACCGGACTCGCCGCGCTGAACAACGCGCAGACACCGCAGGCGATCGCCACCGCGACCACCGACCTGACCACCGCACTCCAACAAGCCGCCCCCGCCTTCGATGTCCGCGCCCCGGCCAACGCCCAGACCGCGAACGCCGCCCTGGTCACCGCGCTACAAGATCTGACCGGCACCGACCTCGGCTCGATCAGCGATGCCGCCAACAACGAGCAGGTCTGCCTCGGCCCGGCCGCCACCGCCCTACTGAGCCGAACCACCAGCCTCGCCCAACTCCGCACCGCGATCGCCGGCCTCACCACAGACGCCACCTACCAGTTCGGTGCCGCACTGCCAGCGGTAACCCAGGACGGCAGCCGATCCGCCGCGACCGGCAGCATCGTCACCGGCGGTGTACACCACGGCCTCGGCCAACTCACCATCACCAACGGCGGCAGCACCGACGCCACCGTCGGCCTGGTCCGCGACCAGGGCGACGCACCGATGGTCACCGTCTACGTCGGCCAGGGCGCCACCTACATCCTCGACCACGTCCCGGACGGCACCTACCAGATCTACGTGACCAGCGGCGACGACTGGGATTCCGGCGCGCGCCTGTTCAGCCGAGACTGCCTGTTCCAACAGTTCGACGACACCATGGACTTCACCACCACCTCGTCGGAGTACACCACCTACACGATCACCCTCACTCCCGTCCTCGACGGCAATGCCACCGAAAGCACCGTCGACCCCGGCTCCTTCCCCCACTGATCCTCGGCGCGAGCTACGAGGACGGGCCTCCGACGGCCGACGACACGGATCGTTCGCGGTACGTTCGAATGTCTGCGTGTGCGCTACCGTCAACATCAGTTCCGTGATTTCTGACCAGCGCAGATGGCGTGAGGGGAGGCCGTATGGTCGACAAGTTCACAGATCCGCTGCTGACTCCCATCGAGGCAGCGCGGCACCTGCAGATCCCTCCGCGCACGATGTACCACTGGTTGCACGAGCAGGCCAACGGCTCGCCCCTGGTACACCGTGTCGAGCCGGAGAAACGCGGACGTCCGTCGATGCCGTTCGTGGCGGTCGTCGAGGCCTATGTGTTGCGCTCACTGCGAGAACTCGGCTTGGCGAAGAGCAAAGTCCGGGACGCGGCCGCCGATGTTCGCCGCGAGTTCGAGACGCCGTATGGCTTGGCCAGTAGGCGTATCTCGACCGACGGCATCGACATCTTCGTGCACTATGCGGATGACGATCTTGCCAGAGTCGGTGACAGCCAGCGGCCGTTTCGCGACGTGATCAAGGACTATCTGCGGTATATCACCTGGGACACCGCCGACGACTTCCCGGCTCGCTTGCGTCTGCGCCAGTATCCCGATGTCGCGCCGGTGATCATCGATCCTCGGTTCGGCTGGGGCGCACCTGTCGTCGAACAGACGAAGGTGCCGGTGGATGCTGTGGTTGATCTGTGGCTCGCGGGCGAGTCGATTGACGATGTCGCCTACGAATACGACATGACCAGAGACCAGGTCGAAGCCATTTGCAGAGCGACGCGTGCCGCCTGAGTTCTTCCTTGATCGAGGGCTCGGCCGTGGTGTAGCCGAGGGTCTGAGTGCCAACGGCTGGCTGATTCATCGTGCCACCGAACACTTTCCTCGCGATGCGCAGAACGTCGCGGATGAGACTTGGTTGGCCTATGGACTTGAGCGCGGTTGGGCTCCGTTGTGCAAGGACGGGCGTATCAAGGGGCGTATCGACGAACGCGCTCCGTTGGAGGCGCATCGAGCAGTCCTGTTCTATCTCGACAATGAGCCTTTCCGGGTAACGGTCTGTCGCTGTGTGTGATCACGTGGTCCGGTCATGCTCGATGTGGAGAATCACAAGAGCGGCTGCGACGATAGTGCCGATCTTCCACGGACAGACACTGATGTTGCGCAGCGCCTTGAAAG
>DATATE010000164.1:0-111949 GCA_036268955.1 Pseudonocardiaceae bacterium
GCGTCGCCGGCCGTGACCGGCGACGCGACCGCTGGGCAGCGCTTAGCAGTTCACCAGCTCCGGCTTCTGGTTGAGCAGTTGCGACCGGGGCGTGACGAACTCCTGGTACTCCGCATCGGCGCCGGGTGCGAACATGGCCAGCCGGTGGCAGTTCTGGAAGGCCAGCCGCACATTGAAGTGCGCTTCGACGGCGGTCCGCATGGCATCGCTGGCCACCAGTCGCAGCAGCTCACCCCTGGCCGCCTCGTCCGGCGGCGGGGTCTGGTTGTCCGCGAACGGGCCGCCGGTCTCGGCCAGTTCAGTGGCCACCGAACTCACAACTGACCAGGCGTAGGGGAGTGAATCACGGACGCAGGCGATGAACTCGTCATTGCTGACTTCGCCCGCCTTGGCGCGATCCAGCAGCGCGGCGGGAACTTTCAGGGACAATGGAACCTCCTCTGGCGAAGATGGTTTTCATTGTCGATTAAAGTCAGGCTTCGGCCGTACCGGAAGTACCGCCACCTGATCGGGCGATCACCGGAGACGACGATCACTGGAGGTAGTGCTCGACCTCGTCGATCGGCCGGGCCGCCGCGCCTTCGGCGGACTGGCCGGCGTCCTTGCGGGCCCGACGCTGACGCAGCAGGTCCCAGCACTGGTCGAGGGCCTCCTCGACGGCCTTCAGCTCCTGCCGCTCGGTCGCCGCGTCCAGTTCACCGGCCTCGGTCTTGGCCCGCAACTGGTGCTCGCGGTCGACCAACTCGTTCACCTTGGCCAGGATATCCTTCTCCTGCATGTGCCGGTCCTTCCCTCGCGCCCACCGCGTTGCGCGGCCTTTACCGCAAAACTAGCTGGCGATGCCGGTGGGCGCGATGCCGGTCAGCTGCCGCTGGTTCGTCCGTCGCTGGTCACCCGCTTGTCGCCGGAACCCTCGGTCGGCTTGCGATGTCGGTAGAACTCGATGTGCTCGGCCGGTAGCGGGGTGTTGCCGAGGATCAGGTCGGCGGACTTCTCCGCGACCATCATCACCGGGGCGTAGATGTTCCCGTTGGTGATGTAGGGCATCACCGAGGCGTCGACCACCCGAAGGCCCTCGACGCCGCGCACCCGCATGGTCGCCGGATCGACCACCGACCGCTCGTCGACGCCCATCCGGCAGGTGCAGGACGGGTGCAACGCGGTCTCGCCGTCCCGGCCGATCCAGTCCAGGATCTGCTCGTCGGTCTCGACCTCGGGACCGGGGGAGAGTTCGCCGCCGTTGAACTCAGCCAGCGCCGACTGGTTGAGGATCGTGCGGGCGACCCGGATCGCCTCGACCCATTCCCGCCGGTCCTGTTCGGTGGAAAGGTAGTTGAACCTGAGCGCCGGGTGATCCTTCGGATTGGTCGTCCGGATCTGCACCGAACCGCGCGCATCGGAGTACATCGGTCCGATGTGGACCTGATAGCCATGGCCGCCGGTCGGTGCGCTGCCGTCGTAGCGGATGGCGATCGGCAGGAAGTGGAACATCAGGTTCGGATAGTCCACATCCTCGTTGCCGCGCGCGAATCCGCCACCCTCGAAGTGGTTGGACGCGCCGGGCCCGCTGCGCAGGAACAGCCACTGCGCGCCGATGAACGGCCGCCGCCACAGCTTCAGCGCCGGCGCCATGGACACCGGTTGCTTGCAGGCGTACTGGATGTACACCTCAAGGTGGTCCTGGAGGTTCTCGCCGACCCCCAGCAGGTCGGCGACCACGTTGATACCCAGCTTGTGCAAATCGGCCGCATTGCCGACTCCGGACAGTTGCAGCAGTTGCGGGGAGTTGATCGCGCCACCGCAGAGGATGATCTCGCCACCTGTCGCGACCTGGGGGCGACCGCGATGGGTGTACTCGACGCCGACGACCCGGTTGCCCTCCCAGCGCAGCTTGGTGACCATCGCCCTGGTCGCCACCGTCAGGTTCGGCCGCGACATCACCGGATGCAGGTAGGCGCGGGCGGCGGACAGCCGCCTGCCCCTGCGCAGGTTGCGGTCGAACGGCGCGAAACCCTCCTGCCGGTAGCCGTTCACGTCCTCGGTGCGCGGATAGCCTGCCTGTTCCGTCGCCGCGAAGAACGCGCTGAACAGTGGATTCGTCGCCGGGCCGCGTTCCAGTTGCAGCGGGCCGGCATCGCCGCGGAAACCGCGGTGCTCGCCCTCGCCGGCAAGGCAGTTCTCCATCCGCTTGAAGTACGGAAGGCAGTGCGCGTAGTCCCAGGTGGACATGCCGGGATCGCCCGCCCAGCGCTCGTAGTCCAACGGGTTGCCGCGCTGGAAGATCATCCCGTTGATGCTGCTCGACCCGCCGAGCACCTTGCCCCGCGCGTGGTAGATCCGCCTGTCGTGCATGAACGGTTCCGGTTCCGACTCGTACTTCCAGTCGTAGAACCGGCTGCCGATCGGGAAGGTCAGCGCGGCCGGCATGTGGATGAACACGTCCCAGGGATAGTCCGGCCTGCCGGCTTCCAGCACCAGCACCCGGTTGCCCCGCTCCGCCGAGAGCCGGTTGGCCAGCGCGCTGCCCGCCGAGCCGCCACCGACGATGATGAAGTCGTAGCCAGCTGAATCGTCCGCCATGAGCCTGCTCCGTTTCCTCCGCTGGTCAGTCCTGGCTCAGCACTTCTCGGGCCGGCACGGACTCCCGCTGCTCAGCGCTGTGCGCGCCGGCCCAGGCCCGCTTGCGCAGCAGCAACATCACCCCGCCGACGGCCACGATCACCACCAGGAACACCACCGCGCCCCATTGGAAGTACCAGTGGTCGCTGCCGTAGACCGACGCCCTCGGCCAGGCCAGATTGACGGTCATGGCGATGCCGTAGAGCACCGCGAACGCGTTGACCGGCAGCCCCCAGCGGCCGAGCGAGAAGTACGGGCCGTGCTCCGGCCGCGGCCAGTTCCCACGCAGCCTGCGGATCAGCATCGGCCCGGTGACCATCAGGTACGGGATGTAGAACAGGATGATCGCCACCGAGGTGAGGATGTAGAACACCCGCTGGTTGCCGATGTTGATCACCAGCAGCAGCACGGTCAGCACACCGGTGATCAGCGCCGGCAGGACCGGGGTCTTCGACCTCGGTGAGACCCTGCCCAAAGCCCTCGCGTAGGGCAGCCGCCGGTCACGGGCCATCGCGAAGATCATCCGGATCGCCGCGGTCTGCACGGCAAGACAGCAGACCGTGATCGCGATCGCCGAACAGACCAGGAACGCGTCGCCGAGGCCGGTGCCGAGAGTGCTCTTGATCAGGTACGGCATGCCGGAGGTGCTCAGCTCGCTCGCGTGCAGGTTGCCGACGGCCATCATGCCGATCAACATCAGCAGCCCGCCCGCGATGAAGGCCGCGGTCAGCGCGCGCAGGATCGCCCTCGGCGCGTGCCGGCGCGGCTCCCTTGTCTCCTCGGCCAGCGAACCGGCGGTGTCGAAACCGTAGAAGACGTAGGCGCTCATCAGCGAGGCGACCAGGAAAGCGCCGAAATAGCCCCAGGAATGACCGGCCGCGGTCCCGTTGGTGTCGAAGACGAGGCCCGGCCCGCGCTTGATGTGCACCGCGAGCATGATGATCAGCAGGGTGACGCCGATCAGTTCGACGGCGACCCCGAAGTTGTTGATCTTCGCCATCAGCTTGACCCCGACCAGGTTCACGATCGTGGTGAAGATGACCAGGCCCAGCGCCAGCACGATGGCGTTCTTGGCGCCGTTGGGCGTCGCGGTCTGGCCGGCGTCCGACGAGCTGCCGACGATCTGGAAGATGAGCGAGACCTGCGGCAGGATGATCTGGTAGGCGACGGCGACCGCGGCGGCGGTGACGATCGCGCCGATGCTCATGATCCAGCCGGCCATCCAGGAGGTCGTCGGTCTGGCGATCTGTTTGGACCACTGGTACACCGAACCGGCCAGCGGATACTGGCCGGCGACCTCGGCGAAGCACAGCGCGACCGCACCCTGGCCGATGAACACCAGCGGCCAGGTCCAGATGAAGGCGGGCCCACCGGAGGAGAAGCCGAAGAAGAACAGCTGGAATACCCCGGTCATGATGGAGATGTAGCTGAATCCCGCTGCGAAGCTGGAAAATGAACCGAGCGAGCGCTCAAGTTCCTGGCGGTAGCCGAACTTCGCCAGATCGTTGGTGTCGGCGCCGCGCGGCGATTCGGTCGTGGTGAGGTGAACGGTCGGTTCAGGCGTTGACTGGGCGGTCATGGCGGCGTCCTCGTTGCTGTGGTGGGGATCGGGACGGTGCGCGGGGAAAGGGGGTGAGCACTATTCCACTGGTGTTCTTGCGAAATAGTGCTGCGCAACGGGTTTGTGATTGCGATACACGTGCTTGGCCTCGCAGTATTCGTGCAGGCCGGACGGCCCCAACTCGCGGCCGACCCCGGACCGCTTGAATCCGCCCCACTCGGCCGCCGGAAGATACGGTCCGAAGTCGTTGATCCACACCGTACCGTGCCGCAGCCGGGCAGCGACCCGCTCGCCACGGTCGATGTCCTGGGTCCACACCGCGCCGGCCAGCCCGTACTCGGTGTCGTTGCCGAGCGCGATGGCCTCGTCCTCGGTGTCGAAGCGTTCCGCGGTGACGATCGGCCCGAAGGTCTCCTCGCGTACCACGGTCATCTCACGGGTGCAGTCCGCGAAAACCGTTGGCCGGTAGAAGAATCCGTCCGCGAGCCCGTCCTGGGTCGGCCGGTGGCCGCCGGTGAGCAGCCGCGCGCCCTCCTGCACACCGAGCAGTCCGTAGCGCGTCACCTTGGCGAGGTGCTGCGCGGACACCAGCGGCCCGCTCTCGGAGTCCGGGTCGAAGCCGTTGCCGAGCCGGATCCGTTCGGCCTTGCGCGCCAACTCGGTGACGAACTCGGTGTATACGCTGTCCTGCACGAGCAGCCGGGTGCCGGCCGAGCAGACCTGACCGGCGTGCAGGAACACCGCGGTCAGGGCGTAGTCCAGCGCGGCGTCGAGATCGGCGTCGGCGAAGACGATGTTCGGGTTCTTGCCGCCGAGTTCGAGGCAGACCTTCTTCACGGTGTCCGCGGCGGCACGCATGATCCACTGCCCGGTGCGCAGGCTGCCGGTGAACGACACCAGATCGACGGCGGGATCTTCGGCAAGGGGCGCGCCGACCGAGGGTCCGGTGCCCAGCACCAGGTTCGCCACTCCGGCCGGCAGCCCGGCCTCGGCCAGCAGCCGAAACAGCATGATCGTGGTCAGCGGGGTGATCTCGCTCGGCTTGACCACCATGGTGTTGCCGGCGACCAGCGCGGGCGCGATCTTCCAACTCGCCTGTAGCAGCGGGTAGTTCCACGGCGTGATCAGCCCGCACACGCCGACCGGTTCGTGGTCGACGCGGCTGCTCACCTCGGTCGAGCCGGCATCGACGGTCCTGGACTTCAGCTCGGCGCCGAGCCGGGCGTAGTAGCGGAACACCGAGGCCACGTCATCGACATCGATCCTGCTCTCCACCAGCGGTTTGCCGGTGTCCAGGGTCTCGGTGGCGGCGATCTCCTCCTTGTCCCGTTCCAGCAGGTCGGCCACGCGCAGCAGCAGTTGCGCGCGTTCGGCGGGCGGCGTGCGGGGCCAGGGGCCGTCGTCGAAAGCGGTGCGCGCGGCACTGATCGCGGCCTGTGTGTCCTCGGCGTCGCCGTCGGAGACGGTACTGATCAGGCGTTGATCGAAGGGATTGATGACGTCGGCTCGGCCGCCGTTGGCCGCGTCCCGCCAGCTGCCCCCGATGAACAGTTCCGACATATGTCGTCCTCCTCAAGGGTTGACAGCAGCGTGCGCCGCGCCCGGTTGAACGCCTTGGCCATGTTCATCGCCAACACGCCGGTGGTGGTGCCGTCGCGGTGGTAGCTGGCCAGGAAACTGCGATCGGCCGGGCTGCCCGCCACGATCCGAACATCGTCGGTCCCGGCGATCGATCCGGCAAACTGGATGCGCACGCCGTACTGGTCGGACCAGAAGTAGCCACGGCAGTCGCAGTGGCCGAGATGCCGGCCGCCCAGCAGGTTGGCTATCGCGACGGACGGCTGGTCGGAGGCGTTGGTCCAGTGCTCGTGCCGGCGTTGTGCGCTCGCGGTGGCATGCCGCGCGACATCGCCGACCGCGGCGACGGTCGGGATCTCGGTCAGCCAGCCCCCGTCGGTGAGGACCCCGTTGTCCACCGGAATCGGCGAACCGGCCAGCCACTCGCTGTTGGGCCGCATCCCGATCGCGACGACCACCAGGTCGGCCGGCAGCTCGCGGCCGTTGTCGAGGCATACCATCCGGACCCGGCGCTCGCCCGGTTCGGTGCTGGTGAGCAGGCCCGCGACGCCGTGCCCACAGATCAGCCGGACGCCGTGATCGGCGTGCAACTGCCCGGCGACGGCGCCCAACTCGGGACCGATCGCACCGCGCAGCGGAATGTCCATGGCTTCCAAGACGGTGACCGACAGCCCGAGCGCACGCGCGCTCGCCGCGACCTCCGCGCCGAGAAAACCCGCGCCGACGACGATCACGTTGGCCGGGCCCTCGGCGAGGGCTGTACGCAGGGCGATCGCGTCGTCAAGGGTGCGCAGGGTGTGCACCCCGGCCACACCCTTGGTGCCCGGCAGCGTGCGCGGCCGACCGCCGGTCGCGATGACGACGCCGTCGGCGCGCAGCTCACTGCCGTCGGAGAGCAGCAGCCGACCGCCCGCCGCGTCCAGCCGCTCCGCCCGTACCCCGAGCCGCCAGTCCGCGGCCAGCGTCGCGTAGTCCTCGTCCTCGGCCAGCGCCAGCCCGGCCTGCTCCACCGTGCCGAGCAGGAAGTCCTTGGACAGCGGCGGCCGGTCGTAGGGGAGCTGCCGTTCGGCGCCGATCACCGTGATCCGGCCGTCGAAACCCTGCTGCCGCAACGCCTCCGCCGAGCGCAGCCCGGCCAGCGAGGCCCCGACGATCGCGACCGACCTCATGCCACCTCCGCCGGTCGCGCCGGGGCGTCGGCGCCCCGACCCGCTGTGGTGGCCGCGGCATCGACCCAGATCACGCCGTCGAGCACGCTCACCGGATACGTACCGACCGCCTTCTTCGCGGGCGGGCCGGTCGGTCTGCCGGTGCGCAGATCGAAACAGGACGCGTGCAGCGGGCACTCCACCTGGCAGCCCTCCAGCCAGCCGTCGGCCAGCGAGGCATCCTGGTGGGTGCAGGTGTCGTCGATGGCGTAGAGCCGGCCATCGGCGTTGAACACCGCGATGGGCACGGCACTTCCACCGTCTTCGCCGATCCCCTCGGCCACCACTCGGACGGCAGCACCGGGCGGCAGATCGCCGAGCGGGCACACCCGGATCATCGGGTACCTCCGTTGCGCAATACGAAACTGGCGCTGGAATGCGCAACACCTTCCGCCGTTTGGCGACGTTCGTCAAGTGTTCGAACCCGGTTTCCCGCGCCCATCGCCCAATCGGCGCAGATTGTTGCGTCCCGGCGATATCGGTTTACTGTGTTGCGCTATGAGCAACAATGCCGAAGGGTCGGCCGCGCTGGTCCAGTCGGTGGATCGGGCGGTCGCCGTGCTGGAGCTGTTGGCCAGTAGGGGACCCGTCGGCATCACCGAGATCGCCGGCGAACTCGGCGTGCACAAGTCGACGGCCTCGCGCCTGGTCAGCGTGCTGGAAGGGCGCGGGCTGGTCGAGCAGCTCGGCCAGCGTGGCAAGTACGTGATCGGCTTCGGCGTGGTCCGACTGGCCGGCGCGGCCATCGGCCGGCTCGACCTGGCCACCCTCGGCCTGCCGATCTGCCAGGGTCTCGCCGATCAACTCGGTGAGACGGTGAACATCGCCGTCATCGACGACGCGGTCGCCGTCAACATCACCCAGGCCCGTGGCGCCGCCGCGGTCTCGGCGCAGAACTGGATCGGCCAGCGCACACCGCTGCACGCCACCTCCAGCGGCAAGGTGCTGCTGGCGAACCTGGAACCCGCGCGCCGCAAGGAGATCGTCAACGGCGTGCTCGCCGAGTACACCCCCGACACCGTGACCGATCCGGTCGCGCTCAACGCCGAACTCGACGAGGTGGTCGCCCTCGGCTACGCGACGACGTTCGAGGAGTTGGAGATCGGCCTGCACGCGGTGGCGGCGCCCATCATCGGCGCGGGCGGCCGGGTCGTCGCGGCGATGAGCGCCTCGGGCCCCGCCTATCGGTTGCCCCGTAGCCAGATCTCCTCCATCACCGTCGATCTGATCGCCGCCGCGACCGACCTCTCCGCTCAGCTCGGCCTGCTCGCCTGACGCCGCTGTCCGCGGGCCGGCGTCGGCGCTGGTCCGTTCGGTGTTTGTCGAGGCGCACTCTTGACAGCGCCGGGCTGCTCGGCGCACCGTGTTGCTTGTTGCGAGACGTGTCCCTCAATGCGCAACAAAACCCGGTGGGCAGTAACCCAGTGGGGCAGTAACCGCACAGCGATCACCTTTCCCCCTGACCGTGGGAGGACGCCATGGCCGTAGTGCCACGTGTCGTCGTCATCGGTGCCGGCATCGTCGGCGCGGCCATCGCTGATGAACTGACCGAGCGCGGCTGGACCGATGTCACCGTGCTGGAGCAGGGCAACCTGTTCACCACTGGCGGATCCACCTCGCACGCGCCGGGACTGGTCTTCCAGACCACGCCGAACCGGACGATGACCGAGTTCGCCAAGTACACCGTTGCCAAGTACAGCGGCCTCACCCTCGACGGTGCCTGGTGTTTCCAACAGCTCGGCGGTCTGGAGATCGCCACCACCGAGGAACGGTGGCGCGACCTCAAGCGCCGGCAGGGCTGGGCAACCGCCTGGGGCGTACCGAGTTTCCTGCGTTCACCGGAGGAATGCGCCGCCCTGCATCCGCTGCTGGACCCGGAGCGGATCCTCGGCGGCTTCCACATTCCCGGTGACGGCCTGGCCAAACCGGTCCGCGCCACCGAGGCGCAGGCGCGCCGGGCGATGGGGCGCGGTGCCCGGTTCCTCGGCGGCCAGAAGGTGACCGCGATCGAACGCGCCGCAGGTCGGGTGACCGGGGTGCGCACCGAGACCGAACTGTTCCCGGCCGATGTGGTGCTCTCCTGCGCCGGAATGTGGGGGCCGACCATCGGCGCCCTCGTCGACCTGCCCATTCCGCTGGTGCCCATGGCGCACCAGTACGCGAAGACCACGCCCCTTGCCGTGCTCGCGGGCGCCAACACCGACCTCGGCGAGGCGAGCAAGCCGATTCTGCGCCACCAGGGCGCCGACCTGTACTTCCGCGAGCACGGTGACCGGCTGGGCATCGGTGCCTACGGCCATGCGCCGATGCCGGTGCGCGCCGAGGACATCGGTGACCCGCGCGGCACCGAGGGGATGCCCTCGGAACGGCCGTTCACTCCTGCCGACTTCGACCAGTCCTGGGCAGACGCCGTCGATCTGCTGCCGGCGCTGGCCGACGCAAAGGTGCAGGAGGGCATCAACGGGCTGTTCTCCTTCACCCCGGACGGCAATCCGCTGCTCGGCGAGCATCCGGACCTGCGTGGCTTCTGGGTCGCCGAGGCGGTCTGGATCACCCATTCCGCCGGCGTCGCGAAGGCCGTCGCGGAATGGCTCGTCGACGGGCAGCCGCGCATCGACCTGCATGCCTGTGACCTCAACCGGTTCGACACCGCAGCGCTGGCCCCGGACTACGTGCACGCCCGCAGCTGCCGCAGTTTCGTTGAGGTGTATGACATCCTGCATCCGCTCGACCCGGTCGCGGTGCCCGGCGGTGTGCGCACCAGCCCGTTCCACGAGCGGCAGGCCGCGCTCGGCGCGCACTTCCTGGAGAGCGGCGGCTGGGACCGGCCGTTCTGGTACGAGGCCAACGCGAACCTGCCGGAGGTCGAGCAGATCCCGGCCCGCAACGACTGGGCGGCCCGGCACTGGTCGCCGATCGCCGGGGCCGAGGCGCTGGTGGCCCGCAGCCGGGTCGCGCTGTTCGACATGACCCCGTTGAAGCGGCTTGAGGTCGCCGGGCCGGGCGCGCTTGAGCTGTTGCAGCGCCTGACCACCAACCAGCTGGCCAAGAAGCCGGGTTCGGTGACCTACACGCTGATGCTCGACCACGACGGCGGCGTGCGCAGCGACCTGACCGTGGCCCGGCTGACCACCGACAGCTTCCAGGTCGGCGTCAACGGCAACCTCGACCAGGACTGGATCACCCGCCACCTGCCGGCCGATGGCACCGTGCAGGTCAGGGACATCACGCCCGGCACCTGTTGCATCGGCCTGTGGGGGCCTGCCGCGCGGGAGGTGCTGCAACCGTTGACCCGGCAGGACTTCTCCGCGAAGGCGATGCGCTACTTCACCGGCCGGCAGACCTACCTCGGCAACGTGCCGGTCACCGCGCTTCGACTGTCCTATGTGGGCGAACTCGGCTGGGAGCTGTACACCACCGCCGACCTCGGCCGCGCGCTGTGGGACATGTTGTGGGAAGCGGGCCGGCCCCACGGCGTCATCGCCGCCGGCCGCAGCGCGTTCAACTCGATGCGGCTGGAGAAGGGCTACCGGTCCTGGGGCACCGATATGACCGCCGAGCACGATCCGTACGAGGCGGGGCTCGGTTTCGCGGTCCGGCCGGACAAGGGCCCGTTCATCGGCGCCGAGGCCATTGCCGGCCGGTCGAGCGAAACCTCGACGCGGCTGCTGAGCTGCCTGACCATCGACGATCCGAGGGCCGTCGTGCTCGGCAACGAACCGGTCCTGCTGGCCGGCGCGCCGGTCGGCTACGTCACCAGCGCCGCCTACGGCTACACCATCGGCCGCAACATCGCCTACGCCTGGCTGCCGGCCACCGCCGCGACACCGGGCACCGAGGTGGACATCGAGTACTTCGGCGAGCGGATATCGGCCGCCGTCGCCGAGGAACCGCTGTTCGATCCCGGTATGGCAAGACTTCGCGGTTGAGGCACGGCAACGGCTGAGCAGAGGGAGTACGGCTATGTCCTCGCGTCATGACGTGATCGTGATCGGGCTCGGCGGAATGGGCAGCGCCGCCGCGTACCGCATCGCCCAGCGCGGCCTTCGGGTACTGGGCATCGACCGGTACGCCCCGGTACACAACCAGGGTTCCAGCCACGGCGGCTCGCGGATCACCCGGCAGGCCTATTTCGAGGACCCCGCCTATGTGCCGCTGTTGTTGCGGGCCGCGCAATTGTGGCCGGAGGTCGAGGCCGCGACCGGGCGGCGCATCCTGCACACCACCGGCGGCGTGATGGTCGGCAAGGCCACCAGCCGCACGGTGGCCGGCAGCCTGGCCAGCGCCCGGCAGTGGGGCCTCGACCACGAACTCCTCGACTCGGCGCAGCTGCGCCGCCGGTTCCCGACCTTCGCGCCCGAGGATGACGACGTCGCCCTGTACGAGGACAAAGCGGGTTTCGTGGTGCCCGAGGCCAGCGTCGCGGCGCACCTGCAACTGGCCGCGCGGGCCGGTGCCGAACTGCACTACGAGGAACCCGTGCTGCGCTGGGAAACCAGCGAGTCCGGGGTGCGGGTGTACACCGCCGACAACGTGTACACCGCGGCGCGGTTGGTGATCTGCCCAGGGGCCTGGGCGCCGGAACTGCTCGCCGAACTCGGGATTCCGTTCACCGTCGAACGCCAGATCCAGTACTGGTTCGCACCGAAGGGCGAGGTGGACCGGTTCTCCGCCGACCGGCATCCGATCTATATCTGGGAAGCCGGTGGCGGCCGGCAGTTCTACGGCTTCCCCGCGCACGGCGACCCGGCCGAGGGCATCAAGATCGCGTTCTTCCGTGGCGGCCGGACCTGCACCCCGCAGACCATCGACCGGTCGGTGTACTCCGACGAGGTCGCCGAGATGGCCGCGTTCGCCGGGGCGCGCATCCCCGACCTGCCCGGCACCTTCCTGCGCGCGGCGACCTGTATGTACACCAACACGCCCGACGAGCACTTCGTCATCGCCCCGCACCCGCACGCCGAGCACACCGTCATCGCCTGCGGTTTCTCCGGACACGGGTTCAAGTTCGTGCCGGTGGTCGGCGAGATCCTCGCCGATCTGACCGTCGACGGACACACACGCCACCCGATCGGCCTTTTCCACCCGAGCCGGTTCGCCACCTCGACGGTCCTGAGTGCAGACGGTCTGAGTGCAGAACGGCTGAGGGCACAGCGTCTGAGCGCAGAGGGTCTGAGTGCAGAGGGGATATCCAGGTGACCGCAACCGATCTGCCGGCGAGCCTGATCAGCACACTGCCCGGCGAGTACTACACCGATCCGGCGATCTTCGCCGCCGAGCAGGCGGCGATCTTCGAGTCGATGTGGTGCTGCGCGGTGCGCTCCTCGGAGTTGGCGCGGCCGGGTGACTTCCGAACGGTGTCGATTGGTCGGGAGAGCGTGCTGGTGGCCAGGGGCCGCGACGGTGCGCTGCGGGCGTTCCTCAACGTCTGCCGGCATCGCGGCGCGCGGATCCGCACCGAGGAGACGGGCTGCGTGAAGCGGGCGTTCCAATGTCCCTACCACGCCTGGACCTACGGCCTCGACGGCAAGCTGATCGCCGCGCCCAACCTCACCGCCATGCCCGACATCGACCGGGTCGAGTACGGCCTGCGCCCGGTGCACCTGCGCGAATGGCTCGGCTACGTCTGGCTCAGTCTGGCAGCGGAGCCGCCGTCCTTCACCGATACGGTGATCGGCGCGGCCGCCGAGCGGTTGGGCTCTGCCGCCGCGATCGACAACTACCGGACCGACCAACTCGTCGTCGGCAGGCGCATTCGCTACGAGGTCAGGGCGAACTGGAAACTGATCATCGAGAACTTCATGGAGTGCTACCACTGCGCGACCATTCACCCGGAACTCACCGAGGTGCTGCCCGAGTTCGCCGACGGCTACGCCGCGCAGTACTACGTCGGCCACGGCGCCGAGTTCGGGTCGGACATCAACGGGTTCACAGTGGACGGACGGCCCGGCTTCGACCGGCTGGCCACCGTCGCGGAGGAACAGGATCGCCGGTACTACGCGATCACGGTGAAACCGCAGGTCTTCATCAACCTGGTGCCGGATCACGTCATCCTGCACCGGATGTTCCCGACCGCCGTCGACCACACCGTTGTCGAGTGCGACTGGCTGTACTCACCGGAGATCATCGACAAGGGCCGGGACGTCTCGGCGTCGGTCGAGCTGTTCCACCGGGTCAACCAACAGGACTTCGACGCCTGCGAACGCTGCCAGCCCTCGATGTCCTCCCGTGCCTACCGGGCCGGTGGGGTGCTCGTCCCGTCCGAACACCACATCGGCGCCTTCCACGACTGGGTCAGGACGATGCTCGGTGAACCGGTGCGGGGAGAACAGGCACCGCGGGAATCGACGTCGCGGAAATCGACACCGGGGGAGCCGGGCTCAGTCGGCGCGCTGTCCGACCCGCAGGACGCTCAGGTAACGGCGTGACACCCGGTCGCCCATCCGCGTGCGGATGCGCTCGGCGATGGCGTCGAGCAGCGGCTCCCGGACGTCCCGGGCGAGCCTGCGGTACAGCGACATCGAGCGAAGGAGATCGGCAAAACCGTCGCCGGTGAAGTGCTGGACGGTCGGGTACCAGCGCACGATCGTCGGGCCGAACAGACGGCCGGGATCCCGGACCAGTCCCCAGCCTTCGTCGGTGGTGCGTACCTCGTCCTCCAGTGGTGGATGACCCCAGCCGGGGTTCCCTGGGGAGAACCGCTCGTGCAGATCAGCGGTCTCGGCGTACACCTCCGGTTCCCCTGGCCTGCGGACCGTGACGTTGCCGAGCAGCGCCATCCAGCCTCCGGGACGGAGCAGGTCGTGCGCTCGCCGCCAGCCGATCAACGGGTCGACCCAGTGCCACGAGGACGCGGCCACCAGGACATCGAAGCGTCGACCGTGGTCCTCCCACTCCTCGAACGTGGCCGTCTCGACCTCGACGTTGCCGAAGGTGGCGATCCGCTGGCGAGCGAGTGCGGCCAGGTCCGCGCCCGGCTCGACGGCGGTCACCGAGCATCCCAGCGCTGCCAGCGAGCGCGTCGCCTGACCGGTACCGCAGCCCACCTCAAGCACCGACGAACTTTCGTTCATGCCGGTGACGGCGACGAGGTCCGCGAAAAGCTCCTCGGGGTAGCTCGGCCGGACCCGGTCGTAGAGTTCCGGCACTTCGTTGAACACCCGACCGATGTCAGGTCGACTTGAGCCTGTCATCGCACCATCCTGCCGAGGCCGTCGCCGACTTGCTGGTCCTGGGAAGGGTACCGTGCCGGTCTTGTCGGTCTGCTCCGCGCTTCAGCGGGTATCGGCGGGCCGGGCGTTGTTGAGGAAGGCAAGCATGGCCAGCACCCTGCGGTTGTCCTCGGACGAGGGCGGCAGATCGAGTTTGTCGAAGATGTTGGCCGTGTGGAAGCTGACCGCGTGTTCGGTGACATCGAGGGTGCTGGCGATCGCGGAGTTGGACCGGCCCTGGGCGATCAGTTGCAGCACCTCGCGTTCCCGTGTGGTCAGTCGGTCGATGGGGTGCTGGTTGGCCGGCTGGGCCAGCAGGTGCGTGACGACCTCGGGGTCCATCACGGTGCCGCCGTCGGCGACCTGGCAGACCGCGGCGACGAAGTCGTCCACATCGAACACCCGGTCCTTGAGCAGATAGCCGACCGAGCCGCCGCCGTCGGACAGCAGTTCGCGGGCGTACACCTGCTCGACATACTGCGACAGCACCAGGATCGGCAGACCGGGCAGCCGCTTGCGGGCGGCGATCGCGGCACGCAGACCTTCGTCGGTGAACGTCGGTGGCAGCCGCACATCCACCACCGCGACCTCCGGTCGGTGCGCCACCAGCGTGCCCAGCAGGGCCGCGCCGTCCGCGACCGCCCCGACAACCTCGAATCCGCTCGCCGCCAACAGTCGAACCAGGCCGTCCCGCAGCAGCGTCAGATCCTCGGCTACGACGACGCGTATGCCAGCTCGCACGGCAGCTCCATGGTCACGATCGTCGGTCCACCGATCGGGCTGGCCACACTGACCGAACCGTCGAAGCCGGCCAGTCGTCGTTCGAGGCCGGCAAGGCCGCCGCCGATCGGCATGGTCGCGCCGCCCCTGCCGTTGTCACCGACCATGACGCACAGCCGACCGGCATCGTAGGCCAAGCGTATCCAGGCGGCGTTCGCGCCGCTGTGTTTGGCCATGTTGGTCAGCACCTCGGTGAGCGCGAAGTACATCGCGGACTCGACCGGTGCGGGCGGACGTCCCGGCAGTTCGCCGCTGCGTTCGATCGGCACCGCACTGCTCAACGCGAGTGCCTGCACCGCACCTTCGAGACCGCGGTCGGCCAGGATCGGCGGGTGGATGCCCCGGACCAGTTGGCGCAGTTCGGAAAGGGCGAAGCCGGTGGCCTGTTTGGCCTCGACGAGCAGTTCGCGCGCGGTCGCCGGATCGTCGGCGAACAGCTTCTCCGCCATGCCGAGGCTCATTCCCAGCGAGACCAGCCTGGCCTGCGCACCGTCGTGCAGATCGCGTTCGATCCGGCGGATCTCGGCCGACTGGGTGTCCACCACGTCCGCGCGGGAACGGGTCAGCTCCGCGATCCGGGTGGCCAGTCGGGTGGCTTCGGCCGGTGCCAGGAACCAGCGCTGCAGCCAGGTGTAGCCGCGCATCGCGGGTTTCGTGACCAGGAGCAGGAGAGCGGCCAAGATGATCGCCAACACCAGCCCCAGCCACAGCGCGTGATTCGTCGAATGGGCGTCGAGGTAGTAGCCGGGCGGGGAGGGGGACTCGGATATCTTGCTGATCATCACGGCGAAGCAGAGCAAGCCGAGGAACACGGACGCGGCCGGCAGCGCGGCGAGCATCATGCCGATGGTCAGTTCGGTCAGCAGCCAGCGCAGGTCCCGCCAGGTCGCCGGATCGGTGGTGTAGCCGCGCAGCCGGGCCAACTGGCCGTGCGCCGGCAGTTGTCGATAGGGCCGGGGAATCGGTGTGCCCATCACCTGTGCCGCCCACAACCGATGCAGGTCAGCGGCGGCCCGCAGCCAGCCGTAGGCCCGGCCGGTCACCCAGAGCCCGATGCCGAACGGCAGCAGGGCGGCGCCGAGCAGCAGGACAAGACCGATGCCCAGCTCGACGGGAACCGCAAGAGTCAGCACGATGGACCAGCCGACACAGCGCAGTCGGCTCGGCGTCTTGTCGCTTGTCACCGCACCATTGTCGCCGCCACCGGCGCACCGGTCCCTATAGCTAGCTCCCCTTTAGCCTCTCTCGATCCGTCGACGGTCCCGATCCGTCGACGTGGTTCGTAGGTGGTCACCGCGAGCCTCGCCGGCCTCGGCATCGCAGCGGATGTCCGCTACGTCGTAGGCTACCAGGACTGCTCATTAATTATGAATAAACGTTGACATCGGCCCGGTCACCAGGCAACCTCTGCACCGGAGTTCATCTCCGGGCGTAGGGGTGCCGACCGGGCCGGTCCGGCACCCGTTGCGCGCGACGAGGCGCGGGACGGGAAGGTAGGGCTTTCGATGTCGACCAGGTCAGGAACGTTCGGTCGCAGAGCGCGGCGGTCCGGTTTGGTGACAGTCGCGGTGCTGGCCGCCGTGCTCGGTGCCGTCCCGGCGGTCAGCGCGGCTCCGGCACACCAGGCGGTGCAGGCCGCCGACGACCAGGGGGCGCCCAACTACCACGACAGCGGCTTGGACCCGACCCCGTACATGGGTTGGAACACCTACTACGGCCTCGGCGCGCCGACCGAGGCGCAGGTCAAGAGCGTGGCCCAGTTCCTGGTCAGCAGCGGAATGCGCAACGCAGGCTACCGCTACGTCTGGCTGGACGGCGGCTGGCAGGACACCCCGCCGCGCGACGCGAACGGCAACCTGCAGGCCGATCCGACGAAGTTCCCGGACGGCATCCCCGCCCTGGTCGCCTACCTGCACGGCCTCGGCCTCAAGGTCGGGATCTACACCGACGCCGGCACCTACGATCCGGCGCACTGCGGCCTCGGCAGCGGCGGTCATTACCAGCGCGACGCCGACGAGTTCGCCTCCTGGCAGGTCGACGCGGTCAAGGTCGACTTCCTCTGCGGGATCGCCCAGAACCTCGACCCGGCAACGGTGTACGCGCAGTTCAGCGCGGCACTGAACAACACCGGCCGCAAGATGATCCTCAACCTCTGCGACCCGGTGACCAGCGACTGGGGCAACTACCCGCCGACCGAGGAGGCCGGTGACGCCTACAGTTGGGGCCCGACGATCGCGGATTCCTGGCGCACCGACACCGACATCGCCTTCGGCAGCCCGACCGCCGGTGAATGGGCCGACGTACTGCGCAACCTCGACGACAACGAGGCGCACCCCGAAGCCAACGGGCCCGGCCACTACAACGACCCGGACTATCTGATCCCGATGCGCCAGCTCGCGGGCGGCGGCCTGGAACTGTCGCAGGAGGAGTCCACGACGCAGCTGGTGATGTGGGCGGAGATGGCCGCCCCGCTGATCGTCGGCTCCGACCCACGCACCCTGCCGCAGTCGATGATCGACACCCTCGACAACCCGGAGATCGTCGCCGTCGACCAGGACCCGCTGGACATCCAGGGCGTGCAGGTGGACAGCACCAGCGTCGGCGGGGTCTACAGCAAGGTGCTCTCCGGAGCCGGGCAGCGCGCCGTCGTACTGCTCAACCGCAGCGACTCGGCGGCGCCGATGACGGTCAGCTTCGCCAGCGCCGGACTCACCGGCACGGTCGCCATCCGCGACCTGCGGGCCAGGGCGAACCTCGGTTCGGCCACCGGCTCCTACACGGTCACCGTACCGGCGCACGGCACCGCGTTCCTCAAGCTCAGCGGCACCGATCTGCTGCCCGGCAACAACCTCGGCGGCAACGCCAGCGCCAGCCCGGCCCTGGTCCGGGTCGACGACACGCACGCGGCGAGCTTCACAAGGGGCGCGAACGGCGCGCTGGAGCTGGACACTCTCGACGGCAGCACCTGGTCGAAGAACTGGACCGACCTTGGCGGCCCGACCGGCGGTCGGATCCTCGGCCAGCCCGCCGCGTACGGCTCGGCGAACGGCCGGATCGATGTCTTCGTGCGTGGCACCGACAACCGCGCCTACCAGCGGACCTTCGACGGCAGCCGGTGGGGAGACTGGATCTGCCTCGGTGGCACGCTCACCGACGCGCCGACGGTCGCGTTCACCTCGCCGAGTTCCTGGACCCTGTTCGCCACCGGCGCCGACGGCCAGGTCTGGCAGCGCACCGCGACGAGTTCCTGGTCCAGCATCGGCGCGCCCAACGGGAAACCCATCTACGGTCGGCCCAGCGCCGTCACCGACGCCAACGGCACCTACGTTGCGGTACGCACCGCCACCGACGAGGTGTGGTGGCGCACCGCCGACACCGCCGGGAACTGGTCGGCGTGGACGGATCTCGGCGGGGTGGTCAGCGGCAGCCCGACCCTGCTGGCCACCGACGGTCGGATCTACCTGTTCGACCGGGCCGGCGACTACACGCTCTGGCAGCGCAACTACACCAGCGGAAGCTGGGGCGACTGGTTCCCGCGCACCGAGTTCGTCAGCGACCAGTTCACCGGGGCGCTGGGCGTCGCGGCCGGCGCCAACGGTTCGGCCTGGGTCGCCGGTCGTGATCAGGACGGGCAGATCTTCCAGACTGTGCTGTAGTGGGGGCAAAAGTCCCTCGGAGATAGGAACAACTGTGTCGAACCCAACCGGAGATCGATGCGCGGTGGTCACCGGCGCCGCGTCGGGCATCGGCGCCGCGACCGCCCGCAGGCTCGCCGGCGACGGCTACCTCGTGCTCGCGGTCGATCTCAGTGACAAGGTCGGCAGCGTTGTCGAGGACATCGAGGCCACGAAAGGGAAAGCGGTCGCGGTCCACGCAGATGTGACCGATGAGGACTGTTGGCGGCAGGTCGCCGAACTGGCGCTACGGCACCGAGGGGGAGTGGACGCGTTGGTCAGCAACGCGTTCGTGAAGACCGCGAAACCTTTGCACGAGACCACCCGAGCCGAGTGGACCCGGCAGTTCGAGGTCAACCTGACCGCGACCTATCTCGGCGCGCACACCTGCCTGCCCTCGCTCAACGAGCGCGGTGGGTCGATCGTGCTGGTCTCCTCGGTGCACGCCAGGGTCGGCCTGCCGGCCAGCCCGGCCTATGCGGCGAGCAAGGGCGCGCTGGTCTCGCTCGGCCACCAGCTCGCGGTGGAATACGCGCCGCGAGTTCGGGTCAACACCGTGCTGCCCGGCCCGGTGCTCACCGCTGCCTGGGACGGCGTTTCCGAGGCCGACCGGGAACGCAGCATCGCCGCGACCCCACTCGGCCGGCTCGCCGACCCCGCCGAACTCGCCTCGGTGATCGCGTTCCTGCTCTCGCCGGGCGCGTCGTTCGTGACCGGCGCGGAGATCGTGGTGGACGGCGGCTGGTCGATCCAGAAGGACTCGGCCTGAGCGGATTCATTTCGGGTTAAGGAGAAAATGCCGCATGAAGATCACTGACATCGAGACCTTCCTGGTGCCGCCGCGCTGGCTGTTCCTGAAGGTCAGCACCGACGAGGGGGTCGTCGGCTGGGGGGAGCCAGTGGTCGAGGGACGCGCCGAGACGGTGCGCGCGGCAGTGCACGAACTCGCCGACCTGCTGCGTGGCCAGGATCCGCTGCGCATCGAGGAGCACTGGCAGCTGTTGCGCAGGGCCGGTTTCTACCGGGGCGGGCCGATCCTTTCCAGCGCACTGGCCGGCTACGACCACGCGCTGTGGGACATCGCCGGCAAGGTACGCGGGGTCCCGGTGCACGAACTGCTCGGTGGACCGGTCCGGGACCGGATTCGGGTGTACTCCTGGATCGGCGGGGACCGGCCGGCCACCATCGCCGAGGCCGTCGCCAAACAGGTCGAGGACGGTTTCACCGCGGTGAAGATGAACGCCTGCGGGCCGATGGCCGCGATCGCGACCCCAGCCGAGGCGAACGCCGTGTTGGCCAGGGCGCGGGAGGCGCGGGAAGTGCTTGGGCCGCACCGTGATCTGGCCATCGACTTCCACGGCCGGGTGTCACCGGCCATGGCGCGACGGCTGCTGCGGATGCTGGAGGAGGTGCAGCCGCTGTTCGTGGAGGAACCCATCCTCGCCGAGACCCAGGGCGACGCTCTCGCCTCGCTCGTCGCGGCCAGCGGGGTGCCGATCGCGACCGGTGAGCGGCTGTACTCCCGCTGGGAGTTCAAACCGGCGCTGGATGCCGGCATCGCGGTCGTGCAGCCCGATCCCTCGCATGCCGGTGGCATCTCCGAACTGCGCAGGATCGCCGCGCTCGCCGAGATCTACGGGGCGAGCCTGGCCCCGCACTGTCCACTCGGGCCGATCTCGCTGGCGGCCAGCTGCCAGGTCGCGTTCGCGACCCCGAACTTCCTGATCCAGGAACAGAGCCTGCGGATGCACTACAACGTGGGCACCGAGTTCACCGACTACCTCACCGATTCGACACCGTTCGACTTCGTCGACGGCTACCTGCCGAGGCCGCTGGGCCCCGGTCTCGGTATCGAGGTCGACGAACAGGCCGTCCGCAGGGCCGCCGAGGTCGGCCACTCCTGGCGCTCACCGGTCTGGCGCCACGACGACGGCAGCCTCGCCGAATGGTGAGCCTGCGCTGGCCTTGATCAGCTCGAACCCAGCCGGCGCGGGCGGAGCGGGGACCCAGGGTTGTCAGATGTCGAGTACCTGCCCTGGATAGATCAGGTCAGGCTCGTTGACCACGTTGCGGTTTTCGTCGTAGACCTGTTGCCACGACTTGTTGAATCGCTTGCCGATAGCCGAAAGCGTATCGCCGGAGGCAACCGTGTAAAGCAGACCGCCTGCCGTCACGCTTTGATCAGTAGGGATTGAACTGGCGGCGGGGGCGGCATGTTGCTGACGCACGGATGGCGAGGGAGGAGCGGAGTGTCGACTGTAGGCATGACCGCCCCAACAGGACTCGGACGCGGCCCACGGCGAGAGACCCGACTCCCGATAGGCGGTTTCGGCGACCGCGTACTGTTGTGCGGCCGTTGCTTCCTTGGCACGTGGCGCATATTGCAGCCCACCGTAGGAGGCCCAGCTGCTGTCCAGGAACTGAAACAGCCCCGATGCCGTCGAGTGGGCGTTCTGGGCGGTCGGATTGCCACCAGATTCACACTGGATCACCGCTGCCCAGTTCGGCTGAGCTTCGGTTGCGGCATGTGATGCGATCGGCAGCAATCCTGTCGCGGCAACCGCTGTACTCGCTCCACCGAGGACTGTCAACGCGATGTTCCACCGACTACGGTTCTGTCTAGGCTTTTCTGACGGCATGGAAGGTCTCCTGTCACTTGTATTGGAAAGAAACTGCCCGCACAGCAACCATCCAGGAAGGCCTGGTGCGGAATGGATGCTCAAGGCAAGCACGGCATCCGCTCCAGCGACGGTGCTGCGGTGGCACCGTGTCCCTTACGGCCACCCCAGCTCGCCCGCGAACACCATGAAGAAAAAGGCAGAGTTACCTGAATCACAGGAAAAAACCCGGTGACCAGCCTGGACTGTGTTGGCTGCCACAGTCATCGGACCAGTTGCCCGCCGGGTTCGCCGTGAGCAGGGACTTTGACACGGTTTCGGTGCTCAACGAGTAGTACCTGGCGGCGGCCGACAGGAACTCTCGGCCGACCATGCGCGGTGATGAGCGACCGTGCAGCGATGTCGTCCCGAACGCGCCTTGACGGGTTGTCGGCGAACTGAACAGCAGTGGTGTTCGTGTTATGAATGGCGATGGCAGCGCGCTTTGCCGCCCATCCATCATCGAGGGAGAATTCTGATGCGTCGAACTCGCAACGTAGCCGTTGTGTCCGCGATCGCCGGTGCGTTGGTTCTCGGAGCGGGCGTCGCCGCCGTGGCCCAGGCCACGGCGGCCGCAGGATCAGCGCACCCCGACCCTGATCCGGTGGCTGTGGTCAGCTCGGTGATCATCCCGCCACAGCTTGCCGTGCCAAGCGGGCAACGACTCGTTGCCACAATGGACGTCGAGCGCGGATCGCAGGTCTACACCTGCACCAGCAATGCGTACACCCTGCTGGAACCGGCCGCCGTACTCAAAGACAGGAACCAGTTGGTGCTGCATACACGGGGCCCGGAATGGGTTTCGGCCAACGACGGCAGCGCGGTCGTCGGCGCGGTGGTCGCCAGCGTGCCGTCGCCCGGCGCCGTGCCGCAACTGCTACTCAAGTCGACCGCGAACCGGGGCACCGGCCTGTTCGGCAAGGTTGACTTCGTTCAACGGTTGAAGACGGTTGGCGGCGTCGCACCGGCCGGCACCTGCACCGACGGCAGCCAGGTTGCCATCCCGTACCACGCCCAGTACCGCTTCTACGCACCCTCGACCAACCAGAATCCCTGACCTACAGGTCGGTGAGCGAGGACGTAGCGTGCCGGCGGCTTGCCGCGAGTTGCCATGTTGGCTACCGCTCAGGCAGGCCTAGTCCTGATGCTGTTTGAGGTGCAGTGGCGGCGGGACGCGTTGGGACTGTTTGGCGGCGAGGCCGGACATTGCCTGCCAGTTGACCACTGGGGCGCCGCTGGAGCAGACCACGATCACGTTGCTGCCGACGACGGCGACCAGCAGTTTGTTCACGCCTGCTCCGGCCAGCCCGCTGATGCGCTGTTCGTGCGCCCAGATCTTGCTGGCGCCCGCGAACGGCTCGACCGGAATGTCCCGCTCGCTCTCCACCTTCACCCTGGCGCCCTGGTTTCGCAGGCCGCGTTCCTTGATCAGGTCGAACTCGGCGTTCGCGTCCGAAACGGTGGCCAGCGGCGCCACCTGTAGCCACAGCCACTGCCGGACGCTGCGGTTCTGGAACGACCGCCAGGCCGTCAGGCCGCCCAGCGCGCGGGCCCGCTCGCCCCACTCGGTGGCCGGGCCCTTGTCGCCGGTCGGCCAGGTCCGCTGGCTCATCGCCTTCCACCCGCTGCCCGGCAGGTCACCGGGGTTCAGCAGGCGCGCGAGGACATTGCGCTTGTCCGGGTTGCTCCCGAACAGCGCGGTCAGGAATCGGAGCCGTTGTGCAGCCACCCCGGCATCGTGCCAGATCGGCTCGCGTGACCGGTCAGCCAGCCAGCCGGTCGGCCAGCTGGCGCGGGCCCTCTGCGGCAGTATGGTGACCCGGTCACACCGTCGGTGAGCAGGGAGTGATCATGGCGTCCACGGTGACCGCGCACGGTCAGCGGCTGAGCTATGTCGATCATGGTGGCAGCGGCCCCGTCGTGGTGCTGCTGCACAGCTTCCTGATGGACGGTGGCATGTTCGCCCCGCAGGTCGACGCCCTCGGCACCCGGTTCCGCCGGATCACGGTCGATACCCGAGGGCACGGCGACACCCCGGCCGAGGCGCCGTTCGACTACTGGGACGTGGCCCGCGACGTTCTCGACCTGCTCGATGAGCTGGGTATCGAGCGCTTCGCCGCGCTCGGGTGCAGCCAGGGCGGTTTCGTCGCGCTGCGGCTGGCGTTGCTGGCGCCGGAGCGCGTCAGCGCGCTCGTGGTGCTGGGCAGCTCGGCGGCGGTGGAGAACCCGGACATCGGCGCCGCCTACCGCCAGCTTGCCGCGAACTGGGTCAAGGAGGGACCGACCGACCCGATCGTGGACATGGTCGCGGCGATCTGTCTCGGCAGCATGCCGGCCGAGGAGTGGAAGGCGAAATGGCGTGCCCGGCCGGTCGACACGGTCGAGGTGTTGATCGGCGCCCTCGTCGAGCGCGCCAGTGTGCTGGAGCGGCTGCGCGAGATCGACGCTCCCGCGCTCGTGCTGCACGGTTCGGCCGATCTGGCCTATCCGGTCGACCGGGGTCGTGAGCTGGCCGAGGGGCTGCCGAACGCGGCACCGCTGGTGGTCGTCGAGGGTGGCGCGCACTTCCTCAGCCTCACCGACGCGGCCGAGGTCAACACCCATCTCCTGCCGTTCCTGCTCGCCAACGTCTGAGACACGCGGGAGGCTATGTCGCCGGGCGCGGCTTGCGTTTGGCGGTCTTCTGCTTGGCGGCGACCCGACGGAAGTCCTCGGTCGCCTTGTCCACCAGGGCCCGCATCGCGGCTTCGGCGCCGTCGGGGTTCTTGTCCCGGATGGCCTCGAACACGGTGCGGTGACTGGGCACCGGGTCGTCGGCCGGATCGGCGTTGTGCACGACCTTGTCCCGCTGGGCCAGCCCGTTGGCGATGACCCGCTCCATCTCGACCAGCAGCGGATTGTGCGTCGCGGCCAGCAGCGCGCGGTGGAAGTCCAGATCGGCCTCGACCGCCTCGGCCGCGCTGCCCTCCGCGGCGGCCATCTGGCCCAGCGCCTTGTCCAACGCGGCGAGATCCTCGTCGGTGGCCCGGTGCGCCGCCAACCGCGCGGCGGCCGGTTCGACGATGGTCCGTACCTCGGTCAGGTTCTCCAGCAGCTCCGGATCTGGCGGGCCCGCCGACTGCCAGCGCATCACGTCGCCGTCGAGCATGTTCCAGGACTCGCGCGGCCGCACGAACGTGCCGCGCTTCTGCCGCGCGTCGATGATTCCCTTGGCGGAGAGCACTTTCAGCGCTTCACGCAATGCGGTGAGGCTGACGTCCAGCTCCTCGCGCAGGGCGAGCAGATCAAGGGTCGCGCCCTCCGGGATCTGCCCGGACAGGATGCGCAGCGCGAGTGCCTGCACGGTTTGGCCGTGCACCCCACGCAGCTGATAGTCAGCCACTAACCCTCCGCCTCTCGCGTTCCGACCACCGCGAACCCGGTCGGTCCGACGCGTTGCCCCGACCAGTATGCCGCCTGGTCGCTGACCGCCGTTGGATCATAATTTATGAATACATCTTGACAGCGGCCTGGCAACGTTGCAACCTTCGTGGCATTCGCCCACGCCTTCCGGTCGCCTAGCCGCGATCGGCGCACTGTCGCGGTAGACAAGGAGACCAGCTGATGGGCACTGAAGGACTCACTCGCCGAGGGTTTCTGACCGGGCTCGGCGCGCTCGGTGCGGCGAGCCTGCTCGGCGGCTGCGTGACATCGGCCGGGTCCGGTGGCGGTGCGCAGACCGGCGGCGCGGTCACCATCGAGTCGAACCTGTCCGATCCGGTCGGCAAGGCCGGGATGCAGGCCCTCGTCGCCGCGTTCAACAAACGGGGCGCCACCCAGGGCTCGCTGAACACCATCGACTCGGAGACCTTCCGCACCCAGCTGCCGACCCTGCTGACCTCGGCCAACCCGCCGGACACCTACACCTGGTACGCGGGCTCGGTTGCCCGGTCCTATGCGGACAAGGGCTTACTGCTGGACGTCAGCGACGTCTGGAAGACCATGTCCACCTACAGCCCGGCGCTCAAGTCGCTGAGCAGCACAACGGCCGGTCGGCAGATCTTCGTCCCGACCAGCTACTACTGGTGGGGGATGTTCTACCGGAAGTCGAACTTCGCCAAATGGGGTGTGCGGCAGGTCCCGACCAACTGGTCGGAGTTCGTCAGCCTGTGCGAGCAGATCAAGGGCAAGGGCGTCGCCCCGATCGGTCTCGGCGCGGGCGGCGACACGCCGTGGGTGGCCTCCGGCTGGTTCGACTACCTCGACATCCGGCTCAATGGGGCCACGTATCACCGGGATCTGCTCGCCGGCAAGCACAGCTTCGCCGACCCGCAGGTGCACAAGGTGTTCCAGCAGTGGTCCACCGTGCTGCCCTATTTCGACCCGCAGTCCACGGCGATCCCGTTCCAGGACGCGACCACCTCGCTGTTGCAGGGCCGCACCGGGATGATGCTGATCGGTACCTTCTTCGCCGACGCGGTACCCAAGGACACCCTCGACGACATCGACTTCTTCCAGTTCCCGATCATCGATCCGAGCGTCCCGGTCGTCGAGGAGGGGCCGACCGACGGCTTCTTCGCCAGCTCGCACTCCAGCCATCTGGCCGGTACCAGGGACTTCCTGACCTACATGGCGACCGCGCCCGCCCAGGAGCTGTACATCAAGACCGCGGGCGGCACCGTCCTGCCGACGAACCCGGCGGCCAAGGACGCGGGCACCGCGCTGGTGGCCAAGGGCAAGGCGATGCTGGCCAAGGCGGCCGACCTGACCCAGTTCTTCAACCGGGACTCCAGCGACGCGCTACAGCCGACCGCCGATGCCGCGCTCACCCAGTTCATCGACCAACCGGGGCAGGTCGGCTCGATCCTGAACACCTGGCAGGCGGCGGCCACGAAGGTCTGGTCGTCCTGAGGTGGCGACGCTGACCGCTCCCGCGCAGGTGGCGAACCGGGCCCCCCGGCGGCGCGGTCGCCGGGGGATCTCCCCGCTGCTGCTGGCGTTCGTGCTGGTGCCGCTGGTGGTGGAGGCCTTCTGGGTGTTCTGGCCGGCGATCCAGGGCTTCTACCTGTCCTTCACCGACTGGGACGGCATCTCCGCACCACGCAACATCGGCTTCGGCAACTACGTGCAGATGTTCAGCGACCCGGTGTTCGGCAAGGCGCTGCTGGACACCGTCATCTGGCTGGTCCTGTTCGGCGGGATCTCCACGGTCGGCGGCCTCGGCATGGCCATGCTGCTACAGCGGGAACGGCGCGGGGTCGGGTTCTATCGCTCCGCGCTGTTCACCCCGGTGGTGTTCTCCCTCGTCGCGACCTCGCTGATCTGGCAGGGCATGTACGAACCGGACGGGCTGCTCAACAAGATCCTCGGCGGGATCGGCCTGAGCAGTTGGGAGCACTCCTGGCTGGCCGACCCGCACACCGCCCTCTACGCGGTCATCATTCCCGCGCTGTGGCGGGAGATCGGCTACGTGATGGTGCTGTTCCTGGCCGGGCTCAAGGGTATCGACCCGGTCCTCTACGAGGCGGCCAAGATGGACGGCGCGGGCGCCTTGCAGCGCTTCACCAGCATCACCCTGCCCTCCCTGCGCAGCGTCAACTCCGTTGTCCTCTCGGTGATCGTGATCGACTCGCTGCGCTCCTTCGATGTGGTCTGGGCGCTGACGAGAGGTGGCCCGTTCCACTCCTCCGAACTGCTGAGCACCTACATGTACTCCGAGGCGTTCCAGACCCTGCACCTCGGCTACGCGTCCGCGCTGGCCACGGTGATCTTCGTGCTGGCACTCGGCGTCATCATCACCTACCTCGTCCGCGCCTTCCGGGAGAGTGACTCGTGACATCGACCGGAACCCTCCCACCGCTGACCGCTCCCGCGACCGCACCGAGGGCGACCCGGCCTGCTCGCCGCGGGCGTGGCGCGCGGCGGGCCAAGACGGTCGGCTACCACACGCTGATGGGCACCATCTCGGTGCTCTGGCTGCTGCCGATCCTGCTGGTACTGGTCACCAGCGTGCGTACCTTCGACGACATCGCCGCCAACGGCATCGGCGGCCTACCGCACTCCTTCAGCCTCAGCGGCTTCGCACAGGCCTGGACGGCAGGCGGCGAAGAGCAGGCAATGATCAACAGTTTCATCGTCACCATCCCGACCGTGCTGATCACCCTCGCGCTCGCCTCGATGGCCGCGTTCGCGCTCAGCCGATACCAGATCCCGTTCCGGCGCAGCATTCTGTTGCTGATGCTCGGCGGAAACCTGCTGCCGCCGCAGATTCTGCTCGTCCCGGT
The DNA here is from genome assembly GCA_036268955.1 of Pseudonocardiaceae bacterium. Lineage (GTDB taxonomy): Bacteria > Actinomycetota > Actinomycetes > Mycobacteriales > Pseudonocardiaceae > CAJCJE01. The sequence goes on from DATATE010000164.1 coordinate 27,552, forward strand.
GTCCAAACTGACCGAGCTGCTCGGCTTCTACGACACCCTGCCGGCGGTGATCGCCGTGCAGACCGGATTCGGGCTCGGCTTCTACACCTTCGTCCTACAGGGTTTCATGCGCGCCATCCCCGGCGAGATCCAGCAGGCCGCCGTCATCGACGGCGCCTCGCCGAGGCAGATCTTCCTGCGCATCATCCTGCCGCTGACCAAGCCGGCGCTTGCCGCGCTGTCCGCGCTCGCGTTCACCTGGGTGTTCAACGACCTGCTGTGGTCGATCACCGTGCTGCGCACCGACACCAAGATGCCGGTCACCCCGGCGCTGCTCGGGTTGCAGGGCCAGTACGTGTCCAGCTGGAACGTGATCGCGGCCGGTTCGGTGATCGCGGCCATTCCCACGGTCGCGGTGTTCCTGCGCTTCCAACGGCATTTCGTCGCAGGCCTCGCCCTCGGCGCGGTGAAGTGACCCCGCTGGACTGGTCCTGGCCGGGCGGTCGCCTGTGTCTCGACCCGGCTCGCGGCCGGGTCACGCAGGTGGAACTGGGCGGGCGGCCGGCGTTCTGGACCGCGCGGGAGGCGCCGGACTGGAACGTCGGCGGCGACCGGCTGTGGTTCGGCCCGGAACGCGACTGGTTCTGGGCCGGTGACGCTGCCGGCGGCCTTGCCGATCATCTCGTACCTGCCGAGATCGACCCTGCCGGCTGGCGGCTCACCGAGTTCACCGACAGCAAGGCCGAATTCCGCACCCTCGTCTCGTTACGCGACCGGGCCACCGGCGCCCGTACCCGGATCGAGGTGCGGCGGCGGATCAGCCTGCTGCACTGCGCCGCCGAGGCGGTGGAGTACCGCAGTCGCAACGCGCTGCGCATCCTCGACGGGCCGGCCGGCCAGCCGGTGAGCGCCTGGAGCGTGGTGCAGGTTCCACTGGGCGGCACGATCGGCATCGAACTGGCCGGCCCACTGTCCTACCGCGACTACCTCGAACCGGTTGACCCCGATCGGCTCCTGGTGTGCGATGGCAGGCTCACGCTCGCCTCGACCGGTAGCAGGATGTTCAAGATCGGCCTCCCCGCGACCGTGTTCGCCGGCACCCTGCGCTACACCCGCGCCGGTATGGACATCACGAGAACCGTGCAGGTCAAGGCCGACCAGCGGTACTGCGACGGCCCACTGGGCGCCGATCCGGACGAGCCGGGCGATGTGTTGCAGATCTTCGAGGACGACGGCCACTACGGCGGCTACGCCGAACTCGAACACCACGGCCCCGCCGCGATCGCCGGCGAGCGACCGTCCGTTGTGGACGAATACGCGACCGTGGTGCGGGTCGACCGAGCGCCGCTCAGCCGCGCAGCGCGGCGTTGAGCCGTGCGGCCTGTGTCGTGAGGTAGTCGCGTTCGGGAAGGTTGGGCGCTGATCGGGCGGCCTCGGCGTAGAGCCGCGCCGCGGTGACCGGGTCACCGGCACGTTCGTGCAGGTAGGCCGCGACGGCGGCGTGACGGGGCAGGGCGGGGTCCAGGTCCGCCAGAGCGGACAGGCCGGCCCGAGGGCCGTCGGCCTCGCCGACCGCGACGGCCCGGTTGAGGCGGGCCACCGGGCTGTCGGTCAGGCGCACCAGTTCGTCGTACCACTCGACGATCTGCACCCAGTCGGTCTCCTCGACCGTCCTGGCGTCGGCGTGCAGCGCGGCGATGGCGGCCTGGGCCTGGAACTGGCCAAGGCGGTCACGGGCGAGGGCGGCCTGGAGCACGTCGACGCCCTCGGCGATCAGGCGGGTGCTCCACAGGTCGCGGTCCTGCTCGGCAAGAGGCACCAGCCTGCCGTCGGGGCCGGTGCGTGCCGGGCGCCGGGCATGGTGGAGCAGCATGAGCGCGAGCAGGCCCGCGACCTCCTCATGGTTGATCCTGGCCGCCAGTTGGCGAGTGAGCCGGATCGCCTCGCCCGCGAGGTCGACGTCGCCGGAGTAGCCCTCGTTGAAGACCAGGTAGAGCACGCGCAGCACCGTGGCGACGTCACCGGTCTGGTTGAACCGGACGCCCGAGACGGTTCGCTTGGCCCTGCTGATCCGCTGGGCCATGGTCGCCTCCGGCACGAGGTAGGCCTTGGCGATCTGCCGTGTGGTCAGGCCGCCGACCGCGCGCAGCGTGAGCGCGACGGCCGAGGCGGGGGTCAGGGACGGGTGCGCGCACAGGAAGTACAGCTGGAGCGTGTCGTCCACCGCCGCACCCTGGCCGGGCACGGGTTCGGCCAGGGTGAGCACCTCGCGCCGCCGCCGGGAGGTGTCGGCGCGGGCGGCGTCGAGGAACTTCCGCCAGGCCACCGCGACCAACCAGCCCGTGGGGTCCCGTGGCGGATCATCCGGCCGCCCGCGCATGGCCTCGATCAGGGCGTCCTGCACAGCATCCTCGGCCGAGGCGAAGTCGGCTCCGCGACGGACGAGGATGCCGATCACGGTGGGGGTGAGGGTATGCAGCAGGGCTTCGTCCACCGAGCCTCACTCCGTGATGGTCGGGGACTCGCCAAGGAACGGGCGCAGTTCGAGCCATTCGTGGATCGGCTTCCCACCCGCGCCGGGAGCCGCTGACAACTCGCCGGCCAGTTCCAGCGCCCGCTCGTAGGTCTCGACGTCGATGATCATCCAGCCGGCGATCAGGTCCTTGGTCTCCGCGAACGGACCGTCGGTGACCGGCGGCCGCCCCTCGCCGTCGTAGCGGACGAACGTGCCCTCCGGGGAGAGCGCCTGACTGTCGACGAACTCGCCGGTGCCCTCCAGCCGGGTGGCGAAGTCCCGCATGTACTGCACGTGCGCCGAGATCTCCTCCGGCGCCCACTGGTCCATCGGCACGTCGTTGACCGATGCCGGCGCGCCCCGGTAGTGCTTGAGCAGCAGGTACTTGGTCATCGCGTTCTCCTTGGTGTGGTACGGCCGCCGTGGCCGTGTTCACTTCGGGGACGAAGCCGCGGGCGGGTTCTCGACATCCCGTCGCGACCTATCTTGGCGGACTTCACGGACCCTGCGCACCCCGAGGCGGCGACGCGGGCGGCGCTCAGACATGCTGCCGTTCCGCCCGCTGCCGGATCAGCTCCTCGACCGCGCTCGGCAGCGTCGTCTCGAAGTCGATCAGCTTCGCCCAGGTCGGGGTCACCACGATCCGGACCATGCCGTCGTAGAGCGAACGCACCTCGGCCTCCCACTCGACCCGTTGCTCGGGCGTCATCTCGTAGGTGCCGCTCGCCTGGAGGTACTCGTCCGGGATGCCGTCCACGACGTCCAGTTCGGCCCGACCGCGGACGAGCAGGATCTTGGGTGGGTGCACCTCGGTGTCGATCGTCAGGGCAACAGTCGGGTTCTCGCGCAGGGCCGGGAGCTTCGGAGCGTTCTTCGACGTGCACATGACGATCTCCGCGCCGTTCCAGGTGAACCCCATCGGCACGGTGCGGGGCGTGCCGTCCTTGGCGACGTAGCCGAGGCGGGTCAGGTCGCGCGCCAACAGTTCTCGGCTGATCGGTCGGTTCAGCACCTCGGTGATCTCGTTCGGTTGCACTGTTCTCCCTCTCGGTGTGGCTTTCTTGGTCGGCCAGCGGCCCGTCGTGGCCGCTGTGTCCCTGGGACGGAGCCGGCGCCGCGTTCTCGACATCGGGAGCCCGTCGAATTCTGGCTCGTGCCGATGAAATATCTGTTACCCAAAGTATCGGGTACTGGTGGTACCGTTCAGTTGATGAAGGCGGCCAACCCGGTACACGCGGCGGGCGGTGACCACCCGGCCCGGCCGGACGGTCGGACCGCGCGCTGGCAGCAGCATCGGCTCGACCGGCGCGCCGAGTTCGTCGACGCGGCCCTTCGCGCGCTGGCCGCACACGGGCCGGAAGCGAGCATGGCGGACATCGCCGCCGAGGCCGGCGCGGCAAAACCCAAGCTGTATCGGCACTTCGCGGACAAGGCGGCGCTGTTCTGCGCGGTGGGGGAGCGGATCGCCGGCATCCTCCGGCAGCGGCTGGCCACCGCTCTCGACCCGACCCTGCCGGTCGAGCGCCTGACCCGCGAGGGCCTCGATGCCTACCTCGGCCTCGTCGACGACTACCCCGACGCGTTCCGGTTCCTGCTGACCTCCGGTTTCATCGACCGCAACCGCACCCCCGATCCGATGCTGGCCGAGGGCAGACGCATCGCCGGCGCGCTCGCGGCGCTGCTCGCCCACCTGCTGCGCATCCTCGATCTGGACACCGACACCGCGGAACCTGGTGGCGCGGTGCTGGCCGGCGCCTTGGGTGGCGCGACCATCTGGTGGCTGGACACCGACCGGGCCATCGACAAACAGGCCCTGATCGACTACCTGGCCATCATGGTCTGGGGTGCCGCCGACGCGATGCTGCGCGGGGCCGGCGTCGTCATCGATCCGACCCGCCCGATCGGGCCGGGAAACCCCGACAGTTCACCGGATTCGTGAGAGGAACCGCCGTGTCCGTGCAAGGCGACCATGACGTCGTGGTGTTCGGCGCCACCGGGTTCACCGGTGCGCTCACCGCCGAATACCTGGCCCGCAACGCGCCCAAGGGCCTGCGCTGGGCACTGGCCGGCCGCAACAAGGCGAAACTGGCCGCCGTACGCGACTGGCTCGCCGTGATCGACCCGGCGCTGGCCGACCTCGCGCTGCTGCATGCGGACAGCACCGACCCGGAGTCGCTGCGCGCGGTCGCCGCCGCGACCAAGGTCGTGATCACCACCGTCGGCCCGTATCTCAACTACGGCGAATCGCTGGTCGCCGCGTGCGCCGAAACCGGTGCCGACTACGTGGACCTCAGCGGCGAACCGGAGTTCGTCAACCGGATGTACGTCCGCTACCACGATCGCGCGCAACATTCCGGCGCCCGCCTGGTGCACGCCTGCGGCTTCGACTCCATCCCCTTTGATCTCGGCACCCTGTTCACCGTGCGGCAGCTGCCGGCGGATGGGCCGATCAGCGTCGAGGCCTACCTGCGTGTGTCCGGGATGCCCTCCGGCGGGACCTTCGCGACCGCGCTCACCGCGCTCTCCCGTGGCCGCCAGCACTTCAGGGCGCTGGCCGACCGTCGCGGCGCCGAACCGGAACTCATCGGCCGCCGCGTGCACCAGCCACTCGGCAGGCCGGGGCGCAATGCCGAGCTGAACGCCTGGGTGCTGCCGCTGCCGACACTGGACCCGCAGATCGTGGCGAGTTCGGCCGCCGCCATGGACGACTACGGCCCGGACTTCCGCTACCGGCAGTATGTCGCGGTCGACCGGCTGACCTCGGCCGTCGGGCTCGCGGTCGGTGCCGCCGCGCTGGCCGGGCTCGCCCAGGTGCCGCCGGCCCGGCGTTGGCTGATCGAGCGCGGCAAGCCGGGGGAGGGGCCCGACGCGGCGAAGCGGGCCCGGTCGTGGTTCCGGGTCCGGTTCGCCGGTCGCGGCGGCGGTGAGCGAGTGGTCACCGAGGTGTCCGGGGGCGATCCCGGCTACGACGAGTCCGCGAAGATGCTCGCCGAGTCCGCGCTCTGCCTCGCACTCGACGACCTGCCGAAAACCGCGGGCCAGCTGACCACCGCGACCGCGATGGGGGACACCCTGATCAGCAGGCTGGTCGCGGCAGGACTGAAGTTCCAGGTGCTCACCTCGACCCGGTGATGCCTCAGACGGGCACCTCCAGGATGTCGGCGAGTTCGACGACCTCGACCATCGGCGCGTAGCCGCTGAGGATGTCCAGCGCCTTGTGGTGGCTGTCGTCGTTGGCCCCCGCACACGCCTCGGCGACCACCCGGACCGATACGCCGGCATCGGCCGCCGCGACCGCGGTGGACAGCACGCAGCAGTCGGTGGCGACCCCGACCAGCACGAGCTGCCCGCCCGCACCGACAAGACCCGCCAGCTCCGGCGTCCACTTGCTGAACGTGGTCGCGCTCAGCAGCGCGGCACCCGGCTCCGGCGCCAACTCCGGCACGATCTCGTACATCGGATGATCGGCGGCGACCAGTTGCGCGGGCCACTGGTCGTAGTAGGCGCGCCAGGCCCCGGTCGGCAGTTCGGGCGCGACGAACCGGGTGAACACGACCCGGTCGCCGAATGCGGGCAGCAGCTTGGTGATCGGCTCGATGATCTCCGCGAACCGAGGGGTGAACCATTCGCTGTCCGGTTCGGCGAACATCCGCTGCATGTCGATGATGGTCAACCAGGGCTGGCTCATCCGCGCACCGCCGCCAGCGCCGGGGCCGTCGCCGGCGCTGCCTCCTGGGCCCGGATTCGGCCGCGGCCGAAGATCAGGACCACCAGGAAGGCGACGACCAGCGCGACCAGCACCCCGAGGTTCGCGAACGCCCAGGCACCCGACTTCCCGCCGAGCCCGAACGGATGCAGCAGATAACCCTGCCACCCCAGCCAACTGGCCGCGGTGTTGGTCACCAGGCCCCAGCCGATGACGGTCGCGACCAGTATCACCGCGATCGGCAGCGCCCTGATGTCGCCGTACCGGCCGGTGGACCGGTAGAGGTCGGCCTCGGCGTAGTCGCGGCGGCGTAGCGCGACATCGGCCAGCATGATGCCGCACCAGGCCGCGATCGGCACGCCGAGCGTGGTCAGGAACCCCTCGAACTGGCCGAGGAAGTTGCCCGCGAGGAAGACCACGTAGATCGTGCCGATCACCATGATCGTGCCGTCGATCAGCGCGGCGACGTAGCGGGGCGCGCGCAGGCCGACGGTCAGCAGGGCGAGACCGGAGGAGTAGATGTCCAGCACCGCGCCACCGACGAGCCCGAGCACCGCGACGATCACGAACGGGACCAGGTACCAGGTCGGTAGCACGGTGGCCAGCGCGCCGATCGGGTCGGCCGCGATCGCGGTGTTGAGGTCCTTGGACGAACCGGCCAGCAGCAACCCGAAGACCAGCAGCACGATCGGCGCCAGCGATGACCCGAACGTGGTCCAGCCGATCACCCCGCCGCTACCGGTCTTCCTTGGCAGATAACGGGAGTAGTCGGCGGCGGCGTTGACCCAGCCGAGACCGAAACCGGTCATCAGGAACACCAGCGCGCCGATCACGTTCTGCGTCGAACCGGCCGGCAGGTGCGACACCGTGGTCCAGTCGATGCGGTGCACGACGAAGGCGATGTAGCCGATGGTCAGCACGGCGGTCACGATGGTGATCACCGTCTGCATCCGCATGATGAGATCGAAGCCCATCACCCCACCCGCCACGATCAGCGCGGCCACCACGATCAACGCGACGATCTTCGTGGACGCGCCGCCACCCCAGCCGAGCCTGCCGAACACCGTCGCGGTGGCCAGGGTGGCCAACACGGTCAGCACCGTCTCCCAGCCGACGGTCAGGATCCAGGAGATCAGTGAGGGCAGGCGGTTGCCGCGAACGCCGAAGGCCGCCCTGCTCAGCACCATGGTCGGCGCCGAGCCGCGCTTGCCCGCGACCGCGATGAAACCGCAGAGCAGGAAGGAGACCACGATCCCGATCAGGCCGGCGACAGTGGCCTGCCAGAAGGAGATGCCGAAGCCGAGCGCGAAGGAGCCGTAGCTCAGGCCGAGAATGGAGACGTTCGCGCCGAACCAGGGCCAGAACAGCTGACGCGGCGAACCTTTGCGATCAGCGTCGCTGATCACGTTGATACCGTTCTCCTCGATCTGCAGGGCCCGCCTGTCCACAGTGGCCGAACCAACTGGGGCCGAACCAACCGTGGCCGAACCGGTCGCCGGAGCAGTAGTCGGCGCACCGGCCTTCCCGGTCGCGGCCGTGGGGCCGGCCGAGCCAAGGTCAGGGCTGTCCTGTCGGCGCGGCATCGGCACTCCCTTTTTGATCCTGTCCAGACCTGTTCATTTCGGGGCGACCATAGGCACTGCCCGCTGGCCCGTCAAGAGTTGCCCGAGATCGGATTCCGGCCGGTTGTTCACGGGTACGCCCACCTGGCCAGTGTGGACCGATCGGGGCTGGTTCGCTGGACCCGATCATCGCCAAAAGCCGCCCACGTAGCGTGCTCAGCGGTATACCTGTTGTGCGATTCACTCGGCTTTGCGACGGGGAGGACGAATGAGCGCCAATACGAAATTAGGTGCGCCGACCTACATTTTCGGTGCGTTGGGCGGCCTGTTGTTCGGTTACGACCTCGGTGTCGTCGCGGGCGCGCTGCTGCTGATCACCAAGCAGTTCCAGCTCAGCGCCCTTGAACAGGGCTTCGTCACCAGCTCATTGCTGGTCGGCTGCATGATCGGGGCGCTGGGGTCGGCGCGGCTGGCCGATCGGCTCGGCAGGCGCAAGCTGGTGGTCGGCGCGGGCGCGCTGTTCGGGGTCGGCTGCCTGATCGCGGCATTGGCCGGCAGCCTCACGGTCATCGTCGCCGGCCGGCTGGTGATGGGCCTCGCCGTCGGCGCGCTGTCGATGACCGTGCCGATCTACCTGTCCGAGATCGCGCCGGCCAGGGTGCGCGGCGCGCTCTCCGGGCTCAACCAGCTGATGATCTCCACCGGCATCCTGGTCGCGTATCTGATCAACCTCGGCCTCGACGGGCAGGGGCAGTGGCGCTACGCCTTCGGCCTTGCGGTCGTCCCCGCGGTCGCGCTGATCATCGGGGTCTACTTCCAGCCGGAGAGTCCGCGCTGGCTGATGCGGCAGGGCCGGGAGAGCGAGGCAAGGGCGGTACTGGCCAGAATCGTGCCGCCGGCCGAAGTGGACGGTGAACTGGCACAGGTCCGCGCGGTTCTCGACGGCCCGACCCGGCCCAGTATCGGCGCGCTGCTCGGCGATCGGCGGCTGCGCAGAGTACTGCTGGTCGGCGTCGGGGTCGCGTTCCTCCAGCAGATCATCGGCATCAACACGATCATCTACTACGCGCCGACCATCCTGAAGGCGCTCGGCTTCGCCAACTCGGCCGCGCTGCTGGCCAACGCCGGACTCGGCGCGCTCACCGTCGTGGTCACCGTGATCATGCTGTTGCTGGTGGATCGGATCGGCAGGCGAAGGCCGCTGATCATCGGCGCGATCAGCATGGCGGTGGCCATGGCCGCGCTGGGCACGGTGTTCTCCGTCGCCGGGCTCAAGGGCGGCGGCGCCGTCGGTTGGCTGGCCATCGCCTGCCTCGCCCTCTTCAAGATCAGCTTCTCGCTGAGCTGGGGCGGCATGGCCTGGATCCTGCTCGGCGAGATCTTCCCGCTCAACGTGCGCGGCACCGCGATGTCGCTGGCCACCTTCGCCAACTGGGCGGGCAACCTGTTCGTCGGGTTGTTCTTCCCCGTCCTGCTCGGTATCGGCACCGGTCTGGTGTTCTACCTCTTCGCTATCGTCGGGGTGCTCGCCTGCGGCTTCGCGATCCGGTTCGTGCCGGAGACCAAGGGCCGCTCGCTTGAGCAGATCGAACAGCAGCTGGTGCCGGCCGAGACGATTCAGGCGGTCTGAGACCGGCCGGAAAGGGGAGTGACATGGCTGGATGTGAGGTGTCCTGGTTCGCCGCGCTCTGCGACGACGACTACGAGTTCCTCGGGGTCACCGATCCCGCGTTGCAGTCGAGTTGGGCGCATTGCCGGGGGATCGCGCTGCGTGCCGAGGAGGGCGGTTTCGACAACCTGCTGCTGCCCTCCGGATATACGATGGGCATCGACTCGACCGCGTTCGCCGCGGCGATCGCGACCGCGACGCGCCGAATCCAACTGCTGGTCGCGGTGCGGATGGGGGAGATGTGGGCACCGCAGCTGGCTCGGCAGCTGGCGACCATCGACCAGATCAGCGGCGGCAGGCTGACCATCAACATCATCTCCTCCGACCTGCCCGGCCAGCCGCTGCCCTCCGCGCCGCGCTACGCGCGAACCCTGGAGATCATGCACGTGCTGCGCAGCCTGCTGGCCGGCGAGAGCGTGGAGTACCACGGCGAGTTTCTCGACGTCACCCTCGACCCGCCGAGGATCTGTCCCACTCCCGGTGGCGCGCCACCGTTCTACTTCGGCGGGCTGTCCGACGCCGCCCGCGAGGTCGCCGCGCAGGCCGCCGACGTGTTCCTGATGTGGCCGGACACGCTGGCCGGGGTGCGTGCGGTCCTCGAGGACATGCGGACGAGGGCGGCCAAGCACGAGCGGGAGCTGCGCTTCGGCTACCGGGTGCACGTGATCGTCAGGGAGACCGAGGGCAAGGCGGTGGACGCGGCCCGTCGGCTACTGTCCAAACTGGACGCCGAGACCGGGGAGCGGGTGCGGGCCCGTTCGCTGGACACCACCTCGGCCGGCAACGCGCGGCAGAGCGAACTGCGCGACAGCGCGGCTGACGACGGTTTCGTCGAGGAGAACCTCTGGACCGGTATCGGCAGGGCGCGGTCCGGCGCCGGCGCGGCGATCGTCGGCGATCCCGACCAGGTGCTGGCGAAAATCAAGGCATACCAGGAACTCGGCCTTGAGGCGTTCATCCTCTCCGGCTATCCGCACGCCACCGAGTGCGACCTGTTCGCCCGGCACGTGCTGCCCGAACTCCACCACGCGCCGCTGTTCGACCGGACCGCGACCCGCTGAACGCCCGGCAGGGCGGGACGATCCCCCAAGACCGTCCCGCCCTGCCGATTCTCGTTGTCAGCTCACCGAGAAGTCATCGGCGTAGACGGTGCCCTCGCCGTACCAGCCGTGCACGAACACCGTGACCTGACCGGACGAGCCGGTGGTGAACGGCACGGTCAGCTCGGTCCAGCCGCTCGACGAGGTCCAGGTGCTCGCCGAGGCGCCACCGGACACCCCGACGAAGGCGTAGCTGCCCTGCACCCAGGCGGTCAGCGTGTGCGCGGCGTTCGCCGACACCGTGATCGTCTGGTCGCACTCACCGGTCTGCGAGTCGGTCGCGGCAACCGAGAGCGCGTGGCTGCCGGTGTGCACCGGGCTGCCGACCACCGCGCCGCCGGTCTGGCAGGTCCACGGGCTCAGGCTGCCGCTCTCCAGACCACCGTTGCTCAACCCGTTGGGCGGCGGCGGAGTGGAACCGTTGACGGTCAGCGTGTACGTCGCGGTGTGGCTGCCCGAGGCCGCGCTGCCGGTGATCGTGATCGGGTAGCTGCCCGGCGTCGCCGAGGCCGTTGTGCTCACGGTCAGCGTGGAACTGCCGCCCGCGGTCACCGAGGTCGGGCTCAGCGAGACGCTCACCCCGGCCGGCGCGCCGGAGGCGGTCAGGCTCACCGACTGCGCGGAGCCCGCCGTCACCGAGGTGCCCACCGTCGCCGACGCCGAGGAACCGGGGTCGACCGCGCCGGAGGCAGGCGAGACCGACACCGAGAAGTCGTTGGTCGGCGGCGGCGTTGTGCCGCCGCCACTGGTGAACGGCTCGAAGGTGTTGCTGAAGTACCAGGTGCTCTGCGCGACACCCGAGCAGCTGTCCGAGCCCGAGGTGCCGACACAGCCGCCGTTGTCCCGTTGCAGTGCCCAGAACGACAGCAGGCTGATGCCCTTGGCCGTCGCCCAGTTCTCGATCGTGGTGGCGTCCGCGGTGGTGAAGGTCTCCGCAGCGCCGTAGTCGTCGATACCGACCATCTCGGTGATGCCGACCATCGCCCACAGCTGCGCCTGCGTCTTCGACGGGTACAGGCTCGCCAACTGGTTGACCTCGTCGGCCGCCGCGCTCTCGGTGTCGTTGGCCATCTCGTGCGTGGAACCGTCGTAGTAGTCGAAGGTCATCATGTTGACGATGTCGATGCGCGCGCCGTTGCTGACCGCGTTCTGCAGCACACTGAGGTCCTGCGAGGACAGGCCGGACGGCGTCGCGGGCAGGGTGTAGGAGAACTGCACGGTGCGCCCGTTGGCCGCCGCCCAGCTCTCCACCATCGCGATGGCCTTGTTGCGCCGGTCGATGCCCGCCGAGTTGGTCAGCGAGTTGTCCTCGGTGTCGAGGTCGAGCCGGGTCACGTTGTAGGTGGTGATGACGTTCTCGTAGGCGGCCGCGATCGAGCTGACATTGGTGCAGCTGTCGGCGATCTCGGTACCGTCGTGGTCGGCGCCGTAGCCGCCGAAGGAGGGAATGATGTCGCCGCCGTTCGCCCTGATCGCGGCGATGTCGCTGCCATAGGTCGACGAGGCGATCGGCTGGCTGGTGTCACCGTCCCAGTCGACGGTGCAGGAACCGACACTCGGCGCCTGGATGAACGCCATGGTCAGGTATTTCGCGCCGGACTCGCTGGAAAGGGTTGCCGGGCTGTCGCCGTTGTAGGCCTCGAAATAGGGCGCGAAGACGTGGGTGGGCAGGGCTGTCGGCGCCGCCTGCGCGACGCTGGCACCCGCGATGAGCAGACCGGCGGTTGTCACCGCGGTAGTCAACACGGATGCCACTGCTAACAAGGGTCTGGCCAATCGCATGAGCGCTCCTGCTCGACGTTGGGCGGGGCACTTCGCACCCACAGCCGGAGTGGTTGCGGGGACCAAGCGGAGGTACTCAGAATTGGACTAGACCACGATATTGTCAAGAGTTCTTCCGAAGTGCGCGACCCCTGGTCGGCAGGTTGCGTCGAACGCGATCGGAAATGCCGCGCTGGGGCCGAATTCGGCAGGACCAGTGCGGTCGGTGGTGTTGTTTCCGGTGGAGTCACGGAGAACAGCAAAAACGGTAGGGACGGTCGAACCGACCGTCCCTACCGAGGGTTACCGGAGAAAACCGGTTATGCGGGCTTCGTCGCGTTCAGCCCGAACCAGGGCGGGCATTCGCCGCTGGTGAACGGTTCGAAGGTGTGGCTGAAGTACCAGTCACTTTGTGCGATGCCGGAGCAGACCCCTGCGCCGACGGTGCCGACGCAACTGCCGTTGTCCCGCTCGATCGCCCAGAACGACAGCAGCGCGATGCCCTTGGCCGAGGCCCATTTCTCCACCGAGACCGCGTCCTCGGTGGTGAAGGTCTCGCTGGGGCCGTAGTCGTCGATGCCGACCATCTCGGTGAGACCGAGCATGGCGTAGAGCTGTTTGGTGCTCTTGTGCGGGTAGAGCTTTGCCAGCTGTCCGACGACCGCGGTCCCCGCGCTCTCGGAGTCGTTGGCCATCTCGTGCGGAAGGCCGTCGTAGTAGTCGAAGGTCATGACATTGACGACGTCGATGCGCGCGTGGTCGGCCACCGCGCTCTGCAGTACGGCAAGGCCGTTGGCGGTCAGACCGGTCGGGAAGGTCGGCAGGGTGTAGGAGAACTGCACGGTGCGCCGGGTGCGGGCGGCCCAGTTCTCGACCAGTGCGATCGCCTTGTTGCGGCGGTCGATCCCGGCTGGGTTGGTCAGCGAGGCGTCCTCGGTGTCGAGGTCGAGGCGGGTGACTCCGTAGGTGGTGATGACGTTCTCGTAGGCGGCCGCGATCTTGTTGACATCGGTGCAGCTGTCGGCGATCTCGGTGCCGCCGTGGTCGGCCGCGTAGCCACCGAAGGACGGGATGACGTCGCCGCCGTGCGCCCTGATGGTGGCGATCTCGGCGCCGTAGTCGGCCGTCGAGATCGGCGTCGTCGGCGAGCCGTTCCAGTCCACCGTGCACGAACCGGGGGTCGGGGTCTGGAGGAAGGCCATGGTCAGGTACTTCGAACCGGACTCCTCGGCGAAGGTCGCCGGGTTGTCGCCGGTGTTGTAGGACTCGAAGTACGGGGCGAACAGATGACTGGGCAGTGGGGCGCCCTGATGCGGTGCGCCGGCCGCGTTCGCGACCGCGGCACCGCTGAACACCAGTCCGGCGGTCGCGGCCGTCGTGATGACCGCGGACGCCACCGCTAAGAGAGGTCTGGACAATCGCATACATGCTCCTGCCGGGCGGATGACACTTGATGCGAGAAGAACTCGGAGTTGTCTTCTCCGCTGGGCAGTTGGTCGCCAAGGGTGTCGAACTGCCCGCGATCACAATTGGACTAGACCAAGCTGACTGTCAAGAGTCAACAGGCCGAGTTGCCGTTTCAGTGGAGGAATTGTCAGGATTTCCGGCCGGCGAAGTCGGGAAATCGCCACGATAGCGCCGAAACGGATGACTTGCCTCTTGATCGGGGGGCTGGCACCGTGTCCTCGACGTCGTTCGTGGGGCTCACTGGCGGGCCTCGCGAAGGTGAGCGAGCATCGACCGGGTTGTCCGGACTCGTCGCCAAGGACCGTTATGTCGACGATGTTTGGGTCGACCTGGCTACGGGTATCGAGTAGGTCGCGGGGACGCGGGGGCCGCAGTCGAGGTTGTCGGCGAGTGGGTGCGCCGACAACCTCGACCGATTTCGCGCCTCGTTCAGGCCAAGGGAATGGTCAGCCGCGTTGTGGTGGGGTGGCCTCGTGCGCGATCGGCCAGACCTCGACCCCGGCGACCTCGGCGTAGGGCATCTTGGCGGCGAGTTCCAGCGCCCGCGCCTCATTGGCGACGTCCACGAGGCAATAGCTGGCCAGGTACTCCTTGGCCTCCAGATACGGTCCGTCGGTCACGGTCGGCTCGCCGGCCCGCACCCGGACCACCTTGGCGGCGTCGGCCTCGCCGAGGCCGTAGGCGCCGACGAGTTCACCGGTGGCGAACAACTCGTTGTTGAACGCGTTCTGGGCGGCGATGCCCTTCTCGACCTCCTCGGAGCTGTAGGCAGCCCAACTGCCGGGTTTCGTGTGGATCATCAGCAGGTACTTCATCGCGGTTGCTCCTCCTCAGCGGCCCCGTTGGCTGCTTACACCACACGGTCGGAGCCGGCAACGCGGTCTCGACATCAGCGGCGGCGTCTTTTCCTCCCCGGTTTCCCGGCCGTCTGATCGAGGTCGAAGACGCCGGCAAGGCCGGTGCCGTGCCGCGACCCACCCGCAGGCCCGGCCGTCGCGGTGCCGGTCAACACGACCGACCGGTCACAGCGCCGGGCGAACTCCGGATCGTGGGTGGCCACCAGTACCGCGGTGCCCGTTTCCGCCGTCGCCAGGATGCGGTCCATCACCAGCGACCGGTTCTCCGGGTCCTGCGCGGCGGTCGGTTCGTCGGCGAGCAGGACGCGGGGCCGCAGCGCGAGCGCCCGCGCCACGGCGACTCGCTGCTGCTGCCCACCGGAGAGCCGATCGGTGATCGTATCGGCGAAGCTGGTCAGGCCGAGTGCGGCCAGTTCCGTCGCGGCCAGCTCGTTCGCGTGTTCCGGCGGGCTGCCGGCGCAACGCAGCGCGACCGCGACGTTCTCCGCCGCGGTGAGCAGCGAGACCAGCCCGAACCCCTGTAGCACCACGGCAAGCCCGTGCTGGGTGGCCGGCTCGTCGGCGGGCAGTGGCCTGCCGTCGAACAGCACCTCGCCGCTGGTCGGCCGGATCAGCCCGGCCAGCGCGGCCAACAGGGTCGTCTTCCCCGAACCGGACGGGCCGAGGACCGCGATCCGCTCACCCGGCCGGGCCTCGATGTCCACATCGGACAGAATGGTCGTCGTGCCGCGCCGGTAGCCGATGCCGCGCCCGTGCAGCAGCGGCAGGGTCGCGCTCCGCGTCGTCACGACGCCCCCTCGGTCGGCTGGTCGACACCCTGCTCGATACCGGGATCGGCCGCTGACTCGGCCTCTGGATCGGCTGCTGGCTCGGCGATACCGCGCAGTTCCACCGAGTTCTCCCCGATCACCACTCTGGCCAGCGAACCGCTCGGCAGCACGCGCAGCGCCTCGGGCGGGAGGGTCAGGGCGCCGTCCTTGCCGACCACCACGTACTGCTCGCCGGCCCGTCCTTCCGAGCCGACGCGGCCGTCCCTGATCGTCACCGTCCTACCGAGTGCGGTGCCGACGTCCGGATCGTGGCTGACCACGACGATGGTGGTGCCGAGTTCGGTATTGGCCGCCCGCAGCAGATCGAGCACCGCACCGGCCGAGGTCCGGTCGAGCTGGCTGGTCGGCTCGTCGGCCAGCAGTAGCCGAGGGGCGTTGGCCAGCGCCACCGCGACCGCGAGCCGTTGCTGCTCACCACCGGACAGCGCCCCGGCCGCCCGCCCGGCCAGTGCGGCAAAGCCGACCGCGTCGAGCAGCCCGAGCGACCGGCGCCGCTTCGCCGCAGCGGAGGCCCGGTTGGTGCGCTGCGCGAACAGCACGTTCTGCAGCGCGTTGGCATGCGGCAGCACATTGCTGCCAGGGTTCTGCAGCACCGTGCCGACCTCGGTGGCGCGCAGTTCAGTCACCTCGCGCGGGGTCAGGTCGGTCAGTCGCCTGCCGAACACGCTCACCATGCCCGCCGTCGGCCGCAACAGGCCGCCGAGCAGCCACAACAACGTCGACTTGCCGGAACCGGACGGACCGAGCAGCGTCACCGTCTCGCCCTGCCGGACAACGAGATCGACCTGGCGCAGCGCGAGGACCTCGGTGGCATCGGTGCGGTAGATGTGCACAAGGTCCTCGCAGCGCACCGCCGCCACCGCCGTCGCGGTCATGGCGCCGCCTCCCGCAGCTGGTCCGGCCGGATCGAGGAGACCAGCGTCCACACGCTGCCCAGCGCCGCGATGACGAGCAACCCGACCGCGATCCCCACCAGCGAGCCGAGAGCACCGGCCGACGGGGTGTAGTGCAGCGGCGCGCCACCGTTGAGCGGCAGGTTCACGAACTCCGGAATGGACGGCACGGCGAGGACGGTGGCCAGCAGCCCCGCGCCGATGCCCAGCAGCGCGCCGAAACCGAGCGTGATGCCCTGCTCGATCAGCAGCCCACCGCCCAGCGACCGCTTGCTCGCCCCGGTGGCGACCAGCGCGGCGAGTTCGTAACCGCGCCGCCGGCCCGCGAGGTGCATGCCCAGTACCGCGCCGCCCGCCGCCAACAGCGCGGCAGCCGCCGCGTCGGCGAGGAACAGCACAAGGGCCAGCGCGGGCCCCTGCCGGTGATAGGTGTCGGCGGTCGTCGAGGCCTGTTGGGTGGACAGGATGGTCACCCCGGCGGCCCGCAGTCGTGCCGCGAAGTCGGTAGGGGCGGTGGGGGACAGCCAGACCTGTTGGCCGATGTCCCCGGCGATCCCGTTGCCGGAGCGCTGCGCGTAGGTCAGGTCCACGATCAACCCGTCGGTCCCGGCGCCGGGCAGCGCGGCGGCGATCGCCACCGGCCGGACGGCCAGCGACACGTCGTCGTCGAGACCGTAGGTCTGTACCGGTGCGTCGGCGCTGTTGCCGAGCACCGAGCCGGTCATGATCGCCGGCAGCGCGGCCGGCAGATCCACCACGTTGAGTGCCACATTGCCGAGCGACCCGGTGAACGTGTCGGTCAGGCTGCCGTCGCCCGTCACGATCGTGTCGCTGGCGGCCGAGATCCACCGGCCCCTGTCGCCGAAACCGGCGTCGACCGGATGCCAGCCCCGCCCATCGTGCAGGGCCAGGCCGCGCAAGGTCACCGAGCCGGTGAACGGCGCGACACCGTTGCCGGAATCGGTCGCCTGCGGCGCGAGGTAGATCTGGCGCAGCCGGCAGGCGTACTGGCCGCAGTTGGGCAGTGTCCCGGTCAACGTCCCGCTGAACGTCCCCGCCCCGGTCACCTGGAGCGGTCCGAGATCCACCGGGCTCGATGCGGTCGCCTGGTACCCCTGGACGACCGCGTAGACCTCGGCGCCACTCGCACCGCCGGTGATGGTCGCGTCGAGGGTCACGCTGAGCTGGTCGCCGAGCAGGTTGATCGGTGGCGGCGCCGGTGGGTCGAGCTTCGCGGTCAGTGCGGCGAGCGAGCTGCCGGTGAAGTCGTCCCGCCAGTACGCGACCTGCGCGAAGCGACTCGGTTGCACCGCGATCAGATTGCGCACCTCGTCGTTGGCCGGGTCCGTCGAGGCGAACCGGTCCACCGCGACCGCGTCGTGGCCTGCGGGGTCCAGCCGGTCGACGACGGTGGCCAGATCGGTTGTCGGTGGCGGGCTCACGGTCAGCACCTGCGCAGCGCCCACCTCGGTCCATGCCACGTCGTGCAGGTTCGCCCCGACCACCGACCAGGCCGCGACGGTGAAGGTCACCAGGCCGAAGGCCGTGGTCAGCGCGATGGTCGTGCGGGCGCCACCCGGCCGGCGAGCGACCTGGCGGACGGCGAGGAACGCACCGAGCCCGCCCCGTCGCCCGGTGCGGCCGAACGTGGCGCGGCAGAGAATCGGCAGGGCCCGCGCGGACAACAGCGCGACGGTCAGCGCGATGAGGCCGGGCGCCAGCAGTGCCACCGGATTGTGGCTCGCGCTGCCGAGGATCCCTGAGACGAACAGTTCGACGATCCCGGCCACCGCGAGGGTGGCGATCACCGCGTCCACCACCCAACCGCGCCGCGCGGGGCCGGCCGTGGTGTGGCTCCACTGCGCGAGCACCGGGCGGGAGAGCGTGCGCCGCGCCGCACCGAGTGCGGCCACCGCGCCGCCGAGCACGGCGACCCCCGCGGCGGCCCAACCGAGGCCGACCAGCGGAACCGGGGTGCCCGACCGCAGCACCGCTACGGCCAGCAGCTTGGTCGCCAGCCAGCCGACCAGCGTGCCGACCGGGAGTGCGACGACCAGCAGGACGACCTGTTCGGACAGTCCGAAAAGGACAGTCTGGCGTCGGGTGAGGCCACGCAGCTTGGCAAGCGCCACCTCGCTGCCGCGCGCCTCGGCGGCATCGGTCACCAACAGGAACAGCAGCAACCAGCACAGCACCAGCAGTTGCGCGGTCACCAGGAAGACCGGCACGGTCAACGCCTGCTGGCTGGCCTGCGCGGTGGTGAGCACCGCGCCGATGGTGCTCACCGTCTGGACCGAGCTGACCTGGGCGGCCAGGTTGGCGTTCAGGGTGTTGAGCGCGGCGATGTCGCCGAAGGTGACCTTCGTCGGGTCCAGCGGCAGGTCGACGACATTGCTGCCGGGGGTGTACGGCGCGGCCTTCGCGAAGGTGGCCTGCGCGGTGAACAGCGCGTCCGTGTACGCCGGCAGTTCCTGGTTGGCGCCGGGCGGGGTTTCGAAGTACGGGCGGGAGAACCAGTACTGGGCCGAGGAGTCGAGTTCGGCGTACACGCCGGTCACGGTCAACGGCAACGGTGTTCCCGCCGCGTTGGTGAGGCCGTCGGTGAACCGCTGGCCGATGCGCAGCCCCGCGCTCTTGGCCAGTCCGGTACTGACCACCACCTCGCCGCTGGACCGGGCGCAGCGGCCCGAGACCAGCCGCAGCTGTCCACAGGCGCCCGCTCGCCAGACGAGTTCGGTGGTGGTGCCCGCATTGTCACCGAGGTGGCCGGGGAACTCCAGTGCCGTGATCGGTGGACCGAAGTCTCCGGCCACCGGTGAGGCGGCCAGCACCTGCCGCACGTTCGTCGTCACCTGGTCGAGCAGGTTGGCATTCGGAATGGCCTGCAACGCGATATCGACACCCCGGCCGGTTGGCGGCGAACTGTCCAGTGTGTCCTGCAGTATCGAGGTGCCGGCGGCATTCAGGTACAACGGACCGACCGTCGCCGCCGCCGTAGCCACCACCGCGACCGCGAGAATGGTCGCGGTGACACCGCGCCGCCCCCAGATCCCGCGCAACGCGATACCCAACCACGTACGGATTTTTCTCACCGCCCCCTGTGCCGGTAGCTCCGCCGATTCTGCTCCTCGGTCGCCGGAGCAGGTCGGTGAGTGTCCGTCCCGTGATCTGATCTTGACGGCTGCTGTCGGGAGCGTGTGAAAAGGTCAAGATAGGCGGTTCACCTGCGAGCCCGCCGCCGATCACCGGCTGATCCTCTGCAAACTCCGGAGCGCAGCGATACCGTTACTTTCCGATACGGTGCGCGGACGAGCGGAGGAACGACATGGCCGGCCGGACAGCCATGACCACCTGCCTGACCAGGGTGGCCGTGCTGATCAGTGCCCTCGCTCTGACCGCCGTCGCCGTCCCGACCGGCCGAGCCACCGCGGCGACCGTGGCCGGGCGGCAGCTCATCGCCGAGGACGATTTCACCGGCAGCACGGTGAATTCGGCCGATTGGGTGCCCTACGACGAGAATTCCTCCAACGGCGTCTCGCACTGGAATCCGAAGGAACTGACCGTCGCCAACGGCGAACTGTGCGTTCACAGCCATGGCAAGGACCCGACCGGTGCCGCGAACTATTCCGGTGCGTTGGCCTGGTCGCTCGGCGCGGGAAACCAGACCTACGGGGTGTGGATGGTGCGGGCGCGGTTCGATGCCGGCGCCGGCTACGGTCCGGCGATCCTGCTCTGGCCGCAGTCCAACGACTGGCCGGCCGACGGCGAGATCGACCTGGTGGAAAGCGTGCAGCCCAGCCGCGACACCGCCTTGGCCTCGGTCCACTGGGGAACGACCGCGCCGGGGTACCGGGAAAGCGGGACGTTGCGCGGGGACTTCACCCAATGGCATGTGTACGCGGTGGACTGGGAGCCGACCTTCGTGAAGATCTCCATCGACGGCACCACGGTCTACGACACCCGCTACAGCGCGGTGCATCCGACGATCCCGAAGACGCCGATGCACATCGTCATCCAGCAGGAGCCGGGCCCCTACGGCGCGCCGGGCTGGATCGTGCCGCCGAATTCCAGCACCCCTGACGATGTGCAGGTGCACGTCGACTGGGTCCGCATCTACCACTGACCGACTTCTCGGTCGCGCCAGGGCGAAGACGAACACCGCAGCACCGACGACGGCCGGTGCGGCGGTGCAACGGGCTCGGCGGTCGGCCTGCCGGCCTGCCGGACGACGAGAGGCCCGGTCACTCCTCGATCTGGATGGCCAGCGCCGGGCAGCGCACCGCGGCGTCCGTCACGGCCGCCCGCTGGTCCTCGCCCGGCGATTCGACGAGCAGCATCACGATGCCGTCCTCGTCGCGCTGATCGAAGACCTCCGGCGCGGCCAGCACACACTGGCCGGCACCGATACAGGTCTCCTCGTCCAGTTCGATGCGCATGATGAAACCTCCCCTGTTCGAGTTTCGGTGTTCCCCCTCGGCGGTTGCCGTTCAGGCGTCCCAGGTGACCGGCAGCGCCTTGACCCCGTATACCAGCGCACTGTCCTTGAAGACGATCTCCTCGAAGGGCACGGCAAGGCGCATCGTCGGAATCCGTTGGAACAGCCTGCTGAACACCTCCCGCAGCTCCACCCGCGCCAACTGCTGGCCGAGGCACTGGTGCGCGCCGAAGCCGAAGGCGAGGTGTGTCGCGGCCTCGCGGCGCAGATCGATCTCGTCGGCATTCGGGAACACCGACTCGTCGCGGTTGCCGGCGCCGATCGCGGCGATCAGCCATTCGCCCGCCTTGATCGTCTCCTCGCCGAGCGGGATGTCCTCGGTGGCATAGCGCGCCAGACCGAAATGCACGATCGTCAGGTAGCGCAGCATTTCCTCGACCGAGGACTCGGCGAGCGAGGGATCGGCGCGCAGCGCGTCGAGCTGTTCTGGGTTGCGCAGCAGTGCGAGGGCGCTGAGGCCGATCATGTTCGCGGTGGTCTCGTGGCCGGCGATCAGCAGCGTCAGGCTGAGCATGGTCAGTTCCTGAAGGGTCAGCGGCTGTCCGCTGTCCTCGGCCCGCCGCACCAGCCTGCCGATCAGATCGTCGGAGTGCTCGGCCTGCTTGCGTGCGACCAACCCGCCCATGTACTGGAAGAACTCGTCGGCGGCTGCCCGGTACTCCAGCGGTGGCAGGTCGGTCTTGAGCAGCGCCGCGCTCTGGGCCTGGAACTGGGCGCGGTCGGCGTAGGGCACGCCGAGCATCTCGCAGATCACCAGCGACGGGATGGGCAGCGCGAAATCGTGCTGCAGGTCGACGGGGCCACCCTTGGCCAGCATCGCGTCGATGTGCTCTGTGATGATCCGCTCGATGAACGGGCCGAGCGCCTGCATCCGCTTGACCGTGAACTCCGGGATCAGCATCCGCCGCAGCCGGGTGTGCGCCGCGCCGTCGAGTTGCAGGACCTGGCCGGTGTTCACCGGTCCGGTGGGGTCGTAGTCGGGCTGGGCATGCATGGAGGACGCGGCACGGGAGCTGACCCGGGCGTCGCCGAGAACGGTGCGCATCTCCTCGTAGTCGGTGACCACGTAGGCGTCCATGCCGGCCGGGGTGGAGACCTTGGTCAGCGACTCCTTGGCATGGAACTCCGCGTACTTGGGGTCCGGGTCGAACGGGCAGCCGGCCGGTCTGGTGTTGGGAAACACGTCGGTCGCCGGAGCGTTCGCGCTGTTGGTCAAGGTCGACATCCCTTCATCCGGTTCGGCGCTGGATCGCCGAACCGGTATTTAAGAAGAAATTATGGCAGTCAGTGTCATCTAATACCAGACCGCCGGTGCTTGCAAGGCGCGTGCCACTGATCACCCTGAGTCGCAGACTGGACGTGGTGCCGACTACCCGGCACACTGCCAACTCACACTCACTGTCAGATGACACCACATCGGTGTTCGAGTACGAGGTGGAACGAGGCAAGTCCGTGGGCCTTCGCGAGATCAAGATGGGACGCACCCGGCGGCAGATCGCCGACCACGCGTTCACGCTGTTCCGGTCGCAGGGTTTCGAGGCGACCACGATCGAACAGATCGCCACCGCCGCGGAGGTCGGGACGAGAACGCTCTACCGGTACTACCCGACGAAGGAGTCACTGATCGTCGACTTCGTCGAGACCAGCCTGCGCGGCGCGGTCGCGGAAATGCGCGAGCAGCCGATGGAACTCCCGCTGCCCCGCGCGCTCTACACCGTGATCGAAACCGTGCTGCGGATCATCTCCGAGGACGCCGAGCGGGTACTGGCCGTCTACCAGATGGCCGCCGAAGCCCCCTCGGTACATGCCAAGCTCGCCGACCTGTCGATGCGCTGGCGCCTGGACCTCAGCGCGGAGATCGCCCGCCGGTCCGGCGACCAGGACGCCGAAAGTGTCGCTCTTGCCGCGCATCTCAGCGCCGCGTGCACCATGGACATCATCGACATCGGGGTGCGCAGCTGGGTGGCCAGCGGCGGCACCGGCGACATCAACCGGATCACCAACAAGGTGCTGGAGCTGATGCACACCGGGGGAGTGCCGATCCCCACCCCGGCCAGGATGAGTCCCCAGCTGACCAACTGACCCGCGTCGGCGATCAGCTCACCGAGGGTGGTTGGCCCGCCGGACTGCCGTAGAGACCGGTGCCGCCGATCCGCACCTGGTCGAGGAAGGTGCTGGACGCCTGGTAGGAGTCCTCGATCAGGCCGGCCGTGTGGCCGAAGTCCAACGGCCGCACCGCCTGCACCGGCGGTCCCGGCAGATACAGGATCGGCACATCGGTCGCGGCGACGGAGGCCTCCAGCACGGCCTGGTTGCGCATGCCGAGGGTGGCCCAGAACAGCAGCGTCTCCGCCAGCGTGCTCGGCACCGACGGCAGGTGGCCGGGGAACGCGCAGTCCAGCACCACCAGCGACGCCGCCCCCATGGCCAGCGCCTGGCGGATCGGCACATTGGCCAGCACGCCGCCGTCGTAGAGGACCTTCCCGGCCCGGTGCACCGCTGGGTAGATGCCCGGAATCGCGGCGCTGGCCAGGATCGCCGACGTCAGCTCACCCTCGCGCATCAGCACCGGTTCCCCGGTCAGCGCGTCCACCGCGACCGCGCCGAAGGGCAGCGCCAGCTCGGCGAAATCCGTTGCCCCGTCGAGACCCGCGGTGAGCACCTCGGCCAGCCCGGCATTGCCGAACAGGTAGGTCCGTTCCCTGCGCAGCGTCCGCAACTGGGTGAACAGGCCGCCGGGGAACACCCGCGAGCGGGTCATCACCGACCACAGCGTGGCCAGCCGGATGGCGGCGCGTGCAGGATCGAGCGCGAGCAGGGCGCCGTTGACCGAACCGACCGAGGTGCCGACCACCAGATCCGGGGCGAGGTCATGTTCGGCGAGCGCGCGCAGCATGCCGACCTGGATGGCGCCGAGGCTGCCGCCGCCACCGAGAACGAAACCAATCGGGCGCGGCAACACGATCGGACTCTCCGGCGCACTCACCAGCACATGCTCGCATGGGGATGTCGACGGCCGCTGGTTGATCAGCGCACCTCGGCCCGTGGCCGGGCGAGCGGTGGCGCGGCCGGGTCGATGAACGCCAGTGCTTAGATGGGACACTGGACAGCAATTCGGATGAGGGGTCGAGATGAGCTGGGACCCGCGTTGCCTTCCGGCCGCACCGGGCAAGGTGTTCGTGATCACCGGTGGCAATGCCGGCATCGGCTACTACACCGCCGAACAACTCGCCTCGACCGGCGCGAAGGTCATCCTGGCCGGCCGCAACCAGACCAAGATCGACGCGGCGCTGACCGCGATCCGCCGGCAGGTACCCGGCGCGGATCTCGGCTCGATCGCGGTCGACCTGGCCGAGCTGTCCTCGGTGCGCTCGGCCGCCGAGCGAATCAATGCCCTCGACCGGGTGGACGCGGTGATCGCCAACGCGGCGGTGTACGGCGACAAGCAACGATCCTCGACCGCCGACGGGTTCGAACTGCACTTCGGCACGAACCATCTCGCCAACTTCGCGCTCGCCGCGCGGTCCTATCCGGCACTGGCCAGGACACCGGGCAGCAGGCTGGTGTTCGTCAGCAGCCTCAGCTACCAGATGACCAGCCTCGACCTCGACGACGCGCAGAGCGAGCGGGACTACAAGACCTTCCGCGCCTACGGCCGGTCGAAGATCGCGCTGATGCTCTTCGCCCTGGAACTCGACCGGCGACTGCGCGCGGCCGGCAGTCCGGTCAGCAGCATCGCCGCCCACCCCGGCGGCGGACTCGACGTGCTTTCTCCGCGCAGGCCGGGAGTCACCGGGCCCCTCGCCGGCGGGCTGTTCATGCAGCTGATGATGGTGCCGCTGGCCCAGAGCAAGGCGAAGGCCGCCTGGTCGCAGGTGCGCGCCACCCTGGACCCGGAGCTGACCGGCGGTCGGTTCCTCGGCCCTAGGCTCGGCCTCCGGGGCAGGCCGAAGCTGCTGGCGCCCAAACCGCAGGTGCTCGATCAGGCTGCCGCGCAACGGTTGTGGACGATGTCCGAGGAGCTGACCGGGGTCGAGTTCACGCTGGCGAAGCCGGTGTCATAGCCGGGTCGTGGTGTGCCCGGCGAGGAAGGCGTCCACCTCGCAACGGTCCGGCGCCGAGGTCGGGCCGCGCCGGGTCACCGCGATCGCGGCGGCCGCATTGGCCCGCAGCGCCGCCGCGCCGGGGGTGAGCCCGGCGGCGAGGCCGGCCAGGAACGCGCCGGCATGCGCATCGCCGGCCCCGTTGCTGTCCACCGCGTCCACCCGAAAGCCGCCGATCTCCTCCGGCGCCTGGTTGGGCCCGGCCAGCACACAGCCGTCCCTGCCGATCCGCACCAGCGCGCCGGCCCTGGTCAGCCGCGCGATCGAGCGAACCGCCGCGAACGGATCGCCGGTCCCGGTCAGCGCCCGCGCCTCGCGCTGGTTGCAACTGCACCAGTCGGTCCGGTCGAGGACCGGGTCGAGGATCCGCCGGGGAATCTCCGCGACCAGCGGGCCGGGATCGAGGATCACCGTGACCGTCGGGTCGAGGCCGCGCAGCCAGCCGGCCAGTGCGGGCCCGTTCGCCGCGTGCACCAGCCCGTAGCCGGACACGTACACGAAATCCGTCCCGCGCACCACGAGCCGGGCCAGGTCGGCGCTGCTCAACCGGCCCTCGGCGCCGACATGGGTGGCGAAGGTCCGCTCCGCGGAGTCCTCGACCAGCGCGACGTCGTAGCCGGTGTCCTCATCGTGGTAGCGCGGCTGCAGGATCTCGATGCCGCCCGCGCGCAACGCGGCGCGCGTCAGATCGCCGAAGGGCCCGGTGCCGTGCAGGCCGCCGTAGGCGGTCGGCAGGCCCTGCCGGGCCGCGCTGACCATCACGTTCAGCCCGCCGCCGGCCACCAGCTGGCTGCCGGTGGCGATCACGTCGCCGCCACGCTCCGGCAGGTGCGGCACGTACATCACGATATCGATCAGCACACTGCCGACATGCACCAGTCGAACACTCGGCCCGGTGGCGACCACGATGAGGAGTCCTTTCCGCGCGGTCAGCCGCGTTGCCGCAGGGCCAGCAGGTCGGCGGCGAGTCGGGCCAACGGCAGACGGTTGACCTCGGCGATGGTGGTGGCCGCGGACACCGGGAAACCGGCGCTGCCGTGGCAGGCGCCCGCGATCGCGCCGACGATGGCCGCGATCGTGTCGCAGTCCCCGCCGAGCGAGGCGGCGACGAGGCAGGCCTGCCACGGATCGTCCGGGTACATCGCGAGTACCGCGAAAGCCGCCGGCACCGACTCCTGGGTGGCCACGCTCGTGCCGACCAACCGGTAGATCCGCTCGGCGGCGTCGGCCGGGTCACGGCCGGCGACCAGTTGCTGAGCCAGCATGATCCGCGCGGCGACATCGCCTGCCGCGACCCAGTGACCCCGGCCGCCGGCCAGTTCCGCCGCGCGCACCGCGATGTCCGTGGCGGTCGCGAGATCGGCTCCGGCGAGGCCGGCACTGACCGCGCCGGCCACCGCCGCCGCGCCGGCAAGGGCCACCCCGGTGTTGTGGGTGACCCAGCTCGCCGCGACGACCTGCTCCACCAGTACCGCGATATCCGTTGCCGGGCAGGCGATCCCGACCGGCGCGATCCGCATGGCCGCGCCGTTGGTGGTGCCGTGCCGGCCGGCCTCCTCGATCGGCCTTCCCGCTGCGACCGCGGCCACCGCGGCCTTTGTGGACGGACCGAGCAGGTCGAGCGAACCGCGCCCGCGCATGTCCTGCTCCCAGGCGAGCAACTTCTCGGCCAGTTGGTGCGGGTCGATCTTGCCGTCGCCGGCCACCAGCAGCCTGCCGAGGAGCACGGCCTGTTCGGTGTCGTCGGTGACCGAGCCGGCCGGCATGTTCGGCGCGATCGGCTGATCGGCCGGGCCGGGCAGGAAGCCGGTCAGCAGGCCGTAACGATCCTTGATCACCGACCTCGGCAGCGACTGCGTCGGCATGCCGAGCGCGTCACCGATGGCGAGTCCGGTCAACGTGGCCAGCGCGCGGTCGGCCAGTTGCTCGCCGCTGGTCACAGCGGGTCGCCGCCGAAGCGGATGTGCAGCCGGAAGCGGTCCGGGTCCAGCAGGCTCTCGACGTGCTCGACGAACCCACCGGTCGCGGTCCTGCTGTAGCGGCGGGTGCGCAGGAACCGCTCGCCCGGCCTGCGGTCCAGCAGTCCCGCCTCCTGCTCGGTCAGCCGAACCAGTTCCACCCATTCATCGCCCTGCTCCGGAATGAGGCCGACGCTGCGCAGCGGAGCGTAGAGCGAGCCGTTGAGCCCGCGCCTCGGCAGGTCGCGCAGGATGCCGATGGCCGGGATCCTGCTGCGCTCGAAGGAGATCGGCGCGCCATCCACAATGGACCGAACCCGGTCGACGGCGACGAACTCGGCCGAGTCCAGTTCGAGCCGTTCGGCCAGTTCGGGTTCGGTGACCAGTTCGAGCCGGACCAGCTTGGCCGTGGTGTCGACGCCATGACTGGCCAGCGCTTTCGTCCACCCCAGCCGGTCGTCTAAAGTGCGACCGTCGAAGGTGACAAAAGAGCCCTTACCAGATTGGGTGGCGATCAGTCCCCGGTTGCCGAGTTCGGTGAGTGCCTGGCGCACGGTGTTGCGACTGACGTCGAAGGTCGCGGCGAGGGCGTGTTCGCCGGGCAGTTGGGCACCGCGCGGCAGCCGGCCGCCACGGATGTCGCTGGCCAGCGCGTCGACGATACGTTCGTGCTTCAGTCGAGGGACCTGTCCAGACATGTTCAAAAAATAGCCCTTGACAGTTCGCTTGGCAAGCTGTGCTGATCCACTTCGCAACCTACCGCGAGCCACCGGACCCCTCGGTGCGGGGCGTCGCGGGCCGGCCGAATCGAGGGAATCACCCGACCGCGCCGAGAGATCATTCCGTCCGTCGTTACCTGCTTCGGGTAAGAGGACGCTATCAATTATTCAGTCGGTACGTCCTGTAGTAGGATCATTACCTACTGTTGTTCGGGTGTATTGTCCGGCCATTGGGAAGAATTGCCGGGGTCGGCCAGGTTCGTAAGAAAGGCTCTGGCAAATCGAGCGGCCATTGTGGTATCACCGTCGTTGTGCGGCGCCCGCAATCGGCTTCGACGCACGCGCCGCCGCGTACCGATCGGCGTGGCCCGATTGTTATCTCCGGCGCAAGGGAGCACCGGGGCCGCTGTCCGTTTCGTGTGTGTCACTGGTGGTCTGCTCGGCGATCGACCTGGCCAGCAGCATGATCATCGGAACGTCGGCCGGCGCGAATGCCATCGGCGGGAATGTCCACCTGGGTCGGCCGGGGCGAATTATTGGTCGTCGGTACGGTGGTTTCAAGGCTTTCTCCCGGTGTGTCCCGCCGGATTAGTCGAGCGGGTGATTTTCCGGCCGATCGGTGGTTGCCGGCACGCCGCCGAGGTGCCAATGCGGATACTCGATCGATTGAGTACGCACAGCGCCGAAAGGTCCATCCACGGCCCCGCTGAGGTGATAGCGTCCCGAGTCGGTGTGCACGATCGGTGTGCATCCCCCTGCAGACAAACCCGCGGAGAGCTTATGCGATCGTTTCGCTTTCCCCTTGTCGCCGCTGTTTCACTGTTCGCCGCTACCGCGGCGGCCGTGACAGCGGTGCAACCGGCCGCAGCAACGGCCTTCTCACCTGATTTGGTGCATATCCACCCGACGGCGACGCACGTGGGCTTCGCCCAGGCCGCGCCGCCGACCACCGCACAGTGCGAGGCGGCGTTCCAGGTCGCCTGTTACGGCGCCCCGCAGATCGAAACGGCCTACGACCTGCCCGCGCTCTACAAGCGTGGTGTCGAGGGCCAAGGACAGACCATCGCCATCGTCGACTCGTTCGGCTCGCCGACCATCCAGGCGGACCTCAACACCTTCGACACGGCCTACGGCCTGCCGACGCCGAAGCTCACCGTGATCCAGCCGGCCGGTGCGGTGCCCCCGTGGGACCCGACCAACTCCGACATGGTCGGTTGGGCCGGTGAAACCACGCTGGACGTCGAGTGGGCGCACACCATCGCCCCCAAGGCGAACATCCTGCTGGTGGAGACGCCGGTCTCGGAGACAGAGGGCACGACCGGCTTCCCCGAGATCGTCACGGCGGAGAAGTACGTCATCGATCACCACCTCGCCTCGGTGATCAGCCAGAGCTTCAGCGCCACCGAGCAGACCTTCCCGAGCAAGCAGTCCCTGCTCGCGCTGCGCGGTGCCTATGAAGACGCCTACGCCCACCACGTGACCGTGCTCGCCGCGGCCGGGGACAGCGGCGCGGCCGACGCGGAGGCGGACGGCACCGACAACTATCTCTACCCGGTGACGTCCTGGCCCGGCAGCGACCCGCTGGTCACCGGCATCGGTGGCACCCAGCTCTCGCTGGACGCCAACGGTAACCACACCAGCGCCGACCAGGTCTGGAACGACACCTACAACGTGCCGACCCAGCAGTTCATCTTCGGCGACAACGGACCGAACGCGCTCGCCGGTGGCGGCGGCAAGTCGGTCATCTTCTCCCGGCCCAGCTACCAGAACGGCGTCGCGAACGTCGTCGGCAACCAGCGTGGCGTGCCGGACATCTCGATGAGCGGTGCCTGCAACGGCGCCGTCGACGTGTACCAGAGCTTCCCCGGTCAGCCGGCCGGCTGGTACCCGACCTGCGGCACCAGTGAGGCGACCCCGCTGTTCTCCGGCATCATCGCCCTCACCGCCCAGGTGGCCCATCACCCGGTCGGTCTGGTCAACCCCGCCCTCTACCTGATGTCCGCGGTGCACGCACCAGGCCTCGTGGATGTCACCAAGGGCAACAACACCGTGTCGTTCCCCCAGGGCGGCACCACGCACACCGTGCAGGGCTTCAACGCGCAACGCGGCTATGACCTCGCCTCCGGGGTCGGCACCGTGGACGCGGCGAAGTTCGTGCCCGAGCTGGCGGCGCTCAGCTTCGGCTGAGCGGGCCCGCGCAGGCTCGACACGGTAACCGGCGCGAGGAACGACACCGGCCGGGTGGCGGCAACCACCCGGCCGGTGTCGTCGTTCTCAGCTCAGGGTTTGCGGCCCGCCGCCGCGTAGACACCCGACTTCTCCGGTTCCTCGCCCACCAGGGAAGGGTGCTCGGGGCGCCATTGCGGGGTGAAGACGATGCCGGGCTCGATCAGCTCGAAGCCGTCGAAGAACCTCGCGATCCGCTCCTTCGACCGGAGCGTCACCGGGTTCGGGGTCTGCTGGTAGGCATCGCCGAAAGCCTGTAGATCGGGCCGGTTGTCGGTGGTGCCGTGCGAGATGGCCAGGTAACTGCCGGGCGCGAGCGCGTCCCGGTACCGGGCGACGATGCGTTCCGGTTCCTCGGCATCCGGCACGAAGTGCAGGATGGTGCACATGATCATGCCGACCGGTTTGCCGAAATCCAGCAGCCGTCTGGTGATCTCGTGGTCGAGCACCGCCATCGGCTCGCGGATGTCGGCGGTCACGATGTCGGCGAACTCGTTGTCCGCCAACAGAAGCTGGCTCTGCGCGACCGCGACCGCCTCGTAGTCGACGTAGATCACCCGTGCCCGAGGATTGGTCTGCTGGGCGATCTCGTGCACGTTGCCGACGGTCGGAATACCCGAGCCGAGATCCAGGAACTGATCGACGCCCAACGCGGACAGTTCACGCACCGCGCGCTGGAGGAACCGGCGATTCATCAACGCGACCTGGTCGACGTCCGGCAGTCGGGTCTTCTGCTGATGGGCGAACTCGCGGTCGACGACGAAATTGTGCGCACCGCCGAGGTAGTAGTCGTAGACCCGAGCCGCGTCGGGACGCTCCGGGTCCACATCGCCCAGAACCCAGGCGCTGGCCCGTTCTTCGTCCACATTGTCCGTCATGACCAGGCTTTCCCGACGCGGTAAACGGTTGCGGCGTGCGACGGAGGATAGCAAGTTGATCGTTTCCGGTTGCCCTGACCGCTGACATCGACCGACGGATTGGGCCATTCGGCTCAATGACGGCTGGGATCTCTCTCGGTGCGCACCCGAATTCCAACGATCGGCCCTGGTGCCGGTGGGCGAGCGCGAGAATGATCAACGCGGCTCGTTGGCTCAGTGGGGCGTCTCGGGGGCATCTCGGCCGAGCGGCGGCGCCCAGTCTTTCGAGGGCAGTGTCAGGAGAAGGAAAGGGAGACGCCCCATGCGTCCTGGTTCCCGCGGTGCGCTGGCCTTACTGGCCATCGTGACCGCAACCGCGTTCACCGTTGATCCGGCCGATGCGGCGCCGGCACCCGTCGCCGACCAACCGGTCATCGTGGTGCTGGCCAACGCCCCGGCCGGGCAGGCAGGCACCGCCTCGCGGACCAACGCGGTCCGACAGTCGCAGACACCGGTCACCGCGGAACTCTCCGGTGCCAAGGACGTGCACCAGCTCAGTGTGGTCGACGCGGTCACCGCGACGGTGACGCCGCAGCAGGAAGCCGCGTTACGGGCCAACCCGAACGTGGCCGAGGTCGTGCCGGACGCCGCGATCAAGGTCGTCCCGCCGGTCGTGCAGTCGCCCCGCCCTGTCACCAGCGGCGGTGCGCAGATCGCGCCACCGCCGCCCGGTGCCTGCGCGCCCGACGGGAAGGTGCAGCTCGACCCGGAAGCGGTCTCCGCGATCAACGCCGACTCCGACGATCCCACCGCCAAGACCGCGCGCAGCCTCGGCGCGACCGGCGCCGGCGTCACCATCGGTGACATCGCCGGCAGCATCGACGTGAACAGCCCTGAGCTGATCCGGCCGAACGGCCAGCACGTCATCACCGACTACCAGGACTTCACCGGCGAGGGCAGCGCCACCGAGTCCGAGGACATCGAGTCCTTCCTCGACGACGGCATGATGGCCGCGCAGAGCCGCCAGGTCTACGACCTCGCGAACTACGGCGCCCACCCGCTCGCCGCGCCCTGCCGCATCCGCCTTGAGGGCGTCGCGCCGCAGGTGAACCTGACCGCCTACAAGGTCTACGCCGCCAACGACATCACGACCACCTCGGCCTTCCTGCAAGCCATCGACTACGCGGTCAACGTCGACCACGTGAACGTGCTCAACGAGGAGGCCGGCTCGTTCCCGATGCCGGACACCAGCGCCGACCTGATCAAGACCGCCAACGCCGACGCGATGGCAGCGGGCGTTACCATCACGGTGCCCTCCTACGACTCCGGCCTCACCAACACCATCTGGTCGCCCGCCTCCCAGCCCGGCGTGATCTCGGTCGGCGCGTCCACCACCTACCGCTCCTACGCGCAGTCCGACCAGGCCGGTTTCGGCAGTATCGGCGCGACCGGCTGGATCAGCGACAACATCAGCGCGCTGTCCTCCGGCGGATCGACCGAGCAGGACCGCAGCATCGACGTGGTCGCCCCCGGTGACCTGGACTGGGCGATCTGCACCGACAACGCGCAGATCGCGCCGGACTGCCTCAACGACGCGGGCCAGCAGAGCGGGGTCACCCTCTCGGGCGGCACCAGTGAGGCCGGTCCGCTGGTCGCGGGCGTCGCCGCGCTGGTCATCCAGTCCTACCGGGCCACCCACGGCGGCGCCAGCCCCGCGCCGGCACTGGTCGACGACCTGATCACCGGCACCGCCGACGACCTCGACGTGCCCGGCGCACAGCAGGGCGCCGGCCTCGTCGACGCCTACCGGGCCGTGGCCGCGGCCCGCTCCGTGCACACCTCGGACGGCTCGCCGCCCGGCATCGGCAACGGCGTCATCGCCGACACCGACCAACTGGACGCGGTCGGCAATCCGGGCAGCAGCAAGAAGTTCGACCTCAGCCTCGCCAATGCCGGCGCCGGCAGCGAAACCGTCGATCTCAGCGGACGCACCCTCGGCACGACCAGGACCGTCGCCTCGGCCAGCCCGAACCTGACCACCTCCGACCCGAGCTACATCGACTCCAATGGCAACACCCGCAACTACCTGAAGGTCCCGTTCACCGTGCCGCCGGGCACCAGCAGGCTCAACGGGGACATCGCCTGGCCGAGTACGAACGGTTCGATCGTCGACCTCGCCCTGCTCGACCCGAAGGGCCGGTTGGCCGGATTCACCCTGCCGCAGGGCTCCGGCAACCACGGTCACTCCGACGTGCGCGATCCGTTGCCGGGCACCTGGACGGCGGTCATCGCGTCCACCGAGGCCACCCCGGAGGGCCCGATCGCCGGGTATCAGGGCGTCGTGCACTTCGAGGCCTCGGTCGCCGCCGACACCTCCTTCGGCACGGTCAGCCCGCGCACGGTCACCATCGCGCCGGGCCATTCGGCGAAGGTCGCGGTCACCGCGACCCTGCCGGGCAGTCCCGGTGACGCCAGCGCCTCGCTGGTGCTGAACACGCGGGGTGGCCCGGCCAGTTCCATTCCGCTGACCCTGCGCTCGCTGATTCCGGTCAACGGTGGCGTCGGCCACTTCACCGCGGACCTGCGCGGCGGCAACGGCCGAGGCGGGACACCGTCGCAGACGTTCTTCTACAACCTCGACGTACCGGCCGGCAAACCCGCGCTGGACGTGAGCACCATGTTGGCCGGCGACAACACCGACCCCTACTACGCCTACCTGATCGACCCGAGCGGCGAGGTCCGGTCGCAGGCCAGCAACCAACTGGTGGTCGGCCAGAACAACGGAACTCCGACCACCGTCGGCGGACCGGGGATGAACCTGCACACGGTCGACCCGATCGCCGGCCGGTGGACGGTGCTGATCACCTTCACCAACCCGGTGACCGGCAACCTCCAGTCGACCCCGTTGACCGGCACGGTCAGCTTCGCCCCGGTCGACGCGAAGGTGACCGGCCTGCCGAACGGTGGCACGCTACCGGCCGGCAGGTCGCAGGTGGTCGCGGTGACCGTGCACAACACCACCACCGCACCGGAGTCCTACTTCCTGGACGCCCGGCTGAGCACCTCGGCGAGCATCCCGCTCACCTCGATCACCCCGTCGCAGAACCTCACGCTGCCGCTGCCGGTCGGTGTGGAGTACCCGCCGATCACGCTTCCACAGTGGATAGTGCCGACCGACACGACGGACGTGCTGGCCACCGCGTCGTCGACGGCGTCGGTCATCTTCGACACCCAGCCGTTCAACGGTGAACCTGACCTCGGTTCGATCGCCAACGGCAACACCGCGAGTGCCGAACTGAGCGCGCCGGACATCACGCCGGGGGACTGGCAGATCACCCCGCAGCCGGCCGGTCCCGGTGGCGTCGACGGCGTGCCGAAATCGACCGCAAGCTTCGGCATGACGGTGACCACCGCCGCGTTCGATCCGACGGCCCAGTCACCGAACGGGGACCTGTGGCGCTCCACCACGGGTTTCGCACCGGTCGTCGTGCAGCCGGGCCAGGCCACCACGCTCTACCTGACGATCACGCCGAGTGCACCGAGCGGAACGCTGGTCAGCGGCACGCTCTACCTCGACGACAGTTCGGCGCTGACCCAGTACGGCCTGAGCCCGAGCGGTAGCCAACTGGTCGGCCTGCCGTACAAGTACACGGTCGGCTGAGCAGCGAACCGACCGAGATCCGGCCGCGACCCCCGATTTCTCCGGGGTCGCGGCCGGACTCACGATGTGCTGGTTCGGACTTACGATTCCTTCGGCTTGTCCAGCAGGGTGGTCGCCGGGTCGAGGAACGGCGCGGGACCGGCGGTCGACACAGCCTTGCGGCGCTTCTCCCGGAAGAACCAGCCGCCGAGAATGCCGGCGACGAAACCGGAGACGTGGCCCTGCCAGCTGATGTTCTCGTTGTTCGGCAGGAACGCGGTGAACTGGTAGGCGAAGCACAGCGCCATCACAAGGCCGATCACGATGTCGATACGGTGTCGGTCGAAGAGGCCGCGCACGATGATGTAACCGAAGTAGCCGAACACCACGCCGCTCGCGCCGACGGTGCCGACCCCGCCCGCTGTGAACAGCCAGGCGCCGAGGCCGCTGATGACGATGATCAATATCGACACGTAGACGAACTTGCGCACCCCGCGATAGGCCGCGAGGAAGCCGAAGATGAACAGCGGACCCGAGTTCGACTCGATGTGCGCCCAGCTCACGTGCAGGAACGGCGCGGTGAAGATCTCCGGCAGCGAACCGACGTCGTGCGCGGCAATGTCGTAGTGCTGATTGAAGCCGTAGTCGTCCAGCGCGTTGAAGATCTGGATGATCCACAGGACGGCCAGCACCCCGACCATCACCCAGAACGCCTTGCGGGCCTCGGCGATCATCGCCTCCGCGTCGCGACTGCCAGGGGTGGGTAGACCTCCGCTGCTGACACTCACCGTGATCTCCTCGGCCGTTGGCGGGGCCCGTGCGCCCGCCTGATCCGCAGAATAGTCCTCTGACGTCGCGACCCGGTGTCGAACAGGGGCCGCCTGCGGATCAGGACTTATCGGGCATTATTCATGTTATCGGTCAGCCGCCGGAGGTCGGGCCCTGGCCATTGGAGCCCTGGCTACCCGAGCCCGATCCCTGACTGCCCGATCCCTGGTTGGCGGGGCCCTGGTTGCCCGGCCCGAAACCGAAGCCGCCGGGGTACCGGCCGTAGCCGCCCTCGAATCGGTGATAGCCGTAGTTCGGGCCGGAGTGCGATCCGCCGTTGTCGATCAGTGCGATCACGCCGCCGCCGACCAGCAGTCCGACCAGCGCCGCGCCGACCAGCTGGGTTGCCCTGTGCTGGGCGAACCGCTTGAACCGCACCGATTTCGGTGGGACCGCCATTCCGGGTGGGTAGTAGTAGCCCGGCACCGGACCGGCCGCAGGCGGGACCGGAGCGCCAGGCGGCACTGGTCCGCCGAGCGGCACGCTGGCTCCTGGCGGAACCTGGCCGGCCTGCGCTTCCGCTGCCGGCGCGCCTGGTTGCGCCAGTGCCTGGCCGGCCTCGGGCTGTTCGGGTGCCGGGTGGCCGAGGGCCGTTTCCACGGTGGGTGCCTCGGCCTCGCCCGGCGTCTGCGCACCCGCGATCGGCGCCTGCTGTTCCGGCTGGGCGCCTGCTGGCGTGTTCTGCTCGTTCTGCTCGGACATCACTGCTCCCGCTCGCTCTCGGCGGCCGTTCGTGGCCACTGGGACCAGGTTGCCCACCAAGCCTGAGCGCACGCTGAGCAAGGGGCAAGAAGAAACCAATGAGATGGCCGGCATTGCCCCCTCGATCCACCGT
Organism: Pseudonocardiaceae bacterium; assembly: GCA_036268955.1. Lineage (GTDB taxonomy): Bacteria > Actinomycetota > Actinomycetes > Mycobacteriales > Pseudonocardiaceae > CAJCJE01. The sequence continues at coordinate 63,552 of DATATE010000164.1, forward strand.
GCGAAACGGGCTTTCGTCCAGCGAACGGGTGCTCGGCTGAACGGGATGCTCTGTGCTGCTGCCGATTAGGAGTGCCGTTGCCGGTTACGAGTGCCGTTGCCGGTCAGGACACCGCGTTGCCGTCGACGAACCCGATCGTCACCGGAGCGCGTCGCGCCAACCGCGCCACATCGGCCGGCACCACATCATCGAGGAACTCGTACTGGCTGCGCAGTTCGGCGGCCCGCTGGTTGTCCCGGATTCCCTGCCACCACTGGGAAATCTCCGCCCAACCCGGCGCGGCCAGCGCACCGCCGAAATGTGCGACGGACAGCGCGGCGGTGAGGTTGGCGAAGCGCAGCCGGTCCGCGAGCGACCAGCCGGCCAGCGTCGCCACGATCAGTCCGGCGCCGAACACATCGCCCGCCCCGGTCGCGTCGAGGGCGTTGGTGAACAGGCCGGGTACGCTCGCGAACTCGCCGGTCGTACCGTCCACCGCGAGCGCGCCGCTGCCGCCCTGGGTGATCACCGCGACCGGGACCAGGTCGGCGAGCCGGGACAGCGCGGTGCGCACATCGTCGGCCCTCGTGTAGTGCATCGCCTCGGTCTCGTTGGGCGTGAAGGCGTGGCAGAACCGCAGTTGTTCGAGCACGTCCGCGCGCCAGGCCTCGGAGGGGTCCCAGCCGACGTCGGCGAAGACCAGGCTCGAGTTGGCGTGCGCGGCGGCCAGCCAGTTCTGCCGCTGCGAATCGAGGCTGACCACCGCGGCACGGCAGGTCGGCGGCCTGCCGATCAGCTCGTCCGGGCTGACCGGCGGCCGGTGCCCGTGGGTGACCATGGCGCGATCCTGTTGGTAGGCCATGGACACGGTGACCGGTGAGTGCCAGCCGGGGAAGCGCCGCGACCGGGAAAGATCAACGCCCTCCTGGTCGGCGAGCACCTCCCAGCAGTACTCGCCGTACACGTCGGGGCCGAACGCGGCGGCCAGCGCGGTGCGCATGCCAAGTCGCCGCAACGGGACAGCGAAGTTGGCGATGCCGCCCGGCCCCGAGCCCATCCCCTCGGTCCACACCTCGGTACCCGGCGAGGGCGGCTGGTTGAAGCCGGTGAACACGATGTCGAAGAACAGCAGCCCGGACACGAACACGTCGACCTCGACATCGGCAGCGCCGAGTTGCCGCACCGGCGTCGCCGATGGGCGCTCTGCCGTCCTGTCGCTGTCCGACACGCGCTGTCTCCTCGCACTCCGCCTCCGGCTGGTTGAGCCAGATCGTGCGACAGTCCATCCCGTTTGGCAATAGATGACGACCTGGCCTGGGTATGCTCGCGGCACGAATCGAGAACGGCACCCAGCGGAGGACCGACGGGGGACCGGGCTGCGAGGGCGGCGAACGTGGAGGAGTTCGGCAGGTGAAACTGGCCATTCTCGGCGGTGGTGGGTTCCGGGTTCCGTTGGTGTACCGAGCTTTGCTCGATCAACACGGTCCCGGCCGGATCACCGAGCTGTACCTGCACGACGTCGACAGGACCCGGCTGGGCGTGATCGCCAAGGTACTCGCCGAACAGGCCACCGCCGCCGCGCGACAGGCCGGCACCGTCGATCCGCCGAAGGTCACCGTGACCACCGATATCGACGAAGCCGTTGTCGGTGCGGACTTCATCTTCTCCGCGATCCGGGTCGGCGGCCTCACCGGTCGCACCATCGACGAGCGCGTCGCACTGCGCGAGGGAGTGCTCGGCCAGGAAACCGTTGGCGCGGGCGGAATCGCCTACGGCCTGCGCACCGTCCCGGTCGTCGTCGACCTCGCTCGCCGGGTCGCCGAACTGGCCCCGGAGAGCTGGCTGATCAACTTCACCAACCCGGCCGGACTCGTCACCGAGGCGATGTCGGCACATCTCGGTGACCGAGTGATCGGCATCTGCGACTCACCGGTCGGGCTCGGTCGCCGGGTGGCCAGCACGCTGGGTGTCGACCCGGCCATCGCCCGGTTCGACTACGTCGGCCTCAACCATCTCGGCTGGCTGCGCCGCGTGCTGGTCAACGGTACCGACCAGTTGCCCCGACTGCTGGCCGACCCGGCGGCGCACTCCTCGTTCGAGGAGAGCCGACTGTTCGGTTCGGACTGGCTGCGCACCCTCGGCTCGGTACCCAACGAGTACCTCTATTACTACTACTTCACCCGCGAGACCATCGCCGCGGCGACCGGCGCCGCGCAGACCCGTGGCGAGTTCCTGCTCGACCAGCAGGGCCGGTTCTACCAGCAGGTCGCCGAGCAGGGCGCGGCCGCGCTGGCCGCCTGGGAGGCGACAAGGCTGGAACGCGAGGCCACCTATCTCGCCGAGGGCCGCACCGCGGCGGGCGCGGGCGAGCGCGACACCGTCGACCTCAACGGCGGCGGTTACGAACAGCTCGCGCTCACCCTGATGCACGCCATCGCCGCCGACGAGCCGACAACGCTGATCCTCAACGTACGCAACAAGGGCAGCCTGTCCGGATTGGACGATGCGGCGGTCATCGAGGTGCCCTGCCTCGTGGACGGCAACGGCGCGCAGGCCCTTGCCGTCGCCCCGCTCGACGACCACCAGGCCGGCCTTGTGGCCAGTGTCAAGGCCGCCGAGCGGGCCACCATCGCCGCGGCCACCTCCGGCTCCCGCCGGGCGGCGCTGCGTGCGCTGGCGATCCACCCGCTCGTCGACTCCGCGACCGTGGCAGGCCGGGTGCTGGCCGGCTACCTCGCCGAACACCCCCAGCTCGCCTACCTGCGATAACCCGGTCAGTCCACCGGCACCGGCTGCGGCGCGGACGGTCCGGCATACCGCGCGGCGGGCCGGATGATCTTGCCTTCGGCCGCGCCCGGTACTCGCCACGATGGAGGCGATCACCGCCGAGGTCGACTCGGCCCGGCCGGCGTCCACATCGGCGAACCGCCGCGTCCTCGCCGACGGACCTGGCTGAGATCGACGCCCTCGCGCCGACGGACCTGGCTGAGATCAACGCGGTGGAAGACGCCTGCCTACGCGGTGGCCCGTTCCTGGAGCCGGCTGCCTCGCGCCACGGTGACGGACATGATGTCGCTGGGGGAGTCCAACTCGATGCGGTGCCATTGCCCGCGCGGCACGATGACCGCTGTTCCCGGCGCCAGCCTGAACTCCTGCTCCGCGTCTGCTTGTTGTTCCGGACGGAAGTAGAGGCGTATCCCGCCGGTGAGGCAGGACACGACCTCATCGGCGCCGGTGTGGATTTCCCAGTGGTCGGCGTGGACGTCCGCGTCGGTCTCCGCGTGGAAGGTCATCAGCTGCCAGCCGTCCCGCTCGGGGTCGAACAATTTTCGGTCCGCGTGCGCCCGGCCGTCGTGGTGGAAGCGAACAAAGGAAGCGAACAGATCGATCGGCGTAGTGGTCATGTCGAGTCGTCCTTTCGGTAATGTGGTTGTGGCACAGGGGAAAACGGGGCGGTCTCACTCGGTGAGGGCAGCGCGGACGGTTGAGCTGAGTTCGGCGATCTGCCGCTGGGACACCTCGGCGGACAGGATCGCCTGGGACCCGTGGAACGTGCCGGCCCACTGGTGCAGTTCGACCGATACGCCCGCCTGTAGCAGGCGCAGCGCATAGGTGATGCCCTCGTCGCGAAGCGGGTCGAATTCCGCGGTGGCGACGTAGGCGGCTGGCAGGCCGGACAGGTCACCGGCCCGCGCGGCGGCGGCATAGGGCGAGCCGGGCGCGGAGCCGAGGTAGTGCCGCCAGGTCGCGGCGAGCTTGTCGCGGGTCATCCAGGGCGTATCGGTGAAGTTCCGTGCTGACCAGGTCTCCTGCCGGTCATCCAGCTCCGGCTGGTTGAGCAACTGGAAGCGGATCGGCGGCCCCTGCTGGTCGCGGGCCCGCAATGCCACCGCCGCCGCCAGTCCCGCGCCCGCGCTGTGACCGCCGACCGCGATCCGCTCCGGGTCGATGCCCAGCTCCTCGGCGTGCTCGGCTGTCCAGACCAGCGCGGCGTAGGCGTCGTCGATGGCGGCCGGAAACCGGTTCTCCGGCGCCCGGCGGTAACCCACCGAGACCACCACCGCACCGGAGCCGTCCGCCAGCCGGCTGGCCCACGGGTGCTCGGTGTCCAGATCGCCCATGACGAATCCGCCGCCGTGCAACCAGACCAGGGCGCCCTGCGCCTGCCGCGGGCGATAGATCCGCACCGGCACGTCCGGATCGGCGGGCACCGTGCGGTCCTCGATCTCCATGCCAACGGTGTCCGCTGCCGGCGCCGAGGCGGCCAGCACCGCGAGGTTCTTGCGCGCGGTGATCGGATCGGTCAGGTCGGCAGGCGGGAACAGTGGGAGAAATGCTTCCAGTTCGGGGTTCATGACGACCATACTCACGAAGACAGGCCCGCGGATCATCAGCCATCTGTCGGGCATACCGCCTGGATCGCGCACCGATCGTCGCTTACCCTCCTGGCATGGAGGCACTGGTCGAGCGACTGTCGCAGCTGGACTCGCAATCCGAAGGCGCGATCCGCGTCGTCATGTTCTACGACACGCTGATCCGCCGCCGGGTGGATCTCGCCGCGCTGGCCCGAGCCTCGGCCGGCCTTGCCGAGTGTGTTGCCGGGATTCGGCTCCACGGCACGGGCCGGGCGATCCGCCGCTCGCCAGACGGCAGGCAGGCGCCCGACTCGCCGCCACCCGCGTCCACCACGGTGCCGATCACCCTGGACGAGGAGGAGATCGGCGCGGTATGGCTGGAACGCCCCGGCACACCGGGCGCGCTCGACCGACTGCTGCTCGATCGGCTCGCCATCGCCGCCGCCTCGGTCGTCGAGCGGTACGGGCCCGCCCGTACCACCATGGCCGACCCCGCCCTCGTCGAACTCGCGATCAGCTCCGAGGCCGACGAGGCGGCCAGAACTCGGGCGCTGCGGCTCCTGGGGTTCGCCGCCGACCTACCGGTCCGCGTCGTCGCCCTACGCTCGCCGCTGCCGCTCGATCAGGTTGGCGGCCTGATCTGCCCCGCCCGCCTTGTGAAGGCGGCACCGCTCGCCGACGTCGGCGTCATCCTGGCCACCACCGTCGACCCGGCCGCGTTTCCGGCAGGCGTACGCGCGGGTATCGGCGCCGCCGACCGCCCTGCGGAGTCCTGGCGGCAGGCCCGCACCGCGCTGCGGTTCACCACCCGACGCCAACCCGTTGTCCAGCACGACGAACTGGGGGCGTTGGCGCTGCTCGCGGACATACCCAAGGAGGCCGCGCGCGACAATGCCGACGTGGCCGCGATCGCCCGAATAGCCGGTAATCCAGAAGATCTGGAGACGCTGGACGCCTACTGTGCCACCGGCTCGCAACGCCGCGCCGCCGACCTTCTCCACCTGCACCACAGCAGCATCGCCCGCCGCCTCGACCAGATCGGCAAAGCCCTGGGCATCGAACTCACCGAGCCCACCGGACCGATCCGCGCCAGCCTCGCCCTGACCGCATGGCGGCTGCTCGACGGCTGAGCAGGACGGCGCGCTCGGTTGCCGGATCGAGGCCGGCAAGCGCATTCCGCGATCAGCTACCCACCTCGGTCCGGAGTTTCGCGATGACCACTCGCTATGCTTGGATAGCGCTTTCCCGCCTGACCCGCTGAGCCCCGGACTGCGAGGTGCCCCGTGCTCCCCACCGGCTTCGACGTGCCATCCGGCACGCCAGCAACGATCGCCACCCCGGAGCCCGGCGACCCTCGGCTGGCCCGGTTGTCGCTGAACCAGGCAACGACCAGGCGCTGGGGGGTGGCCGAGGCGGTTGAGGGGTGCGCCTCGGCCGGCATCCCGGCGATCGGGCTCTGGCGGGAACAGGTCGCCGAGATCGGTGTCGGGCCGGCCGCGAAGCTGATCGACGCGGCCGGTCTGCGGGTCTCCTCGCTGTGCAGGGGCGGCTTCTTCACCGCCAACGAGCCTGCCGAGCGGCGCGCCGCGATCGAGGACAACTTCCGCGCCCTCGACGAGGCCGCCGAACTCGGCACCGACACCCTGGTGCTGGTGGTCGGCGGCCTGCCGCCCGGCTCCCGTGACCTGCCGGCCGCGCGACAACAGGTCGTCGACGCCGTCGGCGAACTGGCCGAACACGCGCGGGAGACCGGTGTCCGGCTCGCCCTGGAACCGCTGCACCCGATCTACTGCGCCGACCGCGCTGTACTGTCCACATTGGATCAAGCGCTGGACATCGCCGAGCGGTTCGCGCTCGATGCGGTCGGCGTTGTGGTGGACGCCTTCCACGTCTGGTGGGACCCGAACCTGATGTCCGCGATCGGCAGGGCGGCCGGCCGGATCGCGTCCTTCCAGGTCTGTGACTGGATACTGCCGTTGCCGGCCGATCCGTTGCTGGGCAGGGGAATGATGGGCGACGGGTTCATCGACTTCCGGCCGATGCGCGATGCGGTGGCCGCGGCGGGCTACACCGGGGACGTCGAGGTGGAGATCTTCAACGCCGACATCTGGGCCGCGCCCGGCGACGAGGTCGTCGCCACCGTCATCCGCCGCTACCTCACCGAGGTACTCGGCTAGAGTCGCGCCATGGCGAGCGGTTGTCTGCTGGAGTGGCTTCGCGACTCCGATCCGGCATTGCGCTGGCAGGTCGAGCGCGATCTGTTGCACGAGCCGGCCGAGGTGTGGCAGGCGACGCGGACCAGGATCGCGACCGAGGGTTTCGGCGCGCGGCTGCTCGCGCTCCAGGACTCCGATGGTCAGTGGGCGGGCGGCGCGTTCTTTCCGGCGAACTTCGACTTCCACGGTCCGGAAGCGACAGAGGAGGGCGGGCAGCCCTGGACGGCGACGACCTGGACGCTCAACTCGTTGCGGGAGTGGGGCCTTGATCCCGCTGTCCTGCGTGAACGTCGCACCGCGGAACTGCTCGCCGAGCACAGTCGCTGGGAGTACCAGGACCTGCCGTACTGGGGCGGCGAGGTCGACTGCTGCGTCAATGCCTGGACGGTCGCGAACGGCCGGTGGCTCGGTGCCGAGGTCGGCGGCATCGTCGACTGGTTCCTCGACCACCAACTGCCCGACGGTGGCTGGAACTGCGAGTGGGTCGAGGGCTCGACGCGATCGTCGTTCCACTCGACACTCAACTCCCTCAAGGGACTGCTCGCAGCAGACCTCGCGACCGGCGGAACGGACGCCACCCGCGCGGCCCGCCGCGCGGGCGAGGAGTACCTACTGCGGCGAGCGCTGTTCCGCAGGCTGTCAACGGGTGAACCGGTGGCGCCGTGGGTGGATCGTTTCGGCTACCCGTTCCGCTGGTGCTACACCGTGCTCAACGCGGCCGAGTACTTCCGTGCGGCAGCGGCGTTCGACGGCGTGCCGCCGGATGCGAGGATGGCTGAGGCCATCGCGCTCATCCGGTCGGCACGGCAGCCGGACGGCAGTTGGCTACAGGCCCACCGGTACCCCGGCCGGGTGTGGTTCGAGGTCGACGCGCCGGTGGGGGAGCCGTCCAAGTGGCTGACCCTGTTCGCAACCCGAGTCCTCGCCTGGTGGGACTCTCCGGCCGGCTGACTCGTCAAGGCCGGTCCTATGTCCTCGGCGCCGCGGTGCTGCCGCGCACCACGAGGTCGGCCTTCACCCGGACCGTGCGTGGGCCGGGCGCGGAGGTGTCCAGCAGCAGCCGCATCGCCCGCTCGCCCATCTCCTCAAGCGGCAGCCGGACCGTGGTCAGCGCGGGCGTGAGGTCGAGGGCGGTCGGCACGTCGTCGAAGCCGATCACGGACACGTCCCGCGGCACGCTGCGGCCCAGCTCCTCGCGCAGCGCGGCCATCGCACCGGCCGCGGTCGGATCGTTGAGCGCGAACACCGCGGTGCGGTCGGGGTGGCGCTGGTGCAGTTCGACCATGGCCGCGTAGCCGCCGTCGCGGGTGAAGTCCGCGGTGACCACCGCGTCGTCCGGTACGTGCACCCCGGCCGCGTGCAGGGTGTCGCGGAAACCGCCGAGCCGGTGTTCCACCGTGCTCAGCCCGCTCGGGCCGCTGAGAATGCCGATCTTGCGGTGCCCGAGGGCGAGCAGCAGTTCCGCCGCCTGGCTGGCGCCCCTGCGGTTCTCCGGCAGCACCGTGTCGAACGGCAGCGACTGGTGGCGCACGCAGGCGACCCGGCCACCGTTGGCCGCGAAGTCGGTCAACTGCTCGGTGAGCCGGCCGGTCAGCGACTCGTCGGTGAAACCGCTGCCGACCAGCAGCAGGCCCAGCGCCCGGTGCGCGCGCAGCCGAGCGACGTAGTCGATCTCCCGCTCTGGATCGCGGAAGGTGTTGGCCAGCATGGTGAGCAGGTCGTTGTCGGCGGCCACCCGCATCGCGCCGGCCGCGATCGCCGAGAAGTACGGATCGTCGACGGCGTGCACGATCATGCCCACCACCGTGGTCCGCGACCGCGCCAACGCCTGGGCCGGGGCATTGGAGACGTAGCGCAGCGAACGCGCGGCGCGCATCACCCGGTCGGCCAGGTCCGAGCCGACGATCCGGGAACTGCCGTTGAGGACACGGGAGGCGGTCGCCCGCGACACCCCGGCGGTGTCCGCGACATGTTGCAGGGTGACCGGTCCGGCCTCCTGGTGGACCGCCCTTGACTTGCTTGCTGGCACCCACTTACCTTACCTATCGGAAAGCGCGTTCCCAGTCCTGAGGAGTGAGCGTGTCGCGGACCCCGATCGGCATTGCCATGAACGGTGTCACCGGTCGGATGGGGTACCGCCAGCACCTGCTGCGGTCCATTCTGGCCATCCGGGAACAAGGTGGATTTCGCCTGGCCGACGGCACATTGCTGTGGCCGGAGCCGCTGTTGGTCGGCCGCGATGAGAACAAGCTGCGTGATATCGGGCAGCGGCACGGACTGACCCGCTGGACCACCTCGTTGGAGAAAGCGCTTGCCGAGCCGGATATCGAGATCTACTTCGACGCCCAGCTGACCAGCGCGCGGGAAGCCGCCGTGGCGGCCGCGATCGAGGCCGGCAAGCACATCTACACCGAGAAGCCGACCGCCGAGACCGCCGCCGGTGCGCTGCACCTCGCCCAGCTGGCCACCGCGCGCGGCGTGCGCAACGGCGTCGTCGCGGACAAGCTGTTCCTGCCCGGCCTGCGCAAGCTGCGCCGCCTTGCCGACGCCGGTTTCTTCGGCAGGGTGATCTCGGTGGCCATCGAGTTCGGCTACTGGGTGTTCGAGGGGGACTGGCAGCCCGCGCAGCGGCCGTCCTGGAACTACCGCACCGAGGACGGCGGCGGGATCATCAGCGACATGTTCCCGCACTGGCGCTACGTGCTGGAGGACATCGTGGCCCCGGTCCGCTCGATCTACGCCACCGGTTCGACCGCGATCCCGACCCGCGTCGACGAGCGTGGCGAGCGCTATCCGGCGACCGCCGAGGACGTCGGCTACGCCATCCTCGAACTGGACGGCGGGGTACTGGCGACCATCCGCTCGTCCTGGGCGACCAGGGTCAACCGCGACGAGCTGGTGTCGATCCAGGTGGACGGCACCGAGGGCAGCGCCGTCGCCGGCCTGTGGTCCTGCCGCGCCCAGCACCGCACCGCGACCCCGCGCGCGGTATGGAACCCGGACCTGCCGACCGAGCACGACTTCCGCGCGCAATGGCAGGAGATCCCGGCCAACACCGATTTCGACAACGGTTTCAAGGTCCAGTGGGAGGCGTTCCTCTCGCACGTCGTCGCCGACACCCCGTTCCGGTGGGATCTGCTGGCCGGCGCGCGGGGCGTGCAGTTGGCCCAACTCGCGCTCGACTCGGCGCGCACCGGCGCTCGCGTCGCCGTTCCGGAGTTGGGGATCAATCGGTGAGCAACCAGTTGGTGCTACCGGGAATCGGTCGCTACCGGACCGTCGGTGCCGCGCCGCCGACCGTCGAGGCGACCCCCGCCCGTTCCAGAGTCGCCTTCGCCGCAGCGCACGTCGTCGCCGATCCCTATGCCGACTCGACGCCCGCCGAATCTGCCCTCGACTGGGACGCCACCCTGCGCTACCGCCACCATCTCTGGTCGCTCGGACTCGGCGTCGCCGACGCGATGGACACCGCGCAGCGCGGCATGGGCCTCGACTGGGCCAACTCGCGCGAACTCATTGCGCGGTGCGGCGCCGAGGCCGCCGCCGTCGGCGGCCGGCTGGCCTGCGGCGCCGGCACCGACCAGCTCACCGCGACCCCGGCCGGCCTCGACGAGGTGATCGCCGCCTACGAGGAGCAGATCGCGGTCGTGCAGGAGGCCGGCGCCCAGGTCATCCTGATGGCCAGCCCGGCACTCGCCGCGATCGCGAAGGGCCCCGAGGACTATCACGCGGTGTACGGGAGGCTGCTGGCGCAGGTCGCGCGGCCGGTCATCCTGCACTGGCTCGGCCCGATGTTCGCCCCCGCGCTGACCGGCTACTGGGGCTCCGCCGATCTCGATCGGGCCACCGCGACCCTCCTGGAACTGCTGACGACCTGGCAACACAAGGTCGACGGCATCAAACTGTCCCTTTTGGACGCCGAAAGGGAACGCGCGCTGCGCGGGCAACTCCCGGCCGGGGTGCGCATGTACACCGGCGACGACTTCAACTATCCGGAACTGATCGCCGAGGTCGACGGCGCGCACAGTGACGCGCTGCTGGGCATCTTCGATCCGATCGCGCCGATCGCCGCCGCCGCGCTGCGCGCGCTGGACGAGGGGAACTCGCAGCGCTACACCGACCTGTTCGCGCCGACGGTCCCGCTGTCCCGCCACCTGTTCGCCCAGCCGACCTACTACTACAAGACCGGTGTGGTCTTCCTCGCCTGGCTCACCGGCCACCAGGACCACTTCCTGATGGTCGGCGGCCAGCAGAGCGCCCGATCGCTCCCGCACCTTGCCAAGGTCTTCGTCCTGGCCGACGAGGCAGGCCTTTTCGCCGATCCCGACCTGGCCACCGAGCGGATGCGGCAGCTGCTCGCCGTCGCCGGAATGGACTGATCGGTCCGCTTACTCGGTCGCAGTACCAGCGAAAAGGTGAGTACAAACACAACGGTTCGTGCGGCGTTGGGGTACCGTTGAAGCATGTCAGCCAGCCCGTCCGAGACGGTTACCCCGCGCGCCGAGGCGCCCTGCGGCGCGCCCCTGGACGAGCACGGCCAGCTCGTTTTCGACGTCTTCGCTCGCGCCTGCACCTCCCGCGAGACCCTCGAACACGTCACCGGTCGCTGGGGCATCCTGGCGATGTCCGCGCTGCTGGACGGCACGATCCGGTTCAACGCGCTGCGCCGCAGGGTCGACGGGGTCAGCGAGAAGATGCTCGCCCAGACGCTGCACGCGCTGGAACGGGACGGCTTCGTGCTGCGCGAGGCGCAGCCCACCATCCCACCGCGCGTCGACTACAGCCTCACCCCGCTGGGCCGGGTGCTGGCCGAGAAGCTGATGGACCTGATCGAGACCGTCGAAAGCCGGATGCCCGAGGTCCTCGCCGCCCGCAGCGCCGCCGACGAGGCCAAAGCCGCCCGAGGCTGACGCTGTCGGTCCAGCGGATCGTCGCTCAGCGCGGCATCCGGCGCCAGATCGCCCTCGGCAGCAGCCGCATCAGCCCGAACACCGGCCGCAGCAGCCCCGGTACCCACACCTCGCCCCGACCGCGTTTCAACGCGGCGACCGTCGCGTCCGCGACCTGGTCCGGCGTACTGGACAGCGGCGCCGGTGACATGCCCGCCGTCATCCGCCCGATCACGAAACCGGGCCGGACCAGCAACAATCGCACTCCGGTGCCGGCCAGCGCGTCGGCAAGCCCACTGGCGAACCCGTCCAGCCCGGCCTTCGCCGACCCGTAGACGTAGTTGGCCCTGCGCACCCGGACCCCGGCGACCGAGGAGAACACCACCAGCGTGCCGTGTCCCTGAGCGCGCAACAGCGTCGCGAGTTCGGTCAGAATACTGACCTGCGCGACATAGTCGGTGTGCACGATCGCCAGGGCGTGCTCGGCATCCTGCTCCGCCCGCTGCTGGTCGCCGAGAATGCCGAACGCGGTGACCACGACAGCCAGCGGCCCGTGTTGTTTGCCGATGTCCGCGAGCAGAGCCCGATGTCCGGCAACATCATCGGCGTCGAACTCCACCCTGGTCACGCCACTCGCACCGGCCGCGCGCAACGCGGCCTCCTCGGCGTCGAGTTCCGCACTGCGCCGCGCGGCCAGCACGATCTCCCGATGCCCCGCCTTGGCCAGCCGAACCGCGACGGCCAGCCCGATCTCACTGCGGCCGCCGAGGACCAATACCGTTCCGCTCACGCCGGGTAGTCTGCCCGACCGGGAGACCCGGTGTTCAGCCGCGCCGGAACTCGGCGCGCCAGCGGCGCAGGCCCGGCACGTTCGGGTCGACAAGGTCCTCGATCCGAGCTTCGGTGAGGCCGTTGGCCGCGAAGGCGTCGAGGTTCGCCCGCGTGAGCGGCCACGGCGGTCCGTCCGCGATCGCGGTCGCGGTGTCCACCGCGTTCGCGATCACCAGCAGCGTGCCACCCGGTGCGACCAGCCGGGCGACGTTCGTGGTCGCCAGCGCCCGAATGGATTCGGGCAGGGCCTGCACGGTGTAGGCCTCGACGACGAGATCGGCCGCACCCAACAGGTCGGCGGGCGGGTCCAGCAGGTCGGCGACGCGGTAGTGCACGGGGGAGTCGGGAAAGCGTTCCCGCACGGTCGCGATCGCGGACTCGGAGATGTCGAACGCACTCACCTCGTACCCGAGCCGGGCCAGCAACTCCGACTCCTGGCCGAGACCGCAGCCGATCACCAGCGCGCGCCGCCCGGTTCCGTCGCGGCCCTCCGCCCATTCCGTCAGCGCCTGGTTGGGCCGGCCACGGTCCCAGGGCATCTCGATCTCGCCACGCCTGCCGGCCGCGTACAGCTGGTCGAACCACTCGGTGGGCGCCTCGGCGGCGACCGCCGAGGCGGCGAGAATGTCGGCGCGCTGTTCCCAGTTGTCGGCCATGCTGTCCTCCCGGCTGGTTGACCGTTCGGCCCGATCCTGCCGTATACCGCGCCACGATGTAGGTCGATCGAGGACATTCCGAGCGGTGCGTCGACGTGCCGATCGCGCTCCCGCGCGGAAACCGTTGCGCCACCGGCAATCTCGGCGACCCGGCGCGGGTCAGAGCGCGGCGGCCAGCCGGGTGCCCTGGTCGATGGCCCGTTTGGCGTCGAGTTCGGTCGCCAGGTCCGCGCCGCCGATCAGCCGGACCGCCCGGCCCGCCGTGTTCAGCGCGTCGAGGAGGTCCCTGCGCGGTTCCTGGCCCGCGCACACCACGATGGTGTCGACCGCAAGGGTTTGCGGCCGGTTGTACTTGGGCGCGAAGCGGACGTGCAGGCCGGCGTCGTCGATCCGCTCGTAGTTCGCCCCGCCGAGCAGTACGACTCCTTTTGCCTTGAGCGCGGCGCGGTGCACCCAGCCGCTGGTCTTGCCGAGACCGGTACCGAACGCGGTTGTCCTGCGCTGCAACAGGTACACCTGCCGCCGCGCCGGTTCGGGCCGTCGCTCGGCGAGGCCGCCCTGCGCTTCGGGATCGGTGGTGACGCCCCATTCCCGCATCCAGTCGGCCACCGACTCCTCGCGGGTGTGGGTGAGCAGTTCACTGACGTCGTAACCGATCCCGCCCGCCCCGATCACCGCGACCCGCTCGCCTGCCTCGCGGCGGCCGGACACCACATCGGCGTAGGAGGCGACGCTGGGATGGTCGATCCCCGGAATGCCGGGCATCCGGGGGAGGACGCCGGTGGCCAGCACGATCTCCGCGTACTCGGCGCGCAGCAGGTCATCGGCGACCGCGTGGGTCGACAGCTTCAGCCTCACGCCGGTCAGTTCGATGCGCCTGCGGAAGTAGCGGATCGTCTCGGCGAACTCCTCCTTGCCTGGGATGCGCCGGGCCAGGTTGAACTGGCCGCCGATCTCCTCGGCGGCCTCGAAGAGGTCGACCTGATGGCCGCGTTCGGCAAGCCCGGTCGCGGCGGCGAGGCCGGCCGGTCCCGCGCCGACGACCGCGATCCGCTTGGCTCGACGGGTCGGCAGCAGCCGCAGTTCGGTTTCCCGCGCCGCCCGAGGATTGACGAGGCAGGTCGCGGTCTTGTGCTTGAAGACGTGGTCGAGACAGGCCTGGTTGCAGGCGATGCAGGTGTTGATCTCGTCATCGGCCCCGGTCGCGGCCTTGCGCACCCAGTCCGGGTCGGCCAGCAGCGGCCGTGCCATCGACACCAGGTCCGCGTCACCGCGCGCGAGGACCTGCTCGGCGACCTCCGGTGTGTTGATTCGGTTGGAGGTGATCACCGGGATGCTCAGTGCTGGCCTGAGCTTGGCAGCCGCCCAGGTGAACGCGGCCCTCGGCACCGAGGTCACGATGGTCGGCACCCGAGCCTCGTGCCAGCCGATGCCGGCGCTGATGACGTTCGCCCCGGCCGCCTCGATCTCGGTCGCCAGGGCCAGCACGTCCGCCCACCGTTGCCCGCCCTCGACGAGGTCCAGTACGGACAACCGGTAGACGAGCAGGAAATCCGGGCCGACCGCGGCGCGGGTGCTCCGCACGATCTCCACCGCGAAGCGCCGCCGGTTGGCCGCGCCGCCGCCCCAGTCGTCGGTGCGTTTGTTGGTGCGCTCGGCAAGGAACTGGTTGATCAGGTACCCCTCGGAGCCCATGATCTCCACGCCGTCGTAGCCGGCGTCTCTGGCCAGTGCCGCGCAGTCGGCGAACGCGCTGATCTGCCGGCGGACCCCGGCCGCCGACAGCGCCCGCGCGCCGAACGGGGTGATCGGTGCCTTGCCGCGGGAGGCCGACACGCTCAGCGGGTGATAGGCGTAGCGGCCGGCATGCAGGATCTGCAACGCGATCCGGCCGCCTGCCCTGTGGACCGCGCTGGTCAGCGGTTGATGCTCGCGTGCTTCGGCCGCCGTGCTCAGCTTGGCGGCGAACGGCAGCAGCCAACCGGCCCGGTTCGGCGCGAAACCACCGGTGATGATCAGCCCGACCCCGCCGCGAGCCCGCTCCGCGTAGTACTCGGCCAGGCGCGGGAAGTGCTTGGCGCGGTCCTCAAGACCGGTGTGCATCGAACCCATCACCACCCGGTTGGGCAGTGTCAGGAAGCCGAAGTCCAGTGGTGCGAGCAGATTCGGGTACCGGGTCGTCATCCGCGCCGCTCCCCACACCTGGTCGGCAGCGCCGACACCCGTAACCTACTCGAAGTAAACTTACCGAAGAGTAGATTACGGGTGTCGGGCTGTCCAGCCGAAATCTCCTCGTCGGTACGGCCCGCTACGGGCTCAGCCGACGGGGGAGGCCAGGGTGACCGATACGGTGGCCGGCTTCGCGGTCGGACTCGTCGGCGCCGGCGCGAACACGACGACACCGGAACCCGAACATGGCACGGAAATACTGGTCGGAATGGCGAGTTCATAGTTGTAACCGGACAATGTGCCGATACCAATTACGCCGGAGGACGTAGGTAATTGTAACGTCACCACTAATGATCTGCCGGCCGATCCCGTGTAGCCGAGATCATTGCTGGAGACCGGCGAGTTCAATTGTCCCTCGACGTACTGGCCGGCCGAGGGGTGCCCGACGCCGACCGGCGTGAGGCAGTCCGTTCTGATGGTCGCGTCGGCTCTCGCGCCGTTGACAAGGCCGCTGAAGTACTGGTTCGGGCCGATCGGCAACGGATCGACGACCGCGGCGCCCGCCGGTGCCGCGGTCGCGGCGAGGATGGCGAGTGCGACGGCCGGCAGTGCGGCGCGCGCGAGGATGCGTGCGGTTTTCGACAGCATTTCCCACCTCGGTGAATTGCGTTCGTAGGCGAAACAGTTTCCTGGCCGGTGTTCGGCCGATCGAATTGTTCCGCCGATCCGGGTGGCCGCACAAGAATAAACAGTTGCGCGAAATGGGAAACGGCTCGGGCTGCCCCTCCGAGCGGCCTCGGCGCCTTCTGCTCGGTCGCTGATCTCGGCCGGCCGCTCTCTCCTTGAGGGCAGCCGGCCGAGCCGTGATCAGCTGCCCTGCAGGATGAACCTGCTGCGGGCGCGCATCCTGGCCACCAGTTCCTCGGGTGCCTTGGCCGGTGAACCCGCGTCGAACGGCGGCTGCGGGTCGTACTCCATGCCGAGCTGCACGGACTTGGCGAAGTCCGCGCCCGCGATCGTGCCGGCCAGCGTCAGCCCCATGTCGATGCCGGCGGACACCCCGGCCGCGGTGACGTACTTGCCGTCGAACACCACCCGCTCGCTGGTCGGCTGGACACCGAAGGACGCCAGCGCGTCCATGGCCAGCCAGTGGGTGGTGGCGCGCCGGCCGGTCAGCAGGCCGGCCGCGGCCAGGATCAGCGAACCGGTACAGACCGAGGTCGTCCAGGTCGAGGTCGCGTCGGCGGCCCGCAGCCACTCGTGCACCGGACCGTCGGCCATATGGTCGTGCTGGCCGATCCCACCAGGGACGACGATCAGGTCCGGCGATCCGACCTCGGCCAGTTCGGCATCGACGACGAGGCCGAGGCCGTTGTGCTCGCCCCGGATGACGCCCCTGCGCTCACCGACGAACACCAGTTCACTGTCGGGCAGCTGGTTGAGCACCTGGTACGGGCCGATGGCATCCAGGGTGGTGAGGCGGTCGAAGAGCAGGATCGCGATCTGCATCGAGTGTCCTTTCCGGATTTCTTGCCGCGATGTTCCTACAGCGATGCGGTGAAGCGCCTGCGGTATTCCGCAGGCGAGATGCCCAGCGTGCGCAGGAAGGCCCTGCGCATCGACTCGGTGGTGCCGTAGCCGCAGAACCGCGCGACCCGGCTGATGTTGCTGTCGGTGTCCTCAAGATGACGGCGTGCCGATTCCAATCGGACCTGGTCGACGTACCGGCCAGGGGACACCCCGGTCTCCTCGGTGAACGCGCGGGCGAACTGCCGAGGCGACAGGCCGGCCCGCTGGGCGAGGGTCTCGACCGACAGGTCCGCCTCGGGATGCTCGGCCACCCAGGACTGCACCTCGCGCAGCGGTTGCCGATGCGCTGCCTGCGCGCTGAGCTGGGCGCTGAACTGGGTCTGGTTGCCCGGCCTTCGCAGGAACATCACCAGCTGGCGGGCGATGTCGAGGGCGACCGTCCTGCCGAGGTCGTCCTCGACCAGCGCGAGCGCGAGATCCATGCCCGCCGTCACCCCGGCCGAGGTGTAGACCGTGCCGTCACGGACGAATATCGGCTCGGGTTGGACGCTGACCAGCGGATACTGCTTGGCGAGCAACTCGGTCCGTCGCCAGTGTGTCGTTGCCTGACGGCCGTTGAGCAGCCCGGCCTCGGCGAGCAGGAACGCGCCGGTGCAGACCGAGACGATCCGGCTCGCCGCGCTCGCGTTGTGCCGCAGCCAGTCGATGATCAGCGGGTTCGACCGCTGCGCACCGGCCCCGCCGGGCACCAGCAGCGTGTGCGGAGCGCCGACCTCCGCGAGATCGACGTCCGGGGTGAGGCGTAGCCCGCTGCTGGTCCTGACCGGCCGGCCGCCGATGCTGGCCGTGCGCAGCCGGTACTCGGTCCGATCCGCGTGTGCCGCGTGCTCGTCGACCAGTCCCGGTAGCCGGTTGGCCACCGAGAACACTTCCAGCGGTCCGGTGACGTCGAGGCTCTGCAGGTCGTCGTAGAGCAGGAACAGCACGTCGCGAGTGGGCACCTACCCATCGTGACCGCGATCGCCGATGGCAGCAATGACGAATAACCCACCTTTTCTGCCATGGCGGAAAAGGGTCATCGGCGGACGATGACGGGCTTGGATCTGGCGAACGCGCAGGTCAGGCCAGGATGCCGACGGCACCGTAGGAGTTGGACCGAGCCGCGTCGGCCTCGCTGGTCGGATCGGTGGGCCGCCACTTCGGCAGCAGCACGAGGCCGGGTTCGACGAGCTGGTAACCGGCCATGAACCGGGCGATCTCGTCGTGTTCGCGGTAGACGACCGGGGTCGGGGTGCGCGCGTAGACCTTCTCGCTCGCGATGACCTCCTGCGGTTGCCAGGTCTGCGGGCTCAGGTGCGAGATGGCCAGCGCGCTGCCGCTGGCACAGGCCGTCCGGTACTCGGCGAGGAACTCCCTCGGCCGGTCCGCCTCCGACATTGCGTGCAGGATGGCAACCGTCAACACCGCGACCGGCCGGGTGAAGTCCAGCAACTCGGCAACGCCGGGGGCGGTGAGCACGGTCTCCGGCTTGCGGATGTCGGCCTTGGTGATGGTCGCCAGCTTCTCGTCCTGCAACAGGCGTTGGGCATAGCTCACCGCGACCGGCTCGATGTCCACGTAGGCGACCCTGGCCTCCGGGTTCACCTGATGCGCGACTTCGTGCACATTGCCGACCGTCGGGATACCGGAGCCGAGGTCAAGGAATTGGTCTATCCCGCGCTCGGCCAAATAGCGCACCGCTCGACCCAGAAATGATCGATTGGCCCGCGCGCAGAAGACCGTATCCGGTAAGGCCTGGATCAGTTCATCCGCAGCGGCTCTATCGACCGCCACATTCGCCGACCCACCCAGGTAATAGTCATACATTCGGGCAGCATTCGGCCGTACCAGGTCCAGCCGCCCCGCGTGTCCCTCGGCCCGCCGCGATGGCCCACCGGCCGCATTGGTACGGGCTCCCTCGTCGGGAATCACCAGCATGCCCGCCTTCCTACCTGCCCACGACACCCGCACTCTACCTTTGCACCCGCTTAATCCCAGCCTTTCCCCGCTGGTCGTACCACGATGTTGACCTACTGGTCACCAATTCGATCAGGGCAAATACCCACAGTGTCGCGGCGTGCGTTGGTGCGTGTTCGCAGCGTGATCGAATGGCGACCACCCGCCGGATTAATCGGACATTCACAATTGACTCGTGCGAATTGCGCACCCAGGCGCGGCGGCCCAATCGGCGTGTTGCATTGGCTGATCGAATAGGCCATTTGGGGGAATCGGCAACACCCTCGGGATGATCTTCGAACAGTTGGCCGGGGCAACATCGTTACGATGGAAAACGCTTCCGCTGTAACGTTTTTCGTGGTAACCGTCGGCTGACCCATCGCGATACCTCACGGTACCGTTTTGGGAGGTAACCACCGGATGAGCCATCGTCGGAGCCAGGCTTCCCCATGCACCGGACCGCGTCACCCGGTGGCCGTCTGGGTGGTCCTCGGTGCGGTGTTCGGCCTGTCCGCGGGCGTCAACCTGTTCCTGGCCGCCATCGACACCCAGGTCTGGCCGTTCGTCCTCGGCTTCGGACTCGTCGTTGTCGCGCTGTGCTGCGGGTTCATGGCCTGGCGTGAACATCGAGAACGCTACTGACCCGACCTTCGCGCGCTCGGGCCCGTGTCGATCCCGTCGACACCGCGTCTCCCGTCGACACCGCGCCGGACCTTGGCCGCATCCACCGGACCTCGGCCGCACCCGGCTGAGCGATGGAAGCGGACACTTGTTCCGGAAAGGCGGATGGCCGCCGACGGGTCTCGTCGACGGCCATCCGGCTCAAGAGCTGCCAGCACGACAACTGTCCGGCTCACGACGACCGGGCGGCGCCTCGCGGCGTTGTCGTCGGTCACCGTGACTCCGTCACGTCTCCCGCTTCCGGCAACGCCCTGCGAGGCGATCCATCCACCTGGATCGCCGCTCCACGATCGAACGCCATCGTGTCGGCGGCTCTGCCCCGCATCGCGCGGTTCGTGCCCTTCGCAGGCTCGCCCGCGCCGGCCGGCCCGGTGTCCGCAAGCTCGGCCGGCGTGGACGGCCTACTGGTTCGAGTCGCTGGTCAGCGACCCCGCTTGCCCTTGCCGCCGCCCGCGTGCGCGGTTTCGAAGGCATCGGTGATCGCGGTGGAGATCCGCCCGCGCTCGGACACCTTGTGTCCGTTGCGCTTGGCCCAGTTCCGAATCGCCTGGGTCTGTTCCTTGGTCCGGCCCGAGCCTGCGGGACGGGCGCTGGCCGTACCGCGCTTCGCGCGGCCGCCGGAGCGACGTGCGGAAGCGACGAACTCGGCAAGGCTGTCCCGGAGGCTGGCCGCGTTGTCTTCGTTCAGGTCGATTTCGTAGTTGACACCATCGAGCCCGAAAGTGAGGGTCTGGATGTCGTCGCTCGCGGTGCCGTCCAGGTCGTCAACGAGTTGAACGGTAACTTTCTGCGCCATGGGTATTCGTGGTTTCTTCCTCGTGAGTGAAACGTCGGTCGCTGTTTTGCGGCCACGGAAAGCACTTGCTGCCAGCAACCCCGACGATAACGACGACTGTCCGGATGAAGCCACCAGCCACCCTTTGAATGCTACCGAATACCCGGTGTGCACGAGCCCCGTTGCGCATTACACGCCGAATTATCCCCCGAAAGAGTTACCAAACAGGCGGCAGGCTTCTTGTATTGCCGGCGAAAGCGAGCGGAAAACGGGTATCCGTCGGCGCCCGATGACTGGTCAGGTACCCTATCGCTTTTTCCCGACGCCGACCCACACCGCCGACTCGCTCGGCGTGCCGAACTCGATGGCCTGTGGGGAAACCCCGGTTTCTTCCGGGTGCCACAGCGGGGTCCAGCTCATGCCGGGGTCAATCAACTCGAAATCGCCGAGCAGGTCCCGCACTTCGGCCCGGGAGCGCCAGAGCAGCGGGCTGCTCTGGGCGTCATAGAGCCGCTTCAACGCGGCGAGCTGGTTTTTGCACTTCTCGGGCACGCCGTCGTCGGTCAGATGCGAAATGGCCAAATACGAGCCGGGTGCCAGCAGTTCGCGACAGCGCGCGACGACCCTCGACCCGACATCGATGCCGTCCGGCCCCGGCTGGCGGATGTGCAGCACCGCGTTCAACAGCATGGCCACCGGCTGGTCGAGGTCGAGCACGCCGGTGTCGCCGATACGCTGCCACATCTGGTCGGGCGCTCGGAGGTCGGCGTTGACCGCGGCGTGCCGGGCCGGATCGCCGTGCGCCTCCAGCAGCAGTTGGGAATGCGCGACGGTGACCGGCTCATTGTCCAGATAGACCACCCTGGACCGTGGATCGGCCTCATCGGCAATCTCGTGGGTGTTGCCGATCGCCGGCACCCCGGAGCCGACATCAAGGAACTGGCGCACGCCGAGCCGGGAGAGGTGGCGGACGGTCCGGTTGAGAAACAGCCGGTTGGCCATGGCCACCGAGCGCATCGTCGGGAACTGGGCCAGTACCATCTTGCCGAATTCTCGATCAATCGCCCAGTTGGTGTTTCCGCCGAGATAGTAGTTGTAAACTCTGGCCACATTCGGGTGCTCGAGATCGACACACGGTGGTTCGGAACAGGGCGGCGCGACCGGCTCTGATTCGGCTGAACTCACAGCGGTGATCCCTTCCAGCCAGGTGGTCGCGCTGGCGAATCATAGTCACCCGGTGCGGTGCGCGGAAGGTATCCGGCTGGGAATTGCCCTCAGAACGGAAGCTGGGCGCGAAGCTGGTCGCTCAGTTCGGTGAGGAATGCCGCGGTGTCGCCGGTTTCCAGGGCGGAGCCGCGCAGCCGGTCCCAGGCGTCCACGAACAGCTCGAAGTCCCGTTCGTCGTCGATGTTCAGCCCACCGGCGACATGCTCGACGAACACGAAGTCCTGGGTCCCGTCGGAGAACCGCATGATGGTGAAGTCGTTGGGCACGTGCGGCAGCTTCGCGTCGAAGGGCAGCAGGTGGATGTAGGTGCGGGGATACTTCTCGCCCAGTTCGAGCAGATGCTGCACCTGGTCGAGGGCCACCGAAGGGTCCGGCCCGCCCGGCATCCTGCGCAGCGCGGCCTCGCTGAGGATGAACCGGTAGTAGGGCGGGCGCTTCTGTTCGAAGACTTCCTTGCGGTCGCGGCGGTTGCGGACCAGACCGGTGACGTCGGCCGCGCGCGCCTCGCTGAACTGCTTGAGCATGTAGTGCTCGGACTGCAGTGGACCGGGGATGCGTTCGCCGTGCCAGCTCAGGATTTCCGATGCGGCCGGTTCCAGGTCGGTGAAGGTGCGAAACCACTGTGGAACAGCGGAGCGGTACCCGGACCACTGGCCGCGCTGACTGCCCGAGCGGGCCAGTTCGAGCATCATGTCCTCTTCGGGCGAACCGACCTTGAACGCTTCGAGCATCTGGCGCAGATCGGCGAGCTTGACCGAGACCGAGCCCATCTCGATCTTGTTGATCTTCCCCTGGCCACAGCCGAGCAGTTTGGCGACGTCCTGCTGGGTCATCCCGGCCGAGGTCCGGGCGCGCCTGATCTCGTTGCCGAGTTGCCGGCGGCGAGATGTCACCGTGCTGGGCACCAGGTCTCCACTTCTCGCTCCCGTGCATTACCAGGTGATTCACTCTAAACCACCGGCTGTGGGGCGAGTTGAGGCAAATGACCTTTGCCTCGGCGCGGTGTGCCGGCTGCTCCGAATGGTCTGGAGCGCGGGCCGGCAGCCGGCGCAACAAGCCTGGCAACGGGCTGCCGACGGAGGATGGGGTTGGCGTCGCCAGTGGCGGTGCACCGCGCGAGGTCCTGACGCGGTGACTCGTTCGTGCCTACCTACCGGTCCGCCCTGGACCGGCCTCGTCGGATGGTCGGATGGTCCGGACACAAGTGGACGGATGACCCGGCGGATGGGTGGCCGCCGGGCCTCTCCGGCCAGCGAGTGCGCTGGTCAACGGTTGAACTGGCCCGCGCAGGCTCCGGTGAGGAACGCGAGCCATTCGTCATCGTCGAACACCAGCACCGGGCCCTCGGCCAGTTTGCTGTCCCGCAAGCCGACGATGCCGTCGGTGCCGAGGTTGACCTCGACGCAGTTGCCCCCATTTGGCCCGCACGAAAATGATGACTCCCAGGTGTCGACCGGGAAGATCCCGGACGCCGTGGTGGGGTCATA
The DNA here is from genome assembly GCA_036268955.1 of Pseudonocardiaceae bacterium. GTDB lineage: Bacteria > Actinomycetota > Actinomycetes > Mycobacteriales > Pseudonocardiaceae > CAJCJE01. Next base: position 86,342 of record DATATE010000164.1, read on the forward strand.
GCCCTTCATCTGGTCTACTCCTTGGCTGGACTCAGCACCCCCGGCGTGCGATTAATCCGGCTCTGGTCCACGTCAACAGGCAGGTGGGACCGGGCGGATGAGGATCGGTGGCCGGTGTGGGTGCTGGAGGGACGAAGTTACTGACAAGAAGCCTTGGTTGATCTTTTCCGCAATCGCACTGATCAGTTGATCAATGCGACGGTTTTTGGCTGGTTGTAGAGGTTGTCGGCAAGACTGATCTGGTTCCTGATCTCCTGTTAACAGTGCATACTCGATCTAAATTTATTGATGGTGACACAAGGTTCTTAAGGATAGCTGTTGGGCGCGCGAGGAGTATTCACGGTTTGCCGATCGGAGCGGGCTGATAAGCGCACTTTGCAGTTGATCGCCAGTCGCCCGATGTGGTGAAAAATAGGAGGTGCTGGCGGCTCGCTCCCGCCACTCCGTCGGCCCGGCCGCTGGGCCGGCGGACCAGACCTCCTGCCGCCGGCGGGCCCGGTCGGCGACGCGCCGGGGTGCTGGATGTCCGGTACGGCCGACAACCGCCTGGTCGAGCGGTGTGGACCTGATCTTGGGTCAGGCTAGTCCGAACGAGTGACGGCGCCCGAGAAAACGGTCAAATGGCCGATGTCGTCGCCTTCGCGCTGACGACCGGTAGGTGCGTTGCTCCGGACGAGTGACACGGGTTGGTCGATTAGTGGCAGGAAGGTGGATACCGGTGACTCGGTATCGAATATTTAAAGCGGGTGCGGCTGCCGTTCGACCTCTTTCTTGGACCGTTAGGCGCTCGCCGGTAGAAGTGGCAGTGAGTGCGAAAGATAGGTCGGGCATTATTACCAGCCGTAGTGGTGTGGCTCCGGCCAATCCGGTGTTGAACAGGCCGTACCTGTTCGGTCACTCGATTTTCCGAACCCAGCCGTTCGTCCTCGCCGTTGGCGAGTCGGTACCACCAACGCCTCACCAGTGGCAGCACTGAGGGAGACTACGACGTGAACAGCACAAGGCCGGACCAGACGATTAATCCGGTGGTCGGCAGGGTGGCGGAGCAGCGGACGCGGGCGGTCGGGGAGCCGTCGAGCGCGGTCGGCGGTGCGGCGGACGCCGCGCCACCGGTACGCCGGACCGTCCGGTTGGATGCGGAGTATCTCGGCGCGGGCCGGCCCGTTGTGCCGCCGAGTGCGGCCGAGGCCGAGGAGGAGCAGTTGATCGTGCTGCCGCGCAGGTGGGGCTCGGTCGGTGTGCTGCCGCGCCTGCTGCACCGGGTCTTCCGTGGCTGGCTGACCGCGCTGCGCCTCTCGGCGCTGCTGCTCGCGGCCCTGCCCGGCCGTCGCGGCTGATTGGTTGCCCGGCCGCCACCGCTGATCGACGCAGGTGAACAGCGATGTCGGCCGGCCGTTGTGGGTAGGCGCCCGTGTTCGGGCCTTCGGGTCTGACCGCGCCCAGCTCCGCTCGCGGCCTCAGCCCGGCGTTGGCTCGCGGTCCTGGTCTCTTGGTCTGCTGGTCTCAGTCCTGGTTGGCACGGGCGCCGGAGCCACGCGGTCGCAGCGACACCCCGTTGGCCAGCAGCGCGGCCCGGATGGTGCCGTAGGAGCAACCGGTGCTCGCGGCGAGGTCCCTGATGCTCGCCCCGGCCCGATACCGTTGGGCGATCCATTCGGCCTGCTCACCGGTGGGGGAGTGACGCACCGGCAGGGTGACCCCGGCCCTGCTCAGCAGGTTGCGGATCACCCGCTTGTCAAGGCCGGTCTGCCGGACCAGCGCGGAGATCGATGCTCCGTCCGAGTACCGCCGTGCCAAGGTGGACGCGGTCTCCTGCTCACTGATGCCGACGCACGGCGTGCCGGCGGCCCGGACCCCGGCCTCGTCGAGCAGCCTGCGCACCACGGAAGGCCGCCGCCCCAACTCGGTGGCCAACTGGTGGACGCTCACTCGTTCCCTTGCGAACCGCTCCGCGACCTCCGCGGCGACCCGCTCCCGGCGTTTGCCCCGCAGTGCTTGTGGCGCCGTGTTCCGTTCCATCATCTGCCACCCCGTCGGTAGACGACCTGCCTTGCGCAGGGGTGACGAACACGTGCGGTGGTCGTGACGCGGAAAACCGGTGGTTTTGGTAACTGTTCGAAATCGCCTGCCGGCTCAGTCGGCCGTGGCCGGCTGAGCCGCGGCGCCGCCGAGAATGCGGCTGGTCAGCTCCTGCCGTTCGGACTGGAGTTCGTCGAGGGTCTCGCGCAGGGACGCCTCGGTCAGCGTGATCCGCTCGCGCTCCGGTTGCCGGTCCAGCTCACGCAGCACCGCCCTGCGCACCAGCTCACGCACGAACGAGGCGGTCACCCCGTCCAGCGCGGCCACGATCTCGGTCGAATCGACCAGTTCGAGGTCGATGTCCTTGGTGTAGAGCCGAAGCAGCCGGTCTCGTTCGGTCGCGTTCGGTTTCGGGATCTCCAGCGCGAGGTCGACCCGGCCGGGCCGTTCGGTGAGCGCCTTCTCCAGCACGTCGACCCGGTTGGTGGTCAGTACGAAGGTGACGTCCGCGTCCGCGCCGATCCCGTCGATGCGGTTGAGCAGCTCGAACAGCAGCGGATTCGTGCCAGGGCCGTAGGAGCGGTCCTGGGCGATCAGGTCGACGTCCTCGATCACCAGCACCGCGGGCTGCAACCGGCGGACCAGCGTCGACGCGGAACCCAGGAAGCGCAGCGCGCCACCGGAAAGCACCACGACGGTGGCGCCGGTAAGCCGGGACAACAGGTAGCGGACGGTGTGTGTCTTGCCGGTGCCGGGCGGACCGTAGAGCAGCACCCCGCGCTTGAGATGTTGGCCGTGCGCGGTGAGCCGGTCGTTGTGCTCCCTGCTACGCACCACATGCCGCTCGATCGCGTCCAGGGTGCCGGCCGGCAGGATCACGTCCTCGGCGGTGAGTTCCGGCCGGACCATGAACGACACCAGCTCGTTGCCCCGATACTCGTTCATCTCGAACTGCAGCAGCCCACCACGGAAGACGTCGTGCTCGTGGATCAACCGCTCCACTTCCTCGCGTACCGCGGTCGCGGTGCCTCGGGTCGCCGCCATGATCTGCAACTGGCAGGCGGGCGAGGGACCTCGGTGCTCCTGCGGCCCACGCACGGCGAGCACCACCGGTCGGCCGTCCGGCGCCGTCGTCGCCACAAGACCGAGCTGCACGGCTTCGGTCACCGAGTCCGGCCCGGTCGCCACCGTGCGGTAGTCCACCGCGCCCAGCTGGAAATTGCCGAGGCGGGCGGCGTCGGCGAGCATGTCGATGATGTCCTGGTGGCTGCGGCCACCACCGGCGACACCGAACCATTCCGCCGATGGCGTGTATGCCGCGAGATACGCGTCGAGGCCGAGTTGCAGGTTGACGTGCTCCCAGCTACCGAAGGACACCGACACGTTCGGGATGTGCGCCAGCTGACAGCCGAGATGACCGGTCACCCTGGTGACCAGCTCCGCCTCTTTCTCGTCGGTGATCCGGAATCGCGCCGCGTCCAGCAGCTTGCTCAGATTCACCGCGAGGTCGTTGACCACGGCGGCATCCAGGGTTTCCGCGATGGCAACGGTTTCGGCCTTGGCGGTGGCCGTCCCGGTAGCGATCGCCTCGGAAGTGGTCTCGGTCTTGTCAGCGGGCATGCCGCCAACACTGCCAGTGCGGTCGGACAGTTCGGGCCCGTTTCACCGAATCCGCCCTATCGGTCGGTTGCGCCGTCTCCGGTGCGCGCTTCGTCGTCGGTCCGCAACAGGTCCTCCCGCGCCCTGGCCACCCTGGACCGGACCGTGCCGATCGGGCAGCCGCACACCTGCGCGGCGTCGGCGTAGGACAGGCCGAGTACCTGGGTCAGCACCAGCGCTTCCCTTCGCTCCCGCGGCAACCCGGCCAGCAGCAGGTTGAGTTCGACGAGATCCTCGAACCCGGTGCCTGCGTGTTGTCCGGCCGCGTCGGCGGCGCGCAGCCAGTCGACCGTCGCGGAGATCCTCGGCCGCGCCCGTGCCGCCCGGATCTGGTCGATCACCACCCGCCGCGCGATGGCCAGCAGCCAGGCGCGGGCCGGACTGCGCGCGGCGAAACCGGGCAGGCCGCGCAGGGCGCGCAGATAGGTCTCCTGGGCGAGGTCATCGGCGGCGGCCGGATCGGCGAGGTGCGCGACGAACCGCCAGACGTCCCGCTGGGTGGCCCGGACGAACTGCTCCAACGCCCGCCGGTCGCCGGCGCCGGCGGCCAGCGCCAGTTCGGTGATGCGCTCGTCGGCACCCTCGGGTCGGGTCACGGAGCGGACAGTAATCCATACCGGGCAATCCAGATCGACCGGGAACTTTCCGCCCACCGGCCCCGACCTGTAGCGCGTGGACTGTGCGACATGTCGAGAAGCTCTCTCCGCGCGGCTGGACGGCGAGGCGGAACCCGCCCCGGCCGAGGAGACCGACGCGCACCTGGCCGCCTGCGCGACCTGCCGATCCTGGCAGGTCAGGGCCGAGGCGATAACCAGGACGCTGCGGGTGCGCCCCGCCGTGACCACCCCGGACCTGCGCGCGAAGGTGCTGCCGGCCATCGACCGGCACCGTTGGTGGCCGAGGGTCGCGCTCGGCGGGGTCGCGATCGCACAGCTCGCGCTCGGCATGTCCCAGGTCTTCGGCATGGACGACGGCATGACGACGTCGGCCATGCCGGGTGGCGTGTTCAGTGGTGAGCACCTGCTCAACGAGAGCACCGCCTGGAACCTGGCGCTGGGCCTCGGCCTGCTCTGGGTCGCGCTGCGCACCAAGGCGGTCACCGGGATGCTGCCGGTGCTCACCGGCTTCCTCGCCGTGCTGACCGTCTTCACCGTGCACGACCTGATCGTCGGCGATGTCACCGTGGCCAGGGTCGCCTCGCACGGCCTGCTGGTGGTCGGACTCGGCCTGCTGTACGTGGTCGCACACCAGGACCCGCAGCGGCGCCACCCGATACCGGACGGCGCCCGCCGGCCCGTCGAACCGGCCGACCACCGTGACGATGCGGACCACCCGCGCGGCGGGCGACCATCAGCCGGTGGCCAGTCGCCTACGCTGCGTCCGGCCGGCCGCCGCGCTGCCTGACTTCGCTCCCCGCTCTCGCCGGTGAGTCCCCTCGGTGAACTCCCTCGGTGATGTGCCAGTGAACTCCCGCGAACTCCCGCAGGTGAAACGGAAGGAACCGCAATGAACCCTGGAGCCGACCGGTTACCGACCACCCCGCCCTGGCTGCTCCGGCTGCCCCCGGCGCGACCACGACCGACCGAGTGAGGACCGGACCCATCTGGCTGGCCTGCGGACTCGCGATCGTCATGATCGTCACCGCGCTCTACTGCGCGGGCCGGTTGGCGACCGCGCGCCGCAGGAACAGGACGATCGAGCGCGATCTGGACGTCATGCACGTCGGTATGGGTGTCGCCATGGCCGGCATGCTGCTGCCCTGGCTCAACCCGTTGGCAGGCGGCGGCTGGACCCTTTGCTGGACGGTGTTCTTCGCGCTGGCCGCCTGCTGGTTCGGGACCAAGGTGCTGATCGCGGTCGCCGATGCCGGCGCGGTGGGTCACCACCTCGCGCATCTACTGGCCAGCGGCGCCATGATCTACATGCTCGACGGTGTTTCGGGTATGGGGTCCATGTCCGGGATGTCCGGCATGGCGGCCGGCTCGCCGATGGTGGCGTCGGCGTTGACGCTGGTCCTGCTGGTCGCCTTCGCCGTCGACGCCGTGCTCGCCACCGGTCGGGTGGTCCGGCACGGTGGCATGGCGATCGCCGGCGGTGGATCGACCGGAATCGGCCCGCCGCTGGCCCCTCGGCTGGCCGGCTGCTGCCAGATTGCGATGAGTGTCACCATGGGCTACATGCTGCTGCTCATGCTGTGATCCGAGCATGCCTTAGGCTGCGGTAAGGCGGGAAGCTCGCGGGAACGGCTCGAAGAGGCTTGTAAGAACAAGTCCACAGTGGACTTTTCGGCACGGATTGGTGAGTTGGACATGTCGGTGGCCCCGTCGGTCGGTCAGACCCGGCCGATGACCCAGTCGGTTGAGCTAGAGGTCGGCGGTATGACCTGCGCCGCCTGCGCGGCGCGGGTGGAACGCAAGCTCAACAAGCTCGACGGCGTGCAGGCCACCGTCAACCTGGCCACCGAGAAAGCCACCGTCGACTATCCGGCCGCCCTCGCCGTCGACGACCTGATCGCCGAGGTCGAACGCGCCGGCTACCAGGCCCGCAGGCACGAACCGGAAGCCCCGACCGACGCGCAGGCCGAAGCCGCCACCGTCCGCTCGCTGTGGCACCGGCTGATCGTGGCGCTGTTGCTGTCCGCCCCGCTCGGCGACCTGTCCATCACGCTGGCGCTGGTGCCCTCGCTGCGGTTCCCCGGCTGGCAGTGGGTGCTGCTCGCGATGACCATCCCGGTCGCGACCTGGTGTGCGTGGCCCTTCCACCGGATCGCGCTGCGCAACGCGCGACACCTGTCCACCTCGATGGACACCCTGGTCTCCTGCGGCATCATCGCCTCGGTCTGCTGGTCGATCTACACGATCTTCTTCAACAGCGGCGCCGGTGAAACCACCGACGGCGTCTGGGGCCTGATCTTCCGGCCCGGCGGCTCCATCTACCTCGACGTCGCGGCGGGCGTGACCACCTTCCTGCTCGCCGGCCGGCTGTTCGAGGCCAAGGCCCGCCGCAGGGCCGGCGGCGCGCTGCGCGCACTGGCCGCGTTGGGCGCCAAGGACGTCGCGGTCCTCGACGAGGACGGCACCGAGCGGCGCCTGCCGGTCAGCAGGCTGCGCGTCGGCCAGGAGTTCGTGGTCCGGCCGGGGGAGACCATCGCCACCGACGGGGTCGTCGCCAGCGGTCACTGCGCGGTGGACACCAGCACGATGACCGGTGAGTCCGTGCCGGTCGAGATCACCGAGGGCGACACCGTCGTCGGCGGCACCATCGCCCTGCACGGCCGTCTCGTCGTCACCGCGACGAGGGTCGGCGCCGACACCCAGCTCGCCCACCTGGTCCGGCTCGTCGAACAGGCGCAGACCGACAAGGCCGGCATCCAGCGCCTCGCGGACCGGATCTGCGGCGTTTTCGTGCCGATCGTCTTCGGCCTCGCCGCGCTGACCCTGGCCGGCTGGCTGGTGTTCACCGGCTCGCCGCAACACGCGGTCGGCGCGGCACTGGCCGTGCTGATCATCGCCTGCCCCTGCGCGCTCGGCCTGGCCACCCCGACCGCGCTGCTGGTCGCCTCCGGGCGCGGCGCGCAGCTGGGCATCTTCATCAAGGGTCATCAGGCGCTGGAATCCGCGCGGGTCATCGACACCGTCGTCCTCGACAAGACCGGCACCATCACCCACGGTCGGATGGCCGTCGTCGGCCTGCTTACCGCCGACGGCACCGACCGCGCCGACCTGCTGCGACTGGCCGGCGCCCTCGAAGAACCCTCCGAGCACGTCACCGCAGCCGCGATCACCGCGACCGCCCGCCAGGAACTCGACACCCTGCCCCCGGTCACCGACTTCACCAGCCTCGCCGGTCGCGGCGTCCGAGGCACCGTCGAGGGCCGGGACGTCCTCGTGGGCTCCGCTCGGCTGCTCGCCGAGCACGACATCGAACTCGACGGCCAACTCGCGCAGGCCCGCCTGGACTGGGAAACCGCAGGTCACACCACGGTGGCCCTGGCCGCGGACGGCAAAGCCCTCGGCGTCTTCGCCCTCGCCGACACGGTCAAACCCTCAGCGGCAGGCGCCATCGCCGAACTCCGCAAGCTCGGCCTGCGCACCGTGCTGCTCACCGGCGACAACGCCACCACCGCCCGCACCGTCGCCGCCGAGGTCGGCATCGACGAGGTCATCGCCGAGGTGCTACCGGATGACAAGGCCGCGGTCATCCAACGCCTGCCGGGCGAGGGCCACTCGGTCGCCATGGTCGGCGACGGCGTCAACGACGCTCCCGCGCTCGCCCGCGCCGACCTCGGCCTCGCCGTCGTCTCCGGCACCGACGTCGCCCTCGGCGCGGCCGATCTCATCCTGGTCCGCGACGACCTCGACGTCGTCCCCGGCGCGCTGCGCCTGGCCCGTAGCACCCTGCGCACCATCCACGGCAATCTCGCCTGGGCCTTCGGCTACAACGTCGCCGCACTCCCGCTCGCCGCGTTCGGCCTGCTCAACCCGCTGATCGCCGGTGGCGCGATGGCGCTGTCCTCGCTGTTCGTGGTGAGCAACAGCCTCCGCCTGCGCCGGTTCGACCTCCTCGCCGCCCCGTGCTGAGAACCGGGCGCCGACTCAGGCCGCGGTGAGGTCGATGGACAGGCGCATCTCCAGCGCGGCGGCGATTCGTTCCAGTACCGGCAGTGTCGGCACCGTACCGCCGGCCTCGAACCGAGCCATCGCGGACTGGGTCATCCCGGCACGTTCCGCCAGCTCGGTCTGCGACCAGCCGCGTACTTCGCGCAGACCACGCACCTTCTCGCCGAGCTCGAAGGCCAACCGGGCGCCGTCATAGGCGGGATGGGCGCGGTCAACGCCGAGTTCGTCGCGCAGCTCGGTCCAGTTCGCCCGCTCAGCCATCACTCCTCCTCGTCCACGGTGTGCCGTTCATACTGACATCGTTGCAGTGCCTGTCGCGCCCGCGTGATGTGACCGCGTTCGCGCATCTTCGTTTTGTGCCACACGGTCAACAAGATGATTCGCCGGCCAGAAGCGATCCAGTAGCTGACTCGGGTCGGCTGATTATCCAACCAGAACCGCAACTCACGCAGCTTGCCGTCCAGCTGCCGGGTATATGGCTCATCAAGCAAGGGGCCGCGCTCAGCCAGAAGATCGATATAGAACGCGACATGATTCACCGCGTTGTTGTCGAGACTTCTGAGCCAGTCGCGGACCTCCGGTTCCAACTCAATCGTACCCCAGTCCATAGCATGGATGCTATAGATCACGTAACGGCTAGATCACAGCGGGTCGGCGCTGTCCTCGCTGTTCGTGGTGAGCAACAGCCTCCGACTGCGCCGGTTCGACCTCCTCGCCGCCCCGCGCTGAGAACCTGGCCTCGGACGAGCCGAAGGAAGATCCGGGTGAGTTGATACCGGCTCGGCGTGGGCTGTCCAGTTCAGGTGGTCTCGTTCGTCGTGGTGGGTGTTGAGTGGCGACCGAGACTCTTGGAGGAACACGTGAAGTACCTGCTGATCCACGTCGCCGACGAGACCCGCCAGCCCGATCCGGATGATCTGGACGGGAAAGCCGCGCTCGTGCTCGCCGACTGGATCGAGGAGATGGTCGAGCGCGGGGTGCTGGTGCACGGTGATCGGCTGCGGCCGGTCAGTGATGCGACCACGGTGGGCGTGAACGGTGGTGAGGTGGTGGTCTTCGACGGGCCGTTCGCCGAGACGAAGGAGCAGATCGCCGGCTACGACGTGATCGACTGCGCCGATCTCGACGAGGCGATCGAGATCGCGGCCAAGCATCCGACCGCGCTGATCGGCCGGATCGAGGTGCGGCCCTTCTGGTTTCAGTGAACTCGCCACGGAATCCGGCCCAGCCCGAACCGCTCGATCCGGACCCGGTCGACGCGGTCGCCACCGCGTTCCGGGCCGAGTGGGGTCGTGTTGTCGCGACGCTGATCAGGGTGACCGGGGACTGGGAGCTGGCCGAGGAGTGCGCCCAGGACGCGTTCGCCAAGGCCCTGCGACGGTGGCCGGTGGACGGGGTGCCGCGCAAGCCCGGCGCCTGGCTGACCACCGTCGCCAGAAACCAGGCCACCGACCAGCTCCGGCGCCGCGCCACGGAGGCCGCGAAGCTCAGGCAGGCGCTGCCGGAACCGCCGGAGGAACCCGAGTACGCCGAGGAGGACATCGCCGACGACCGGCTGCGGCTGATGTTCACCTGCTGCCATCCCGCGTTGGCGATGGAGGTGCGGATCGCACTGACCCTGCGCACGCTGACCGGCCTCGGCACGGCCGAGATCGCGCGGGCCTTCCTGGTGTCCGAGCAGACCATGGCCAAGCGGCTGGTCCGGGCGAAGAACAAGATCCGCAACGCGGGCATCCCGTACCGGGTTCCACCCACACACCAGTTGCCGGAGCGCACGGCCGGCATTCTCGCGGTGCTGTATCTGATGTTCAGCGAAGGATATTTCGCGACCACGGGCCCCCGGCTGCTGCGCGAGGACCTGTCGACCGAGGCGATCCGCCTCGGTCGTGCCCTTGTCACGCTGATGCCGGACGAACCCGAAGCACTCGGCCTGCTGGCGCTGATGGTGTTGCACCACGCGCGAAACGACAGCCGCAGCGACGAATCCGGGGAGCCGGTGCTGTTGGCCGAGCAGGATCGCTCGCGCTGGGACCAGGACCTGATCGCGGAGGGCTTCGGTTTCCTCGTCGCCGCCCTGCGTCGCGGCCGGATCGGGCCCTACCAGGTACAGGCGGCGATCGCGGGCGTGCACGCGCGGGCCGCAAGCGCCGAGGACACCGACTGGGCGCAGATCGTCCGGCTCTACGGTCATCTCGCGACGCTGAACCCCTCGCCGCTGGTGCGGTTGAACCAGGCGGTCGCGGTGGCCATGGCGCAGGGCCCGGCTGCCGGTCTCGAACTCGTCGACGCGCTCGCGGCAACCGGTGAACTCGCCGGCTACCACCTGCTCCCCGCGACAAGGGCGGACCTGCTGCGCAGGCTCGGCCGGTTCGCCGAGGCGGCGCAGGCCTACCGGCAGGCCCTCGACCTCCCGGCCAGCGAGGCCGAACACCGCTACCTCGACCGGCGCCTCGCCGAGGTCCGCGAAGCCGGCTGACCTCGGCACGACGGGGCGGTCCATCCGGGCCGGTCCCGTTCGTCGTGTTGTCGAGAGGACCCGGTGACCAGGACCGGGCCGCGAACAACGCCCAAGGAGACCGCGATGAGCCTTCCGGAGATCGTCACAGGTGAGCAGTGGCTGGCCGCCCGTCGACAACTGCTGGCCCGCGAGAAGGAGTTGACCAGGCTGCGCGACACACTCAATGCCGATCGCCGCAGGCTACCGATGGTTCGGGTGACCGAGGACTACCGGTTCCAGGGCCCGGACGGCGAAGTGCGCCTGCTCGACCTGTTCCAAGGGCGACGCCAACTCGTCCTCCAGCACTTCATGTTCCCCCCGGAGTGGGACGCGGGCTGTTCGGGTTGCACGGCGGGTGTCGAGGAGATGTCCGACGGGCTGCTGCGCCATCTCAACGCCCGCGAGACCACCTTCGTCCTGGTCTCCCGCGCGCCCTACGCCACGTTGGCGAAGTATCGGCAGGAGAAGGGCTGGACAGTGGCCTGGTACTCCTCCCACGGGAGCGCGTTCAACTACGACTTCCATGTCTCGCTCGACGAATCGGTCACCCCGGTGATGTTCAACTACCGCGACGCGGCGCAACTGCGAGAGGCCGGGCTCGGCTGGGCTGCCGAAGGGCCGTGCGAGCAACCCGGAGTGAGTTGTTTCCTGCGCGAGGGCGATGCGGTCTTCCACACCTATTCGACCTTCGCCCGTGGCACCGAGGAATTCGGCGGCGCCTACGCGGTGCTCGACCTGACCGCGCTGGGCCGCCAGGAGGACTGGGAGGAACCCAAGGGCAGGGCGGCGACCGTGCACGGCGCCGATCCGTCCTTCGCCGAATAGCCTGATGGCCCAACAGCGGCCCGGCCGGGATCTTCCGTCCCTCCTTCAGAAAAGTCCGAAAAGGACAATCCACAAAGGCGTGTCAGCGGTTGAGGCGGTCCAGCAGCGGCTGGTAGTCCAGCAGACCGGAGTCGGCCCCGCGCTCGTCGAGGCCGGTCCAGTGCACCAGCAGGGCGATGACCGCGACCAGCAGCGACGCCTCACCGAGGATGAGTGCCAGGATCCCGGCCAGCCGCTGGTCGGCCAGCAGATTGTGCACCCAGGGCAGGCCGAGCGAGGAGTACATGTTGTCCCCGGCGTCGCCGTTGCCGATGACCTGGTGGGTGGTCAGCAGGATCGCGGCGAACACGGTGTCGAAGGGCATCGCGGCCAGCAGCATGCCGAGGCGAGCCAGGTTCGGCAGCGGCCGGGGAGCGTCGTCGACGCCGATGATCGGCCAGAAGAACAGCAGGCCGATCACCAGGAAGCAGACGCTGATGGCCAGGTGAGCCCAGTGGAAACGCACCGCTGCGTCGTAGAGACCGGAGAAGTACAGGAGGAACGGCGAGCCGAGGAACAGCACCAACACGACCATCGGCTGGGTCAGTACCCGCACCGGCGGTGAGTTTTCCATGGCGCGCAACCAGCCGCGCAGATCGAGCAGCCCACCGGTGCCGACCGGTGGCAGCGTCCTGCGCAGCAGGGTCAGCGGACCGCCGAGCACCAGCAGCGCCGGCACCAGCATGCCGACCAGCATGTGGTTGGCGATGTGCATGCTGAACTGCGCCTCGGCATAGCGTCCGATCCCGGAGCAGGTGGCCAGCACCAGCACGACACAGCCGCCGAGCCAACTCGCGGTGCGGCCGAGCGGCCAGGCCCCGCCCTGTTTGCGCAGCCGCAGCACACCGACCAGGTAGCCGAGTGCCAGCAGCACCGCGAGCGGACCGAAGAACGCGTCGATCCGCCAGTCGGTGAGCAGCCGCAGCACCGTTGGCGGTCCGCTGAGGTTGAAGCCGATCAGCGTCTCCTGCGCGGTCACGGCATGGCCGAGGAACGCGGGCGGCGGCAGGTGGGTCAGGCCGACGGAAACGCCGACCGTGCCGAGCAGCACGACCAGTTCGCCCGCTGCCAGCCGAAGCCAGCCGACCCGCCCGGTCGAGGTGTCCAACCGGGCCAGTGCCCTGCGGCGCAACACCAGCGCGACCGCGCCGAGAAGCGCGAAGATCCCCAGTTTGACGATGATCAGCAGGCCGTAGCCGGAGGAGAGCAACTCACCGGGCGAGGCGAGGATCAGGGTGTCCACCACGCCGGACACGGCCAGCAGCAGCCAGCAGATCAGTGCCAGCCGCGCGTAGCGGGGCGCGATCACCGGCAGGGCGCCGCGATCCCGGCGCACCTGGCGCAGCAGGGCGACCAGCACGCCGATCCACACCGCCGCGACCGGTACATGCACCATGATCGCCACGGTCGCGATGTCGTGCCCCGCGTCGGAGGAGGAGTGGCCGGTGGCCAGCGCGGGCAGCAGGCCCAGCACGGCGACCGGCAGCAGGTAGGTGGCACTGCGCCAGCGCAACGCGGTCCTGCCGGCGATCGCGACGACGGCCGCGAGCACCGCGGTCACCAGCCAGGCCTTGGTCTCCTCCAGTGCGCCGATCAGCCCGAACAGATGGGCGGGGGAGAGCACGTCGCTCAGCGTCTGGCCCGAGGTGTCCGCGGTGTCGAACACCACCAGCAGCAGCGCGGCGATGACCCAGACCAGCGCCCACCGGCTCGCGTCGCGCACCGCGGCGTAGCCGCCCGAGGACAGCAGCCCGGAGTCCTTCGGCCGGGTGAAGCAGCTGGCGAACGCGAGCGAGCCGACGCACAGGGTGGCCGCGAGGTCGCAGACCAGCCGCAACAGTGGGGTGCCGATCCTGATGACGGCGCCCGGATCGGTGTTGCCGAGGGCGAGGTACGGGCTGGTACCGGCGGCGATGGAGATGATGACGGTGGCCGCGATACCGACACCGAAGCCGCCCGCCAGGATGAGGGCCGTCCATCGACGGGTCACGAGTGGCACCTCACGGCATTTCGGCTGGCTGGTTCGCTGCCGAAGATAGCACCACCGGCAGATCATGTATCAATGCTATAGACACTGCTGTATCGGCGATACAGCGGTACGGGTAGGTTGTCCCGCGTGGATGCACGTGAACGGATTCTTGCCGCAGCGGCCGAGCTGCTGACCGAGGCCAACGGCGAGCCGGTCTCCACAAGGGCCATCTGTGCCCGCGCCGACGTCGGTCCGCCGACGCTCTATCACCATTTCGGTGACAAGGACGGCCTCTTCGACGCCGTTGTCGCGCAGCGGTTCGAGGAGTTCCTCGCCGCGGCCCGCGCCGAGCCGGCAACCGGGGACCCCGTCCTCGACCTGCGTCGCGGCTGGGATTTCCAGCTCGACTTCGGCCGCCGCAACCCGGCGTTCTACGTGCTGATGTACGCCCAGCCCAAGGCAGGCCGGACGCCGAAGGCCGCCGAGCAGGCCCGCGCCGACCTCGTCGCCCTGCTCCAGGACGTGGCCGGGGCCGGCAGGCTGCGCGGTGAGGTCGACCTCGCCGCCGACACCATCGAGGCGGCACTGGTCGGCGCGACCCTCAAGGTGATCAACGGCGCCGAGGCCGTCGACGCGCCGCGCGCCGCGACCGCGCTGCGCGACGCCGTGTTCGCCGCGCTGCTGATCACCGGGGAACCCGGTGCCGAGTCCTCGGCACCGACGCTCGCCAGGGTCGCCACCCAGTTCACCGCGCTGCTCGCCCGCGTGGACCATCCGCTGACCAACGGCGAGGTCACCCTGCTCAACGAGTGGGTCGCCCGCCTCACCGCGGCATCCGATGACTGAACAGAGCCGGCCGCACCGGGTCGACATCGACGACACCGAGATCGACCAGTCGGAGGTCGTGCACCACCAGGGCGTCCCGTTCACCGGTGAGGCGGTCGAGACCGAGGACGGCACACCGCAACCCGGCCAGGCCGTCGACTCCTGGTGACACCGCCGCCCTTGCGCGCGGCCTCGCCATCGCCATCGCCATCGCCATCGGCTTCGGCGACCGCGAACCAGGAGGTTTGTCCGGGTCGTCGACGATCATCGGAATCCGTACCCGATCCGGTGGTGGGACGCGAACATTACTCAAATGATCTTCGCGATATCACCCGAATCGAGTAGTCGAATCAGTCGGTCGGGTACTCGCTCGGCGTCCCGGCTGATTGGCTGACGGGTCGCCAATGCTCCATCCGGGTATTTGTTCTCCGATGTCGTCCGATCGCGGCTTTTCGGTGAGCTGGATACCTTGGGCACCGATTCGATCGGGCGTTATCGGAAGGGGCCGGCAATGGTGTGGTTTCTGGTCGCATGCGGGTCCGTTGTCGCCTCGGCCGGTTGTGTCCTGGTCGTGCATCGGTTGTGGTCCCATACGCTGCGAGCGGCGCACAACGAGGTGAACGGTTATTTCTTCGCGGCGGTTGGCGCACTGTACGCGGTATTGCTGGCCTTTGTCGTCGTCGCGGTCTGGGAGGACATGGGCACCGCGCAGCAGAACACCTATGACGAGGCCAACGCGATTCCCGGCCTCTATTTCAGTGCCACCGCGTTCCCGCCCGACGTGCGCGAAACCTTCCAGCGCGCCGCGCTCGCCTACACCCACGATGTGATCGACGACGAGTGGCCTGACCTGGCCAACGGGCAGTCCAGCGCCAAGGTGGAGGCCGATGCCAAACAGCTGCGCAAGGCCATCCTCCAGGTCCAGCCGCAGACCCAACAACAGGATGCGCTCTATTCCTCGATGATCGACCGGATCAACACCATCAACAGCGACCGCCGGCAGCGCATTTACGAGGCCCAGCCCTCGATTCCGAATATCTTCTGGTACGGCCTGCTCGGCGGCGGTACGCTGCTCGTGCTGTTCGCCCTGTTCTTCGGCGTGCCGAAACTGCTTCCCCATCTGCTCATGGTCACCGTACTCACCGTGATCGTCGCCGGCACGCTCTATCTCACCTATCTCATGGAACAGCCGTTTCGCGGACCAATGCGCATCGAACCCAATGCCTATCAGGTCGCCCTTGTCGAAATGGGGCAGCAGCCGAGCCAGTAGGAATCCAGCTCCGAATTCCGTCAAGTGGTTTCCGGAATTGTTCTGATGTCATCCCAGCAGGAGGTCGAAACGATGAGGTGGTCGCAACACCGTGGCCGGTTCTTGCTCGCCGCGGCAGCGTTGTCCCTGGTAGCAGTGGTGTGCGTGGCCTCGTCCGGTTCGGCCGCGCCGCGAACCCCTGGTGCCTCGGCCAACCAGACCCTGACCCTGGTCGGCAAGCGTGGCGCGTTCACCCTGCCCGCGGTGCCCGCCCTCGGCATTGGCTTCCTTGCCGGCGGCGGCCTCTACGACAGCACCGGCGCGACCGAACTCGGCCAGGCTTACTCCAACTGTTCGGTGGTGGCGATCTCGGTCGCCGTGCCGCCCGTCATCACCGCGGAATGCCTCACCGTGTTCAGTCTCTCCGGCGGTGACCTCTACCTTTCCAGCCTGCGCGACTATCTCAGCGGCGGGTTCACCAGCGCGAAGCTGGCGGTCCTCGGTGGCACCGGCAGCTACAACGACGTCCGAGGCGACGGCACCGTGACGGCCACCGACTCGACCGCGCACAGCTACACCTTCACCGTCAACCTGCTCAGCTCGTAGCCCTGTTCGGCTCGTGGCTGGGTTTCAGTGCACGGCCAGCCGCAGTTCGGCGGTCACCGGCACCTCCGGCACCCGATCGTTGGCGACAACGTTCAGTTCGGCGGTACCGGTGTCGCCGCGCTGCCACTGTCCGGACGCCAGCCGGACTCGCGCGACCCCCTTGGCCGGCCCGGTCGTCCAGTCGAGGGTGCCCGCGATGGTGGCCAGCCGGGTCCTGTCGAGTTCGGCCGCGATCTCGGCGGACCCGCGCGCCACCCCGAGTACCCGGTGGGCGACCTCGAACAGCGCATAGGCCATACCGAGCGGTTGCAGCCAGGCCTGGCCGGTCCCGCGCTGGTAGTCGACGGCGAGTTCGGCGCAGGTCAGACCGTCCAACGAAGATCGGTAGGGATGTCGAGGCGACCAGTAGACCGGCGTCGCCACACCGTCCACACCGGACTCTTGTGCGCCGACCGGATAGCTCAGCCACCGGGAACAGGTGATCAGGTCGAGTTCGAGCCGCTCAGCGGCGGCACGTTCGCCGAACATCCGCAGGTCCCGCGCGGTCGCCGCACTGGTCACGATCCGCACCCCGCGCAGCGCGGCGACCTCGCGGTGAAAGTCCGCCTGGTCCTCGGCATAGCCGCCGGGGTCGACCAGTCGAAGGCCGCGATCGGCAGCGGCGGTGGCGAAACCGGAGTCCCGCGCCCGCAGCGCGGCTCCCTGCGGACCGGAATTCCACAGGCAGCCGACCGAATCCGCGTCCGGGACCCTGGCCCAGAGGTCGGCGAACGCGTCCGCGATGTCGTCAAGACCCCAGCAGGCGTGATAGCCACCGACCCCGGCCTTGGACCGGTAGACCTGCCAGGGCAGCGTCGTGGACAGACACGGCACGCCGAGTCGCCGACCGGCCAGTGCGACCGCCGGCACGGTGTGCGTCCCGCCGAGGGTGACCACCAGCGCGGCGCCGTCCTCCTCGACCAGTCGCCGCACCGCATCGTCCGCCCCGGCCGGCGTCGATGCACTGTCCCGAATGGACACCGGGAAGCGGTCCGTACCCGCGCCGAGCCGATAGGCCTCGGCCGCGAAGCGCAGCGGCGCACCCAGCGCGGCCAGCCGGCCGGTCTGGTGCGCGACCACGCCGATCACCGTGTCCATCTCACCGTCCATGAATCCGATCTGGACGGTTACCGTATCGCTCCGGTTTCGGCTACTCGATCGGGTGAGGATTATTCAAATCTGCTCGGATCGCCAGCACCACGGCGGACGATCTCCGGTTCGTCGTCGGAGAAGTCGATCACCGTTGTCGGTTCGGTACCGCAGTCGCCGGAGTCGAGCACCGCGTCCACGACGTGGTCGAGCCGCTCCTTGATCTCCCAGCCCTGCGTCATCGGCTCGTCCTGGTCGGGCAGCAGCAGGGTGCTGGACACGATCGGTTCGCCGAGTTCGGCCACCAGCGCCTGGGTGACCACATGCGCGGGAATCCGGACGCCGACCGTCTTCTTCTTCGGGTGCAACAGCCTGCGCGGCACCTCCTTGGTCGCCGGCAGGATGAACGTGTAGCTGCCGGGGGTGACCGCCTTGATCGCGCGGAAGGCCTTGTTGTCCACGTAGACGAACTGGCCGATCTGCGCGAAGTCCTGGCAGACCAGGGTGAAGTGATGCCGCTCGTCGAGATGGCGGATCGACTTGATCCGGTTGATCCCCTCGCCGTTGCCGAGTTGGCAGCCAAGCGCGAAACAGGAGTCCGTCGGATACACGATCAAGCCGTCATCGTGCAGGATGTCGACGACTTGGCTGATCGATCGCCGCTGCGGGTTCTCCGGATGAATGTCGAAGTACTTGGCCATGGGAGGAGCTTAGATTCAGCTCGCCGCGAGGTCCTGTCGGCATCGGTGACCGGCCGCGAGGCGCGCTCACGGACACCTGCCAGGTCCGCCCGAGGATGCCCCGTCGGCGCGGAGTATTCGGCGCAGCGCGGCACGCAGGGCGTCGGCCGGATTCCCGGTACCGGGTTCGAATCGCGCGGCGACATAGCCGTCCGGCCGGATCAGAACCGCGCCATCGGCGCCGAGGCCGTACCGCGCGGGCCACTGTCCGTCCAGGTCGAGGAGGTCCTCGGGCCTGCCGTCGCCGGCCTTCTCGACGATTCGGTAGGCGTGCAGCGGCATGGCCAGTTCGGTGCGCGGTTCGGTCGCTGCCGCGCACCATGCCGTCCCGGCCGACTCCGCCGCCCCGCCCGCCCCGGTGAGCAGCACGAACGCGTCGCTGATCAGATCGTGCAGCCCGAGCCGTCGATCGTTCCGCCGCAGCCACAGATGCGGTGCGCGTGCACCCGGCGTGGCAACGGTTTCCCTGTTCGTGGCGAACACCTGCCGACCGGCCGGTTCGATGACCGCCGACGACCAGTAGTGCTGGCCGAAGATCAGCGCCTCGGAGTCGGGACCGTCCGTCGGCTCGGCGCCGCCGCTCAACCGCGCCTGCTGGTTGCGCACGATCAACGGTGCCAGCGCCTTCGCGATCGGCAGCCGCTCGTCCTGGTAGGTGTCCAACAGCGCGGGTCCTGCCCAGCCGTTGACGACGGCCGCGAGCTTCCAGGCCAGGTTGTGCGCATCCTGCACCCCGGTATTGGCGCCCATCCCCTGAGCGGGCGGCCAGACGTGCGCGCTGTCGCCGGCCAGGAAGACTCGCTCCCGCCGGTAGGTCTCGGCGACCCCGACACCCTGTTCCCAGGCGGCGACGCCCTCGATCTCGACCGCGATGTCCGCGCGCCCCAACGCGGTGCCGACCAGCTTCCGACAGCGCGCCTCGTCGAAATCCCGTTCGGTCTCGATCTCGGGGTCGTAGCGGACGCTCAGCTGCCAGCGGTCGGCCTGCGCCGTGCTGACGAATCCGGCGCCGAAACCGGTCGCCGGATCGTTGATCAGCCAGAACAGCGCACGCTTCGGCAGCAGGTCGGCCAGCTCAGCGGTGAACACGATGTTCATGGTGTGCATGAAGGTGTGCGCGCCGGGCCTGCCGATGCCCAGACGCTCGCGAATCGGGCTGCGATGGCCGTCGGCCGCGATCAGATAGTCCGCGCCGATCTCCGTACGTGCTCCGGTCGCCCTGTCCGCTACCTGCGCGAGGACGCCGTCCGCTGTGGACTCGACGGACACCAGTTCGGTGTTGGGCAGGTAGCGCGCACCGTGATCGCGCCCGGCCGCCAGGAGAATGGGCTCGACGGCGTTCTGGTCGGTCATGCACGCCTCACCAGCGGTCACCTCGGGCATGCCGCGTGGTGCCGCATCGCTGTAGAGCCACTCCCACTCATCGGCGAGGCTGACGCAGCGGGCCACCCCGGCCTCGCCCTCGAACGGCTTACCGGCCGCGGTGATCGCCTCGGCCAGCCCGATCGACCGGTAGATCTCCATCGTCCTCGGATTGATCCCACGTGCCTTCCCGTGGATCGACACACCAGGGTGTCGATCCACCAGAAGCGCGTGAACTCCTTGCCTGGCAAGGAAAACCGAGGCCGCAAGGCCGACAAGACCGCCGCCGACGATCAGTACCGGGATCCGTTCCCGCTCACTGTGCACAACTACCCCCTGTTTCGCGGCCCGATGGATCCGACGGATCCATCGGTACCTAAGAAGCTCTCCAAAGACGCGATTTAGAGAGTAAACGAAACCGTGGAGGGGTGTCAAAGAGCCTTGGTGCGGGATGCGTTTCGAGTGCGCGGCGCCGCCTGGCCGTCAGCCCAGTGCCTGCCACCAGCCGTCGACGGCGGGCGGGGTGGCCACCCTGATCCGCTCACCCGGCCTCGGCACGGCGAGGGTGATGTCGTGCGCCTTCGCCTCGGCCCACAGTCGGTCGACCGGTTCGGTCCAGGCGTGCGGGGCCAGCGTGAAGGTCGCCCAGTGCACCGGAACGAGCAGTCCGCCGCGCAGGTCGAGATGAGCGGCGGCACCCTGCTCCGGGGTCATGTGGATGTCCGGCCAGGCATCGTTGTAGGCGCCGATCTGCACCAGCGTCAGGTCGAACGGCCCGTGCTGTGCGCCGATCGCCGCGTAGCCGTCGAAGTAACCGGAGTCGCCGGTGTAGAAGATCCGGTGCAGCGGTCCGGCGATCACCCAGGACGACCAGAGCGTGCCGTCCCGCGCGAACAGCCGGCCGGAGAAGTGCTGCGCGGCCGTGCTGACCAGGGTGATCCCGGCCAGCTCGACCTGTTCGGTCCAGTCGAGTTCGATGATCCGCTGCTCCGGCACCTGCCATTGCCGCAAATGCGCGCCGACCCCGAGCGGCACCACGAACGGGGCCCGCTGGGTGGCCAGCAGACTCCGCACGGTCGGCAGGTCGAGATGGTCGTAGTGGTCGTGCGAGATGACGATCGCGTCCAATGCCGGCAGGTCCTCGACCGCGACCGGCGGTTCGTGCAGCCTGCGTGGCCCGACCAGCGCGGACGGGGAGACCCGCTCGCCCCAGACCGGATCGATCAGGATCCGCGCACCGTCGACCTCGACCAGTGCCGAGGCATGCCCGTACCAGGTGACGTGCAGTCCGGTCGCGCTCGCCTCCTCGGCCGGCGGCTGGACGTTGACCAGCGGAATCGGCCCGGCCGGCCGGCGCGACGCCCGATCGGTGAACATCGCCCGCAGTGCCTGCATACCCGTGCCCGGCGGCGGCACGCTGCTGGTCCGCGCGACATTGCGAAAGGCCCCGTCGCGGAACTGCGGCGACCGGCGAACCCGCTCGTCGGTGGCGCCCGACGGCCGGGCGCCGATCGCGGCCGGCACATCGCGCACCGCAAGGGCGGCCACGCCCACCGCGCCGATGGTCAGCGCGAGGCGTAGCAGCCTGCGCCACAGCGGGCGACGCCGTCTGCCCGTTCTCGAGTTCGTCCCCATACCGCGTCCGACCTCCGATAGCGCCTGTGCCGTCAAATCAGCATGGCACGGTTGTCCCTCGGACCGCCGGGCGATCTTGACCTCCCGCCGATCGAGGTAAACAGTGTGGTCGACAAAATCTGAACGCGCAGGTCCGAACCTGCTCGGAACAGCGCGCACCCAGACTATTTCACTCAGGCAGTTCGCTCAGACGGTTCACACAGACGAGGGGTGTCAGATGGCCCGATCCGGCCGTGCTCGAACGCGTCAGTCAACGCGCTCTACCCACTGGCTCGCACTGACCGCGGCCCTCGCCCTTGCCGCGATGCTCGGCTTCGGCAGCCCGGCCACCGCCGCTACCACGCCTGCTGCCGCGTCGGCCGCTGACCGGGTCAGCGCGACGGAACAGTCGGCGACAGCGGCGTACTGGACTCCGCAACGACTTGCCTCGGCGACCCCATTCGACTCCTCCGTCGCCGCATCGTCCGCCGCCACCCCTGCCGACGGTCCCCCTCCCGGCACGCCGACCGGCAGTCCGTTCGACGGCGTGCCAACGGTTGGTGCGCTGTTCTCCACCACCGGCGGCAAGGCGCACTTCTGCACGGCGAGCGTGGTACTGAGCGTGACGCGCAACCTGCTGCTGACCGCGGCCCACTGCGTCAACGGCGGCTCGTCGGGCTCCGGTTACCGGACCAACCTCGCCTTCATCCCCGGCTACCACGACGGCATCGCGCCCTTCGGCATCTGGGTCGCGCGGTCGATCCTGGTCGCGAACGGTTGGCAGCGCTCCTCCGATCCCAACCTCGACTTCGCCTTCATCACCGTCTCCGCGAATGCCCAAGGACGGCAGATCCAGGACCTGACCGGCGGAAACATCCTCGGCGTCGACCGTGGCTACCAGCACACGGTCACCGTGATCGGTACCCGAACACCACCGAGGAACCGGTGATCTGCCGGACGCGCAGCTTCCAGGCCATGCCGAGCCAACAGCAGTTCAACTGCAACGGCTACCCGGACGGCACCAGCGGCGGACCCTGGCTGATCGACTACGACCCGCACACCGGCAGCGGCACCGTCATCGGCGATATCGGCGGCTACGAAACCGGCGGCGACTACGACTACACCTCCTACAGCCCCTACTACGACACCTCGATCCTCAAGCTCTACCTACAGGCCGAACTGAGCCAGTACTGACCTCGGCCGACAGCGCGGACCGGCCGGTCGCGTCGTTCCGATCGACCGGCCGGGTCAGTAGGCCGGCCGGAAACGACGGCGTCGCCTCGTCGGCCGGCAAGGTCTCCACGGCTCTGCCGTAGGTCCGATGGGTTCGCGGCTCGTCGATCCCGTAGACGACCCGAAGAACGTCCTCGATCGCGGCCAGCACCGTACCGGCCGTCAGGTCCGGCACGCCGTAACAACGCCCGAACGGCTTGTACATCAGCCGCACCCCGGTACCGGCCGGACCGGTTTCCGGTCGGGCGAGGTCGGGCTGCCGGTAGTCGATGGCGATCTCGCGGAAGCCGACCGCGTCGAACGGGCCGGCATCGGTGTCCGGCCCGACCTCGATGTACCAACCGCGCGCGGCCGGATGCTCGCGCAGCAGCCGCTGTTCGATCAACGCGATCAACGGCCGCAGCCGACCGGTGCCGCGCAATGCGCCGGTCAGCGCGAGGTAGCCACCGAAACCGGCGGTGTCCAGGCCGAAGAACGAGGCGACTCCGCCGACCGGCCCGCCATCCTCGCCGCGCACCGACCACAGGTGGTAGCCGGCGCCACCGCTGATCGCTGTTCGGAACTCCGCCTCGCCGATCGCGAGCGGACCGTCGCCGAACGCCTCCCGGTACTGCCGCATGGTCGGCGCGAAATCCGGGTCGGCCGGATCGGTGATCTCCCTGACCAGCACCGGCCGATCGGCATCCCGGCCGACATACCGGGCAAGTGACAGGGTGGGCACCTCGTCCACCGAATCCAGGTACTCGGCCATCCGCCGATAGTCGGGATCCTCCTCGGGCGCGTCGATCCGCATCGCCCAGCGCAGGTACTCGTGCACCGCGAGCAGCACCACCGGGGCCGGAAAACCGGCCTGCCAGTCGGACCGCAGCGCCTTGCCGATCATGACCAAGGTCGTCACCGGCGTCTGCTCGGCCGACAGTGCCGGCTGCACATAAGGAAAATCCAGGCCCTTGTAACCCCAGCGATGCCAGATCAGCGCACGCCTCGCCGGATCCAGATTGTCCGGCACCACGGCCGGCGCCAGCGGGTCGTTCATCTCCGCGACGATCGCCGCCAACGGCTCGCCACCCAACCGCTCGGCGTCCCGCACCAACAGCGACTCGGTTCTGGCCAGCAGCGCGCGCCCGACACCGGACCCCCGTGCGCCACCGGCCACCACGAGGAACTCGATCACGCCGACATTTGGCTCGGCGAGGAAGTCGGCGATCGAACCGCCAACGGGTTGTTCGTCCTCGATGGCCAGCAGGATGTGATAGTTGTTGCGCTCGTACCAGCCGACCGTCCGCTTCCGAAGGTAGTCGAGCATGTTGGCCAGTGACTCCCGCTCGTCCGGATCGGGAAACTCGGCGATGTACAGCAAGTCGTAGAACCGGGTCAGCGCCGCGGCGTCCTCGGCGGTGTCACCAAGGTCACGGAACACGATCATCGTGTGGCCGCCCGCCCGTTGACACTCTTCATGTAGTCGTTCAACACCACCGGTAGCTGGCATGCGGCGTACGCGTCCTTCGCGCCGGTCGGCGCCGCCAGCGTGACCCGCCCGGACGCGGCAAGGTCGGCGAAGGAGTTGCGGTTGCCCATCAACATCTCCCGGATCGACTTCAACCGGGGAGGCGGGCACTGCAACGGATGGCCGCAGCCGCAGTCGTCGATCGCGCAGGCGTAGCGCACCGTGAGATCCGGTTCGGCCTTCAGCACCAGTTCGATCGAGGACAGCGCCTTCACCGCGAGCTGCTTCTTCAGGGCCTCGTAGGTGTACTTCTCGGCGATGTTGCCGTGTTCGAAGAACGGCAGCATGTTCCGCCACCGCTTACGGTACAACGGTTTCCCGTCCCGGTCGCACAGCACGAAGATCACCCAGATGTAGGCGGAGTAGTACCGTCGCGCCACCTCCGCCGGCAAACCGCCCGGCTCGTCGACCGGCTCGGTCGCCCGCAGGATGAGCTGGGCCTGGCCGTAGCTGAGTTCCGGCTGCTGCGCGGAACAGAACTGTTGCTTGTCGATGGACGGGACCCAGGTCAACAACCCGGTAACCTGCGCGCGAGAGGCCAGCGTCGGGAAACCGGTCCGCTGGTTGCCGCCCAGTAACGGCGCGAGTTCGGCGGAGTTACCCTTGGCCAGCAGGGCAATCGAGTTGTTCTCGTCGCCGTAGCCGAACTGGAACAGCCGTTTGCCACGCCACTGGGTGCAGGTGCCGATCGGAATGCTCGGACCCCACAACAGCCAGCAGCTGAACAGGAAGCTCTGCAGCGCCTGGACATCAGGTTCGATCGAACCGTGCGCGGTGGCCATCGTCTTGCCGTAGTCGTCGATGACCGGCTTCCAGTCGTCCTCGAAATGCGACAACAGGCCGCCGAGCAGGTACAACGGCGCGAGGAAGCCCTCGACGACCCGAATTCGGGACCAGAACACGCCCGGTTCCGGGTCGATCACCGTCCGGTCATGGTCACGGGCGGCGAAGTACCGTCGGATCTCCGTTTCCGCGCGATACAGTTCGAAACAGGTCGGGACCGTGATCATGGCGCTGTCCCTGCGCGCCTCGTTCATCAGGGCGGCAAGTCCCCGCCAGGCCTGCCGCCGCCACTTCCGATGGGCGACCCGGTGTTCCCGTCGCGCGGCCCGGTATTTCGATTTGCCGTCGAATTCAAACCGATCAGGGGGTTGCGGGCGAGGGTTGAGCAGTTCGGTCTCGATCCACCGGCACGCCGCCTCGTAGATCCGCTTTCGGCCAATACCGTAGGTGAGAAATCGACAAACCTTGAGTACGGTTCGTGGATAGCTCAGCGGCCGGTGCCGGTACACGGTCCGAGCCAGTAGCCGCAACGCAGGCACCATGAACAGCACGAATGCGGTGATCAGTGCCGCGATCAGCGCGAGCAATCCGTAGTATTCATTGGCCTCAAGCACGTGCTCGGCTCCTTGATGTCCGGCGAGGTCGAATCAGACAAGCAGCGACTTCCCCGACAACGAGTCCCCACCAGATTATGCGTGACCGCTCGCTCCGGATGGTGGCCGTGTTCTGGCGAGCGGATAACGGTTGGTGTCGGTTGATCTATCCGGGTGAAAGTTGGTAACGCGTCTTTCGGCGTGACAGTTCAGGTCGGGGTGGGCGCGGGCGGCATCCAAGGATTGCCATGCAGGGCGTCTCGGAGCGTGTCGAACACCCGGAGTCCGTTCTTACGGACAGTGGAGATGTAGCCGCGCAACGCCAGGAAGGTCTGAGCGCC
>DATATE010000165.1:0-1650 GCA_036268955.1 Pseudonocardiaceae bacterium
AATTATGGCCCTGGCGGTCACGGCGCCGGCGGCCAGGTCAACGAGTTCAAGGACATGGTCAAGGCGCTGCACCGGGCCGGCATCGAGGTCATACTCGACGTGGTCTACAACCACACCGCGGAAGGCAACCAGAACGGGCCCACGCTGAGCTTCCGCGGCCTGGACAACCCGATGTACTACCGGCTGGTTGACGGCGAATCGGACAGGTACTACGACACCACGGGCACCGGCAACTCGCTGAACGCGGGCAACCCGGTCACGCTGCGGCTGATCATGGACAGCCTCAGGTACTGGATGTCGGAGATGCACGTGGACGGGTTCAGGTTCGACCTGGCCGCCACCCTCGGCCGGGAGGGGGACAACCGTTTCGACCAGCTCTCCGCGTTCTTCGAGATGGTCGCGCAGGACCCGGTGATTGGCCAGGCCAAGCTGATCGCGGAGCCGTGGGACGTCGGCCAGCGCGACAGCTACGACCTTGGGCAGTTCCCGGCGGAGTGGCGGGAGTGGAACGGCAGGTACCGCGACTCGATGCGCGATTTCTGGCGGTCGAAGAACGTCGGCGTCGCCGAGTTCGCCACCCGGTTCAGCGGCTCGTCCGACCTGTACGGCTCCGCGCGCCGCCGCCCGACCGCCTCGGTGAACCTCATCACCGTGCACGACGGGTTCACGCTGCGCGACCTGGTCTCCTACGACGCCAAGCACAACGAGGCCAACGGCGAGGACAACCGCGACGGCACCAGCGACAACCGCTCCTGGAACTGCGGCGCGGAGGGTCCCACCGACGACCCGTCGATCAACGCGCTGCGCGCACGGCAGTCACGGGCGATGCTGTCCACGCTGCTGCTGTCGTTCGGCCTGCCGCTGCTGCTCGGCGGCGACGAGATCGGCCGCACCCAGGGCGGCAACAACAACGCCTACTGCCAGGACAACGAGATCTCCTGGTTCGACTGGTCGGGCGCGGACAGTGAACTGCGCGGGTACGTGAAGCGGCTGCTCACCCTGCGCCGCGAGCACCCGGTCTTCCGCCGCAAGCGGTTCCTCACCGGCGCGGAGGCGGCCGAGCTGTGCTGGTACAACTGCGCCGGCGAGCCCGTGACCGGGGCGCAGTGGGCCGACCCGACCATGCACGCGATCGCGGTCTACCTCGACGGCACCGACGCGCCCGACGAAGCGGACGACGGCACGCCGCTGCTCGACGACGACTTCCTCATCCTCGTCAACGCCTACTGGGAGCAGGTCACGTTCACGATCCCGCCGGTCAGGCAGGACCAGCAAACGTGGTTTGTCGAGCAGGATAGCTACGATCCCGAAGTCTCTGCGGCTCGGGTGTTCCCGAAGCACACGGGAGATCCGGTGATTGCCCGCCCCCGGTCGGTCCAGGTCCTGCGAGCACCACGAGCGGAAGGCTAGCCCGAACAGGTACGAGCAGCTTTTCGTCCGCGGGGGGTACGGGGGCCAGGGGGGACGGGGGGCGGGAGCCCTCCGTGCTTGAAAGCTGTCCCCCCGGGAGATAACTGAGCGGCCGGTGCGGCCACAGCTGTGCGTCTCGCTCGGGCAAAGGCACGATGGCCCCCCGACAAGGGTGACTACACGTGTGGCACGCACCGGCCGCCGCTCTGCGGCGCTGGATCGTCACAGCGCTGATAACAA
>DATATE010000166.1:0-3032 GCA_036268955.1 Pseudonocardiaceae bacterium
TCTCTAGGGCGTGAGCCAGAATGCGTTGCGAGTCGTGATAGCCGAGGATGAGGCGCTGATCCGCCTGGACCTCAAGGAAATGCTCGAAGAGGAGGGCTACTCGGTCGTGGCCGAGGCGGCCGATGGCGAGACCGCGGTCGACAAGGTCACTGCCCTGCAGCCTGACCTCGCCATCTTGGACGTGAAGATGCCCATCCTCGACGGCATCTCCGCCGCCGAGCGCATCGCCGCGGACAGGATCGCCCCGGTCGTGATCCTCACCGCGTTCTCGCAGCGGGAGCTGGTCGAGCGCGCCAGGGACGCTGGAGCCATGGCCTACCTTGTGAAGCCGTTCACGAAAGCCGACCTTGTGCCCGCGATCGAGATGGCCGTCAGCAGGTACACCGAGATCAAGGCCCTGGACGACGAGGTCAACACCCTCAAGGACCGCCTTGAGGTCCGCAAGCTGCTCGACCGGGCCAAGGGCCTGCTCCAGTCCGAGCACGGCATGACCGAGCCGCAGGCGTTCCGCTGGATCCAGAAGACGTCCATGGACCGCCGCCTGACGATGCGCAAGGTCGCCGAGGCCGTGATCGAGGGGACGCTGAGCGCGACCGCGGGCAAGCCTGAATCAGCGGAGAATCCCGAGTAGTCAGCCAGGGAAGGCGCCCGCGCCAAGCGCGGGCGCGAAGGCCGGGCCACCGAAGGCCGGGCCACCGAAGGCCGGGCCACCGAAGGCCGGGCCACCGAAGGCCGGGCCACCGAAGGCCGGGCCACCGAAGACAAGGAGGGGACCCGGGGACCCGTTGGCACCGTGTCCGCCTTCCCCGGGCTGACACGTTCTCTACTTGGACCCCCGGGTCCGCTGTCGTTACGTTAGCGACATCGAGTCCCAACGGCAAAGCGGAGTTCGGCCGATCGTCCGCCGCAGGTTCCCTGTTGATTCCGGTCCGTTCACCCAAATCAAGCACCCTTTGCCACCTTTCGACCCGGTGCGGTAGCTATCGTCGGCCGCAGCGGCTGCGAACTGGGGCGTTCTTCGGCGCTGGGGGCGGGTGCGCGTGTTCTAGCAGGCGGTTTGGCAGCGGAGCGTATCCGGCTAACCATAGATAACAATCTCATAGCATCGGCGTGTCGCGCACTTCCGCGGCGGCGGCGGGGAGCGAGCCTGGCGGCAGGCAGCCGCGCGCGCCGCGGCATCTCAGGCGGCCGAGTTGTGCACGTTCTCACGCCCGATGATCAACCATCTCAAATGATCAAGCCTCTGAGCAGCAACACGTGACATTCTCGTTGTTTGCGTTCACAATCACTTCTTAAGCATGCGCATGCTGGCCGGCCACGGGGCCCCATCGAGGTCGGCCAACAGGACCCAGCGAAGGCAGCACCCAACGAAGGGAAGCCCTCCATGCGCACGAAGCTCGCGAAGACCGGAACGTGGCGGGACAAGAGACCGCCGCTCATCGTCGGAGCCGGCCTACTGGCGGCCGCGACGGCACTCGGGGTGGCCGCGGCCGTCGCGCCGTCGGCGACCGCACAGCCGGTGACCCCCACGGCGAAGGCGGGGAACGCCGCCCCGCTGAGCATCTCCAAGCAGTACTTCGGGAGCACGACCGAGCCGTACACCGGCAAGTTGACGCCGACGTACCGCTACACGCTGAGCAACGGCAGGGGCATGTCGGTGGACCTGCTGTCCTACGGCGCGATCACCCAGGCGGTCAACGTGCCAGGCAAGAACGGCGCGACCGCTGACGTGGTCCTTGGCTTCAAGACGCTGCAGGACTACGTGGCCAACGTCAGCCCACCGGTGACCGCCAACGGCGGGCCGTACTTCGGTGAGACGGTCGGCCGGTACGGCAACCGCATCGCCAAGGGCACCTTCCAGCTCAACGGCCAGACCTACACGCTGCCGATCAACAACGGCGTCAACTCGTTGCACGGCGGGCTTGTCGGGTTCGGCAACCACATCTGGTCGCAGGTCGGCGGCCTGATCCACACTGGAAGCGAAGTCGGCGTCACGCTGCAGCTCGTCAGCCCGAACGGCGACTCCTCCGGCGCGGCCGGCAGCCCCGGCTGCCCGAACGGCTGCACCGGCTACCCCGCACAGCTGACCGTTGACGTCACGTTCACGCTGAACAGCCAGGGTCAGTACGGCATTCACTACTCGGCGCACAACGACGACGCCAAGCTGAGCACGGTGCTGAACCTGACCAACCACAGCTACTTCAACCTGGCCGGGGAGAACTCGGCGGCCGGCTCCGCCTACGGCCAGTACGTGCAGATCAACGCGAACAACTACTCGCCCACCGACGCCACCCAGATCCCGCTGCCTGGCCTGCCCAACGGCGTCCCCGTCGCGGGCACCCCGTTTGACTTCACGACCCCGCAAACTATCGGGTCGCGCATCAGCGAGGTGAGCGCGCCGGACAACGTGCCCGCGAGCGACAGCTCGCTGACCAAGGGCGAGAGCCAGCTGCTGATCGCCCAGGGCTACGACCACAACTGGATTCTCAACAAGCAGAACGCGAGCACGACCGGACCCGACGGCCTCAACCTGGCCGCCCGCGCCTGGGACCCGAACAGCGGCCGCGAGCTGGCCGTCTGGACCGACCAGCCGGGTGTCCAGTTCTACAGCGGCAACTTCCTGACCGGCACCCTCACCGGCATCTCCGGTGACACCTACCGCCAGGGCGCCGGCTACACCTTCGAGACCCAGCACTTCCCCGACTCGCCGAACGAGCCGTCGTTCCCCTCGACGGTCCTCGGCCCAGGTAACACCTTCACCTCGTCGACCGTCTTCGCCTTCTCCGCATAACAGCGCATAGGCCAAGGACACGGCCAGGTGCCCGGCGGACAAGCGTCCGCCGGGCACCGCCGCGCGGTCATAGGATGCTAAGGGTGACGGACACGCTGCTGCTCCTCGACGGCCACTCGCTTGCCTACCGGGCTTTCTTCGCGCTCCCCGTGGAGAACTTCGCCACCACGACGGGCCAGCCCACGAACGCCGTCTACGGCTTCACCGCGATGCTCATCAACGTGCTGCGCGATGAGAAGCC
>DATATE010000167.1:0-45089 GCA_036268955.1 Pseudonocardiaceae bacterium
CCCTGGCCGACCACGAACCCCGCCTGACGGCAGAGACCGTGGAGAGCCCGTTACCGAGAGATCGGTACGGCGGGTTCGGCGAGCGGCCTGGGGAAACGGACCGGTGGCAACACCGGAACCGCGCCCCAGGCCGACTCAACATGCCGTTCTCGTACCGGCCGTAGGGCACACCTACAGCCTGTAGTGCCTTCTTCCAGTACTCCCGGTTGAAGTCGTTGGCCGCGATGACCAGCCCCCGAACCGACGTCGCGATCAGTCGGGCCGTCGTTGGCTTGCCGCCCGGCACGTTCCACGGCAGCGTGACCTCAACCGAAGGGAACCGCAGCATGTGCTCATCGAGCGCGGCCAGGACGGCAGCCGAAAGCGGCACCTCGCGCTCCTTGTCGTACTTCGGCAGTGCGAACACGTGCTTGTACCGAACGGTCTTCACCTGCCGGCGTACGTGAAGCACCATGCGTTCGCGATCGATGTCTTCGACCGCCAGCCCGAAGCACTCACCCTGCCGCAGCCCCAGGCCGGCACCCTCATCGACGACGACGCGGAACCGTTCGGGCAGGGCTGCCTGCACCTTCCAGATCTGATCTTCCGGCCACGGGACGACCTTCTTCTTGACCGGCTTCGGCTTCTTGATCGACTTGCTACCGAACGGATTCTTGGGGATCAGGCCATCGTCGACCGCTGCGGTGAAGAGGGCGGACAGGTTCATGAATAGGGTGCTTCGGTACTGATCGGACAGGCCCGCCTCACGCAGTTCTCGGTCCCATGACCGGATGCTGGACGGCTTGAGGTTGCCGATCTCGACCTTGCCCAGTCGGGGGAAGATCCGCGCTTCGAAGCGCATTTCCAGGCTCTGTCGGGACAGCTCGTCGACATCGAGGTCAGCGAGCCAGGGGCGGCCGAACTTCTCGATGGTGATCTTTCCTCCGTGTGGGTCGACGTAGTTGCCCTCGGCAAGGTCGACCTCCTGTTTTGCCAGCCAGGCACGGGCCTTCTTGAGTTGCCCATCCGGGAAGCTCTCCGAGACCTCGTTGCCGTCCGGCGCGGTGAGCCGCGCTCGATACCGCATTCCTACGCCGTAGCGGGCCGTCTGGACGCGGATAGGCCTCTTGGGGTTGGCGGGATCGTGCTCGGACCGGTACCACCGGTCCTGAACGTGTCCCATCAGGCCACCGCCAGGAACTGATCATCCCGTGTGGACGGTCGTTGGTGGACTGTCTCGGCAATGGCTGCCGCGTAGTCGCGTTCGGCGTCGGAGTGGTAGCCGATGCCGGTCATGGTCCAGTCGTTGAGCACGGTCACCGCGTCGGCATCCTCGATGCCCAGTTCGACCAGGTGCGCGGCCAGACGGTGTTGTGCCCTGGTCTGGCGGATGGTGGCGAAGGTGACCGAGTAGTGCCGGGACTTGGTCAGGAAGTGGCCCCGGAAGCCGAGCATGTGTGCCCACCGACGCAATCCCAAGTCCGCCAGCTCTGGGACGCCACCGAGGCGCCAACAGGTGCGCATCATGGCCTTGTGATGCTCCGACACGGCCAGGCTCTCGATGTGCTCGGCGGAGTGGATGCGGGTATCGGTGCCCGCAGTGATGCCGGTGTCCTTTGTGGCGTACTTGGCGATATAGCCTGCTACTCGCGCGTCCCGGACGCGCTGCTCAGGGTCGTCTGATGTTCCTGACTCGATCGGTTCGACGTCGACCTGGCGACCCCAGCCGAGTACGCGCACGCCGGTTTCCGGGTTGTCCGGAGTGGACACATTAACGGTGCGCGCTGCGTGCCGAATCGCTTCGGACACAAGGGAAGCCGTGACGGCGGCCGGGGGCGACGTCTGCGGACCGGTCGGTCCGTCGATCCGGATCACCGTGTGGAAGTGCACCAGCCCGCGCCGCTGGTACTCAGCCACCTTGGCGTAGGACACCCGTAGGTGGTCGCGGAGCTCCGCAGGCCGGATACCCAGCGCGGCAGCCACATTGCGCGCAACGGCGATGGTGAACCGGCGCCACAGCTCCGTGGAATGGGCCTGCCACAGGACCGCGTCGTCGTAGTCGTAGCCGGCCGGGGACACGGGGGTGCCCAGGCGGGAATCGTGTTCGGAGTGCCACTCCCCACAGCCACACGGCCGGGGCCGACCCGAACGCGACTCCGGGCGCCCATGCACCGGGCCGAATGACGGGGCGGTCAGGGTGGCGAACACCCGCACGTGCCCAGCCACCGATTCCGGGACACCCTTGCCGCCCGTGAGGCCGGAGCGAACCAGGTGGAAGGTGTCTGCCGCGTAGCGGGCCGCGCATGCCGGACACACCGAGGCGCGCCGGTTACCGCAGGCGGTGAAGATCGATCCCTCGGTCTCGCCGTGGCGGGTGCCGGTCGCGTCCTGCACGGCCCAGGAACCGGCCAGCCGGATCGGTTTGGCGCATCCGCCCGTGGCCTGGACCTTGGTCCGCCAGTCCCGGAAGCCCGCCGACCGGACCAGGTTCGCCATCCGCTGCTCTGCGTTCGGCAAGGTGGGCACCAGGGGCAAGGTCCGTGTGCCGCTCACTGGCCCATTCCCCATAGCCAGGCATTCGACGGTGGCCGGACACGGACTCGTTTCGGCGGGGCGGAGCAGAAGCACACCATGGGCGTGTCGATCACGCCGGTCATCGACCCGTCCGAGTCGAACATGACGGAGGTGCCCTGGCAGTCCTCGCACACACCCCGGCGCGGCTTGCCAGCACGCTGTTTACGGGCGGCCTCCGAGGCCCAGTCCTTGATCGAGTGCACCTTGTCCGGATCGATGAACTCCGGGACCTCGCGATCCTCAACGAGAACGTCCCACTCGCCACCACAGAAGTTCAACCGCTGCTCAACGACCGCCGCCGCGTACTCCGGCAGATCACACCACCGAGATTCCGTGTACGGCTTGCCGGTCACCGGGTTGGTGTCCGAAAACCGGAACTCAGCAGGAACCTGGGCAAACGGGACCGGCGACCCCGACTCATCTGCAATCACCGCGAACACACCCATGATCCGCTCCCCTGACTGGTACTCCTCTAGACAAGTGAAGTCTCCTAGACGTCTAGAGGAGTTGCAAGTCATCTGAGGGATTGGTTGCAAACGCGAATTGCCTACCGTGCGGGGAAGTCGTACTCCAGCAGGTAGGCGTGTGCGACCTTGACGGTGTCGCACACCTCCACGGCTACGTCGTTGACGTCGTATGCCGTACGAACGAGGGTCAGCACCGGAATCCCGGGCCCGATCTCCAAGTCCTTGCGCTCTTGCGGGGTCGGCATCCGTGCGCCGACTTCTTCGGTGAATCGGGCGAGTGGGTGACCGCCCTCTTCCAGCCGGGCGTAGATCCCGCCAGGGCCGGTGTCCATCTCTTCGATCTTCGTACCTTCGGCGAAGGCCACCGGGATATACGAGATCGCCATCTCGACGGGGCGACCGTTCGCCAGGTATCGGCGTGACCTCGTTACGACGTCCGCGCTGGGTTCCAGCCGCAAACGTTCGGCAATCGGAGTCGACGCCGCACCTCGGCCGACCTCAATGCGGTCAACCCCAGGCGCGTAGCCCATCTTGTCCGCCTCAGCCAGGAACGCAGCCTTGCCGGCGTCACGATGCTTACGGGCGAATCGGTCAGACGCCAGCCGGCGGACGGGCGGTGCCGGTCGAACGTAGGTGCCACGTCCGTGCTCCGCGACTACCAAGCCCTCGCCGCGAAGCTCCTGCACTGCCTGGCGGACGGTCATCCTGGCCACGCCGTAGTGCTCGATGAGCTGAGCCTCGGATGGCAGCTGCTCACCTGTGGCGAGTCGGCCGGTCCGGATAGCGTCGCGCAGCATGCCCGCGATCTGCCGGTATGGCGGCTGATCGCTGCTCCGGTCTAGCTGGTCAAGCTGAAGCATCTGCGGCTCCTCGGACACACGTCTAGAGGTGCTCTATTCTGTCACAGACGAGCGGAGGACGGTGGCCCCGATGAGCGCAACACCGAAGCATTCTGTGAGCGTTGCCGGCGTCGTGATCGACGACCATGACCGTGTGCTGGCCATCCAGCGGCAGGACAACGGGCACTGGGAAGCGCCTGGGGGAGTGCTCGAACTCGCGGAGTCCTTTGAGGATGGTGTGCGCCGTGAAGTCGCTGAGGAAACCGGAATGACGATAAATGTCGAGCGGCTAACGGGTGTTTATAAGAACATCGAGCGAGGGATTGTCGCCCTGGTTTTCCGTTGCTCGCCCGGTGTCGGGACTGTCCATACGACACAGGAAGCGCGGGCCGTACGTTGGATGACCCTCGATGAGGCGCGCCAATTGATGGACCCCGTGTTCGCTATCCGGGTGATCGACGCGTTCGGTGATCGGACCTCCGTCCGCACTCATGATGGCGTGAACCTCCTCCCGGCCTGACGACCGCAGTCCGCTGTGTGAGGACTTTCTCTACTTGTTCAAGGCGGCCCCTCCGGGGCCGCTGGCCTGGCCGGCGTGTCGGCTGCCGGCACGGGGGCCCGGCGCTCCTGCCTTCGGCCCGCGCCACCCCGGCCGGCAGCCTATGCCTGGCCAGCGACCCCAAGCCGCAACGGGGCGAAGAGATGTCCTCGCCGGACCGGCAGATCAACAGGATGGCCAGGACAGCACGCACGCTGCGGTTCGTTCGTGACCGATGCCATCCCGCCGACCTCCACGAGGGCTATCACGCCGCGTCAAGGGGCAGACCAATCGACATGTCGCCACACCAGCGCATGAGCCCCTTGACACGACGTGATCGGGCTGCGCCAGGTCGACGGGATGGCATCAGGGCCACTCTCTTGGAGATCAACAAAGCCAAGATCATCCGGGCCGCGTCGGGGCCGTCTGGGCCGTCTGTGGGCCGTGAAACGATGCCCAACAACGAGAAATGACGCCAACCAACAGACACTATCTCCGCTGGTCAGCGCCATTTAGCAGGCCCTGACGTCAGGCTGCCTTGGTCTCCCAGAAGATCTTGTCGATCTCCGCGATCAGGTCGAGCAGTTCCTGGCCCTTGGCCGGGTCCATCGAACCCTTGGCGCCGGAGGCCCCCGCGGCCTTGGTGGCCTTGTTGAACAGTTCGTGGAGCTGGGGGTACTTCTCGAAGTGCGGCGGCTTGAAGTAGTCGGTCCACAGCACCCACAGGTGGTGCTTGACCAGTTCGCTGCGCTGCTCCTTGATCAGGACGGCGCGTGTGCGGAACTCAGGGTCGTCGTTGCCCTGGTACTTCTCCTGGATTGCCTTGACTGACTCGGCCTCGATCCTGGCCTGAGCCGGGTCGTACACACCGCACGGAAGGTCGCAGTGTGCGGTCGCCTCCAGGCGCGGACCGAGGACGCGCGACAACAGTCGCATTGTTCCTCCCTAACAGTGGATGCTCCGACGTACCGGACCCTACTCTCGACTGTGGGACCGAGCAGGCGGAGGTGATCGTTGGCACGGCCGTTGGGATGGTGGCCGCTGCGCCGGGTTCGGGTGCGCGGGCCGTCCATGTCGCCGACGCTCTCGGATGCCGACGTCGTGTTGGTCCGCGGCGGCGCGCCGGTGCGGCCGGGGGTGGTCGCGTTGGTGCGGTGGGCGGCTCGGCCGGGGCAGCTGTCGGTGAAGCGGGTTGTCGAGGCGCGCGGCGGGCTGTGGTTCGTTGTCGGGGACAACAGGTTCGGGTCGACGGACTCGCGGGAGCTTGGGCCTGCCGAGGTGCTCGCGGTGGTCAGCTGGCGGCTGTGGCCGCGACCTGGCAGGCTGCCGGCCTGGCCGCCGAACGGCTCAGAGCTGCCGTAACTGCTGGTAGTGGGCGAGGCAGGCGGCGTAGCTGGGCAGCGCGTCGGTGCTCAGCAGTTCGGCGAGGGACGGGGCGGTGGCGTCCTTGTCGGACAGGACCGGCTCGATGTCGGTCGGCCAGGGCAGGGCGAGGTCGGCGTCGAACGGGTTGACGCCGTGTTCGCCGCTGGGGTTGTAGCTGGTCGAGCACAGGTAGCTCAGCACCGTGTCGTCCTCCAGCGACTGGAAGGCGTGGCCGAGGCCTTCCGCGAGGTAGACGGCGGTGCAGCTGGCGGCGTCCAGGGTCACGGTGTCGTACTGGCCGAAGGTCGGCGAGCCGACCCGCAGGTCGACGATGACGTCAAGGCCCCTGCCGCGCGGGGTGTAGATGTATTTGGCCTGGCCGGGAGGTACGTCGGCGAAGTGCAGGCCGCGGATGGTGCCTCGGCGGGACACGCTGTGGTTGGTCTGCGCGACGGTCAGCGGGTGGCCGACGGTCTTGCTGAACACCGGCTCCTGGTAGGGAGCGGTGAAAATGCCCCGATCGTCCGGAAAGGTGTTCGGGGTGAACTCGAAGGCGTCTGCGATCGCCAGCGCGCGGACCTGCATGGCCCGCAAGCCTAGTTGGCCCTTGTCGGTATCGATCCGAGGTGGGCCGGGTCCGGCCGAACCCGACAGTGGACCGGCGGCCGGCACTGGTCGGGGTGGGCGAGAAGACCTACCGGACGGGGACCGATCGGCCGAAAATCCTCAACCGAGTGTGAGCCCCGCCGCAGACATTCGTCCCACGGACTGGCACACTGGGCGGACCGCAGCGTCTGCGGCCTCTGCCCGACCCTGGCTTGAGCGCCGCCCCGATTTCGACGCTTATTTCTTCTGGCGCGACCACGCCGTGACGAGCGAGCGGCGGACGAGCACCTCTTGTCCGCGCGTGCGCTTCCGGCAGATACCGCGCGATTTTCGTTCCCCCAGGGAGGGACGCCATGACCAGCATTGACGACACCGTCGACGGCCAGTCCGCCGCCGAGCTGACCGACACCGAGATCTTCGCCGCGCACGAGGGCGGCAAACTCGGCCTCGATGTGACCGCCGCGCTGTCGGATCCCCGCGCGCTGTCCATCGCCTACACCCCTGGGGTGGCCAGGGTCAGCAGGGCCATCGCCGAGCAGGCCTCGCTGGCCAGCCGCTACACCTGGGCGCACCGGCTGGTCGCGGTGGTCAGTGACGGCACCGCGGTGCTCGGACTCGGCGACATCGGGCCGAGGGCGGCGCTGCCGGTGATGGAGGGCAAGTCCGCGCTGTTCAAGCGCTTCGGTGGGCTGGATTCCATTCCGCTGGTGCTGGACACCACCGATGTCGACGAGATCGTGGAGACCCTGGTCCGGCTGCGTCCCTCGTTCGGGGCGGTGAACCTGGAGGACGTCAGCGCGCCGCGTTGCTTCGAACTGGAGGCCCGGCTCATCGAGGCGCTGGACTGCCCTGTCATGCACGACGACCAGCACGGCACCGCGGTCGTGCTGCTGGCCGCGCTGCGCGGTGCGGCGGCGGCGACCGCGCGGAGCCTCGCCGAGCTGACCGTGGTCATCGCCGGTGCCGGCGCGGCCGGGGTGGCCTGCGCGAACATCCTGCTCGCCGCGGGCGTCGCGGACGTGACCGTGCTGGACTCCAAGGGGATCATCCACGCCGGCAGGGCCGGGCTGAACCCGGTCAAGGCCGACCTGGCCGGCCGGACCAACCGGACCGGCCGACGGGGCGATCTCGCCGACGCGCTGCGCGGCGCCGACGTGTTCGTCGGGCTGTCCTCCTCCAGCGTGCCGGAATCGGCCATCGCCGGCATGGCGCGGAACGCGATCGTGTTCGCACTGTCCAATCCGGACCCGGAAATTCACCCGGAACTGGCCTCCCGGTATGCCGCGGTGGTCGCCACCGGGCGTAGTGATTTCCCGAACCAGATCAACAATGTGCTTGCCTTCCCCGGCATATTCCGCGGCGCGCTGGATGCCGGCGCCACCAGGATCACCGAGAACATGAAATTGGCCGCCGCCGAGGCGATCGCGGCGGTTGCCGCGGAGGATCTGGCAATCGATCGCATCGTGCCGAGTGCCTTGGATCCCCGCGTGGCACCGGAAGTCGCCGCCGCGGTCGCGGCCGCGGCGAAGGCCGATGGGGTGGTCACCAGCTGAGGGCTGGGTCGACGGTTGGCCGTCGCGGATCTGTGAAGAACAGCGGATCCGCGAAGAACACCGGATCCGCAACAAGTAAAACTCGCTGACCAGCTAATATTTAATGTCCATTGGGTTCTTGCCCGCCGAAGCGATACGGTCCTTCCAACGGGTGAGGACCTGGATACGGACAGTGCTCATTTCGATCGCTGTCCGCGACGAGTAGCGAAGCTCTCTTCGGCGGCATCACCCGTCCGTCGTACCAGTCCAGGCGGGAGGGCACACGGTGGCCGAGCGGGTCGAACCGGCGGCGCGCGCTGCGCCCGGTCAGGTCGGCACGCCGGCCAATCGTCTGCGGCGAGCACCGGCACGCGGCGTCCTGAACGGTCAGGGCGCCGCTTCGCTGACCTCGATGAACTCACTGCCGGACGCGCCAGCGCTGCTGTGTGACCGGGCCGGGCTGGTCGTGCGGGCCAGCGAGGCGGCGGCCGCACTGGCCGCCGTCGATGATCCGGACCAGCTGGTCGGCCTGCACATCGACGCGCTGCTCATCGGCGCCGAACCCGACCTGCGGCTGTGCCGGCCAGGGATGCCCGGCCTTCCGGTCCGCGTGGTCCGCTGGCGGGTACCCGGCTCGGGGCTGGACGCGGTCCTGCTCACCGATGTCTCCCAACTCCTCACCGCCGAGGAGGAGCTGCGGCTGGAACGGCGCAGACTCGCCGAGGTACAGGCGCTGACCGGCATCGGCTGGTGGGAGTTCGACCACCGCACCAAGCTGGCCGTCTGGTCGCCGAGCCTCTACGGGCTGCTCGGCATCGCGCCCGGTTCGGTCGAGCCCAGTCTGGCCTCGATACTGGAGTTCATCCACCCGGACGACGCCCCGACGATCACCGAGCTGTGGCGACGGCATCAGCGCCACGGTGAGCCGATCGACGTCGAGTGCCGGGTGGTGCGGCCCGACGGTGAGCTGCGGTGGATGCACGCCTTCGCCGCCGCCCGCCCTGCCGACCCCGCCGAGGTGCTGGTCACCGGCTACGCCCGCGACGTGACCGACCGGCGCCGCGACCGGGACATGCTCGCCGCGGACCGGGCCGCGCTGCTGGACGCGCAGCGGATCGCCAAGATGGGCAGCTTCCGCTACGACCTGGCCACCAACACCACCTGGCGCAGCGCCGCGCTCGACGAGATGTACGCCGAGATCGGCGTGCAGCCGGGCAGCGATCCGCTGGCCAACGTCGATCCCGAACAACTGCCCGCCGTGCAGAAGCTGTCCGACAAGCTCACCGAGACCAGCATCGACGCGCCGCTGGAGGTCGAGGTCGACGGTGAGGTCGGCGGCCGGATCTACCTCGCCCGCGCGCACGGCATCTTCGACGCCGACCAGAAGGTCATCGGGATGGCCGGCACCATCCAGGACGTCACGGAACACCGTCAGCTGCAACGCCAGCTGATGCAGGACCGGCGCCGGTTCGAGGTCGCGCAGCGGGTCGCGATGCTCGGCGCCTGGGAGTGGAATCCGGACACCGACGAGTGCGTGTGGTCGCCGATGCTGCGCGAGCTGCTCGGGGTGGGCCCGGAAACCCATGCCACGTACCAGAAGTTCCTCGGTCTGGTCGTGCCGCAGGACCGGTCCTGGGTCGACGAGCGGTTCCGCCAGCTGGCCAGGGACCGTAAACCGGTCGAGTGCGAATACCAGATCTCCCGGTCGGACGGCGCGGTCCGCACCCTCCGCTGTTACGGCGCGTCGATACCCGGTTCGGGCAGCCGGATCATGATCGGCACCGCGCAGGACGTCACCGACCAGCGGATCGCGGAAACCCGGATGCTGCGCTCCAGCCAGCGTTTCACCGATCTCGTCGCGCTCACCCCCGTCGGCATCGGTCTTTTCGACGACGCGGAACGGCTCGTCGACGCCAATGACGCGCTGTGCGACCTGCTCGGCACCAGCCTGGAGAAGCTGCGCGGCAGAACCGCCGACCAGCTCGGCCACCCCGGCGACACCACCCAGTACCCGTCGATAAGGGCCGAGCGCGGCGGCAACGTCAAGGGCCGGCGCAAGGTGCCGCAGCGGGTGCTGGTCCGCGCCGACGGCGAGCCGATCTACTGCGACCTGCACATCGCGGTCTCCGTGCAGGACGACGGGCAGCGGTTCTGGTTGGTCGTCTTCCAGGACGTCACCGAACGCCGCAGGGCCGCGGAGGCATTGCGCCACCAGGCCAACCATGACGAGCTGACCGGCCTGCCCAACCGGGCCGCGGTCAAGGAACTGCTCGGCCAGCTGCTGCGCGGGCCCGCGGCGGCCACGGTCGCGGTGCTGTTCTGCGACATCGACAACTTTAAGCGGGTCAACGACTCCCTCGGTCACGACGCGGGCGACGAACTGCTCGTCGCGCTGGCCCGGCGGCTGGAAGGCGGCTTGCCGGACAACTGCACGGTGGCCCGCCTCTCCGGCGACGAGTACGTGATCATCTGCGCGGACATCGGCGCGCTCGGCGGTGTCGGCAACCTGGCCAACCTGGTGTCCTCACTGCTGCGCACCGCCGTTCCGGTGCACGGCCAGCTGGTCAGGGTGTCCGCCTCGATCGGTGCCGCGGTACCCAACGGCGAGGAGTCCACCGGTGCCGACCTGCTGCGGTTCGCCGACGCGGCGATGTTCGAGGCCAAGGCGCAGGGGGCCGGGCGGGTCTCGGTCGCCAGTGCCGCGCTGATCGCCTCGGCCGACCGCCAGGTGCACCTTGAGGGGCAGTTGCGGGACGCGCTGTCCACCGACGGCCTCACCCTGCACTATCAGCCGGTGGTGGACGCGGACGGCACGATCCTGACGGCGGAGGCGCTGGTGCGCTGGCCGCATCCGGAACGCGGCATGCTCGGCCCCGACGTCTTCCTCCCGGTCGCCGAGCAGGGTGGCCTGCTGCGTGAGCTGGACCGCTGGGTGCTGCGCACCGCGTTGCACGAGGCAGGGGACTGGTCGAAGATCGCCGGTCACCCGGTCGCCGTCGCGGTGAACCTTGCCGGCCTCGTGCCCGGCGACGCCGAGTTCGTCGACGCGGTGTCCAACGCGGTGCTGGAAGCCGACATCGACTGGGACCGGGTGGTCCTCGAACTCGTCGAGACCAGCCTGGTCGACCTGCCGTCGCGGACGAGGGCCGCCATGGCGGCCCTTGTCGCCAAGGGGGTCCGCTTCGCCGTCGACGACTTCGGCACCGGCTACTCCTCGCTGGCCCGGCTCAAGGACCTGCCGGCGCAGATCATCAAGGTGGACCGCAGGTTCGTCGCCGGGGTCGGCAGCGACTCCTCGGACTTCGCGGTGGCCAGCGCGGTGGTGGACATGTCACGGGCGATGGGCCGCAACTGCATCGCCGAGGGCGTGGAGACGGCGACCCAGTTCCACGTGCTGCGCGGTATGGGCGTCGACGCCTACCAGGGCTGGCTGTTCTCACGGGCGATCCCGGCCAAGGAGTTCCGCGCCATGCTCAAGCAGGGCCCGCTGCACGCGCCCAGCGCGGGCTGACCCGACACGCGGGGCCCGCTGAGTGTTGGCTCGAACTCT
The DNA here is from genome assembly GCA_036268955.1 of Pseudonocardiaceae bacterium. Taxonomy (GTDB): domain Bacteria; phylum Actinomycetota; class Actinomycetes; order Mycobacteriales; family Pseudonocardiaceae; genus CAJCJE01. Next base: position 11,451 of record DATATE010000167.1, read on the forward strand.
GGATCCGCAAACCGGATACCAGGGTGCAATCGGCGCAGGTGGCGGGCTACCTGTCCGGGCAGAGTGTTCCGTATCTCAGACACTCATGGCCGTGGTGTGCTCGCGTTCTCCCCGGCGGAGGGCTGTGATGTGGGACAAGCACGAGCCGATCGGGCCATCCGGTGACCCTGGGTGTCACTTTCGGCACGATTTGATCGCGGTCGGGGTGGATATTCGTGATCACATGGTGAAACGTGCTGCCTTTGTCGGCCCTGCCGGCTAGGGTCGTGCAACCGGTGTCCGCCGCGACCGCGTGCGGATGCCGGGCACGACAGTGCAGCGTGCTTTTGCCGCGGCGGCCGGCGAGTGGCCGTGACGACCGGGAGGACCTCGGGTGATCGAGTTCCAGGCCGTGACCAAGCAGTACGACGATGGCACGACAGCCGTGAGCGCCCTTGACCTGCGGGTCGAGGAAGGGCGGATCACGGTCTTCGTCGGCCCGTCAGGTTGCGGAAAGACCACTTCTCTTCGGATGATCAACCGGATGATCGATCCGACCTCGGGTCGGATTCTGATCGACGGCAAGGACATCCGAGAATCCGATCCGCCGCTGCTGCGCAGGGGTATCGGCTACGTCATCCAGCAGGCCGGCCTGTTTCCGCATCGAACGGTGTTGGACAACGTGGCCACCGTGCCGGTGCTCACCGGAACCTCCCGCCGCGAGGCCCGCAAGCGCGCGGCCGAGCTGTTGGAGCTGGTCGGTATGCCGGACGGGGTGGCCAAGCGCTATCCCGCCCAGCTCTCCGGCGGCCAGCAGCAGCGCGTCGGCGTCGCCCGCGCGCTGGCCGCCGATCCGCCGGTGCTGCTGATGGACGAGCCGTTCAGCGCCGTCGACCCGATCGTCCGGGAAGGACTACAGGAGGAACTGCTGCGCCTACAGGCCGAACTGGCCAAGACGATCGTGTTCGTCACCCACGACATCGACGAGGCGATCAAGCTCGGCGACCGGGTCGCGGTGTTCCGCGAGGGCGGCATTCTCGCCCAGTACGAACCGCCCGCCGTGCTGTTGGCCAGTCCCGCCGACGATTTCGTCTCCTCCTTCGTCGGTCGTGACCGGGGTTACCGGGCGCTCGGTTTCCTGCCGGCCGGTGGCGTCGCCGTCGGCGAGGTGCCGTGCGTGCGGTTCGGTGGCAAGGTCGCCGCGGCGAAGGCCCGTCTCGAGGACGGCTGGGCGATCGCGGTCGACGAGGCTTCTCGGCCGCTCGGCTGGCTTTCCGCCGATCGACTGTCCACAGTGTCCGATGATGCCGAGGTGACGGAGGACCTGTTGGTCTCCGGCGGTTCCCTCTATCACGTCAGCTCGGAGGACGGCGCGACCGCTGGCTCGTTGCGCAGCGCGCTGGACTCGGCACTGAGTTCGCCTGCCGGGCGCGGGATCGCGGTCGACGGCGGCGGTGCGGTGGTCGGCGCGGTCACCGCGCAGGACGTGCTCGCCGCGCTGTCCGAGGCGAGGGCGAGCGGCAAGGTGCCCTCATGACCTGGGCCTTCACCGCCAACCACAGCTCGGAGCTGCTGACCCAGACCGGTGTGCACGTGCTGCTCGCGCTGCTGCCGCTGGTGTTCGGCCTGATCATCTCGGTGCCGCTGGGCTGGCTGGCGGCGCGCTGGCGGGTGGCTCGGGCGATCCTGATTCCGCTCGGCGGCCTGCTCTACACCATTCCGTCCATCGCGTTGCTGATCATCCTGCCGGTCATTCTCGGCACGCCGATCGTGGATCCGGTCAATGTCGTTGTGGCGCTGACCATCTACACCGTGGCGCTGCTGGTGCGCGCGGTGGCCGATTCGCTCGCCTCGGTGCCGGCCAACGTGTTGTCCGCGGCGAACGCGATCGGCTACCGGAGGGCCGGCCGGTTCTTCGGGGTCGAGCTGCCGTTGTCGATTCCGGTGCTGGTGGCCGGCCTGCGGGTGGCGGCGGTGTCCAACATGAGTCTGGTCAGCGTCGGTGCGCTGGTCGGTATCGGCGGCCTCGGGCAGTTGATGACCGAGGGCTACAACCGGTTCATTCCCGGTGAGACGGCCACCGCGATCGTCGCGATCCTGGTGCTCGCGCTGATCATCGACGGGCTGTTGACGTTCGGTGGCCGGCTGCTCAGCCCGTGGCACAAGGCATCCCGATCGGGGGCGACCGCATGAGCATCTTCGGCTCGGTCATCTCCTGGCTCACCGATCCGGCCAACTGGTCCGGATCGATGGGTATCCCGCACCTGCTCGCCCAGCACATGGAGTACGTGCTGCTGTCGATCCTGATCGGCGCGGTGATCGCGATCCCGCTCGGCGCGTTCATCGGGCACACCGGCAAGGGTGGTTTTCTGGTCGCCGGTGTGGCGAACGGGCTGCGCGCGCTGCCGGAGCTCGGTCTGTTGATCCTGTTCTCGCTGCTGATCGGCCTCGGTATCCTGCCGGTCGTGCTGGCGCTCGTCGTGCTGGCCATTCCGCCGCTGCTCGCCGGTACCTATGCCGGTATCCGCAATGTCGACTCGTCCGTTGTGGACGCCGCGCGAGGCGTCGGGATGCGCGGCAGCACGGTGTTGTTCCGGGTCGAGCTGCCGATCGCGCTGCCGCTGATCTTCGGTGGGCTGCGTACCGCGATGCTGCAACTGATCGCCACCGCGACCATTGCCGCGTATGTCGGGCTCGGCAGCGTCGGCTTCTATGTTTTCGAAGGTGAAGCCGGGCACAACTTCACCATCATGGCCGGTGGCGCGGTGCTGATCGCGGCACTGGCGCTGATCATGGAGGGTCTGCTGATCCTCATCCAGCGCTTCGTCGTCTCACCCGGCCTTCGTCCGGTGCGACAGCGCGGGGCAACCCGGTCCAGTACCGTGACGTCGTCCACTATGGACGTCGAAACCGCAGGAGGAACGGCTCAATAATGGGACACAGCATCATGAAGAACATGAAACGCGCCACCGTCGGCCTCGTTGCCGGTCTCTCGGCGGTGCTGGTGCTGTCCGCTTGCGGCGGCTCCAGCAACCCGCTCGCCAGCAACAGCGGTCCGGCAAGCCCGTCCGGCACGATCGTCGTCGGTGGCTCCGGCGGCTTCGTGGAAAGCCAGCTCCTCGGCGAGATCTACTACGAGGCGTTGACCGCCAAGGGCATCAAGGCGAGCACAAACCTGAACCTCGGTAGCCGGGAGGTCTACTTCCCGGCGCTGCAACAGGGTTCCATCGACCTGATGCCGGAATACACCGGCACCCTGTTGCAGTACATGAACGCGAAGGCCACGCAGGTCAGCACGCCGGAGGTGTACGCGGCGCTGCAGAAGACCCTGCCGAGCGGCCTGATCGCGTTGAACCAGGCGACCGCGCAGGACAAGGACGCCGTGGTGGTCACCAAGGCGACCGCCGCCCAGTACAACGCGAAGTCCATCGCCGACCTCGCCCCGCACTGCGGTGACCTGACCTTCGGTGGCACGCCGGAGTTCCTCACCCGCGTCGACGGCATCCCAGGCCTGCAGAAGCACTACAGCTGCACGTTCAAGGGCTACACCCAATTGCAGGCCGGCACGGTCACCGCGCTGGCGTTGCAGCAGGGCAAGGTGCAGGCCGCGGACATCTTCACCACCGACCCGTCCATCGCCGCCGACGGTTTCGTGGTGCTCGCCGACCCGGCCAACAACTTCGCCGCCCAGAACGTCGTGCCGATCATCAACGCGAAGAAGGCGACCGCCCAGGTCAAGCAGATCCTCAACGCGGTGCAGGCCAAGCTGGACACCGCGACGCTGGCCGGCCTTGACAGCCAGCTCAACGCGCCGAGCAAGCCGGACCTCTCCACGGTGGCCAAGCAGTGGCTGGCCAAGGAAGGCCTGTCCTGACCCAGCTCCAGCATCACTCGACCGGCCCCTGGATCGCTGATCCGGGGGCCGGTTTCATCTGCGGCGGACGAGTAGGGCGCGGCTAACCCGACAGGGGGCCGTCACGGCCTGGCGTGACCGCCGATTCGGCCGGACAGTTCAACGGCGGCCCTGCGGACCTCGGCGGCCAACTCCGGCCAGTCGAGGCCGCAGTCGGTCGGCTGCGGGCATTCGTGGCGGATGGTCACGCTGATCGCGGCGACCGGGCGGTCGCCGTGGTCGAGGACGGGCGCGGCGACCGAGGCGAAGCCGGGAGTGACATGGCCGTCCTCGACGGCCCAGCCGCGCTGTCGTTCCGCCGACAGCAGCCTGCGCAGCTCCGGCAGGTCGCGGGGCCCGCGTCCGGTGCGGTTGACGAACCCGGCCGAGTTGCCGAACAGCGCCCTGACCTGCGCGGCCGGCAGCCTGCCGAGCATCGCTCTGCCCGAGGCCGGCAGCTGTGCGGGCAGCCGAACACCGACATCGGTGACCAGGGTCTGTGGCCGGCGCGGCTGCTCGCGGACCAGGTACAGGGTCTCCGGGCCGTGCAGCACGCCGAGGTGCGCGGTGTGGCCGACCCGGTCGACGAGCTTGCGCAGCAGCGGCCGGGCCAGGCGTTCCAGCGGATCGTGTCGGAGGAAGGCCGAGCCGAGCTCGAACGCGGCAACACCGAGGCCATAGCGTCGGTCTTCCGGGAGATGCGTGACAAAACCGGCATTCGTCAGCTCGGTGAGCAGGTGGTACACGGTCGAGCGGGGCAGCCGCAGCTCGGCGGCGATGGCCGCGGCCGGGATCGGGCCCGCGTGGCTGGCCAGCAGCCGCAGCACGGCAAGGCCGCGCTGCAGGGCCGGCACGGTGCCCTGAGCGCTCATCTCGACCCGTCTCTGTCTCGGATACCAGACAGGGTAACTGTCTCGGATACCAGACGTCGAGTCCGTCCGCTGGGCGTTAACAGAACAGATAAACACTGTGGACGGACGAATTCAGCGCGGAATAGGCGAAAGGGTTTCTTTTCACGCGATCGGATGATGAACTCCTGCTGTGTCCGGAGTGGACATCTGGGACCGGCGTAACCAAACGACGAAGTGGGTACTCGCTGGTTGTCCCCGGCCGTGGAGGAATTCATCATGCGTCGTGCAATTTTCCGTGTTGCCGTCGTTGCCACCGCAGGAGCGCTGATCGGCGCGTTGTCGGTCGCGGCCGGAGCTGCCGAAAGTCCGACCGTCACGATCGGCATCGATCTGTCCGGTAGCGGGTCGACCGTGCAGTTCGGCAGCGAGCCGAGTGTCCAGTTCGGCCGGTTGAACTACACCGTCGACACGGCCGACTCCGATCAGACGCAGGCCGACCGCTGGCCGTTCGAGGTGCTGCAACGCGGTTATGCCGGCCAGCTCAGCGCCATCCGGGCAGCGGAAACCACCACGGCGCCGATGACCTTCCTCTTCTACGCCGATCCGATGATCATCAGGCCCTCGGACCCGGCCGGTTACACCACCGCGCTGACACCCGCCGAGGTGCAGCAGGATCATCCGAGCTGGCTGCTGCGCGACACCACCGGAAAGGTGATCTCCCGGTCCGACGGCAATGGCGACGAGATGATGGATCCCGGCAATGTCGACTACCAGAACGCGGCGGCCGCGAATCTGATCGATATCGCGAACACCGAGGGCTGGAATGGCGTCCTGCTCGATGAGGTGAATGAGTTCTGGCAGTGGACGATGGCCGCGCAGCCCGCGAACTATGCCAACCAACAGGATTGGGACAACGCGCAGCTCGCCTTCGTGCACAACGTGTGCGGCCAGGTGATCAAGGCCGGCAAGCTGTGTCTGACCAATACCGGTGACGCCGCAACGGACATGCTGTTCTGGTCCGGGGTCACCGGCGACAACAGCGGCTCCATGCAGGAGTTCTATGTCGCGCTGAACAGCTCGCTCGGTGGCGCGCCGCAGGTCGCGACGGTCGAGAACGGCTGGTGGCAGCCGTCGGAGGATCGGCTGATCGACTCGCAGGACGCCGGCAAGAACTCGCTGTTCCGGGCCTACGCGGTCAATACGGCCGAGGTCCGCTACGCGCTCGGGTCCTACCTGCTCGCCTGGCAGGGCTACGGCACGTTCGCCGCCTCGACCGACTACTACGGCGACACCGACTCCTGGTCGAGCGACTTCACCGCCGCCCAGTCCTTCGGCAGGCCGACCGAGGACCAACAGGCCGCCGGTGACCTGCTGTGGCGGCAGTTCGAGCACGGCTACGTCGTGGTCAATCCGCACAGCACCCAGCAGTCCGCCACGGTCAACGGCAAGACCGTGACCCTCGCCGCCGGGACGGCCGAGCTGGTGGCGACCTCCTGACGACCCAGTGTCTGGGATCCCAGACACTCTCGGCCGGTCAGCACTCGCGCGGGCGGCCTCGGCCGGTTGTGATGGAGCCATGCAGGATGCCATCGCACTCGGGCTCGACCCGCTGCGCCGTGACGAGGTGCTGGCCATCGCCCGGCACGATGCCCGGATCGAACTCACCACGGCCTCGCGCGCCGCGGTGGAGACCGCCCGTGGCCACATCGAGGAACTCGCCGGCGCGGAGCAGCCGACCTACGGCATCTCAACCGGCTTCGGCGCGCTGGCCGTCCGGCACATCCCGCCGGACCGGCGCGCCCAGCTCCAGCGCTCGCTGATCCGCTCGCACGCGGCAGGTGCCGGCCCGCTGGTGGAGCGGGAGGTGGTCCGCGCGCTGATGCTGCTGCGGCTGCGCACCCTGGCCAGCGGCCACACCGGCGTCCGGTCGTCCACTGTGGACACAATGGCCGGCATGCTCAACGCCGGCATCGTCCCGGTCGTGCACGAGTTCGGCTCGCTCGGCTGTTCCGGCGACCTCGCCCCGCTGTCCTCCGTCGCGCTCGCGCTGACCGGTGAGGGCGAGGTCTTCGACGCGGCCGGCACCCTGCGCCCGGCCGCCGACGCGCTGGCCGCCGTCGACCTGAAGCCGGTCCAGTTGGCCGAGAAGGAGGGGCTCGCGCTGATCAACGGCACCGACGGCATGCTCGGCATGCTGGTGCTGGCCTGCGCGGACCTCAACGCGCTGCTGGACATCGCGGACCTGACCGCCGCGATGAGCGTCGAGGCGCTGCTGGGCACCGACCGGGTGTTCGCCGCCGACCTGCAGGCGCTGCGCCCGCATCCCGGCCAGGCCGCCTCGGCGGCCAGGATGACCAGGCTGCTGGCCGGTTCGGCGATCATGGAAAGCCACCGGGGCCCGGACTGCACGCGGGTGCAGGACGCCTACTCGCTGCGCTGCGCGCCACAGGTGCACGGGGCGGCGCGGGACACCGTCATGCATGCGGAAACCGTGGCCGACCGGGAACTCGCCTCGGCGGTGGACAACCCGGTGGTGCTCGACGACGGCCGGGTCGAGTCCAACGGCAACTTCCACGGCGCCCCGGTCGCCTACGTGCTGGACTTCCTCGCGATCTGCGTCGCGGATGTGGCGAGCATGGCCGAGCGGCGCACCGACCGGATGCTCGACGTGGCCCGCTCGCACGGCCTGCCGCCGTTCCTCGCCGACGATCCCGGCGTCGACTCCGGCCACATGATCGCGCACTACACCCAGGCCGCGGTCGTCTCCGAATGCAAGCGGCTGGCCGTGCCGGCCTCGGTCGACTCGATCCCGACCAGCGCCATGCAGGAGGACCACGTGTCCATGGGCTGGTCGGCCGCGCGCAAGCTGCGCAAGGCCATCGACGGCCTGAACACCGTGCTGGCCATCGAACTGCTCACCTCGGCCCGCGCCCTGGACCTGCGCGCGCCACTCACCCCGGCACCGGCCACCTCGGCCGCGGTCGCGGCACTGCGGGAGACCGTGCCCGGCCCCGGCCCCGACCGGCATCTCGCTCCGGAGATCGCCGCCGCCGAACAACTCGTCCGCTCCGGCGCGCTCAATGCCGCCGTCGACGCCGTCCTGGAGGGAAAATGAGCCCCGTGATCCGCGCGGCCCGCGGCACCACGCTGACCGCGCGCAGCTGGTCGACCGAGGCACCGCTGCGCATGCTGCACAACAACCTCGACCCCGAGGTCGCCGAGCGTCCCGAGGACCTCGTCGTCTACGGCGGCACCGGCAAGGCCGCGCGGGACTGGCCGAGCTTCCACGCGATCGGCCGCGAACTGACCGACCTGCGCGAGGACGAGACCCTGCTCGTGCAGTCCGGCCGGCCGGTCGGCGTGCTGCGCACCCACGAATGGGCGCCTCGGGTGCTGATCGCCAACTCGAACCTGGTGCCGGACTGGGCCAACTGGCCGGAGTTCCGCAGGTTGGAGTCCCTCGGCCTGACCATGTACGGCCAGATGACCGCGGGTTCCTGGATCTACATCGGCACCCAGGGCATCCTCCAGGGCACCTACGAGACCTTCGCGGCGGTGGCCACCAAGCGCTTCGGCGGTTCACTGGCCGGCACCCTGACCGTCACCGCCGGTCTCGGCGGGATGGGCGGCGCGCAGCCGCTCGCGGTCACCATGAACGGCGGCGCCGTGCTGGTCGTCGAATGCGATCCCAAACGCGCCCGGCGCCGCGTCGAGACCCGCTACCTCGACGAGGTCGCCGATGACCTCGACGACGCCATCGCCCGCGTCACCAAGGCGAAGCGGGAACGCCGCGCGCTGTCGGTCGCGGTGATCGGCAACGCCGCGTACGTGCTGCCGGAGCTGTTGCGGCGCAACGTCGAGGTCGACATCGTCACCGACCAGACCTCCGCCCACGACCCGCTGGCCTACCTGCCGCTCGGCGTCGATCTTGACGACTGGCCGGACTACGCGGCGAAGAAGCCGGACGAGTTCACCGACCGCGCACGGGATTCCATGGCCGAGCACGTGGACGCGATGGTCGGCTTCGCCGATCGCGGCGCCGAGGTCTTCGACTACGGCAACTCGCTGCGCGGGGAGGCCAAGCTCGGCGGCTGCGAACGCGCCTTCGAGTTCCCCGGTTTCGTGCCGGCCTACATCCGGCCGCTGTTCTGCGAGGGCAAGGGCCCGTTCCGCTGGGTCGCTCTCTCCGGCGACCCGGCCGACATCGCCGCCACCGACAAGGCGATGCTGGAACTGTTCCCGGAGAACGAGTCTCTCGCCCGCTGGATCAAGCTGGCCGGCGACCGGGTCGCCTTCCAGGGTCTGCCGGCCCGGATCTGCTGGCTCGGCTACGGCGAACGGCACCTCGCCGGGCTGCGCTTCAACGAGATGGTGGCCAGCGGTGAACTGTCCGCGCCGGTCGTGATCGGCCGCGACCACCTCGACTGCGGTTCGGTCGCCTCGCCCTACCGGGAGACCGAGGCAATGGCCGACGGCTCGGACGCGATCGCGGACTGGCCGCTGCTCAACGCGCTGGTGAACACCGCGTCCGGGGCCAGTTGGGTGTCCATCCACCACGGCGGCGGGGTCGGCATCGGCCGCTCCATCCACGCCGGGCAGGTCACCGTTGCCGACGGCACAGCGCTGGCCGGGCAGAAGATCGAGCGGGTACTCACCAACGACCCGGCCATGGGCGTACTGCGGCACGTCGACGCCGGTTACCCGGAGGCCGACGCGGTCGCCACCGAGAAGTCGGTGAGGATTCCGATGAAGTTGGAAACCCGTTGAGCGCCAACGACCTGCTCGCCGCGATCGCCGATATCGGCACCGACGCCCACCGGGGCGGCTACTCGCGGCACGGGTTCGACGCCGCCGAACTCGAACTGCGCGAATGGTTCGACGCGGAGGCCGCCGCCCGTGGCCTCGACGTCGAGGTGGACCGCAACGGCAACACCTGGGCCTGGTGGGGCGCGCCCGGCCCGGACGCCGTGCTCACCGGCAGTCACCTCGACTCGGTGCCCGGCGGCGGCGCGTTCGACGGCCCGCTCGGGGTCGCCTGCGCGCTGGACGCGGTGGACAAGCTGCGCGCCAAGGGTTTCACCCCCCGGCGCCCACTGGCCGTGCTGGTCTTCGCCGAGGAGGAGGGCGGCCGGTTCGGCGTGCCCTGTCTCGGTTCCCGGCTGATGACCGGCGCCATCGACGCCGGGCGGGCAGGAGCCCTTGCCGACGACGACGGCCTGCGTCTGGCGGAAGCCGTACGGAGCGCCGGCCTCGACCCTGATCGGCTCGGCCGGGACAGCGAAGCGCTGAGCCGGATCGGCTGCTTCGTCGAGCTGCACGTGGAACAGGGCCGGGCGCTGGACCTGCTGCCGGACACCCCGGCGATCGCGGTCGCCTCGTCGATCCTGGCGCACGGCCGCTGGCGGTTCACCCTTCGCGGCCAGGGAAACCACGCCGGCACAACGGACATCGCCGACCGCGCCGACCCGATGCTGCCGGCAGCGGCGGCGGTGCTCGCGGCCCGTGCGGCCGCCGCGAAGGTGGCCGGGGCGCGGGCCACCGTCGGTCGGTTGGTGCCCAATCCCGGTGGCACCAACGTGATCGCCTCCTCGGTCGACTTCTGGCTCGACGCCCGCTCATCGTCCACACCGGACACTGAGGCGGTCGTCGCGGAGATCACCGATGCGGTACGGGTGGCGGCCGAGCAGGAGGGCTGCGAACTCACGGTGCGCGAGGAATCCTATGGCGACACCGTGGTTTTCGACCCCGCGCTGCGCGATGAGCTGACCGGCGTCCTCGGCGGCGTGCCGCAGTTGCCGACCGGCGCTGGCCACGACGCCGGCATTCTGGCGGCCGCCGTGCCGACCGCGATGCTGTTCGTCCGCAACCCGACCGGGATCAGCCACGCGCCGGCCGAGTACGCCGAACTCGCCGACCGTATCGCCGGTACCGCCGCGCTGACCACCGTGCTGGAGCATTTGTGCCGGTAACACAGTATTGGTGTGTAACGGCTCTGCTACCCGAAGGCGTTACAGGCAAAACGTTGATTACCTGCTCCTCGGACGGCACGATCGCCGCGCTGACCCACCCCGAGCAGCCGCCGGCCGACGCGCATCGGCTGCCCGGCCTTGTGCTGCCCGGTTTCGCCAACGCGCATTCGCATGCCTTCCACCGGGCGTTGCGCGGCAGGACGCATCATGGCGGCGGCACGTTCTGGACCTGGCGGGACACCATGTACCAGCTGGCCGGCCGCCTCGATCCGGACAGCTACTACGCGCTGGCAAGGCTGGTCTACGCGGAAATGGTGCTCGCCGGGTTCACCAGCGTCGGCGAGTTCCACTACCTGCACCACGGCCCCGAAGGCGTCCGCTACACCGTGCCGAACGCGATGGGTGCCGCGCTCGTTGCGGCCGCCTTGGACGCCGGCATCCGGCTGACCCTGCTGGACACCTGCTATCTGACCGGCGGCATCGGCACCGAACTCGTTGGCGTACAACGGCGTTTCGGCGATGGCGACGCCGACGGCTGGCAGCAGCGGGTCGCCGCGCTGACCTCGGATTCACCGATGGTCCGACACGGCGCGGCCATCCATTCGGTGCGCGCGGTACCCGTCGAGGCCATCGGCCCGGTTGCCGCCTTCGCCGCCGCCCGGTCGGCCCCGCTGCATGTGCACCTGTCCGAACAACCCGCCGAGAACGAGGCCTGCCAGGCGCGCTACCGGCGCACCCCGACCGAACTGCTCGACGAACACGGCGCCCTCGGCGAGCACACCACCGCCGTGCACGCCACCCACCTCACACCGACCGACATCGGCCTGCTCGGCGAGCGGCGCACCACGGCCTGCTTCTGCCCCAGCACCGAGGCCGACCTCGCCGACGGCATCGGCCCGGCCCGCGAACTGCGCGACGCGGGCGCGCCGCTGGCCCTCGGCAGCGACCAGCACGCGGTCATCGACCCGTTCACCGAGGCCCGCGCGCTGGAACACGGCGAACGGCTGCGCACCGGCCACCGTGGCCGCTTCTCCCTCGCCGAACTGCATACGGCCGCGACCGAGGCCGGTCACGCGGCGCTCGGCTGGCCCGGCGCCGGCCGGCTGGCGGTCGGCGCACCGGCCGATCTGGTCACGGTGCGCACCGACAGCGTCCGCACCGCAGGCTGCGCACCGGAACAGGTCATCCTGGGCGCGAGTGCCGCGGACGTGCACACCGTGGTGGTCAACGGCCGACTGGTCGCGCGGGAGGGCCAGCATGACACGATCGGCGAGGTCGGCCGGCAGTTGGCCGAGCAGATCGAGCGACTCTGGAGCAGCTGATGACCAGCCCGGCACCGGTCATCCTGCTCACCCGGCCGCCTGGTGCCGGTGGCGGGTTCCTGCTCGGGAGGATGGTTCATGGGTAGCACGGTGCTCACCGGGATCGGCGAGCTGACCACCAACGACGAGGAACTCGGCCAGTTGACCGACGCCGCCCTCGTCATCGACGGCGACCGGATCGCCTGGGTCGGGCCGTCCGCGTCCGCGCCCGCCGCCGACGCGCGGGTCGATGTGCTCGGCGCGGCCGTGCTGCCCGGCTGGGTGGACAGCCACACCCACCTCGTCTACGCGGGCGACCGGACCGCCGAGTTCACCGCGCGAATGGCCGGAAAGCCTTATGCGGCAGGCGGAATCGCGGTCACCGTCGACGCGACGAGGTCGGCGACGGATGCCGAGCTGCTGGCGGTGCTGCGTCGCCAGGTCACCGAGGCGCACCGGCAGGGCACCACCTACCTGGAGACCAAGACCGGCTACGGCCTCACCGTCGCCGACGAGGCCCGCGCCGCGCGGCTGGCCGCCGACTGTGCCGACGAGGTGACCTTTCTCGGCGCGCATCTGGTACCGCCGGGCGCCGATGCCGACTCCTACCTCGCCCTGGTGTGCGGCGAGATGCTCGACGCGGTGGCACCGCTGGTGGCCTGGGCCGACGTGTTCTGCGAGACCGGTGCCTTCGACGCCGATCAGTCCCGCGCCGTTCTGCTCGCGGCCAAGCAACGCGGCCTCGGCCTGCGGGTGCACGGCAACCAGCTCGGGCCGGGACCGGGCGTCGGGCTCGCGGTCGAACTCGGCGCGGCCAGCGTCGACCACTGCACCTATCTCACACCGTCCGATGTGGACGCACTGGCCGGCTCGGACACCGTGGCGACCCTGCTGCCGGCCTGCGACATCTCCACAAGGCAGGCATTTCCGGACGCCCGCGCGTTGCTCGATGCCGGAGCGACGGTTGCCTTGGCGTCCAACTGCAATCCCGGTTCCTCCTACACCTCGTCGATGGCCTACTGCGTCGCCACCGCCGTCTTACAGATGCGGATGACCGTTGCCGAGGCCGTGCGCGCGGCGACCTGGGGCGGGGCGCGGGCCCTGCGCCGCGAGTCGGGCGACGGCGCGGTCGGCCAGCTGCGGCCGGGCAGCCGCGCCGATGTGCACGTACTCGCCGCACCATCGGCGACGCATCTCGCCTATCGGCCGGGGATGCCGCTGACCAGCGCGGTCTGGCGAGCCGGGGTCCGGTAGCTGGCAGGTGCTCGACCGTCCGCCATACCGGCGATACCTCGGTATCTTGCGCGACCAGCACAATGAAATGTACATTATGTACATGAGTATCGAGCTGTCCCTGACCGAGGCGCGTGCGCAACTGCCGGAGATTACCAACCGGGCAGAGTACACGGGCGAGACCGTCTATGTCACCAAACATGGTCGGCGTACGTCCGCCGTGGTGCCGGCGGCAGCCGCGCAACTGCTGGAAGACCTGGAAGACCTGATGGACATCGAGGCCGTCCGGGAAGCCCTGTCGGACCTGGACCTCGGGCACGACCAGCCGCGCCCCTTCGTACGCCGCAGTCGATCGATCAACGAGCAGGCGCACTGACCGGTGAGTCGTCGCTACACCATCCAGACTCTGCGGCCAGCGGCGAAGTTCCTCGACAAGCTGGAGCGGTCCCAACCGGCAGACCTGGCCCGCATCGAGGACGCGATTGAGGCTTTGGCGGACGAGCCTCGCCCCACCGGGTGCAAACCCCTCAACGGATATCACGACATCTGGCGTTACCGAGTCGGCAACTACCGCATCTGCTACCGAATCGACGACGGCCAGCTGATTGTTCTGGTCATCACCGTCAGTACTCGTGACGACGTGTACCAACTCCTCCGGCGCCACGTCGGCCGCTAGCCGATGATTGCTGGACGCCGGGGCGACGGGTCGCCTTGGCGTCCAACTGCAATCCCGGTTCGTCCTGTACCTCGCCCATCGACCGGGGATGCCGCTGACCAGCGCGGTCTGGCGAGCCGGGGTCCGGGTTCGCGCAACCGCCTCCGCGCCGGGCTTCAGGAGGCGGTGAGCTTCGCGGTGGCGTCCTGCTGGATCTTGGTCGACTCGGTGATGAAGCCGACCACCGTCTCCAACTGCTCGTCGGTGTACTTCGCGCACAGCGCCTGCAGTCCGGCCACGAACTCGTCGAACAGCGGCGCGCCCTGGGCCAGGTAGGACCGGTTCATCTCGATCAGCACCCGGCGCCGGTCCTGCGGATGCGGCACCCGCCGCGCGACGCCCTTGTGCTCCAGCCGGTCGACGAGACCGGTGACCGAGGCGGGGGCGAGTCCGGACCGTTCGGCCAGTTCGCCCGCGGTGAGGGGGCCGAAGCGGTCCAACAGGTCCAACGCCTTGGTCTCGGTCGCGGTGAGCCCACCTTTGGCCGCCACCGCCGTATGGAACATCACCGCGGCCGTGCTCAGCTCCCGGCCGGCCAGCATCACCCGTTGCAGCAGCTCTTCGCGCCGGCTTGACATGGTTCGCATCCTAACATATGTTTCGTTCGGGCGAACGAAATGAATTGCGAAAGGGAGACCATGGCCAAGGCATTGATCATCGGCGGTGGCATCGCGGGCTCGGTGACCGCTGTCGCACTGCGCAAGGTCGGCCTCGATGCCGTGGTGTACGAGGCATACGACAAGGGTTCGGACGGCATCGGCGCGTACCTGAACTTCGGGGTGAACGGGATGACCGCGCTGCGCACGCTGGGTCTCGGGGAGTGTGTCGACTCTCTCGGATTTCAGACGCCGAGCATGGCGTTCTACACCGGCGGCGGGCGCAAGCTCTACCAGTTCAACCACGGCAGGCTGGCCGACGGCACGCTCAGCAGAACCATCAAGCGCACCGACCTCTACGGCGCGCTGCGCGACGCGGCGATCGAGCGGGGCGTGCGCGTCGAGTACGGCAGGCGACTGGTCGACGCGCGGACCACCGACGCGGGTGTCACCGCGCGCTTCGCCGACGACACCGAGGCCACCGGCGACCTGTTGATCGGCGCCGACGGGATCGGCTCACCGATCAGGACCATCATCGACCCGGACGCTCCGCCCGCCCGCTACGGCGGCCTGCTCAACGCGGGCGGCTACGCCACCGGGGTTTCGGTGCCGGACAAGGCAGGCTTGATGCACATGGTGTTCGGCAAGCGCTGCTTCTTCTGCTACATCCCCAATCCCAACGGCGAGGTGTGGTGGTTCGCCAACCTCGGCCGCGCCAGCGCGCCGAGCAAGGCCGAACTCGCCGCGATCACCCAGGACCAGTGGCGCGCCGAACTGCTCGACCTGGTGCGCGGCGACAGCGGTCCGGCGACCGAGCTGATCAAGGCCACCCCGCACATCGACGCCGGCTGGCCGACCTACGACTTCCCGAGCGTGCCGACCTGGCACAACGACCGGATGGTCATCATCGGCGACGCCGCGCACGCGGTGTCCCCGGCCGCCGGACAGGGTGCCTCGATGGCCATCGAGGATGCCGTCGTGCTCGCCAAGTGCCTGCGTGACCGGCCGACGATCACCGACGCCTTCGACTGCTACGAGGGCCTTCGGCGGGAACGCGTCGAGCGGATCGTCGCGCAGGGCAAGAAAGCCGGTGACCAGAAGATCCCCGGCCCGGTGAGCAGGGTGCTGCGCGACCACCTCGTCCTGCCCCTGGTCTTCGCGTTGCAGAGCCGTGGCGAGGCCGAGCCGCTGGACTGGATGTTCGACTACCGGGTCGACTGGGACGAGCCGGTCCGCCCGCTCGCCCCGACCGCCTGAGCCGGGAACCTGATCAGCTGTCGACGTCTTCGAGGTCGTCCGAGTCGTCCCTGGCCAGGAAGGTGGCAAGGCGCTCGACGGCGTCCTCGAAGTCCGGGTGGGTGTCCACGAACACCCGCAACCGCTCGGCCAGCCAGCCGAGGGTGACCTGCTCGTCGCCGCGCCGCTCGTCCAACTCCTCGATGCCGCGATCGGTGAAGTACACGCCGTCCTCCCGAAACGATGAACCCAGGTACGTGTGCGGAATTCTGCCCGCAGGCGGTGAACATACGCCCAGGGAACGGAAAACACCGCACAGACACAGACGTCGCCGGCCGGGAAAGGTTCCCGAGCCGGCGACATCTCCTCAGAAGTCGGGCACTGAACGCGGTGGTTACTCGAAGGCGCCTTCGATGACCTCGCGCTGCTCGACCTCGTGCACCTTGCTCGACCCGGAGGCCGGCGCGGCCATCGGCCTGCGCGAGATGACCCGCAGCCTGCCCTGTAGTTCGGGCAGCTTCTCCGGCAGGGCGAGGCCGAAGAACGGCCAGGCACCCTGGTTGGCCGGCTCCTCCTGCACCCAGCGGATCTCGGTGGCGTTCGGGTAGTGCTTCAGCGTCTCGGCCAGCCGACGGTGCGGGACCGGGTAGAACTGCTCGACCCGGACGATCGCGGTGTCGCCGGTGCCCAGTTTCGCCTGCTGCGCGGCCAGTTCGTAGTAGACCTTGCCGGCGCACAGCAGCACCTTGCGCACGTTCTCCGGGGTCGGTTTGGTCGGGTCGTCGACCACCGAGAGGAACTTGCCCCTGGTGAAGTCCTCGACCGAGCTGACCGCTGCCTTGTTGCGCAGCATCGACTTCGGCGTGAACACGACCAGCGGCCGCTGCACCCCGTCCAGCGCGTGCCGGCGCAGCAGGTGGAAGTAGCTGGCCGGGGTCGACGGCTGGGACACCGTCATCGAACCCTCCGCGCACAGCTGCAGCCAGCGCTCGATCCGGCCCGAGGTGTGGTCGGGACCCTGACCCTCGTGGCCGTGCGGCAGCAGCATGACCACATTGCTGCGCTGGCCCCACTTGGCCTCGCTGGAGGAGATGAACTCGTCGATCACCGACTGGGCGCCGTTGACGAAGTCACCGAACTGCGCCTCCCACAGCACCAGCGCGTCCGGGTTGGCCACCGAGTAGCCGTACTCGAAGCCGACCGCCGCGTACTCGCTCAGCGCCGAGTCATAGACCATGAATCGGCCCTGGTCGGGGGAGAGGTTCTGGATCGGCGTGTACTCGGTGCCGTTCTTGCGGTCGATCAGCACCGAGTGCCGCTGGGTGAAGGTGCCGCGCCGGGAGTCCTGACCGGACAGTCGGACCAGCCTGCCCTCCTCGACCAGTGAACCGAACGCCAGCAGTTCCGCGAACGCCCAGTCGATCTCGCCGTCGGTGGACATCTTCAGCCGCCGCTCCAACACCGGCTTGACGCGCGGGTGCGGGGTGAAACCCTCCGGCAGTTCGGTGTGCGACCGACCGATCCGCTCCACGGTCTCCGTGCTGATCGCGGTGGGCACCTTGGTCGGGATGGACTGCTCGGACTCGATCGACGGCGAGGGGTGCGCCGTTGCCTTCTCCAGTTCGCGGACCTCGTTGAAGACGTGCTCCAGCTGGCTGGAGAAGTCGCGCAGCGCGGTTTCCGCCTCCGCCATGGAGATGTCACCCCGGCCGATCAGCGCCTCGGTGTAGGTCTTCCGCACGCTGCGCTTGGCATCGATGATGTCGTACATCGCCGGCTGCGTCATCGACGGGTCGTCGCCCTCGTTGTGGCCGCGACGCCGGTAGCAGACCATGTCGATCACGACGTCCTTGTGGAACGCCTGCCGGTACTCCACCGCCAGCTTCGCCACCCAGTGGCAGGCCTCGGGGTCGTCGCCGTTGACGTGGAAGACCGGCGCGCCGATCATCTTCGCCACGTCGGTGCAGTACTTCGACGAGCGGGAGTGCTCCGGGTTGGTGGTGAAGCCGACCTGGTTGTTGATGATCACGTGCACGGTGCCGCCGGTGCGGTAACCGCGCAACAGGGCCAGGTTCAGCGTCTCGGCGACAACACCCTGGCCGGCGAACGCGGCGTCACCGTGCAGGGCGACCGGCAACACGGTGTAACCGTGCTCGGCACCCTTGTCCAGCAGGTCCTGCTTGGCGCGGGCGATGCCCTCGATGACCGGGTCGACGGTTTCCAGGTGCGAGGGGTTCGCGGCCAGCGACACCTTGGTCTCGCCGTCGCCGAACATCCGGAAGTACTTGCCCTCGGCGCCGAGGTGGTACTTCACGTCACCGGAACCGTGGGCCTGGCCGGGGTCGATGTTGCCCTCGAACTCGCGGAAGATCTGCGAGATCGGCTTGCCGACGATGTTGGCGAGCACGTTGAGTCTGCCGCGGTGGGCCATGCCGATGACGACCTCGTCGAGTTCGTGCTCGGCCGCCGTGTCCAGCACCGCGTCCAGCAGCGCGATGACCGTTTCGCCGCCCTCCAGCGAGAACCGCTTCTGACCGACGTACTTGGTCTGCAGGAACGTCTCGAACGCCTCGGCCGCGTTGAGCTTGGACAGGATGTACTTCTGCACGGCGGAGGTCGGCTTCTCGTGCTTGATCTCCACCCGGTCCTGCAGCCAGCGCCGTTCGGCAGGTTCCAGGATGTGCATGTACTCGACGCCGACGGTGCGGCAGTAGGAGTCGCGCAGCACACCGAGGACATCGCGCAGCTTCATCCGCTCGTGCCCGGTGAAACCGCCGACGGCGAACTCCCGGTCGAGGTCCCACAGGGTCAGGCCGTGGTGCAGGACGTCGAGGTCGTCGTGCCGGCGCTGCCGGTAGTTCAGCGGGTCGATGTCGGCCATCAGGTGGCCACGGGTGCGGAAGGCGTCCATCAGTTCCAGCACGCGGGCGGTCTTGTCGACCGCGCCTTCCGGGATGTCCTGCACCCAGCGGATCGGCTCGTAGGGCAGCCGCAGCGAGGTGAAGATGTCGTCGTAGAAGCCGTCCTCACCGAGCAGCAGCTGGTGGATGCGGCGGAGGAACTCGCCGGACTCGGCGCCCTGGATGATCCGGTGGTCGTAGGTGGAGGTCAGCGTGATGATCTTGCTGATGCCCATCTCGGCGAGGGACTGCTCGCTGGCGCCCTGGAAGTGCGCCGGGTACTCCATCGCGCCGACACCGACGATGGTGCCCTGGCCCGCGGTGAGCCTCGGCACCGAGTGGTTGGTGCCGATGGTGCCGGGGTTGGTCAGCGAGATCGTGGTGCCGGTGAAGTCGTCGGTGGTCAGGCCACCGTTGCGGGCCTTGCGGATGATGTCCTCGTAGGCCGACCAGAACTGGGTGAAGTTCATCGCTTCACAGTTCTTGATGGAGGCGACCACCAGGGTCCGCGCGCCGTCCTTGCCGGGCAGGTCGATGGCGAGCCCGAAGTTGACGTGCTCGGGGGTGACGATGTTGGGCTTGCCGTTGACCTCGGCGAAGTGCCGGTTCATGTTCGGGTACGCCTGCAGCGCCCTGATCACCGCGTAGCCGATGACGTGGGTGAAGGAGATCTTCCCGCCACGGGTCCGCTTCAGGTGGTTGTTGATCACGATCCGGTTGTCGGCGAGCAGCTTCGCCGGCACCGCGCGCACGCTGGTCGCGGTCGGCACGGTCAGCGACTGCTGCATGTTCTTGGCGATCGCGGCGGCGGCGCCCCGGATCACCGCGCTGGTCTCACCGGCGGCCGGCTGCACCGGGGCGGCCTTGGCGGCCTGCTGCGGTGAGGGCTTGCCGGTGGTGGGCAGCGAGGAGGGCCCGGACGGACCGGAGGGCGCACGCAACGCGGTGCCGGAGGTCGTGGTCGGGCTGCCACCGTTGGCGGAGTTGTTGGTGGCACTGGTAGCAGTGGCGGCAGCGCTGGCGGTCGCGTTGTTGGTGGCCGGGGTCGTCGGCTTGGCCGGCGCGCCGTTGCGCGATGCGTCAGTGGAGGCAGGGCTGGTCGCCGACGCCGTGATCGTCGTCGCGGTGGCCGTCGTGGTCGTCGGACCACCGACGGTGCTGGACCCTTCGGTCGCCGCGCTGCCGGTCGGTGCCGCGACGTTGTCGCCGACGCCCGCCGCGCGCTCAGTGGGCTTGTAGTCGGCGAAGAAATCGTGCCACGCCGGGTCTACCGAGGAAGGGTCGGCGAGAAACTGCTCGTACATCTCTTCGACAAGCCACTCGTTGGGCCCGAACTGTGACGCGGGACTGCTGGACACGGTTGACGCTCGCCTCTATCTGTCTCGAACCTGGCCCGGATCTGATTTCCGTCAACCAGGCTAGTCCTCCGCAAGGCGTGATTCACAACAGACCGAACAGCGGCAACGAGCGTTCTGTCACATGACCGATCACCGAATCGATCCCGACTCGCCGAGCAGGGCGGACGTGCCGGCGCCGGGCTCAGGTTCTGGCAGCTTCCCCAGTCGGGCACCGAGGTGCCTGCTTCATCAATTCTTCAATTGGACTCGGCCGAACCGAACGAGCCGACCTCCTCCGCGGTGTCCATCGACGAGTAGCGCCACAGCTGCGCGTAGTAGCCGTCCGCGGCCAGTAGTTCGGTGTGGCTGCCGTCCTCGACGATCCGGCCGCCGTCGAGCACCAGGATGCGGTCCGCGCGCGCGGCGGTGGCCAGGCGGTGCGCGACCACGAAGGTGGTGCGCTGGCGGGCCATCCGCTCACTCGCCGAGAGCACGGCGGCCTCGGTCGCCGGGTCCAGCGCCGCGGTGGCCTCGTCCAGCAGCAGCAGGTCCGGCTCGACGAGTTCGGCCCTGGCCAGCGCCACCAGCTGCCGCTGCCCGGCCGAGAGACCCTGGCCACGTTCGCCGATCGGATGACGGAAACCGCCGGCCAGGGTCGCCACCATCGGCAGCGCGCCGACCTCCCGGACGGCCTTCTCCACGGTCGCGTCGGAGGCCTCCGGCCGGCCGTAGCGGACGTTGTCGGCGAGATCACCGGTGAACAGGTGCGCCTCCTGCGGCACGACGCCCAGCCGCTGCCGGAACCCGGCGAGGTCGTAGTCGCGCACGTCGATGCCGTCGACGAGGACCCGGCCGCCGGTCGCGTCGTAGAACCGGGCGAGTAGTTTGACCAGCGTGGACTTGCCGGCACCAGTCTCGCCGACCAGCGCGACGGTCTGCCCGGCCGGGACCCGGACGTTGATCTTCTCCAGCGCGGGCCGGTTCGCCCCGGTGTAGCTGAAGCTGACCTCGCGCAGTTCGATCTCACCGCGCAGGCGTGGCGGCGGGGTCACCGGATGGTCGGCGGGCGGCACGGTCGTCTCGGTGTGCAGCAGGTCACCGATGCGCTGCATGCCGACCCGCGCCTGCTGGTAGCCGTCGAACACCTGGGACAGCTGCTGCACCGGCGCGAAGAACTGGCTGAGATACAGCAGGAACGCCACCAGCACACCGGTGCTGAGCTGCCCCTGCGCCACCCACAGCGCGCCGACGCCGAGCACGACGGCCTGCGCGGTCTCGGACAGGAAGGTGATGCCGGGGAAGTAGATCGCGATGTAGCGCTGAGCGCGCAGCCGGGAGCGGCGGTAGTCGTCGGAGAGGCGTTCGAAGGTCTTGGCGGTCCGGCCCTCCTGCGAGTTCGCCTGCGCCACCCGCAGCCCGGAGACGTTCTCCTGCAGGTCGGCGTTGACGGCGCTGACCTTCTCCCGCGCGTCGGCGTAGGCGACCGAGGACAGCCGGCGGAAGAACACCGTCGCCACGATGAGGATCGGCAGCGCGGCAAGGGCGAACGCGGCCAGCCGGATGTCGATGACCACCATCGCGACCGTCATGCCGACCACGGTCAGCACGCTGACCACGGTGGTGATCAACCCGGTCTGCAGGAACGTGGACAGCGCGTCGACGTCGGTGGTCATCCTGGTCATGATCCGGCCGCCGAGCTCGCGCTCGTAGTAGTCGAGGCCGAGCCGCTGCAGTTGCGCGTAGCTGCGCACCCGCAGCAGGAACAGCACGTTCTCGCCGGCCCTCGTGGTGATCAGGGTTTCCAGCGCCAGCGCGATCCAGTCCAGGACCACCACGCCGAGCGCGACCAGCGACATGATCCAGATCACCGATTCGACGTGCGCGGAAACGCCGTCGTCGAGTCCGGTGCGGATCAGCACCGGCAGCGCGACGCTGGCCAGCGCGTCCACCGCGACCAGTACCAGCGCGATCAGCAGCGGAAAACGCACCGGGCGCAGCAGGGTGCCGAGGCGGAAGCGCGGATCGGCCTCGGCCGGGTCGACACCGGGCAGGTTCGGGGTGTCGCCGGCCGGCGGCAGGGCCTGCACCGCGGCCATCAGCTCCGGGGTCGGCGGGATCGCGTCAGCGCCCGGCCACGGATTCGTGCCGGCCGCCGCGAGCGCCTTCGAGCTGCCCGCGCCGAGGTGTTCGGGTTCCGGCTCCGGCCACAGCCGCGCGGTGATGCCGTTCGGGCCGGGTTCGAGGGTGCCGGCGACGGTGGCCAGCTCGTCGATGGCCTCGCCCGGCCCGGCCAGCAGGGCCCGGAACAGCGGACTGCGCTCGGCGAGTTCGGCCTCGGTGCCGACGTCGACGACCTTGCCGGCGTCGAGCACCGCGATCCGGTCGGCCAGCGCGAGGGTGGAGCGGCGGTGGGCGATGATCAGCGTGGTGCGACTGGCGGTGACCGAGCGCAGGGTCTGCTGGATGGCCGCCTCGGTGACCGCGTCCACCGCCGAGGTCGCATCGTCGAGCACCAGCACCCGAGGATCCGACAGCAGCGCCCTGGCCAGTGCGATCCGCTGCCGCTGGCCACCGGACAGGGTCAGGCCCCGTTCCCCGACCCTGGTGTCGTAGCCCTCCGGCAGCGCCCTGACGAACTCGTCCGCCTCCGCGGCCCGCGCCGCCGCGTGCACCTGCTCGTCGGTGGCCTCCGGACGGCCGTAGGCGATGTTGTCGCGCACCGAGTCGGAGAACAGGAACGCCTCCTCGAACACCACCCCCACGGTGTGCCGCAGCGCCGAGAGCGTGAGGTCGCGGATGTCGATGGGCGCGGTGGGCGGACCGATCGCGATCGACCCGGACTGCACCTCGTAGAACCGGGGCAGCAGCAGCGAGACCGTCGACTTGCCGGAGCCCGACGTGCCGATCAGCGCCAGCGTCTCGCCCGGTTCCACGCGCAGCGACACGTGATCGAGCACGGGTTCGCTGCGGGTGTAACCGAAGCTGACGTCGGTCAGCGCCACCGCGACCGGGCCGGCCGGCACCTCGCGCGCGTCCGGCGCGTCCACGATCGCCGGCTGCGAGTCGACCAGTTCGTAGACGCGCTCGGCCGCCGCGCGCACCATCTGGCCCATGATCACCAGACCGGACAGCAGCCTGGCCGGGCCCGCGAGGGTGGCGACGTAGCTGGCGAAGGCGAGGAAGGTCCCGATGCTGATCTCGCCGCGCAGCGCCAGCCAGCCGCCGAGCGCCAGCACCGCGACCTGACCGAGAGAGGGCAGCGTGGACAGCGTCGCGTTCGGCCGGGCCTGTAGCCGCGCGGCCCGCAGCCGCTCCGCGAACAGTCTGCGGGCGGCCTTCTCCAGCCGGGAGATCTCCCGGACCTCCTGGCCGAAGCCCTTCACGACGCGCACGCCGGTGACGGTTTCCTCGACCCGCTGGGCGATGTCGGCCGCGCGCTGCTGCGCCGACCAGGTCGCCGGGAACAGCTTGCGCCGGGAGCGGCTCGCGACGATGCCCAGCGCCGGCACCACGACCAGCGCGATGAGGGTCAGCAGCGGGGAGAGCCACAGCATCGCCGCCAGCGAGGCGATGACCAGCGCGACCATCCCGAAGGAGATCGGCACCATGGACAACAGGCCCTGCACCAGCTGAAGGTCGGAGTTGGCGCGGGAGACGACCTGGCCGGTGCGCAGCTCGTCCTGCTTGCCGCCGTCCAGCCGCTGCACCGAGGAGAACACGTCCTGCCGCAGGTCGTGCTGGACGCCGAGCGCGAGCTTGCCGGCCAGGTAGCGGCGCAGGAACGCGGCACCGAACCGGATCGCGGCCAACACCACCAGGATCGTGATCAACAGGCCGATCTCGCTGGTCTTGCCGGCGACCGCGTCGTTGACGCCGACCCTGGTGATCAGCGGCCCGACCGCCTCAAGGCCGGTGCCGAGTACCGAGCTGACGACCACCACGACGACCAGCGCCGGATGACGCCAACACACGCCGAAGAGTCGTCTGATCCATCCGGTTGGGGCGTTAGCGGCGGTGGTGGTGGGTTCGGGCACCTCAACAGACTAGGCGTCCGATCTGACCAATTCCCATCCAATTGTTGACCGAGCTAACGAGACCGGCGGGCTCCCCGAGAGGGTGCCCGCCGGTTCGGCGTCGGTCCGCTTGCCCGTTTGCTCAGGTGACGTCGCGGCGGCGGCTGATCGCCCAACCGATCAGACAGAACACCGCGGTCCAGGCGAGGAAGGCCAAACCGGAAACCCACCAGTCGGGGAGGCCGGTGGCATCCAGGGCATTCCTGGCCTGATCGATCTCCGGTGAACCCGCCGGCACGTTGAGTTCGCCGAGGAACCGTTGCAGCGCGAGGCTGATCACCGAACCCGACGAGGCCTGCACCGGCAGGTAGTTGCCGACGGCCTGGATCTTCATTGCCGAGAGCAGTCCGCGCAGCAGGCTCTCACCGATCAGCCCGTACAGCGGCAGCGTCAGCACGACCGCGACCTGGTTGCTGATCAGCCCACCGAGGCCGACGCCGAGCACCGCCCACAGGGCGATCACCACGATGCCGACCAGTGAGATCAGCAGCCAGGAACCCGCGTCGGGCAGGGCGTTGGAGCTGGCCGGGATGACGACGCCGAGCGTTGCGAAGGCGAGGGTGATCACGCCGTAACCGAGCCCGAAGATGCCGTACACGATCAGTTTGGCGCCGAGCACGCTGCCGCGTGCGCCGGTCAGGTAGGTGGTGGTGATCGTGCGGTGGCGGTTCTCCCCGGCCAGCGCGAGCGCACCGAAGATCGAGGCGAAGATGCTGGTGAAGCTGAAGGACACGCCAAGGCTGAGATAGCCAAGGGGAATGTGCAGGTCGGAGCCGTCGATCCCGTCTGCGCTCGCGGAGATCGCGGCGAAGCTGAGATTGGCGAGGAAGGCGACCGCCGCTGACGGGATCAGCAGCGCCCACCACAGCTTGGTGGTGAGCACCTTGCGAAATTCGGCCTTGATCGCGGTGCCCATCAGGTGTTGCCTCCGAATCCGCTCGTTCCACCGGGTTCCTGGTCGGTCTGTGGTGGTTGGTCGCCGGCCTGCTGGTCCTGTTGGCCGGCGTGGCCCTGGCCCGGCTGGTTCTGCGCAGGCTGGTGCTGGCTCTGCTGGGCTTGACCCGGTTGGCCTGCCCACTGTTGCGCGGTCGGGTCGAAGGGCGGTTGCGGTGCCCCCTGTTGGTAAGGGGACTGTTGGTACGGGGCCTGTTGATAGGGGGTCTGTTGGTAGGGGGCTTGTTGGTACGGGGCCGGTTGCTGCGGTTGCTGGGCCCCGAACGGCTGGCTCGGGGTGGACTGGCCCTGGACCGGCTGGTTGGGGTCGAACTGCGGCGGAAACTGTTGCTGCGGGGGGAACTGCTGTGGCGGGACTTGTTGCGGCGGGAACTGTGGCGGGACCTGCTGGGCCGGGTCGAACTGTTGTTGCGGCGGCAGTTGGGCCACGGGTTCACCAGGCTGTTGCGGCTGGTAGCCCGTTGCCGGCGGCTGATAGCCGGCGGCTGGTGGCTGGTAACCGGTTGCCGGTGGCTGGTAGCCGACCGGTGCGCCGAAACCGCCGACCGCCGGCGGGCCGAGGGCCGCGACGCCGGGCGTGTACTGGCCGCTGGTCAGGCCGAAGTACAGCTGTTCGAGGTTGGCCTTCTCCTCTTCGATGCCATAGACCGACACCCCGGCCCGCAGCGCGATGTCCGCGATCTGCTTGGTGTCCACCCCGCCGACGATCAGTCGACCGTCCTGAGTGGACTCGATATTGAAGATCTCCGCGCCGCGCAGGGCCGCCACGAGTGCTTCCGGATCCGAGGGACGGACCAGCACCCTGATCTGCTGCGAGCGGCGCAGGTTCTCCAGCGGCCCGTTGTACATGGTCTGGCCGCGGCTGATGATGATCACCTGGTCGACGGTCTGCTCGACCTCGGCCAGCAGATGGCTGGAGATCAGCACGGTGCGGCCGGTCGCGGCGAAGGACTTGAGGAAGTTGCGCAGCCAGGCGATGCCCTCGGGATCGAGGCCGTTGCTCGGCTCGTCGAGGATCAGGATCTGCGGATCGCCGAGCAGCGCGGTGGCCAGCGCGAGTCGCTGGCGCATCCCGAGCGAGAACCCGCCCGCCTTGCGACCGCCCGCCGCGCCGAGCCCGACGAGTTGCAGGACGGCTTCGGCCCTGCTGTCCGGTACGCCGATCGCGGCCGCGTACACCCGCAGGTGGTTGCGAGCGCTGCGCTTCGGGTGGAAACCCTGCGCCTCCAGCACCGCGCCGACCACCTCGCCGGGGTTGCCGATGGTGTTGAAGTGCGCGCCGTTGACCAGGGCGTCGCCCGAGGTCGGGCTGACGAGGCCGAGCACGGTGCGCAGCGTCGTGGTCTTGCCGGCGCCGTTGGGGCCGAGGAACCCGGTCACGGTGCCTGGTTCGACGACGAAGCTGAGATTCTGCACGGCGGTGACCGAGCCGAACTGCTTGGTCAGGCTCTGCACGACAATGCGGCCGCTGCCGTCATGCACTGGTCCTCCCCGGTGGTGGGCACGTTCCGCCCGTGGCCGGGCGATCACGCGGCCATCCTGCCCTATCGGCCGGTCCGAATGCGGGCGGATCGGCAATAACCGGGCCGGTGCCGGTGTGTCGAGGGAGTTGGTGACACGCTGGAACCGCCGGTCCGGTCGGCCGGTTTCCCCTCCGGCCTAGCTCGGTTCCGGGTCCTCGGCGAGCCGGCCGGCGGTGGGGTCGGGGGCGCGCCGGGCGCGCGGGCCGAACGGGGCCAGCAGGCGCGACAGTCCGATCCTGCCGCCGGTCCTGCCGCTGATCCGACTGCGCAACCGGCTCCAGTTCGGCAGCCGGGTGCCGTTGGGCAGGGTGTCACCGAGCAGGTGCCGGTGGGCCATCAACCAGACCGGACACGGCCAGCGGCGCCGCCGCACCCAGCCGGGACAGGCCCGGCAGCGCCCGTCCGCGCCCGCGCTGTGCACGGTCAGCAGCAGGCGCCAGCCGTCGGCCAGCCGGTACAGCTCACTTCTGGCCAGCGGCAGGCGCGCTTCGAGGCCGCCGTCCGCACCGTCCTCGGCGATGTGCTCCAACGCGGCCAGCCGGTTCAGCACCGCGTCCCGCAACGCCGCCTCCGAGCGCAGTGGCGACCGGGTCGTCGACGGCTGGGGCGAGGACGCTGCGTCTTCAGCGCTCACCTTGCCGGCGTCGCGCTGGTCGTCGCGGCGGCTGAGGGTCATGGCGGCGGCTGGCTCGTCCGGCTCGGATCCGGCTCAGCCGGAGACCGCGACCGGCCAGCCGGTGTCCGCGGCGGCGCCGGCGAGAGCCCGATCGAGGTCCCGGATCTGCTGGACCGACAGGACGGCCGACTCTCCCGGCGGCGCGACGACGACCACCTCGTCGGTGCGCGCCAACACGGTCATGGCGCGATAACGGCCGAAAGGATCACTACACTCAACCAACCACTGGGAATTGCCCACCCCGGTGCTATCGGAAGTACCGATATCTCGCCGTACCGTTAGGCAACCAATTTCACCCGGATGCCCATCGCACCACTCGATCGGGTGGTGCGATCGCGTGGTGTGGATAGCGGTGTGGATAAGCGTGGCCTCGGTGACCGGTGGATGCGCCGCAGGGTCGATTGCGGGCAGTGCCTAAGCTAGGCGGCGGCGACCCGCTCCCAGCGACCCCCAGGCTGGTTGAGCGGGTCGCCCCTTACTTCTACCGGACTTCTTCCCGCTGGGAGTTCCAGCTCGGAAGTTCTAGGGAAAGTCCTGATGTCGACCGCTTACTATCTCCGGCTTTTCGTCGCCTGCCTTTCATCGGGCGATCATCCGGAATTCTGATCGTCAGTAGCTGAAGTCGATATTGATTCACCGATCCCGGTCGCCCCCTGCCGTCTTGCCGCGCACCCTTGCTGAGCACCGACGTTACGCTCAGTCGAGCAATTTAATTGACGAAAGTCTTAGCATGAGAGTTAAATGGGATGGCAACCGCGTAGTCAACGAGAGGCAGCATCGTGCGCATCCTGATCACCTCTTCACCGGGGATCGGCCACTTCTTCCCCCTCATCACCACTGCTTGGGCGCTGCGCTCCGCAGGCCACGAGGTGATCCTGGCTACCCCGTCCAACTCGCAGATCGCCGAACACGCGGGCCTTTCCGTCGTCGACCCCGCGCCCGGTTTCGACTTCCCCGGACTGTTCCGCCGGTTCATGGGCGAGTACCCGCAACCGACCGATATGAGCGATGGCAGGCCGACCGACGAGTGGCAGGCCGGTCTCCGCTTCGCCGGCAAGCTGTTCGCCGCGGTCAGCGAGCCGGCGGTCGACGAAACGGTGCGGTTGGCACAGGACTGGCGGCCGGAGTTGATCGTGCACGGCCCGCTCAACGGTGCCGGCCCGCTGGCCGCTGCGGTGATCGGCGTGCCGGCCATTGCGCACGGCATCGCGCCGGGGCAGGGCGCGGAACTCTGGCAGGCGGTTGCCGAGGAGATGTCCGAGTCCTACCAACGGTTCGGCGTCACCCCGGTGCCGCAGGCCGCGTTCCTCGACGTGTCCCCGCCGAGCATGCGGCCGCCGAACTCGACCGGTCTCTCGCTGCGCTACGTGCCCTACAACGGCGGCGGGCTGCTGCCGACCTGGCTGACCACCCCGAGGCAGCGGGCCAGGATCACCGTCACCCTCGGTTCGGTGCTGCCGAGGATGGCCGGCCTCGGCGCGCTCGGCCAACTGGTGTCGGTCGCCGGCGCGGTCGACGCCGAGTTCGTGTTCGCGCTCGGTGGCGGCGACCTCTCCGCGCTCGGTCCGCTGCCGGCGAATGTCCGGGTGGTCGACTGGACGCCGCTGCACGCGCTGCTGAACGTCTCCGATGCCGTCGTGCACCACGGCGGGGCCGGTACCACGATGACCGCGCTGGTCACCGCGACGCGGCAGTTGGTACTGCCGCAGGGCGCCGACCAGTACCTCAACGCGGCAATGGTGGCCAGGGCCGGTGCTGGCGCCGTGGTCAAGCCGGCCGACCTCGACGCCGACCGGCTGCGCGGGCTGCTGGCCGACTCCGCCACGGCCGACGCGGCCACCGCCGTTGCCACCGAGATCGCCGGCCAGCCAAGCCCGGCGGAGGTCGTCCCGGCCATCCTCGACCTGGCCGGCTGAGTTCTCGGCCACCTCGTCGCCGACGTGCGTCAGGGGCGGCGAGAGTCTCGCCGCCCCTGAGGTGAACTCGGAACTGCTGGCTACCGGACAATCCGGTGGTTACAGGGCGGCGGCCAGGTTGGCGCCGTTGTAACTACCGAGACCGGTCACCTCGTCGTAGCCCTTGCCGGCCTGGTACGCGCCGTTGTTGCCCGAGGTGATGTCGTGGATCGCGGTGCCGGCGTCGC
The DNA here is from genome assembly GCA_036268955.1 of Pseudonocardiaceae bacterium. Classification (GTDB taxonomy): domain Bacteria; phylum Actinomycetota; class Actinomycetes; order Mycobacteriales; family Pseudonocardiaceae; genus CAJCJE01. The sequence goes on from DATATE010000167.1 coordinate 40,829, forward strand.
CGACCTTGTACAGCGCCGGGTTCGGGTTGCCCAGCTGGCTGCCGGACTGGGCGTTGTACAGCGCGGTGAAGCCGGCCCACATCGGTGCCGCACAGCTCGTTCCGCCGTATTCCTGCCAGCTGCCCGCCGAGTAGACGGCGAAGCCGGTGTTCGGGTCGGCGTCGGAGGAGATGTCCGGCACGGTGCGCATGCCGCCGGAGCCCGTCTGCCAGCTCGGCGCCTTGAACACGGTGGAAACGCCGCCGCCGGAGGAGCCGCCGTCGCTGTTCCAGGCCACCTCGGACTTGTACGCGCCGCCGCTGCCGGTCGTCAGCGAGGTGCCGCCGACGCTGCTCACGTTCGGGTCGCTGCCCGGATAGTCGACGGCGGTGGTGCCGTCGCCGCAGTCGTCGGAGCCGGAGTCACCGGAGGCCGAGTAGAAGCTGATGCCCTCGGCAGCACCCTGTTCGAGTGCGTTGTCCGTGCTGGTGGTCGTCGCCGACGAACTGTCCGTCTCGCACTCGCCCCAGGAGATCGAGGTGACCGAGACCTTGTCGTCGCTGGCGATCTGGTTGGCCATGTCGATCTGGCCCTGGTCGGAGTTGGGCGCCTCGTAGACGTAGGTGTTCGCCGCCGACGCCATGCCCTGCACGATCTCGATGTCCAGTTCGACCTCGCCCTGGCCCTGGCCGGGGTTGGAGTTGTAGTTCGCGCCGTCGACCGACACCGTGGTCGGCGCGGACGGACTGATCCCGAACTGCTTGTCGTAGGCGCTGATGTTCGACTGCTGGAAACCGTCGAACTCCCACAGCGCAACGGATTCACCACTGCCGGTGCCGAGCGAGGAGGTGTTGTAGGCGGTGTGCAGCTGGCTCGGCGTGAAGCCCTGGACGCTCGCGGACGGCTTGCCGTGCACCGCGTCGGTGGTGTGCACGGTGTGGTCGTCGAGACCGGCGACGCCCTGTACGAGGCCTGCCACGTCGGCGGGCAGCGTCGGCGCGGTGTCGTTCGCGTAGTAGCTCCGCGTGCCGTACTCGCGAGTGCTCTGCGAGTAGACGCCGATCGTGGTGTCGAAGGCGTGCGTCATGGTCGCCGCGTCGCCCGCCGCGTTGACCACCTGGTTGTTGCCGGACACCCCGGTCACCCGCAGCCCTGCCGAGGTCAGGAAGGTCTTCACCTTCGCGACGTCGGCATTGCTCGGCCCGTACCGGGCGTCGAACTGGGCCGGCGTGAGGTAGTGCCGGTAGTTCGCCGAGGTCGGGTCGGCCACCTGGGTCAGGAACGTGCTCAGACCAGCGGTGTCGTGCAGTTTCAGTGACACCGCGACGGACATCGGGGTATCCGTTGCGAGGGCGGCCATCCGGTCACTGCTGGCCAGTGCCGGGTTGACGTTCTGCGGGATGGCGACGAGTGGCTGCGAACTCGCATTGGCCGTTCCCACCAGCATGATGCTGGCGATGATCGGGATCGGCGCCACGGCCGCCGCGAGGATGCGCAGGGATCTCTGCACGGCAACTCCAAGGCTGTAGTCGTCTGCTTGGAATGAGAATCCAGCCGATTTTCGGCTGACAAACAAAAAAATTATTGCCGGGAAACGGTGAAGTCAACCGAACTTCCGGCGCATCTCTTTAACTGTCAATTCGGGCGCGGTGTATTAACAGTTAAATGTGGCCGACGGATGTGTCGTCGAATGCGCCGAATGCCGGGGGTCGGCTTGCGCGCGGGTGCGGTAGAAAGACCTGACTTGCCGATATGTCAGTCCGGCTACGCCGCCATGACCAGCGACGACGCCGGTACGTCCCGCTGCGGCTGTTCGCGTGAATTCCCGCCACTGCCACCGATGTCGACCGTATTGGTGGGGGCCATAAGCGTCCGCCGCGAGCCCTGATACGCCACGCGGACGGGCCGCCCGATTGCTCGGTCGACCCGCCCGCTCGCGGAAAAGTATCGACTTGTGTCCGAGTCCGAAACGCCGCCCGACGGCCGCTTTGTCGATTATTCGACCGGCCGACTCGTCAGCCGACGACCTCGGCCAGCGGCGTGTCGGTGATCCCGTGCGCCTCGCCGACCGCGTGGTTGGTCAGCGCGCCGTCGTGTGCGTTGAGACCCAGGGCCAGCGCCCTGTCCGCGCGCAGCGCGGCCTGCCAGCCGTGCTGCGCGATGGCGGCGGCGTAGGGCAGCGTCACGTTGGTCAGCGCGTAGGTCGAGGTCCTCGGCACCGCGCCCGGCATGTTCGCCACGCAGTAGAACAGCGCGTCGTGCACGGGGTAGGTCGGGTTGTCGTGGGTGGTCGGGTGCGAGTCGGCGAAGCAACCGCCCTGGTCGATGGCGATGTCCACCAGTACAGCGCCCGGCTTCATGTCCGAGACCAGCTGGTTGTCCACCAGCGTCGGCGCCTTCGCGCCCGGCACCAGTACCGCGCCGATGACCAGATCGGCCTCCCGCACGGCCTGCCCGATGGCGAAGCTGTTGGAGGTGACGGTGCGCAGCCGGCCCTGGAACTGCGCGTCGAGCTGGCGCAGCCGGTCCACGTTGGTGTCCAGCACCTCGACATCGGCGCCCATGCCGACCGCGACGGTGGCCGCGTTCAGGCCGGCGACACCGCCGCCGATGACCACGACCCTGGCCGGGTGCACGCCGGGCACGCCGCCGGGCAGCACGCCACGGCCACCGGAGGGCTTCATCAGCGCGTAGGCGCCGACCTGCGGCGCGAGTCGACCTGCCACCTCGGACATGGGTGCGAGCAGCGGCAGCGCGCCGTTCGCGGTCTGCACGGTCTCGTAGGCGATCGCGGTGGTCCTGGACTTGAGCAGCGCCTCGGTCAGCGGGCGGTCCGCTGCGAGGTGCAGATAGGTGAACAGCACCTGGCCCTCGCGCAGCCGCGGGTACTCCTCGGCGATCGGCTCCTTGACCTTGAGCACCAGCTCGCCCTCGGACCAGACGTCGTCGACGCCGGCCAGCACCTTGGCGCCTGCGGCCAGGTACTCCTCGTCGGGGATGGCGGAGCCAACACCCGCGTTGGCCTCGACGTAGACCTCGTGGCCGCGTCGGGTCAGCTCGTGCGCGCCGGCCGGGGTCAGCGCGACCCGGTACTCGTTGTTCTTGATCTCGCGGGGGACGGCGATCTTCACCGTTGAAGTCCTTCCGGCCGATGTTCACGCGGGCAGTGGTTGACAACAACGGTGGGCCCTGTCGGCGCGGATGTCATCGTCACGGCGGCACTATCACTCGACCGAGTACTTGTGGTCCTGGCACAACCCGATCAGCGCCAGAGCATGGCCACCAGTTGGACGAGCAGGGCGAGCCGCAGGTCCGGGTCGTCCAGATCGAATCCGGTGATTTCGACAATTCGCCGCATTCGGTAGCGCAACGTGTTCGGGTGGATGCTCAGCGCCTTGCCCGCGGCGCGCGGATCGCCGGGATGGCGCAGCCAGGCGTAGAGGGTGCCCAGGTAGTCGGTGCCGTTCTCCTCGTCCTGCGCGCGCAGACCGGACAGCGGACCCAGCTCGGTGACGCCCGCAGCGCTGGCCGCGTTCGCGGCGCGGTGCAGCGCGAGTACCGCCCACTCCTGCTGGTAGTCGGCGACCCGGCCGGCGACCAGCCCGGCACGCAGCAAGCCGAGCGTCTCCTGCGCCTGTTCGCGGGACGTCGGCAGCTCCGCGATCGGCGCGGGTGCGCCGGCGGCCACCAACAGCTGCTCGGTGTCCAGTTCGGACAGTGCGGCACGCAGTGCGGACCAGCCGCCAGTGCCCGGCTCGTCCGGCACGATCGCGTACAGCAACCGATTCAGCTCGGCAACGGCAGGGCGACGTCCGACACCGGCGGTCAGCCGCTCCCACAACGCCAGCCGCAATCCCTCGGCGGCCAGCTCGTCCTCGGTGCCCTTGCCGACCGTGTCGATCGCGACGACCCGGTACGGCACATCGGCGAAACCGAGTTCGGCGGCCGCGACCCTGGTGCTGCCCCGCCCCTCCAGCAACGCGCGCACCTGCTCGGTGGAATGCCTGCGCTGCGCGTTCACGGCGGCGCGGCGGCGCAACAGGTGCAGCGCCACAACGGAACCCGCGTCCGCGAACGCGGCGGCTCGTGCCTCCGGCACGCGATCCGGCACCACCGCCCACATCGAACCGAGCAGCTCGCCGCCCATCCGGATCGGCACGATCAGCCGGGGGAGCGTGCCATCCCGTTGCGCTGGCACGAAAATCGTGGTGCGCCCCCGCGACAGTTCGCGGAACACGCCGCGCGACCGGAACCGCGCCAGCACGTCGTCCGGAATGCGCCG
>DATATE010000168.1:0-35986 GCA_036268955.1 Pseudonocardiaceae bacterium
CTGCGCCGAACTACCGGTCAACAGCGCGGAAAGCTGACCGAACCGGGCACCCTCGTACTGCGCCTCGGTCAACTGATCGACCTGACCACGCAGCCCACTCTCCTGCTGCTGCGCCGCAGTCTCGGCCTGCTGCGCCTTGCCAAGGTCCGCATTGGACTGGTTCAGCTGGTTCTGCGCGGCCTGTTGCTTGGTCTGAGCAGCCTGTAGCTGGTTGTTCAGGTCACTTGCCTGCTGCGAGAGCGCTTCGTACTGCTGTAGCGGAGTGCCGGTCGGCATGGTCGGCGTGGTGGGAGTACTCGGAGCGCTCGGGCTGGTGCCGGGGTCGGCGATGGCCAACGAGGGGGTGACGCCCATCACCGCGATCACCGCGGTGGCAGCGAGCGCCCCGCGCATCGTGCGCTTCAGTCGGTGCGAGGCCACGTAGCGCGTGTCTCCTTCGTTCCAACCACCTACTACCGGACGGCACCGCACGAGGCCAAAGGCCCAGCTCAACACCAACAGGCAATACCTGCGAGCGATCAACGGCGGTGTCACGATCCGGTTCGGCCCCCGACAGACCGATTCGGCGGTGACCCCGCGTCGCCGTCCGTCGAACGGCTGCCGACCGCGAGGTCTCGGACAGGTTACGGAACCGCCAGGGACTCGTCTACCGTGGGTATCGGAAAATGTTGCCGACTAGGCCATAAGCACGAACGTCAATCCGCTGGGTCCGTGCCGCTCGCGATCGACGATTACCTAGCCGACCTGCCGCTGTGGCCGTCCGTCGTCTTTTGCCGACCGCTCGGCGCTCGGCAGCGGCAGTTCGGGCGTGTCGAGCGATTCACGATTGGGACGCACCGGAATCAGCCGCAGTCGTGGCACCAATCCCGCATCGGCGAGGGTGTCAAAGGCGCGCAATTCCGGCTCGGCGAACTCAATGTGTTCCGGGGCGTCCAGCAACACACTGATCACACAATCTGGACAACCAACGCCCCTGATCACGCACTTGTCGCAATCGATGATCACGGCACATCCCCGATCTTTCGAAGGGTCCAACTGACGCCAACGATAAAAAGGGGCACCGACAATTTTGCCGGCCCACCGTGGCCGGACCGAAGAAATTCGTCGCGAAGAGTCAGACCCGGCCGAGTCGGGCGATGAGCACCGCGGAGGGCACCGGGTGCGCGCCGCGCCTGCGCACCGAGTCGGCGACCGCGCGGTCGGAGGTGACCACGACGACCGGCCTGCCCTCCGGTTCGGCCGCGACAATGGCCCTGATCACGTCGTCGGCGAGCACACCGGGGTCGGAGAACAGCACGCGTACCCCACGCGGGGAGGCCGAGGGGACCGCGACGACACCGGCTCCGTCGAACACGATCGTGATCTCGGCGCCGGTTCGCGCCGCCAGCGAAGCCATCTGCATACCGAGCCGTTCGCGCTGGTCGACGAGGGCGAGTTCGGGATAGCCGGTCTTGGTGACGTTGTATCCGTCCACGACGAGATGGACCGTCGGCAGCGCGAGCAGCCGATCCAGCGCGGCCGGATCGTCCGCGCGGCCGACCGCGCCCTGCGGGGCGCTCGCGCCACGGACCAGGTCAGCGGGTCGGGGCCCGGTGCCGCCAAGCGCCAGTTCCCTGCGCAGGCCGGTCACCGCGCCGTCCAGGGTGTCCACCAGCAGCGCGAGCCGCACCTCGTCGGCCGCTCGTGCCTCCCTCGCGGCCTGGCGGGCGGCCTGGGCGTCACCCTCGGCCCTGCGGGCCTTGAGCCGCTCGGTCTCGGCCCGTTCGCGTTCCCGGTCGCGTTCGGCGGTCAGCGACTTGCGTTCCAGTTCGGTCTGCACCCGGATCTGCTCGGCGTCGGCCAGCGCGGCAGCGGCGGCATCCTTGGCCTCGCGGAGTTTGGCGCCCTGTTCGCGCAGGCGCTTACGCAGTTTCTCCAGCTCCGAGTCGCGTTCCTCGACCACCCGACCGGCGACCGTGCCGGCCGCGACGACCTCGCCGCGCAGCCGTTCGAGTTCGGACTCCAGCCTGCCGAGCCTGCCGAGCGCGGCATCCCGTTCCGCGCGCAGCGCGCCGTCGGTGGCCCGCCGGGTGACCAGTTCGAGGAAGTGCACCGCGGTGGCCTCGCCCCGCAGCAGCGCGGCGGTGGCGGCCGTGACCGGATCGGTCGCGGTGGCATCCAGCGCGGCCGGGCGGTGCTCCTTCGCCCAGTGCACGACGGCGGCACGGAAGGCAGAGTGGTTGCGCAGCCCGGCCAACAGCGGACCGGCGCCGAGGCGGGCACGTTTGGCCGGCGCGAACCGCGCCACGGTGCGAACCGGCTGCGGGATGTCGACCTGGGCGATCTCGCCGACCGCGTCCGCGGCCAGCTCGGCGAGTTTGCCGCGGACCGCGTCCGGCAACCGTGTCCAGTCCGGGCCGGTCTCCTCCGGCGCGTCCTCGGCTTCCGGACTTTCTCCGGCTTCCGGACTTTTCGCGTCCTCGCGGCTTTCCGAGATCTCCGGAATCTCCGGTTTCTCCTGGCCTGTCAGGTTCTCGGCGGGCAGATCGATCAACTCGTCCGGTTCGGCCCCGCCGTCCGGTCCTGCCTCGACAAGCGCAGGAAGCGACACCGGACCGGAGAACTCCGGACCGGACTCGGGCCGCCGCGCCGAGGACGTCATCCCTCCAGGTTAGAGGTTCTCGGCGAACTTGACGCGCCGGTCGATCGCGAGTCGATCACGGTGTGCCTGCGATTGTGCCGTCAGTGGCGCCACGCCGGGCCAGGAGATGATCGCCGAGTTGTCGGTGGCCGGCCGTAATCTTCGCCGCGATGACCACGATCGACACCAGCCGGGCCACGGGTCGGGCCAGCAACGCGCAGCTCACCTTCGACGAGTTGGGCACCCCGTTGCGGGAGACCACGTTCGTGGTGTTCGACCTGGAAACCACCGGCGGCAGCGCGGAACGCGACGCGGTCACCGAGATCGGCGCGGTGAAGGTGCGCGGCGGGGAGATCCTCGGCGAGTTCGCCACCCTGGTCGACCCGGAGCGCGGCGTACCGCCGGAAATCGTGCAGTTGACCGGGATCACCAATGCGATGGTCTACGGCGCGCCGACGATGCGCACGGTGCTGCCGGCCTTTCTGGAATTCGCGGCGGGCGCGGTGCTGGTCGCACACAACTCCGCGTTCGACATCGGCTTCATCAGGGCCGCCTGCCAGCGGCTCGGCTATCCGTGGCGGCGGCCACCGGTGGTCTGCACGGTGAAGCTGGCCCGCCGCGCGCTGTCCCGCCAGGAGGCGCCGAGCTGCAAGCTCTCCGCGCTGGCCATCTTGTTCTCCGCCGCCACCGTGCCCATTCACCGGGCGCTGGACGATGCCAAGGCCACCGTCGAGGTGTTGCACGGGTTGCTGGAGCGGGTCGGTTCGCTGGGGGTCGCCTCGCTGGAGGAACTGCTCGACTTCCTGCCCGAGGTGACCCCGGCCCAGCGCAGCAAGCGCCAACTGGCGATGCACCTGCCCAACGCGCCGGGGGTCTACCTGTTTCGCGGTCCGAGCGAGGAGGTGCTCTACGTCGGCACCGCCTCGGACCTGCGCCGTCGGGTCCGGCAGTACTTCACCGCGAGCGAGGGCCGGGCCCGGCTGCGCGAGATGGTCGCGCTCGCGGTCCGGGTCGATTCGGTGACCTGTTCGCACGCGCTGGAGGCGGAGGTCCGCGAGTTGCGGCTGCTCACCGCGCACAAGCCCAGCTACAACCGGCGGTCGAAGAACGCGCACGCGGGCTGGTGGGTGAGCCTCACCGACGAGGCGTTTCCCCGGTTCTCGGTGGTGCGCACGCCTCGGGCCGGCGCGATCGGTCCGTTCCGCACCCAGGGCACCGCGCTGACCGCGATCTCCGCCCTGCACGACGCGCTGCCGATCCGGCCCTGCACGGTGCGCATCCCGGCCAGGGGCGCCAATGCCCGGCCCTGCGCGCTGGCCGAACTCGGCCGCTGCAAGGCACCCTGCGCGGGCCGGCAACAACCCGAGGACTACGCGCCCGCGGTCGAGGTCTTCCGGGCGCTGGTCGCCGGGCAGCACACCGAACCGTTGCGGCAGTTGGCCGATTCGCTCGGTGAGTTGTCCGAACAGCACCGGTTCGAACTGGCCGGCACCCGCAGGGACCGGATGGTCACCCTGATCCGCGCTCTCGACCGTGGCCAGCGGTTGGCCGCACTGGCCGCACTGCCGGAACTGGTCGCGGCCCGGCCGAGGGCGCAGGGCGGCTGGGAGTTCGCGGTGATCCGACACGGCAGGCTCGCCTCGGCCGGTGTCGCCAAGGCCGGCGTGCCGCCGATGCCCATCGTGCACGCGCTCGTCGCCTCGGCCGAGACCGTGCTGCCCGGCGCCGGACCACTGCACGGCGCGCCGCAGGAGGAGGTCGCGCTGCTGCACCGCTGGCTCGACCAGGACGGCACCCGGCTGGTGCTGGCCAGCCAACCCTGGACCGAGCCGGCCGGATCGGCGGGCCGCTGGCGGGAATGGGCGAAACAGGCCGCGGCCGCCCGCCCGCTCGACACGCTGCCCGACTGACCGCCTCCCGGTCCGCCCCACTCCCCGACCGGCCTTTCCCGGTGGCCGTGGGCAGGTGGGTCGCGGTGTCGCTGGCTATGCTCACCGCGAACAACCTCGTGCCAGCCCGTTCAAGCCCCAGGAGTTCGCGTGATCACCGCGTTCGTGCTGATCCAGGTCGATGCCGACGCCATCACCGAAGCCGCGCAGGCGATCGCGGACATCGACGGCGTGCTGGAGGTCTACTCCTGCGCGGGCGACGTCGACCTGATCGCGGTGATCAGGGTGGCCGCGCACGAGGACATCGCCGATCTCGTTCCCGGCAAGATCAGCCGGGTCAGCGGTGTGCTGAGCACCGCGACGCACATCGCGTTCCGCTCGTACTCCCGCGCCGACATCGAATCGAGCTTCGCCGTGGGCCTGGAAAACCAGTAGTGATCCTCGTCACAGCCTACTGAGCGTTCGGTCCGGAAACTCGGGCTTGACTCTGGACCCGACTCCAAGTTCTAACCTCGAAGCATGCCCACGGACGCCTCCGCTGACCAGCTGACGATCACGCACGTCGCGACCAAGGTCGGGGTACGGCCGGACACCGTTCGCTACTACGAGCGCATCGGCCTGCTGCCGCCCGCGCACCGGACTCCCGGCGCGCATCGCCGCTACGACTCCTCGGTCGTGGACCGGATGCTGTTCATCAAGGGCGTGCAACGCCTCGGCCTCCCACTGGCCGAGATCCGCGAACTGCTCGCCGTCCGCGACACCGGGGCCTGCGCGTGCGCCCCGGCGGAAACCCTGCTGCGCCACCACCTCGACGAGGTCGACGCCGAACTGCGCCGCCTGGCCGAACTGCGCGGCGAACTGGCCGGGATGCTCGCCGGGATCGACGGCATCGGCTGCGCCGACCCTGCTCCCGGCACCTGGTGCCCACCAACGCAGGACGAAGGGAGGTGAAAACCCGATGACCGACGAGTTCTGTGACTGCTGCATCGAATGCGGCAGCTGCGACTGCTGCTGACCTCGCCCCGCCGACCGCGTTGACCTGCTCACCCCGAGGCGCCAGGGTGAGTAGGCAGATCAAGCGCTTGGGGACCGCGGCAGGCGACGCGGTCGCGATCGCCGACACTCCAGCCGTAGCCACGGATCTTGCCGGCCGAGACAAGATCCTCCACCGTGGCCATGGACGAAGCGGAAACGGCCCGGCCCACCACCTTCGGAAAAGTGGTGAACCGGGCCGAATCAGGTACTCGAACTCCGAGAGCAGGCTGGTCAGTCGACCGGCAGCTCGCGGTTCTCGTGCTCGACCGCCTCGTCGGACTCGTGGTGCGCGGCGTGCTGTTCGGCCTCCGCCCGCTCCAGCGCGACCGTCTCCTCGATGGGGTCGGCGCGCAGCAGGCTGCCGGGCAGCGGATGCCCCGCCGAACCGAGCTTGTTCATCTTCTTGGGCACCGGGGCGCCCTGGTACTCCAGCGGCTTGGCGTGACCGTGCTCGTCGGTACCGCCCAGCGGCTGGTGCACCTCGATGAACTCACCGGACGGCAGCCGCTTGATGATGCCGGTCTCGATGCCGTGCTCCAGCACCTCCCGGTCACTGCGCTGCAAACCGATACAGATCCGGTAGGTGACGTAGTAGAGGATCGGCGGCAGAATCAGCACACCGATCCGACCACCCCAGGTCATCGCGTTCAGCGAGATGTGCAGCTTGTTGGCGATGATGTCGTTCGCGCAGGAGATGGTGCACACCAGCATGAACGTCAGGCCCATCGCGCCGAGGCCGGTGCGAACCGGTGCGTCCCGAGGCCGCTGCAACAGGTTGTGGCTGGCGTGGTCCTTGCTCAGCCGCCGCTCCAGGAACGGGTACATCATCATCACCGTGATGACCAGCCCGAACACCATCAGCGGGAAGAACACAGCCGGGATCATGTAGGTGTGCCCGAAGTAGATCTCCCAGTCCGGCCACAGCCGGAGCAGGCCGTCCGTCCAGGCCAGGTACCAGTCCGGCTGTGAACCGGCGGAGACCTGCGCGGGAGAGTACGGGCCGAAGTTCCACACCGGGTTGATCTGGAACAGGCCGGCGATCAGCGCCAGGATGCCGACCACCACCGCGAAGAAACCGCCGCCCTTGATGGCGAAGACCGGCATGATGCGCACGCCGACCACGTTCTTCTCGGTCCGCCGCACACCTGGGAACTGAGTGTGCTTCTGATACCACACCAAGCCCAGATGGACCGCGATCAAGGCCAGGATTATGCCGGGTATCAGCACGATATGTATCGCATACATTCGTGGTACGAACGCTGTACCTGGGAATTCTCCGCCGAACAACAGCCAGTGCAACCAGGTCCCGATGACCGGCACCGAGAGCATGCCGCCGGAGAGCGCGGCCCGGACACCGGTACCGGAGAGCAGGTCGTCGGGCAGGCCGTAACCGGTGAAGCCCTCGGCGCCACCGAGTACCAGCAGCAGCACGCCGATGACCCAGTTCGTCTCACGCGGCTTGCGGAACGCGCCGGTGAAGAAGATCCGGATCATGTGCGCCGCCATCGCGGCCATGAACAGCAGCGCCGCCCAGTGGTGCAGCTGCCGGACGAACAGGCCGCCGCGGACGACGAAGGAGATGTCCAGGGTCGAGGCGTACGCCTTCGACATGTACACGCCGCGCAGATCGCTGAACGGACCGTTGTACTGCACGTCGGTCATGGACGGGTCGAACCACAACGCGAGGTACACGCCGGAGAGCAGCAGCACGATGAAGCTGTACAGCGCGATCTCACCGAGCAGGAACGACCAGTGCGTCGGGAACACCTTGTTCAGCTGGCGACGGATGCCGGCTGCCGGGTGGTAGCGCTCGTCGACCTCGTTGAGCGACTTGCCGGCGATGTCCAGTGCGAGGTTCGTCGGCTTTGTCGGTGTGGTGATGGAACTCATGCCCCACGCTCCCAGTAGCCAGGTCCGACAGGCTCGATGAAATCGTGTACCGCATAAAAGTAACCGGTCGCCTCGTCAACCGCGATGGGCAACTGCGGAAGTGCGCGGGCGGCCGGGCCGAACACCGGCTTGCAGTACTCCAGCGCGTCGAACTGCGACTGGTGACACGGACACAGCACGCGGTTGGTCTGCTCCTCGAACAGCGAGGCCGGGCAACCGAGGTGCGTGCAGATCTTGCTGAACGCGTAGTAGTCACCGTAGTTGAAGTTCTCCTGGCCCTGCCGCTTGATGACGTGCACCGCGTCCTCCGGCCGGAACCGGATGAGCATGGTCGGGTTGTCCACCCGTTCCAGCGCGGCCAGCAGCATGTCCGGGTTGTTGCGCTCGGACTCGCGGAACGGGAACACCGTCTGCAGGCCACCCGCGTCCATGTCGGCCGGGCTGACCAGGGCGACCTCGGTGGGGTCACCGGTGTCGCGGCGGATGAACACCCGCTCCCCAGGAGCTTCCGACCCCGCCCCCGAGTACCAACCGGTGAAGCGAAGCGTGTCCTCCGGGGACTGCGCGCTGCTCCACGGGTTCTTGAGGAACCCGCCGACCGGGAAGATGACCAGGCCGAGACCCATCAGACCGGCGGCGGCACCGGCGCTGCGCTTGATCAGCGAACGGCGGGCGATGGTGCTGCGCACCCCGGCGTCGGCCAGCTCGGCGAGCACGGTCTGCCGGTCCAGTTCCGAGGACGGGCCGTCGTGCCGCTCCTGCACGGCGACCTCGTGCGGGACGAACTTCTTGACGTAGGTCAGTGCGCCGATCCCGAGACCCAGCACGGTGAGGCCAAGGGTGAGGCCGATCAGCGGGGTGTAGAGGTTGTACATGAACTGGTGGCCGATGTTCTGGTAGGTCCAGGGCCACCAGCCGAAGACGGCGATGAAGGCCAGCGCGCTGATCGCGGCCAGGATGAACCAGAACGCGACGACCCGCTCGGCCCGCTTCTCCGCCCTGGTTCCCTTGACCGGCCACGGGTCCGGGTACTCGACCAGTTCAACGCCGTCGAGCTTGGCGCCGAGCCTGGCCAGGTCTTCCCGACTCATGTCGGCGAGCTGTTCGTCGGTGGGCAGGTCTTGGTTGTGCTCCTGCTCGCTCATCTACTTCCGTCCTCCCCTCACACCGGACTGTGCCCGCTTCAGCAGGGGGCGTGCCGCGCCGGGCGTCATGCCTTCGCTCCAATCCACAACGTCATACCAACCAGCGCCAGAATTCCGAGGGTCCAGATGACGAAGCCTTCGGAGATCGGGCCGAGGCCATCCAGATTGTTGCCGCCCGGGTTGTTGTTGGCACCCTGCACGGACTGGATGTAAGCGATGATGTCCTGCTTCTCCGAGGGCGTGAGCTGCCCGTCGGCGAACTTCGGCATGTTCTGCGGCCCGGAGAGCATCGCGGTGTAGATGATATCCGGCGAGGTGTCCTGCAGCGAGGGCGCGAACTTACCGCCGGAGAGGGCGCCGCCCTGACCGGTGAACGCGTGACACGAGGCGCAGTTGAGCCGGAAGAGCTGACCACCGCGAGCGGGATCGTCACCGACAAGGGCGTTGCCGGACGCGGCAGGCTTCTGCGGGCCGCCGCCGTGCGCCTGGATGTAGGCCTCCAGCTCGTCGATCTGCTCGGGCGTGAACATCGTCGGCTTGCTGACCGCCTGCGCGCTCTGCCCGTCCAACGGCATCCGACCGGTCGAGACCTGGAAGAACACCGCGGCGGAGCCGACGCCGACCAGCGAGGGGCCGCGGTCCTGCACGCCCTGCAGGTTCGCACCGTGGCAGGTGATGCAGGTGGTGTTGAAGATCTGCTCGCCCTGCGTGTACGAGGAGGTCGCGTCGGCCGCGTTCGCCGTCTGCGGACTCGGGCTCAGCGCGCTGTAGAGAGCCCCGGAGGCGAGCAGCGCGATCCCCAGCGCCAGCAGTCCGGACATCCGCCGCCTGAACTTGGTGCGGCGGGAGCGGCGGGTCGAAACCGCGCGTACGCCGGGGGAGGCCGTGTCGGCGGCGGTGTCGACGCCTTCCGCGACTTCGTCCGGTTCGGCGGTGTTGTTCGTGGTCATGTCAGCGGCAACCCTTGCTGTCAGTCCGGGTCCGTGTGCAGTTGCATTCCTCCGTGCCACGGAGAATTCAGCACGGAGAGGTCACTTGAGCACTTCGACGCAGGCGAAAAGGCCGATCCAGACAAGGTCGACGAAGTGCCAGTAATAGGAGACCACGATCGTCGCGGTGGCCTGCGCCGGGGTGAACTTGCTCAGCCTGGTCCTGATGAGCAGGAAGATGAAGGCGACAAGACCACCGAGCACGTGCAGACCGTGGAAGCCGGTGGCGATGAAGAACACCGAGCCCCATGCCGACGAGGAGATCGTCGTGTGGTGGTCGACGACCAATTGGTAGTACTCACCGGCCTGGCCGAGCAGGAAGACCAGACCCATGAAGAAGGTGAGGATGTACCACCGCCGCATGCGGAACACGTCACCGCGCTCGGCCCAGAACACACCGCGCTGACAGGTGATCGAGGAGAGCACCAGGACGATGGTGAACGGCAGGGAGTACTTCAGGTCGACCTCGGCCGGCGGCGGCGGCCAGATCGGCGACGTGCTCTGCGCCTTCACGGTGAAGAACATCGCGAAGAGGCCAGCGAAGAACATGAGTTCACTCGAGAGCCAGATGATCGTACCGACGCTGACCATGTTGGGCCGGTTCAGCGAGTGCACACGCTGGCCTATGGAGGGCGTTGCCGTTGTCACGCGTCGCATTATTGCCTGTGGCAAGCGTGGCTGCCGCGTGGGGTCCACAGTTGCTCATGGTCGCGTCGATCACAGCCCAGCAGGGCGTTTCGGTCACCGGACGAACCGGATGACCAATCGGATCGCCGATCCCGTCCGATGGGCGATCGGACGGGATCGACAACAGGACGGCCGTCGAACACCCGGATCACGATCAAGCCGATGCGACGAACACCGGTGGGGGCGCGGGTACTAAAGTTCTCCGCAGGAGTGGGTCACCGGCACCAGCCCCTGGCCCCAGCACCGCCGGAGGGCCCAGCAGATGAGCGAGCAGACACTCAAGGTTCTCGTGTTCAGCCATCGGCCCGAGGTCCGCGAGGCCATCATCATCGCGGTGGGCAACCGGCCGGCCCCCGATCTGCCCAGGGTGAGCTTCTTCGAGACCGGCAAGATCGCCGATGTGCTCTACGCGGCCGACCACGGTGAGATCGATCTGGCCATTCTGGATGGCGAGGCGCAGCCGACCGGTGGCATGGGCCTGTCCCGGCAGCTGAAGAACGAGATCGTCGAATGCCCCCCGGTCGTGGTCGCGGTGCGTCGCAAGGACGACCGCTGGCTGGCCACCTGGTCGCTGGCGGACGCGGTGATCGTGCACCCGCTCGACCCGCTGACCGCCGCCGAGACCGTTGCCGAGGTGCTGCGTTCGCAGCGTGCCGGTCGCGCGGTCGGTGACGGGGCGGCAACGCCGCTGCCCGTCGTACACGGCTGAACCGGCCGGCCGGGGCGATGACAACCAACGGAGCGCCGGCCATCACCTGGCCGACGCTGTTGAGCCGGCTGATCGCCGGTGTCGACTGCTGCGCGGAGGACACCGCCTGGGCGATGGACCAGGTGATGTCCGGGATGGCGACGCAGGCGCAGATCGCCGGTTTCGCGGTGGCGCTGCGAGCCAAGGGCGAGACACCGGAGGAGATCAGCGGCATGGCGCGGGCCATGCTGGAACACGCCTCCGCGCGGGTCGAGATCAGCGGCCGGGCCGTCGACATCGTCGGCACCGGTGGCGACGGTGCCAATACGGTCAACATCTCCACCATGGCCGCGCTGGTGACGGCGGCGGCCGGGGTGCCGGTGATCAAGCACGGCAACCGCGCGGCCTCCTCGAAGGCGGGCACCGCGGACGTACTGGATGCCCTCGGCGTCGTCGTGGACCTGCCCGCCGACGGCGTCCAGGCCTGTTTCGCCGAGCTGGGCATCGGATTCTGCTTCGCACCGAGGTTCCATCCCGCCCTGCGCCACACCTCGGCACCGCGCCGTGAACTCGGCGTCCCCACCGCGTTCAACCTGCTCGGCCCGCTGACCAACCCGGCCCAGCCCCCTGCCGGCCTCGTCGGCTGCGCGATCGCCCGGCTGGCCCCCACACTGGCCGGTGTCTTCGCCGCGCGGGGCGCCAGCGTGCTGGTGGTGCGCGGGAACGACGGCCTCGACGAGCTGACCACCACGACGACCAGCACGGTATGGGTGGTCCGCAACGGTCGTGTAGCACCCGGTTCGGTCGATCCGGCCCGCCTCGGCGTCCCGGCCGGTACCCCCGAGCAGCTGCGCGGTGGGGACGCCGAGGAGAACGCGCACGTGGTCCGCGACCTGGTGGCCGGCAAGACCGGCCCGGTCCGCGACGCCGTCCTGCTCAACGCGGCCGGCGCGATCGCCGCCTACCGAGGCTTCTCCGCCGACCTCGACACCGACCTGCGCGCCGGTCTGGTCACCGCCGCCGAGGCCCTTGACTCCGGCGCGGCAGCCACACTGCTGGACCGCTGGTCGGCCTGGCGCCCAAGCGCCTGAGTTCCGCCCGACCGGCTTATCGGCCGGTGATCTCGGTCAGAAAGGTCGACCAAAGGGCCTGGCCGAAGGCCAGCCTTGGCCCGTCCGGGTTCTTCGAATCCCGCAGGCCGACCGCGCGCACGCCAACCGCGACTTCGACGCAGTTGTTGTTCGGGTTGCTGTAGCTGGACTTGTGCCAGCCCACTTCAACACACTGGTTGTCTGGGTTGCTGTAACTGGACTTGCGCCAGGCCACTTCGACGCAGGCGTTGTCCGGGTGGCTGTAACTGGACTTGCGCCACGCGCCGAAACCCGGCGCGTCACCGATGCCGTTCATCTCGTCAATGCCTTCCGATGGTGTGCAGTGCCAACGGATGCGGTCACAGCGAGGCAGCGAGATCGAGCAGGAAGCGTCGGGACTGTTCAGGTCCGGCTGCTGCTGCCTTCTGCTGCTCCCACAGGGTCAGATACGCGGCCGTCCGGTCCGGATCGCCCACGTAGTCTCCGCCGTCGTAGTTCTCACGGTAGACCACGTTCACCACCGGGTTCGTGTCATATCCGAAGATCGTGTAGTCGTGCGCCTGGCCGGTGTAATAGCCCACGCTGAACGGCACGACCTGCAACTCCACGTTCGGCCGGTCGATCATCTCGACCAGCCGCATGACCTGGGTCTTCATGATCGACGCGGTGCCGGCCGTCCTGCGCAAGGCCGCCTCGTCCAGGATGAACCAGAACTGCTGGTCGACGTTGTCCAGCACGTGTTGCCGGGCAAGGCGATCCGTCGTGTCCTTGTCGATCTCCTCGACGGTCTTCGAAGGGCGTCGAGCCCGGAAGGTCGTGCGCATGTAGTCCTCGGTCTGCAACAGGCCGGGCACCACCATCGACTGGCAGGACCACAACCGTCGACAGGTCGGCTCCATGTCGATGAGCAGCCGCATGTACTGCGGGAAGCGGGTGTTGAAGGCGCCCCTCTTGGCTCGGCGGTTGGCCTCCACGGCGAGATCGTTGGCGTAGGCGCGGTCGGCCTCGGTGGCACCGTAGGCGGCCAGCAGGCCGTCCAGTTCCAACGGCTTGATCCCGCTGGACCCGGTCTCGATGAAGCCGATCTTCTTCTGGGTGCAGCGCAGTACCTTGGCCGAGTCTTCCTGGATGAGGCCGGCCAGCTTGCGCAGGCGCGCCAACTCGTGCCCGAGCACGATCTTCATCACCGTCGCCGGCAACTGCTGCTGATCCACCCGGTCCTCCATAACGTCACCTCAGATCACGCACAGTATCACGAGTACTCAACTTTTCACCCGTTTGCCACCCTGCACATATGAGTACTTAGATTTACTGTTTCAGAGCCGACCGGCGATGAAGTGCAGCATCGCCGGTCGGCCCACAACCCGGACCTTCAGATCCAGAACCGATGACAGGAGCCCGCCATGCGCAGCTTGAACCACCACAACTTGCACATCGAGACGCTGATCGCGATGTACGACAACTGCCCGATCAAGTACACCGTCAGCTCTGAGTGGGTGGACTTCGCCATCGGCGATTCGGACGAGAAATTCGAGTTCAGCGTCAGCGACCGCGCCCTGGACAGGCTGATCGACTCGGCCATCCACGCCCGTGAGGCCATGCGGACCACCATGGCGGCAGAAGAAGCAGAAGAAGCGATGGAAGCCCAGACGGCCCAGGACGAGAACGCCCTGACGACGTCGTGCCGCCATTGACAGCAACAACCGCGTTGTCGGGGGTGGTAACCGTGGCGACCTTGACCATTCGCGATCTCGACGACGATGTGAAGGCAGCGCTGCGCGTCCGCGCGGCGGGACACGGACGCTCCATGGGGAGTGAAGTTCGGGAGATCCTTCGGCACACTCTGACCAACCAGGAGACCGGGGGCGGCCTTGGCAGCCGCATCGCAGCTCGGTTCGCCGACCTGGATGCCCCCGCCACACTGCTGGACCGCTGGTCGGCCTGGCGCCCGGCACGCTGAGCCGGACCGTGCCAGCATGGGCCACACCTACATCAAGGCGGGGTGGTCAGCATGGCAACGCTCATTATCGGCGATCTTGACGACGAGATGATGGCAGCGCTGCGGGTTCGCGCCGCCGAGCGCGGTCGCTCCGTGGCAGGCGAGGTTCGCGAGATCCTGCGGGAAACCGTCGCCGTTCAGAAGACGAGCAGCGAGTAATCGCGGTTCGAGGCCGCTGCCAGGTCTGTCACGGTGGCCTGGCAGCGGCCGACAGCACGAAGAAAGCGCGACTGGCCGGAAGACCACGCCGGACCGCGATGCAATCCGGCTCAACGCGGCCGGCCCCATCGCCGCCTGCCGAGGCTCCCCCGCCAACCTTCATGCCGACCTGATCACCGCTGCCGAGGTCCTGGGCTCGGGCACGACAGCAACTTTGCCGGGTCTCCGGCCGGCTGGTGCTCGGTATACCGAGTCAGCCAGTGCTAGCATTGACTGCATTGACACCAATGCAGGGTGGTAAACATGGCGACGTTAACTATTCGCGACCTTGACGACGACCTGAAGGCAGCGCTGCGGATTCGCGCAGCCGCGCATGGTCGCTCCATGGAGAGTGAAGTTCGCGAGATCCTTCGGCAAACTCTGACCAACCAGGAGACCGGGGGCGGCCTTGGCAGTCGCATCGCAGCTCGGTTCGCCGACCTGGACGGACCCCCGCTTGAGCTGCCCCCACGAACCGAACTTCCCAGAGCCGCGGAGTTTCCCGAGTGATCGTGCTTGATACCAACGTCTTGTCCGAACTAATGCGGCCGGCCCCAGCGCAGCAGGTCATTGACTGGTTCGACCGGATGCCCGCAAGCCAGGCCTTCATTACGTCAGTCACGGTGGCCGAACTGCTCTGCGGTGTCGCGAAGATGCCTCCGGGGCAACGCAAGGCCGCCATGTCGACCGAGGTCGCCGCAACACTGAACGAAGACTTCTGTGGCCGAGCGCTGGCCTTCACCTACGAGGCCGCAGTCGAATACGCGGACATCGTCTCTTCTCGAGAGCGACAGGGACTGCCGATTTCGATACCGGACGCGCAAATCGCGGCAATCTGTCGACTACACGGCGCCGACATCGCGACCCGCAATGTCAAGGACTTCGCCGAAACCGGCGTACGAGTCATCGATCCCTGGGCCGGCTGAACCGTCAAACCGCCAGGCAGCCAAACGCTGCGAGCAGTACCAGAAGCAGCCGCTCTCAGGCGGTAACTCAGGCGGTGATCAACGGGGTCGGCACGTCGAGGTGATCGGCGAGGACCTCGCGATGGGTGGCGACGGCGTCGGCGTGCCGGATGCGGCCCGCGTCGGTCAACATCACATAGATGCCACGACGGTCGTCGGCGCACATGGTGCGTTCCACGAGACCGTCCCGCTCCAACCGGGCGACGACCCTGGACAGGGCACTCTGGCTGAGCTGTACCCGCTCGCCAAGCTCCTGCATCCGCCGTGCCGGGCTCTGGCAGGTGGCCGGGGTCTCCACCAGCTGTTCGAGCACCTCGAACTCGCTGAGGCCGAGGTCATGTCGTTCGCGAAGAGTTCGATCCAGTGCGCACGAAGTCGTGTGGTAGCGCTGCAACAGCTCACGCCAGGCGTGCACAAGTTCGTCCTCGCTCACCCCCGCACTATAGCAGATGCAACTACACAAGGTGCAAGAGAATTTATTTCTCTTGCATTAGATGCACTTGCATGTAATGTGTGCTCCCGTGACCACAACAGCAACACACGCTCCCGCCTCGCCCGCACCAGCAGTGCGCTGGTCACCCCGGCTGTGGGGAGCCTTGATCCTGCTCTGCGGCGTCCTGTTCCTCGACGGCCTCGACCTGTCGATGGTCGGCGTCGCACTTCCGTCCATCCGTGCCCAGTTGGGCATGTCGACCGAGTCGCTGCAATGGGTGGTCAGCGGCTACATCCTTGGTTACGGCGGCTTCCTGCTGCTCGGAGGCCGCACCGCTGACCTGATCGGCCGCCGCAGGACCCTGCTGATCGCGCTGGGCGTGTTCACGGTGGCCTCGCTGCTCGGCGGTGTGGTCAGCGATCCCGCGCTGCTGATCGGCGCCCGATTCCTCAAGGGCATGGCAGCGGCCTTCACCGCGCCCGCCAGCCTCTCCATGATCACCACAACCTTTGCCGAAGGCCCCCAGCGCAACCGGGCGCTGAGCATCTACACCGCGTTCGGGGCCAGTGGCTTCTCCTCGGGGCTGATCCTCGGCGGCCTGATGACCGAGGTCGGCTGGCGGTGGACCTTCCTGCTGCCGGTGCCGATCGCGACCGCCATCGTGATCGCCGGTATCCGGCTGTTCCCGAAGGACTCCGGCCCGACCACCGAACACCGCGGTTATGACATTCCCGGTGCGCTGATCAGCACCGCGGCGCTGTTGCTGCTGGTGTACACGGTGACCTCCGCACCGAACGTCGGCTGGGCCTCGGCCCGCACCCTTGGCTCGTTCGCGCTGGCCGCCGCCCTGTTCTTCGCGTTCGTCCTGACCGAGAAGCGGGTCAGGCATCCACTGCTGCGGCTGGGCATCCTGCGCAACCGGTCGGTGGTGTCCTCGAACCTGGTCGCGATCGCGGTTTTCGGCTCCTACAGCGGTTTTCAGTTCATCGGCACCCTGTACATGCAGTCGCTGCTGCACTGGAGCCCGTTGACGATGGCCCTCGCCTACCTGCCGCTGGGCATCATCGTGGCCTTCGGTGGATCGCGGGTCGGCGCACTGGTCAACCGGATCGGCGCCCCTCGCGTGGTGGTCGCGGGCCTGATCAGCTTCGTCGCGGGCTATGCCCTGTTCCTGCGGATCAGCGCGCATCCGAACTACGTGACCACGATCCTGCCGAGCATGCTGCTGCTGGGTATCGGGTTCGCACTGGCCTTCCCCGCCCTGAACATCCAGGCGACCAACGGGGTGTCCGACGATGAGCAGGGCCTCGCCTCCGGCCTCGTGCAGACCGCCTTCCAGGTGGGCGGCGCGATCGCACTGGCCGTGGTCACGGCGGTGATCACCGTCGGCAGCGGGACCGGGACCGACATCGGCAAGGTGCTCGGCGCGTACCAGTCCGGACTGACCGTCGCCACCGGCATCGCGGCCGCCGGCTTCGTGGTCGCGGTCGCCCTCGGCGGGCTACGCGGGCTCGGCAACGACAACACCGCCAACGGTGGCGACAAGCCGCCGATGGTCGACCATGCCGAGTCGAGGCTGGCCGAGTCCGAGGTGACCGGGGCGGCAGCGGTGTCCGAGGTGCCTGAACTGGCCGTCAGCGAAACGGTCTGACGCCCTCGGGACCGAAGCCGAACATGCGGCTGCCCGGCGTCACGAGGACGCCGGGCAGCCGTGGTGAGAAAGCCTACGAAAGTGGAACTACTGGTGGTTGGGGCCGATGTGGTACTCGAACACCAGGCCGCCGACCATGAACAGCACCGCGACGATCCCGACGATCAGCAGCCAGATCTCCCAGAAGGCCAGCGCGACGCCGGCGATACCGGCGCAGAAGGCGATACCGATCGGCCAGTAGCTGCCGGGGCTGAAGAAGCCGACCTCGCCGGCACCGTCGCTGATCTCGGCCTCGTCGGTGTCCTCGGGGCGGGGCTCGAGGCGACGGGACACGAAGGCGAAGTAGGTACCGATGATCAGCGCGAGGCCGCCGGTGAGCAGCAGAGCCACCAGACCGACCGGCTCAATGCGGTGATCGACACTGCCCAGCTTGGCCCAGACCGCGTAGACGATCGCGATCAGGAAGGCAAAGGAGGCGATGAACAAGAAGATCCGGCCTTCAACCTTCATGGCTTCCTCACTTCATCCGTTCCGAGCCTGTTGGAGAACTGTTGAACCTCGGCCACGATCAGTTGTCACCGGTGTTGAGGCCGGTGTCCTCCGACGGTGCCTGCGAGCTGCGGTTCGTGTCGAACGGGTGCGTCGTGGTCGCGTACGGCGTGCAGTTGGCCCCGCAGGTGGGGTCCTCCTGGCCGAGCTTGGTCAGCGCGGCGGAGACCGTGTAGGGCTGCTTGGTCTGCGGGTCGATCGACTCACGCAGCTGCATGTACCGGTTGAACTGCGTGTCGGTCAGCGCCCGAACCTCGAAGTTCATCATCGAGTGGTACGTGCCACACAGTTCCGCGCAGCGGCCGACGAACGCGCCGGTCTGGTCGATGGTGTTCTGGAAGGACGAGTCCTGGTTGTTCTTGGACGGGTCCGGGAACACGTCGCGCTTGAAGTTGAACGCGGGCACGAAGAACGAGTGGATGACGTCCGTTGAGTCCAGGTCGTACTGGATGACCTTCTCGGTGGGCAGTACCAGCAGCGGGATCTCCTGCGAGCTGCCGATCGTCTTCACGTCCTGGCCGTCCGGGGTGTGGTAGCCCTTGTAGTCGAACTCCCAGTTCCACTGGAAGGCGACGACGTTCACCTCGACGTTCGGGTTCGGGATCTTGTTCAGTACGAAGTTCTGCGTCGTGACGGTGAAGTAGAACAGCACCGCGATGATCACGAACGGGATCACCGTGTAGACCAGCTCAAGCTTGCCGGGGTCCTGGAACTGCCTCGGCAGCTCGTTGGCCGGCGCGTTCTTGCGCTTGCGGTGGAAGGCGATCGTCCAGAACATCAGGCCCCAGACGATGACGCCGACGATCAGCGCCGCGAAGCCCGCGTACATCCAGAACTGGCGCATCTTGTCGCCCTGCGGCGTGATAGACGGCGGCCAGCCGAAGTGCAGCACCTGGTCGGTCGAGCAGCCGGACGCGGCGAAGACCACCAGGGTGACGAGGCCGATCAGCTTCGCCAACCGGCCTGACCGGGTGTTTCCATTGCTACCAAGCCTCCTGCTGGAGGCCCACCCCCACCGGTTGCGGCCCACTGCGCGACGCCTCCTGCCCTGACAAGTCTGTCCAGACACCCCTCGGCGAGCACCGAACGCCCACCAGGAGCACCGCTGCCGGCGTGCGGACACACTCACATCACGCTCGCCTGCGGCCAAGGCGGAGCCTAGCTCAGCAAGTCATCACCCGCGCCCAGGGGGTGATCGACGCCGCTGCCGCGTCGAGCCCGAGTGCGCACCGCCAAAAGGGCCGGCCGTTGCCGAGGCCGCTCACCCATCGCGGACGGCCACTCGCAGCGGTGCGGGGTGCCGAGACCCCGACGCAGCCGGGCATACTGGGCGCTCCGGGCACCGACACGCGCGAAGTCACCCGTAGTGGTGATGCCGACCGGTCCCCAGCACGACCGGTTCACCACCACTCCCGGTTCGTCACATCCCACCGCTTCGCACCCGCTCAACCGCCCGCTCTCGCGCCCAGCCCTGTCGCCCGTCAGCCCGTCACCATCGCCCTGCCGTTGTCACGAGGAGTCGCAAGGAGCAGCCGGACTCCCCAAACCCACGCCAAGGTGCCAAACTCTCCCAATCCCTATCCGGGGCCAACGCCACCGGGCCCGCTCCCGACGGCGCGCCCCACCGGGTAGCGCGCCGGCTGATCCGGCCGAGATGAACCAGACGAACTCGACACGAAAGGTGTGCGAGAGCCGTGTGCGGCCTGATCGGACTGCTCTGTCCCTCCCCAATGGACGCCGAAGCGGCGCGACCGGCGGTGGTCGGCGCCATGCACTGTATGCGGCACCGCGGTCCTGACGAGTCGGGCACCTGGTGGGACTCGGAGGTGGTGCTCGGTCTCAACCGGCTGTCCGTCATCGACATCGAGCACTCGCAGCAACCACTGCACTGGGGCCCGCCGGAAGCACCGGACCGGTACACGATCCTGCACACCGGCGCGGTCTACAACTACCTGGAACTGCGTGCCGAGCTGATCGAGACCTACGGGGCGCGGTTCGACACCGACGGCGACGCCGAGGCGGTTGTCGCCGCGTACCACCATTTCGGCCCGTCCTCGGTGTCGCGACTGCGGGGCATGTTCGCGTTCATCATCTGGGATTCGGCGCGCAGGGAGATCTTCGGCGCCCGCGACCCGTTCGGCATCAAGCCGCTGTACTACGCCAACGGCCCGCACGGCATCGCGTTCAGCAGTGAGAAGAAGGCCCTGCTCGACCTGTCCGGTTCGCTGGGGATCAAGCCGCGACTGGACCACAGGGCGCTACAGCACTATCTGGCGTTGCAGTACGTGCCGGAACCGGAGACCCTGCACGATCCGATTCGCCGGATCGAGTCAGGCACCGTCTTCACGGTGACTCCTGGTGGCCAGATGGTCACCGAGCGATATTTCGATCCGATCTTCCTGACTCGTCCGGTTCGCGGCGAGGCCGATTCCGAACGGCTGTACGGCCAGATCTCCGAGGTACTGCGGGATTCGGTCGCCAAACACATGCGTGCCGATGTCACCGTCGGCGCCTTCCTCTCCGGCGGCATCGACTCGACCGCGCTCGCGGCGCTGGCCAAGCAGCACAACCCGGACCTGATCACCTTCACCACCGGCTTCGAGCGGCAGGGCTACTCCGAGGTCGACGTCGCGGCGGAGTCGGCCGCGGCCATCGGGGCGAAACACGTGGTTCGCACGGTTTCCGCAGAGGACATGATGGCGACGTTGCCGCTGATCATCTGGTACCTCGACGATCCGGTCGCCGATCCGGCGCTGGTCCCGCTGTGGCTGCTCGCGAAGGAGGCCCGCAACTACGTCAAGGTGGTGCTCTCCGGCGAGGGCGCCGACGAACTGTTCGGTGGCTACGCGGTCTACCGGGAGCCGCTGTCGCTGGCCCCGTTCGAGCGGGTGCCCGGCGCGGTGCGCAAGGCGATGGGCCGGGTGTCCACCAAGATTCCGGACGGCGTGCGCGGCAAGGACCTGCTACGCAGGGGCGCGCTCAGCCTGGAGGAACGCTACTACGGCAACTCGCGGACCTTCCGCGACGACCAGCTGCGGACCGTGCTGCGCGCGTTCGACCCCAGGGTCGGCCACCGCGAGGTGACCGCCGCTTCGTACCGGGCAACGGCCGGCCTCGATCCGGTGACCAGGATGCAGCACGTCGATCTGTTCACCTCACTGCGCGGCGACATCCTGGCCAAGGCGGACAAGATCACCATGGCCAACTCGCTGGAACTGCGGATGCCGTTCCTGGACGCCGAGGTGTTCCGGATCGCCGCACAGATCCCGATCGAGGAGAAAATCACCAAGGAGACCACCAAACACGCGCTGCGCATGGCCTTGCGCGACATCGTGCCGGCGCAGATGCTCGGCCGGCGCAGGCTAGGTCTCCCGGTACCGATCCGGCACTGGCTACGCGCGGAGATGCACGACTGGGCACGCGGCGTCGTGCTCGAATCGCACGCCGACAAACTGATCGACCGCAACGCGGTGCTGCGCCTGCTCGACGAGCACCGCGCCGGAACGCTCGACCACAGCCGGCGGATCTGGGCGCTACTGGTGTTCATGATCTGGCACGGCATTTTCGTCGAGGACCGAATCGTGCCAACCATCCCGGAACCGCACTACCCGGTCCGTCTGTAGTCTCGGCTCGATGCCGGGTGCCGCGACAATCGCTCTTGCCGGTAGCTGTTCTGGCACGTAGCCGGCTTGGCATATGGCTACTCTTGCACGTAGCGGAAGCCCGAGGATCGCACAACCGAATATCGCGGTTTGTCCACAGCGGATGAATCCATCCACAGCGGACACTCAGCCACTGGAATTCCGCGCCAGCATTGATAGACTGGCCTCGGGGTCGCCCCCGGTGAGGGTGGGGGTATCTGCGGTGGCGCGAAAAATATTCGGGACTGTGGGGTTTTCGCGCGCCTGAAATCGAGGAGCCGGTTCGCTGGTTTTCCCTTGCGGTCCACGACTCTTGCCGGTGCGGGCAGCGGCTCTTGCCGGTGCGGGCCGCAGCTGTTGCCGGCGTGGGCGACTCTAGTCGGTGTGGCTTGTCCGCGGCCTTTACCAGCAAATCGTTCGCAGGTCCCGGCCGACAGGCTTTCCTTACCGCGCCTGGACTTTCGGTGACCACAGCGGCTTCGCCGGCTGGAAAACCAGCCGGCGAAGCCCTACCGGTCAGACGGACAGGACCACGGCGATGTCGGCGGCGGCCTCGGGGCCGAACGCGCCGGAAATCCGGGTGAGCGCGCTGTCCCGGTCGAACTCCCATTCCTGGGTGCCGACCGTTTCCAGCACCAGCACCGCGACCATCGAGCCAAGTTGCGCGCACCGCTCCAGTCCAAGACCTGCCGACAGGCCCGCGACGAAGCCG
This sequence comes from Pseudonocardiaceae bacterium, assembly GCA_036268955.1. Lineage (GTDB taxonomy): Bacteria > Actinomycetota > Actinomycetes > Mycobacteriales > Pseudonocardiaceae > CAJCJE01. Next base: position 22,183 of record DATATE010000168.1, read on the forward strand.
GCGCGGAAGCCGTCGCCGACGCCGGTCGGGTCGGCCTTGCGCAGTTCCGGTACCGCGGTCACCTGTAGTGGCGGCTGGTCGCGGCCGACGATCTCGACACCCTTCTCACCGAGGGTGGTGATCCGCATCCCGACCTCGGCGAGCACCTCGTCCTCGGTCCAACCGGTCTTGCGCAGCAGCAGCTGCCACTCGTAGTCGTTGCTGAACAGATAGGTCGCGCCGGCCACGAAATCACGCAGCGCGGCACCTTCCATCCTGGCCACCTGCTGCGAAGGGTCGGCGGCGAAGGCGTAGCCACGCTGCCGGCATTCCTCTGCGTGCCGGAGCATGCCGTCCGGGTCGTCCGGGCTGATCACCACAAGATCGAGGCCGCCGACGTGCTCGGCGACCGGTGTCAGTTCGATGAGTCGGGCCTCGGCCATCGCGCCGGTGTAGAAGGACGCGATCTGGCACATGTCGTCGTCGGTCGTGCAGACGAACCGGGCCGTCTGCGCGGTCTCCGACACCCGGACCCCCGTGCAGTCGACCCCGTGCCGCTCCAGCCAGGACCGGTAGTCGGCGAAATCGTTGCCGACCGCCCCCACCAGCACCGGGTGAGCGCCGAGCACGCCCATCCCGAAGGCGATGTTGGCACCGATACCGCCACGGCGGACGACCAGATCGTCGACGAGGAAGCTCAGCGACAGTCGATGGATCTGGTCGGCGACGATCTGCTCGCCGAATTTTCCTGGGAAGTGCATCAGGTGGTCAGTAGCGATGCTTCCGGTCACGGCAACGGGCACTTGGCCCTCCCTGTCTCGCACGGTCAGCGACAGTGATTGGGCCACGGGCCGATGGGAGCCGACTCGTGAATCACTCGTCCGGGTGGTCATCGAACATCTAGACACACTACCGAGTGGTAGGGCTTTCGTCGGTGGGATCAGGCACTTAGCGTCGGCTACGTGACCAATGTCAGCAGTGTAGGAGTCGATTCCATCGACGAACTCGTCGAGGACTGCGGTGCCATCCCGGTCGCCCTGCGCACCGGCGCACCGCGGCTCCCACTGCCAAGGGTGGCCGCCCCGTGGGCGGTCAACGAGGCCTGCGTCGCCGCGGTGCACGACCTGGACGAGTACGTCTGAACCGACCGGACGGGCTGGGCCGGCGCGCGGTCACTGGCCTGCGAGTAGCTCGATGACCGGGGCGAACTGCGCTATCGCGTTCTGGTTGACACCGATGTAGGAGATCCCCAGTTCGGCCCGGCGGCGCAGCAGCACGTCGGCGATCTCGGCCGGGCTGCCGGTGAGCACCGACAGGGACCGGTTGCCGGTGGCCTGGTCAAGTTTGATGCCGAGGCGCTCGATCAGCCGAGCCGGCAGTTCCATGTCCCCGACCGCGAGCGTGTTGACGCCGATCTCCAGCTCGTCGAAACGGTCCCCGGCCAGCTCGCGCAGCCGGTTGACCTTGTCGGCGGCGGCTTTTTCGCTGCTGTCGGAACGCAGGGCCAGGGTGATGATGTCGGCTTCACGCGCGGCGAGTTCGAGCATCCGAGGGCCGGCGACGGCCATCAGGATCGGCGGCTTCGGCTGTTGCACCGGCGCCAGGTAGTTGGTCGGGGTGAACGAGCCGTCGGCCGGTCCCGCAAGGGCGGTTTCGAAGGTTTCCCTGAGCACCCGCAGCGTGTCGGCGAGTTGGTCGACCCGCTCCTTCGGTGTGCCGAAGGACACACCGAACAGTTCGGCCTCGGTCGTGGCTCCCGGCCGGCCGGCACCGATACCCAGTTCGAAGCGGCCACCGGAGAGCCGGTCGAGGCTCGCCGTCTCCCAGGCGATCCAGGCGGCCGAGCGCAGCGGCGCGGCGAGTACGAACGTGCCGAGCCGCAGCGTGCTGGTCACCGCGCCGGCCGCGGCCAACGCGGAGAACGGGGCGGGCACGTTGATCGTGTCCGGAACCAGCAGCGTGCTGAAGCCGGCGTCCTCGACCCGCCGGGCCAGGCCGGTCCACTGCTGTGGCGATTCCAACTGGCCCGCGACGACACCGAACCGGAACTTGCGATCGGACATGCCCATCCTCCACTCACCATGGCCACCCTGCGGCCACCTCGGCGACCATCCACGCGCGTGATCACGAACTGTATCGAGGATGGGCGACAGGAGGGGTCCCGTGCATCCGGCGGCAGGCGTGAGGTTCGGCTACGCGATCCGACGTAGGCCGGGACGGCGGATCCGAAAACCGAGCGGCGTCACAACGCGCGGAGGGTCGGTGTCCTCCGGGAACCTGCCGGAGGACACCGACCCTCAGATGTCACGAGGTGCGCACGCCGACCAGGGTCAGCGTGGTACCGGTTCGCTACCGAGCCGCGAACCAGCGCGGGACTCGACGCGGGGACTCGATCAGTGAAAGGAGATCAGTGGAAGGAGTCGCCACAGGCGCAGGAGCCGGAAGCGTTGGGGTTGTCGATGGTGAAACCCTGCTTCTCGATCGTGTCGACGAAGTCGATCACCGCGCCCTGCAGGTACGGCGCGCTCATCCGGTCGACGGCGACCTTGAGGCCGCTGAAGTCCTGGACCAGGTCACCGTCGAGGGTGCGCTCGTCGAAGAAGAGCTGGTAGCGAAGGCCAGAGCAACCGCCAGGCTGCACCGCGATGCGCAGGTGCATGTCGTCCCGACCTTCTTGGTCGAGCAGCGCCTTGGCCTTGGCAGCAGCCGTGTCGCTTAGCGTGACACCGTGCGTCTCGGTTGCGGTCGTGCTGTCGGCAGTCATCGCTCTCCCTCTGTGGGTCTCATGGGGCCGCTCGCGCGGCGGCTCGGCCCCGCACTCAGCCGTTCAACTTCTCTCAACCGGAGCGGTACCGAGGTTTGTTCCCGCCACCCCATCGTCGCACAACCGCGCGCGGACACTCAGCATCAACCGACCTCGAACAACCAGGCGAACAACCAGGCGACCGAGTGACCACAGCCACCCTGGCCTGCCTTACCCTGGTGAGGTGAAGTTTCCGCGTCTACGCTCCGCCGAGGCCAGCGAATCGGACGAATCGGCCAGCGTCGAGGTAGACGCTGCCGAAGAACAGGCCGAAACCGCTGCCGAGGCCAGGGCGACCACCGCACCCAAGGGCAAGCCGACTCCCAAGCGCAGGGATGCCGAAGGCAAGCGCCGTGGCCCGCTGCCTCCTCCGCCGCGTACCCAGCGGGAGGCCTCGAAGCGCTCCGCCGCCCTGCGCCCCGCAATGAGCAAGGACGACCGCAACGCGGAGAAGGCCCGCCGTCGACAGGGCATGCTCGAAGGTGACGACCGCTATGCGCTGCCCAAGGACCGGGGCCCGGTCCGCGCGCTGATCCGCGACGAGGTCGACGCGCACCGGCACTTCATCGGCCTCTTCATGCCGCTGGTCGGCCTTGTGCTGGTGATCACGGTCGCCTTCGCGAACAACCCGAACATCGCGGCCATCAGCGCGCCGGCCAGTTTCGTGGTGCTGATCGTGATGATCGGCGAAGGCTTCATCATCTGCCGTCGAGTGATCAAGAAGGTGCACGAGTCCTACCCGGAGGCACCGGATCGTGGCGTGAGCATCGGCTGGTACGCCTTCCAGCGCGCCATGACCATCCGCAAGCTGCGGATGCCGAAGCCGCAGGTCCAGCCGGGCGACGAGGTCGTCGCGCGCCGCTACTGAGCCACGCAGGACCACCTGTCGGGAATCCGCTTGGAGCGCACTCCAGGTAATTAGCCTTGCGAACAATGCAAAGCTAGGCTGCCGGCATGGAGTTCCGTCGTCTCGGCTGTAGCGGCCTTTCGGTCAGTGAAATCTCGTACGGCAACTGGCTCACCCACGGTTCCCAGGTGGAAGAGGACCAGGCCAACGCGTGCGTGCATGCCGCCCTCGATGCCGGCATCACGACCTTCGACACCGCCGACGTGTACGCGGCGACCAGGGCCGAAGCGGTGCTCGGCCGGGCGCTGGCCGGGAAACGGCGGGAGAGCCTGGAAATCTTCACCAAGGTCTACTGGCCGACCGGTACCGGCGCCAACGACCGCGGTCTCGGGCGCAAGCACGTCATCGAGTCGGCCAACAACTCGCTGAAGCGGCTGCAGACCGACTACATCGACCTCTACCAGGCGCACCGGTTCGACCGGAGCACGCCGCTTGAGGAGACGATGCTCGCCTTCGCCGACCTCGTCCGGCAGGGCAAGGTGCTCTACATCGGTGTCTCCGAGTGGAGCGCCGAGCAGATCACCCGCGGTGCGGCGCTGGCCCGCGAACTGAACGTGCCGTTCATCTCCAACCAGCCGCAGTACAACATGCTGTGGCGGGTCATCGAGGCCCAGGTCGTGCCGGCCTGTGAGCGGGAGGGCCTGAGCCAGATCGTCTGGTCCCCGATCGCGCAGGGGGTGCTGACCGGCAAGTACCAGCCCGGCGCTGAGCCGCCGGCCGGTTCGCGGGCCACCGATGACAAGGGCGGCGCGAACATGATCTCGCGCTGGATGCGTGATGACGTGCTGGAACGCGTGCAGCGGCTGCGGCCGATCGCCGACGAGGTCGGTGTCTCGCTCGCGCAGCTGGCCGTCGCCTGGGTGCTGCACAACCCGAACGTGGCCTCGGCCATCGTCGGCGCCTCCCGCCCCGAGCAGGTCGCCGAGACCGCGAAGGCGGCCGGGGTGAAGCTCAGCGAGGAGATCGCGGACAAGATCGACGACGTGCTCGGCGACACCGTCGAGTACGACCCGCGCAAGACCGTCACCCCCTGAGCGGTCAGGCCCTGAGTTCGAAAACCTGTTCCCGGCCGCTGGGCCGACCCCGGCGGGCTTCAGGCCTGGTCGGTCTCCTCGGCCGGGAGCAGGCTCATCGGCCCGTAGACCTCGTCCTCGCCGTCGAGCAGGGTCACCGCTCGCACGCCGTCGGCCAGTAGGTCCTGCCACTGCTGGCCGAGCCAGTCCTCGGCCTCGGCCGCCTCGGCGAAGGTCTCCCCTGGGCCTGCTTTCTCGGCACCGTCCGCGTCGGTGTACCGCCAGCGATAGTCCATCCTCGCGCCCGCCCTCCTGGATCGTCGATCGTGTTGCCGGGTCCGGACCGGCCCGTGCCAGCAGTGAAGCAAACTTCGCCCGGTAACGTTGCGCCACATCTCGTCATCCCCGTGGAGCCGCTGGAGCTGATTGTGACGCTGCGCACATTGGTGCTGGGCGGCGCGCGCTCGGGCAAATCGGGGCATGCCGAGGGACTGCTGGCCGGTCACGGCCCGGTGAGCTACCTGGCCACCGGCCGCCGCGACCCGACCGATCCGGAGTGGAGCGCGCGGATCGCCGCGCACATCGCCCGCCGACCGTCCAACTGGGACACCATCGAGATCACCGACGCCGCCATGCTCGGTGAGCTGATCACCACCGCGATCGAGGCCGATCCGCCGATCATGGTCGACGACCTCGCGACCTGGCTGACCGGGGTGTTGGACGAGGTCCGCGGCTGGGACGGGCGCAAGACCGCGATCCGGCTGGCCGAGCAGTACATCGAGAAGCTGGTCGCCGCGGTGGCCGGTACCAGGGCCAAGCTGGTGCTGGTGTCCGCGGAGGTCGGCCTCGGCGTGGTGCCGGCAACCCCTTCTGGCAGGCTGTTTCGTGACCTGCTCGGCACGCTCAACGCGGATCTCGCGCAGGTGTGTGACGAGGTGCTGCTCCTGGTTGCCGGCATCCCGATGCAACTGAAGACAGGCAGCTGAAGACCAGCAACTGACGTCCTCGCGGAGGTAGACGCAATGACGGTCCCGGACAACGCAGGCGTTTTCGCGCTCCAGCCACCGGATGAGGTGGCGAGGCAGGCCGCGGTGGCCCGGCAGTCCCAGCTCACCAAACCGGCCGGTTCACTCGGTCGGCTTGAGGAGCTCGGCAACTGGATCACCGCTTGTCAGGGCGTCTGCCCGCCGCACCCGTTCGCACGGCCGAGGGTGGTCGTGTTCGCCGGTGACCACGGTGTCGCGGCGAGCGGGGTTTCCGCCTATCCCAGCGAGGTCACCGGCCAGATGGTGGCCAACTTCCTGGCCGGCGGCGCCGCGATCAATGTGCTGGCCGCGCAGGCCGGGGCGAGCGTGCGGGTGGTGGACATGGCGGTCGACGCCGACACCCCGGACTCGGTGAGCAAGTTCAAGGTGCGCAGGAGCAGCGGTTCGATCGACCGGGAGGACGCGCTCACCGAGGAGGAGACCGAGGCCGCGATCGCGGCCGGCAGGGCCATCGCCGACGAGGAGGTGGACGGCGGGGCGGACCTGCTGGTGGCCGGCGACATGGGCATCGGCAACACCACCCCGGCCGCGGTGCTGATCGCCGCGCTGGTCGGCGCGGAGCCGGTCGTCGTCGTGGGCCGAGGCACCGGGATCGACGACAGCACCTGGATGCGCAAGGCCGCCGCGATCCGGGACGCGCTGCGCCGCTCCCGCGCCGCGCACAACGATCCGCGTGGCCTGCTGCGGATCGCCGGCGGAGCGGACATCGCGGCGATGGCCGGGTTCCTTGCCCAGGCCGCGGTGCGCAAGACCCCGGTGATCCTGGACGGCGTCGTGGTCACCGCTGCCGCCGCCATCGCCGACCGGCTGGCTCCCGGCGCGCGGGACTGGTGGTGGGCGGGGCATCGCTCGGTAGAGCCCGCGCACACCATGGCATTGGGGCATCTCGGCCTCACTCCGCTGCTGGAAATGGACATGCGCCTCGGTGAGGGTTCCGGCGCGGTCGCCGCGCTGCCGCTGGTGCTGATGGCGGCACGGGTGCTGGCCGAGATGGCCACCTTCGCCGACGCGGGCGTCTCCGAGTCCGACGACGCGACGGCGACGACCGAGACGACCGAGACCGAAACCGCTGAACCGACGACCGAGGCGGCGTCGGACGGCTCGACGACGACCGAGGCGTCCGCTGGCTAGCCGGCGATGACCGGCCGGGCAGGCTTTCGGCCGGTGGCCGGCCTGCGGTTCGGGCTGTCGCTGCTGACCGTGCTGCCGGTGCGGATCGGCACCGAGGTCACCGTGGACCGGGCCATGGCCGGCTGGGCGATCACGCTCTCGCCGCTGGTCGGCGCGCTGCTCGGCGGGTTCGGCGCCGGTGCGCTGGCCGGGCTGCTGCTGATCGGCGCGCCACCGCTGCTGGCCGGGTTGCTGCTGGTCGGACTCCTCGCGTTGGCGACAAGAGGCATGCACCTCGACGGCCTTGCCGACACCGCCGACGGCCTCGGCTGTTACGGGCCGCCCGAGCGGGCGCTGGCGGTCATGAAGGACGGCGGGGCCGGACCGTTCGCGGTGGTCACCCTGATCGTGGTGCTCGGCGCGCAGGCGGTGAGCCTTGCGGCACTGGCCACCTCGGGTCGCTGGTGGGCGGTCGGCCTCGGGATCGCCGCCGGCCGAGCCGCGTTCGTGGCCTGCTGTCGACGGGGAGTCCCGGCGGCCCGGCCGGAGGGGTTCGGCGCGCTGGTCGCGGGCACCCAGCCGATCGCGGTCGCGGTCGGCTGGTGGCTGGTCGCGGCGGGAGTCGGCGTGCTGGCGGTGCCGGGGCGCTGGTGGCAGGGGCCGGTCGCGGTCGTCGTCGCCGGCCTCGCGGTGCTGGCGCTGTCCACGCACACCCGTCGCCGGTTCGGTGGCCTGGTCGGCGACGTGCTCGGTGCCGGCTGCGAACTGGCGGTTTTCCTGGTGCTCGCCTGCTGTGCACTGGCCTGAGCGGAGGCATCCCCTGGTCTGAGCGGAACCGTCAGCGGCCGGAGCGGGCAGAGCCGTCGTCCTCCAGCAGGCCGGGCGGCAGCGCGGGGGCCGGCCAGCCTGGGTCGGGGCGGAAGTCGCACCAGGTGCCGTCGAACGGGAAAACGCCGGTCTCGGCGAGGCCGATCAGCCGCTCGCCTTCCGCGCGCAGCCTGGCCAGCTGATCCGGGCTCAGCCGACCGGCCTCGACGGCGGCGGCCGCCTCGTCCTCGTCCTTCCACCGCCACCGGCGATCCGGCTCGACCGTGACGTCCAGCGCACCGTCGATCCGGTCGGTGCCCAGGTCGGTGCGGCCAACCGGGATCTCCAGGTTCACGTACCAGCCGCGAAACTCCCCCGATTCGGCGAAGAACCACCACACCGACGACCAGTCCGGTTCGCTGATCACCCGCAGTGTCGAGGTGCCCAGCCACCGGCCGGGAACTCGCACCCGTGGCAGCCGGAAGCGCTCCGCAAGGTCGGCCTCGCGCACGCCTCGGCCGTCCGGCAGTCGGGTGCCGACGATCTCGGTGCCCCTTGGCAGCCAGCCGACCAGCGTCCGGCCGTCGTCGGCCAGCACCCGCAGTGGATGGTGCTGGCCGATACTGCCGTCGGTCCGGCGAAACCGCTGGATCGCGGTCTCCCCCGGCGTCCAGATCCGGCTGGTCACCGAGTGTGCGGCTCGACGAACGGCGGCTTGACCACCGCGCAGCGCAGCGGACGGCCGCGGACGTCGACGACGAGTTCGCTGCCGAGTTCGACGCCGGCCGCCGAGTCGATCAGGGCCAGCGCGATACCGATCTTGAGGGTCGGGGAGAAGGTGCCCGAGGTGGTCTCGCCGATGCGTGTCCCGGCCGCGTCCAGTACCGGCATGCCCGCCCTCGGAATACCCCTGTCGACGGCGCGCAGACCGCGCAGCCGCCGGGCCGGGCCCTCGGCGCGCTCGGCCACCAGGGCGTCGCGACCGCTGAAGGTGTCCTTCTTCCAGCCCACCGCCCAGCCGGCACCGGCCTGCACCGGGCTGATCCGCGGCGACAGCTCGTGGCCGTGCAGCGGATAGCCCATCTCGGTACGCAGCGTGTCGCGCGCGCCGAGACCGGCCGCGCGCCCACCGAGGGACTGCGCTGAGGTCAGCAAGGCGTCCCAGAGCGCGGTGGCGTCCGCGCGCCTCGGCAGCAGCTCGTAGCCGTGCTCGCCGGTGTAGCCGGTCCGGCACACCCGCACCTTGCCGCCGTTCCAGTCGGCGTCGGCGAAGGCCATGTAGTCCAGTTCGGCGGGCAGGCCGACCTCGGCGAGGACGTCGGCGGAGCGCGGCCCCTGCACGGCAAGGACGCCGAAGTCGGTGTGCTGGTTGGTGATGGTGATGCCCTCCGGGGCGGCCTCGGCCAGCAGCGCGGCGATCTCGGCGTTGTTGGCCGCGTTGGGCACGCAGAAGACCTCGTCGGGGGCCACCACGTAGCAGATCAGGTCGTCGACGACACCGCCGTCGGCGGTGCAGTACATCGTGTACTGGGCCTGGCCGGGGCCGATCCGGCGCAGGTCGTTGGTGAACCGCGTGTTGGCGAACTCGACGGCGCCGGGGCCGACGATCCTGGTCTTGCCGAGGTGCGAGACATCGAAGACACCGACCGATTCGCGGACCGCGGTGTGTTCGGCGACGACACCGCCCCCGGCGTATTCGAGGGGCATCTCCCAGTCGCCGAAGGGGCCGAACTTCGCGTCAAGAGCCTCGTGGGCGGCGTGCAACGGACTGTGCAGAGGCGTCTTGGCAGGAGACGGCGTGGCGGTGGCGGCTGATCCCCGATCGGGGGAGGCGGGCGATGTGGTCACGGTGCGGACGTTACCGGCGTCCTCGACCGAATGGACTGTCGGTCGAGACAACGGCCGGTCAGCGGGAGGTGGCGTGCTGGACGCCCGGTCGGGACTCGGATTCGGGTATCCGGCGCGTCCGGCGGCGGGTCAGCGCGCACAGCGGTCCGATACCGGCGCCGACGGCGAGCGCCAGCACCGCGACGGCCAGCGCGACCGGCGGCATGGCGACCACCAGCAGCACGGAAAGGCCGAGACCGAAACAGGCGGTGCGGGTGGGCCAGGCGCGTTCGTGCCGTTCCAGCAGGCGCGCGGCGGCGTTGGTGAACGCCGCCGCGAACAGCAGGCAGGTGCTGGCCAGCTGGATCGCGGCGACCGGGGGAAGCACCAGTACCGCGACGACGCAGCCGATGCCGAGCACCGGGATGCCGGTCCTGCCGCGCAGCGGACCGGGCAGGTCGCCGGCCTCGGCCATCGCCCGCACGGTGTCCCGTGTTCCGCCGACCAGGGCGAACAGCACGCCGATGGTGGCCGCGAACACGCCCGCGGTCAGCACCGGATCGAGCGCGGAGGCATTGGCGGCGGCGAGGGCGTCGCGCAGTGGGTCGGGCGAGAGGGCCAGCCGGGTCGGGCCCAGTTCCCGCAGCACCGCGGTGCACACCGCGAGGTAGCTGCCCAACGCGACCAGGATGATCATCGGAACGACCACTTTGGACCGGGCCGAGGCCGTCCTGCCGGCCTCGGCCCGTGCGGGTTGGCCGCCGACGAAGGCGAAGAACAGCAGACCGGCGGTCGGCAGCAGCTCGGCCGGGTTGTTCGCACCGGGCAGACCGGCCGGTAACGGCCCGCTGACCTGCACCGGAGCCGGTACCGCGAAGCAGGCGATGGCCACCAGCGCCAACGCGAGCAGCACGACGGCGAGCAGGACCCGCTTGGCGACCGGTGGCAGCCGCAGCCCGAGGGCCTCGGCGAGCACCACGAGAACGACAACGACGAGCGCGGCAGCGGTCGGCCGCGCCGGCAGCACGTACTGGCCGAAACACCCGGCGACCGCGGCAACGGCGGCGACCCGGCCGAGCACGCCGACCCCGCCCACCATTCGGCCAGGCCAGCGGCCGAGCAGTTCGCGGGTGTAGCGGTAGCCGCCACCGATACCGGGATAGGCCCTGGCCAGGTCGGTCACCGAGCACGCGGTGCAGATGGCGGCCAGCGCGGCAACGGCGAGACCGACCAGCACCCAGGAGCCCGCCAACCCGGCGGCCGGGGCCAGCCCGATGAACACGCCAGCACCCAGCATGGCGCCGAGGCCGCCGATGACGGAGTCGGTGGTGCCGGATCGTTCCCGTAGTTGCCGGGTCACGGTGCATTACCGTGCCACACCCGCCAACCATCCGATAGCAACCCACCGGGGGAAACTCGTTAGCATGCGTCACAAACCAACGGGGGCGCATCAACGGGGATGCGCGCACCCGACGTCCGCGTCCTACGGAGAGACCCTTGCCAACGCCCAAACTCGCGCTCAGCGGTAACGAGTCTGCCGATGTCCTCGGCTCACCAGCCGAAACGGTCATCGTCGGCACCATCCAGGGATCGGACGGTGTTGAGCTCGCGCCCGGCGCGGAACCGGTCGACGCGGCGCTGGACGGGCGCCTTGTCGCGCTGCTGGCCAGCCTCGGTGCCGCCGGAAAAGCCGATGAGGTGGTCAAGCTGCCGACCTTCGGCAAGCTGTCGGCCGGTGTCGTGCTCGCGGTCGGCCTCGGCAAGGCCGACGGTTCGATCAGCCCCGAGCAGGTCCGGCGCGCCTCCGGTGCGGCGGCCCGCGCCCTGGCCGGCACCAAGCGGGCGCTGAGCCTGCTCTCCACGATCGACCTGCACGCCGCGGTCGAAGGCAGCGTGCTCGGCGCCTACCGGTTCACCGAGTACTTCTCCGACGCGGGCCCCGCACCGATCGGCCGGGTGGACTTCGGCGTCGATGACGTCAACGGAGCCAACGCCAAGGACCGCAAGACCACCCTGAAGGCGGCCACCGCGATCGCCGAGGCGGTCTGCACCGCGCGTGACCTGATCAACACCCCGCCCAACGACCTGTACCCGCAGACCTTCGCCGAGCGGGCCGAGGCGCTGGGCAAGGCGGTCGGCCTCGAGGTCGAGATCCTGGACGAGAAGGGGCTGCGCAAGGGCGGCTTTGGCGGCATCCTCGGCGTCGGCACCGGTTCGACCCGCGGTCCGCGCCTCGTCCGGCTCAGCTACAAGGGCGCGAAGCCCAAGGCCAAGGTCGCGCTGGTCGGCAAGGGCATCACCTTCGACACCGGCGGGATCTCGCTCAAGCCGCCGACCGACATGGACCAGATGACCTCGGACATGTCCGGGGCGGCCGCGGTGGTGGCCACCGTGGTGCTGGCGGCGAAGCTGCGCTACCCGCTGGAGGTCACCGCGACCGTGCCGATGGCGGAGAACATGCCCTCCGGTTCGGCCTACCGGCCCGGTGACGTGCTGCACATGTACGGCGGCAAGACCGTCGAGGTGCTCAACACCGATGCCGAGGGCAGGCTGATCCTGGCCGACGCGATCGTGCGGGCCTGCGAGGACAAGCCGGACTACCTGATCGAGACCGCGACGCTGACCGGCGCCCAGCTGGTGGCGCTGGGCACCAGGACGATGGGCGTGATGGGCTCGGAGGACTTCCGCGACCGGGTCGCCGAGCTGGGCCGGGGTGTCGGCGAGTCGGCCTGGGCGATGCCGCTGCCGGAGGAACTGCGCGCCGAGATCGACTCCAAGCTGGCGGACCTGGCCAACGTGGCCGGCAGTCGCTGGGGCGGGATGCTGGTGGCCGGGGTATTCCTGCGCGAGTTCGTCGCCGAGGGCGTGCAGTGGGCGCACCTTGACGTCGCGGGTCCTGCCTACAACACCAAGGGTCCCTGGGGTTACACCGCCAAGGGCGGCACCGGCGTACCGGTGCGCACCATGGCCGCGGTCCTGGCCGACATCGCCGAGAGCAACTGAGCGGGCGGGAAACACCGAGCCGCTGAAAGCAGGCGGAGGCCGGTCGGGGCGACCCTGGCCGGCCTCCGTCGCGTTCGACGGCCGCGTTCGACGGCTGAAGGCGACCGTCGCTGCCGCCACCAGGGCCGGGGTCGTGGTCAGCTACGCGCCCGGTCGCAACGCCGCCGCGGCGGCCGAGTTCGCGGTCGGGCTCGTGCTGGCCGCGCTGCGCAGTGTTCGGCGGCCGTGTTCGCCAGGGGGCCGGGCCACGAGCGGGCGCCGAGCCCGTCCTCAGTCGTGGCTGGTGATGTTCTCGTGCCGGCCGTGCCGATTGGTCCGGTTCTGCCGCGCGGTGTAGTCGCGCATCCGCTGTGGGTAGCCGACCAGCGCGACGTCGTAGACCGGGATACCGAGACGGTGGCCAAGATCACGTGCCGCGCTCGCGCTGTCCACCCGCCGTCGCGTCCACTCACCGTCGTGTGCGACCAAGACCACGGTGGTCTGCGTCACCGTCGTCTTGGGCTCGATGAACGCCTCGACGCCCCGGTGCGCCGCCGCCCATTCCTGGAGATGAGTCCTCGCCCGATGGCTGCGCTGCCGAACTTCGCTGGCCCGGCCCCTGCCGCGCAGGGCATCGAACAGTCCCATCGCGCACCTCCGTCTCGACCCTCGGCTACCAGCACCTCGACGCGCCTGCCCGCGCTGCTGACTCCAGCATGCCGACGGCGGTCGGCCCGCGTCGCAAGAATGCCTGAGGTAGTGACAAGATGGCGTGTGCTGCCGTGCCCGACCGGCGCGAACAGCACAGCAATCGACCAACTGGATGTTGTGTGGCGAGCGGTACTGCCGGTACCGCGCCGAGGAGGATTTGATGACCGACGCCGACCTTGTGATCCTCGGTGGCGGGTCGGGTGGTTACGCCTGCGCGTTCCGCGCGGCGGAACTCGGCTTGTCCGTCGTCCTGGTCGAGAAGGACAAACTCGGCGGTACCTGCCTGCACCGGGGTTGCATCCCCACCAAGGCGCTGCTGCACGCCGCCGAGGTCGCCGACCAATCAAGGGAAAGCGCCAACTTTGGCGTGAAGACCAGCTTCGACGGCATCGACATGGCGGGGGTCAACGCCTATAAGGACAAGGTGGTTACCCGGCTCTGGAAAGGCCTGACCGGCCTGATCGGCAGCCGGCACATCGACGTCATCGAGGGCGAGGGCCGCCTGGTGTCGCCCACCGGCGTGCAGGTCGGCGACACGCTGCTGGAGGGCGCCCACGTGGTGCTGGCCAGCGGCTCGGAGTCGCGCAGCCTGCCCGGCCTGGAGATCGACGGCCACCGG
>DATATE010000169.1:0-2730 GCA_036268955.1 Pseudonocardiaceae bacterium
GCCCTCCGCCGCGTCAGTGCACGCGCTGACCGGCACGCTGCGCGCGGTCGCCGACGCGATCGAGACCGAGACGCCGCCCCGGCAGGTCAACCCGCTGCCAGCGGATCCGGAGCTTGAGGCCGTGACGGCCAGCGTCCGTTCGGTGCTGTCGGTTCTGATCAAGGGCGGCGACGAACTGTCCGCTTCCGGCGTCGCGCACTAGTGCCTTGGCAGCTCTTTAGAACACCAAAACCCTGCCGACTCCGCGAGGCAACAGGGTTCCGATGTGATTGGTCTGGTCTGGTCGGGCTGGCGGGACTCGAACCCGCGACCTCCGCGACCCAAACGCGGCGCGCTAGCCAAACTGCGCTACAGCCCGTACTCGGGACAGTGTAGCGGTACGCAGCTACCCACGGCGCGCGTCGGTGCGGGAGCAGCCCCGATGGCGGTCACCCTGTCCGGTGACCTTCGATTTGGGTCATGCGAGGACTGTCGCCGCGCGGGCGTAAGCGTTCGCGGCGATCGTCGTCAGCGCCGCTCCGGGATCGGGGTTGGCGGACTGGTTCGGCATGCGGATCTCCATGAGGAAGCCTCGGCCCCTGATCACCTCGGCCCACGTCCAGACCGGGAACTTGCCGGTACTGGTGACCTCGAAGGCCCGCGCGCTGAGAGCGCCGGGGCCGGGAGCTGGCACGGTGGTTGGCTTGACGCCGCCCGGATACTGCGGCGTCGTAATGGCACGGCACGCCGCGGGCAGTGGCGGGCCGGCCAGCGCGTCGAGCACCGAGGGCGGGCCGGTGATGATCGCCTCGGAAAACATCGGCAAGCCCGTTTGTGTCGGCACGCTCTGCTCGGTGATCCCGAGTTGCACGCCCGGCCGGTTGAAGGCGCTCACCGCCAGAGCCGACAGCCCGGCCGTCCATCGGTCGCAGGCTTGCGGCCCGACGACTGGGCTCGCGTACTGCCGAAGGCCGATGAACAGCGAGCGCGGGTCGCGATCGGGCAGGGCGACGACCGCCGGCGGCAGCAGGAACGCTGCCTCGCGGCCCGATGAGACCTGCGGCAGGAGCGCACGGACGAGCAGTGGATCGCCCGCGCCCGTGCCGGGGTTGGGGATCGCCGCCTCCGGGTTGGGGCCGCCCGCGGGCATCACGAAGGCCGTCGCGGAAGCCGACGGTGTCACGCCAGCCGCCGAGGCCGCGCGCGCGTGGGCCGGAGCGGACGTTCCGCCGGCGGCCGGGCTGCCGGCGCCGCCACCGGGAGCGCGGGTGGCGCAGCCGGCGAGTCCGGTCAAGACCGACAACACGGCAAGCAGGGTCAGCGCGCGAGTCATGGCTTCCATCGTGCCGTCCAGCACGCCCCTGCTTGGCGTGATTAGACATGATTAGAAAAGCACAGGGAACCGGCCGGGCCCACGAGGGTCGGTCCCGCCCGACCGCCGGGCATGCGGCGCCCCTGGCCCGTGCGGCCGGCCCGACGGCACGGTGCCCGCGAGCGGACCAGGGGCGTTCGGCGGTCTTGGCTACGCGAAGGTGGGCAGGAGGTCGCCGGTGATCTTCGCGTTCGGCTGCAGGGTGTTGTCGACCACCTTGTACTCCAGCGGGTACTTGGTGCCCTTCTGCCACTGGATGCCGACCGGCGGGGTGATCGCCACGCCGGGCGCGGGGTTCGTCTTGGTGTTGGTGGAGGTGTAGTCGACCGGGCCGGCCACCGCCTCTGGCAACTTGACCTGGTACAGCGCCGCCGCGACCTCCGCCTTGTCGTGCGGGTTGTTGACCGCGCTGAGCGCCGCGTAGGCGATCTCGAAGAGCGTGAAGTTCGAGATGTTCTGGTTCGGCTGGCCTAGGCCCGCGTTCGTGTAGGCGGCAGCGAGCTCGGTGCAGGTCTGCCCGGTGAGCGAGGAGTGCCACGGCAGTTCCGGCACCCACCAGGCGTCGGTGGCGATGTTGTAGACCTTGGAGCCCATCGAGTAGGCATCGGTCGGGAACAGCAGCACCTTCGCGACGGTGGCGAGCTTGGGCTTGAAGCCCTGCTGCAGCGCCTGGGTCCACATGGTGGCGAAGTCGGGCGGCAGCGGGACGTTGGTGAAGAAGTCGTCGCCGTGGTTCTTGAACTGGCTGATCATCGACGTGTAGTTGGTCAGCCCGTCCGGGTAGGCAGACGACAGGTCGAGGTTGTAGCCAAGCGGTTTGAGGACGGCGGGGAAGGCCGCGCGGAAGGCGTTGCCGTCGGCGTCGTTCGGGAACGCGGCGGCGACCTTGTGGTTGTTGCCGTACTTCTGTCCGATCCGGTCCCACATCGGCGCGAAGCACAGCGCCAGGTGCTCGGCGCCGAGGAAGTACATGACGGTCCACTTGGGCTTCATCGTCGGCTTCTGCGGGTTGCCGCCCAGGTTCACGTACCACGATTCCCACGGGATGTTGGAGCAGATCAGCGGGGTCCCGAGGGTCTCCGCCTGCGAGGCGACGGCGTTGACCGTCTCCGGCGTGGAGGAGGCGAAAAGCAGGTCGCAGTTGTCCTGCTGGATGGCCTGCTTGGCCAGCGACCCGGCCTTGGTGACGCTCGACTGCGAGTCGTACGACTTGATGTTGACCTTGTAGGTCGAGCCGCCGATCTTGATGCCGTTCTTGAACTGCGAGGTCGCCATGACCTGCTGGGTGACCCAGTTGTCGGGGTAAC
Organism: Pseudonocardiaceae bacterium; assembly: GCA_036268955.1. GTDB lineage: Bacteria > Actinomycetota > Actinomycetes > Mycobacteriales > Pseudonocardiaceae > CAJCJE01. Next base: position 2,659 of record DATATE010000169.1, read on the forward strand.
CGAAGCCGGCCAGCGAGCCGGTCACCGGGTGGATCCAGCCGATCGTGATTTCCTTGTTCGTCCCGCTGCCCG
>DATATE010000170.1:0-71152 GCA_036268955.1 Pseudonocardiaceae bacterium
CGGTGTCGAACTCGGGGGGCGGGTTTCCGGCGAGCTGCCTGGCGAACGCCGCACCGTCGGTCGACTCCATCGCCGTTGACCCGCTGACCAAACGTAGAGCGGAACTCATGACAACCACCACAGTCTCTTTCGTAGCCTGCAACTGTCCGACTGACGTTCCTCGCGGTGGAGGACCTGTTCCGGCAGCCGTTGTCCATCTCGTCTGATCTGGCCGGGCTACCGATCCTCTGTTGTGCTGGTCATAGACAACCAGGTCGCCGTCACTGAGTTGTAGACGAATTGCAAACCGCTGATGGCCCACGTCACAAGATGGCCAAAATGCCTGGTAGAAGGCATGGGTAAGGCTACGGCGGGCGGTGTGCGACAAGCCGACAATGGCGCAATTCGAACATTTCGCCGCCATGGGCGGTCGATGTAGCGGGCTGTCAGGTGGTGGCAGAAGGGGTGAGAAATCGTGTATCGACGGCCCTGCCTCGACGGGCCGTGTTGCCCTGATGCCCGATTCGGACGAAAAATTTGCTCAGTAGCGGCCTACCTCCGTGGACAGCGTTCTTCAGATGCCCTCGGTCGGACTGATGCCGGCCCGGTGGGGAGGCCGGCAGCCACTTCGGCCGCCGAACGACCGGTGACCCGGTTGCGAAAGGTTACGGATTCCATGGCCGATGCCAAACACCCGAGAACGGCCAACGACGCCATCGACATCCTGGCCTGGAGTACGGAGATGGTGGACGCGCCGTTGCGGCAGTCGGTACGACGACTGCCCCCGGTATTGGTTCGCGTCGCGGAGTACCACATGGGTTGGTCGGATGCCGAAGGCGAGGCGGTCCTGGGCGACCGAGGGAACGGGTTGCGCCCTGCGTTGGCGCTGGCATCGGCGCAAGCCGTCGGCGGCGATCCGTCGGTGGCGATCCCGGCCGCGGTGGCCGTTGAGCTTGTGCACAACTTCTCGTTGTTGCACGACGACGTGATGGACCAGGGCCGGATGCGCCGACACCAGCCGACGGCGTGGACGGTGTTCGGAAGCGCCTCCGCCGTGCTGACCGGCGACGCCATGTTGTCGCTGGCCGGCTCCGTCCTTGCCAGCACCCGGAAACCGGAAGCGGTCGAACTGCTGGCTGACTGCGTTCAGCAGATGTGCGGCGGTCACGCCGCTGACCTGGCCTTCGAGCAGCGTGAGTATGTCGGGACCGATGAATACGACCTGATGGTCGTCGGCAAGACCGGCGTGTTGTTGGGCTGTGCGTGCGCGCTGGGCGCGCTGTTCGCCGGCGCGGACGCCCACCACGTCGAGTTGTTTCGGCGGTTCGGTGAGCATCTCGGCGTCGCCTTCCAACTCGCCGACGACCTGATGGGCATCTGGGGCGACCCCGCCGTGACCGGGAGGTCCGTTCGGTCCGATCTGCGTAACCGCAAGAAGTCGTATCCGGTCGTGGCCGCGCTGTCTTCCGGCACATCGCACGGTTCGGATCTTGCGCAGCTGTTCCGGCAGCGAACCCCCTTCCGGTTCCACGAGCTGGACCGGGCAGCGGACCTGATAGAACGGGCGGGCGGTCGCGACAAGACACGGGCACGGGCGGCGGCTGAGGTGGTGGCCGCCCTCGACTGTCTGGCCGTCGCGAAATGCCGCCCTGCGGGCACTGTCGGGCTACGAACCCTCGCCGGCCTCGCGACGAGCCAAGAGCATTGACGGCGAGTGCGGCCTGGACGGCCGCCGGTTCGCCGATCGCCGACCGGGTCGAAGTCCGTCGGAGTCCGTGGCAATGGTTGCCGACGAGTCCCGGCGGGTCGACTGAATGTCGGGATTGCTGTAGTGATGAATTTCATCGTTGCAAAAAGGTGAGCCAGTACGATTGGAAATCCTGGTATCACACCGTTGGCTCAGGGGCGGCTCGGTAATCTACTGAACATATGCAGAAGATATTTCGACCCCCGCTACCGTGGGACGATGCATGTGGTCATGTTGGTTGGGGACGATCCATCGATGTTGGCGTACACGTTGACCGATCGGGGCTTCAAGGTCGTCCCGTTGGCCACCGGCGTCGAGGTGCTGCGTTCGGTTGCGGCGTGCGTACCGGACATTGTCGTTCTCGATCTGCGGCTACCCGATCTCGATGGCGCGACCGTGTTGCGCATGCTGCGCGGGCTGACGGATGTGCCGGTAATCATCGCGACCGGCCGTAGCGACGAGCGCAGCATAGTCGACTCGTTCAATGCCGGCGCCGACGACTACGTGATCAAGCCCTTCTCCTGCCAACAGCTCGTGGCCCGGATCGAGGCGCTGCTGCGCCGCACCAAGGTTGCCGACGGCGAACGCAAGAGCGTGGTGGAGGTAGGGAGTCTGCTCGTCGACAAGGCGCAGCGGCTGGTTCGACTCGACGGCCGCGCGCTCCCCTTCCGTCGGCGCGAGTTCGATCTGCTCGCCTATCTGGCCTTTCGGCGCGACACCGTGGTCAGCCGGACGCAGCTGATGCGCGAGGTGTGGCACCAGCGGGACGGCGACATCGATCGGACCATCGATGTGCACGTGTCCTGGGTGCGTCGAAAGCTGGGCGAAACCGCCGCGAACCCTCGGTATCTGCACACGGTGCGGGGCGTCGGGTTCAAGCTCACGGTGCCGCGCTGAGGTAGCTCCTCGACCGTAGTGCTCACTCTACGCAATTCCAAGTTGATATGTCAACTTAACGGTGTGTGACTACGGTGATGCGTCGACGTGTGCCGGGCGGCGCCGCGTTCGCTCCGGCCAATTCCACAGGGGTGGGTAGAGGTTCGGCAAGGATGACGATCTTGCCTGATGATCCCGCGACCAGACGGTGCGAGGCGCCCGCTGTCGTGGCTTCAGCGGATCGGTAACCAATCCTCAACGGCGGTTGCGGCTGGTGCTAACCGTATATTATTTGTCTATCAGATATACGCGCACTGGCGTGTAGCTTCGGATGTATGAGCGGCGTGGCCACCTCACGGATCGTTCGCAGGAGTCGAGTCCGGTTCTGGTCCGACCTCTGCTCTGCCTCCACGAGTCTGGCGCGGCGTCCGTCTGGGTCGACAGTTCAGCGAGCGGGCTGTGGTCGACTCGGCTCGTAGTGTTCAACGGGTCTCATAAGTATATCCACGTAGTAACTCACAAGGAGGAACAATGGCTGGCACACTGTCAGTGACTAGTGAGGGTATGCAGAAGGCTGCCGGCTATTTCGAGCAGGCATCCAGCGACATCACCGCTCAGGTCACGAAGGTGGAGAACGCCCTGACCGCGCTCCACGCCAACTGGACCGGCACGGCCGCGACGAAGTTCCAGTCAGCGATGTCCGACTGGTTCAGCCAGGTCAAGGTCATCTTCACCCAGCTTGACTCGATGATCACCGTCATGGGCGCGAACGCCCAGAGCTACCAAGCCACTCAGGACCAGGCGATGAGCATCGCCACGAATCTGCTGCCCGGTCTCTGATAGGCGGTCCCGACCGAACGGGACCGAGCCAGCAAATGAATGTTCTTCATCGAAGGGAGTTTCACAGTGTCGACACCTCTTTACACGGTTGACCCGACGACGGCTCAGGATGCCACCGTTACCTTGGGCCAGGCCACGTCCGCGATCAAGGACAGCCTGCTCAGCCTGCAGAGCCAGGTCGAGTCCACCCTCGCCGACTGGAACAACAGCCAGGCGAAGTCCGCATACGAGGACGCCAAGACGAAGTGGAATACCGCCGCCGACACAATGCCGACTGACCTGGCCAACGCGCAGTCGGCTCTGACGCAGATCATCGACAGCTACAACCAGGCGGAGCTCACCGGCCAGAAGATGTGGAGTTCTCAGGGATAGTCGCGCGCCATGCCACTGCGGTCGTCGAGTAGGCAAGACGGCCTGCTCGACGCCGTTTTGGCTTAGCCCCACGAATTTACTTGCAGAACCTTAGGAAGCGGAGACAGGCAATGCCGTTTAACCCTATGACGGACAACGAAGGCAATACCGACGACCCCAGCGGCAACCTTGGGAACAAGGACAAAAACTCGAACCCGAACAACTTCAATGGCTCCACGAACCCGCCGCCCAACGGAACACCCAGCTATCAGAGCAACACGCCGCCACCGCCGACGGTGCCCGACAACTCTGGGAGCAATGGCCAGAACATCTCGGTGAGTCCGGACGCGATGCGTACGTTCGCCGCCAACCTTGAGCAGTTGGAGCAGGTGGTCGCCAGCCTGATCAAGGAGATCACCGGCGTCAACGTCACCGCCGGCTCGTTCAGTACCGCGGTCAACCTTGCGCAGAAGATCGATGCCGCGACCAGCGGTTTGACGGACACCACGAACACCGTGTTGACGGATCTCATGACCACGATAACGGATACCGTTGCCGCCGCTCGAAAGCTCGCCGCGGACTTCGACAACGCCGAGGACCTCAACGGCCTCACGGCGGACAACTTCAACCGTTACATCAACCAGGTGTCCTCCGACGTCAACAACCTCAACAGCGCTCTCGGCAACTCGAGTAACAGCAGCAGCAAGTAACAGTTCGACCTCGGATGTGCCTGACAGGTGGCGACAGCCACGCACATGGCGTGCTGGATCCCTTCAGTAGTCGAGTAAAGCTATCTCGGTCTAAATCGATTTTTCCGTGACCATTTATCTCGAAAGTGTGGGCGGCGATGACGGATCCAAACACGCCAAGCGGGAGCAATCCCTTCTATGTCTCGAACAACGGCACCTACGGCGACCCCGGTTCGGTCTCGGGTGACCCGAACGACTACGAGAGTTGGACCTGGAAGCAGATTGAGGCGTCCATCCTCGGCAGCTCCGCCGTGGTGCCAGGCACATCCGGACCTACGACGAACGACGCAGTCGCGAATCCGGATTCGCTGTACAAGGCCGGCCAGGTCTTCTTTGACGTTCAGGCCGGCCTGAAAATGATCTCGCAGTCCATCAGTGATCAGGCGATGGCGCTTGCCGGACCGAATGGTCCCTGGCAGGGTACTTCGGCGACGTCCTTTCTTGACATGATGACGAATCTTTCGAACAGCGTCAACGCCAAAGCGAACCAGATCAATGGTGGGAGCGGGGACATGAACCCGGTCCCACAACAGCTGTGGAACAACGGCAACTATCTGCAGTGGGCGCAGAACACGATTCAGGAGATCGATTCCTGGTACGCGACGCAGGCGATCGCGTTGGGCCACCAGGAGCCCAACGGCCTTGCGCAGATCTCGGACCTGCCGAACTTCGTCACCGCGATGACGGACGATATGCGAACGGTGATCAGGAACCTCGCCGGCAACTACTCACTGGCTATCAACTCCGTCGTGGTGCCGACGCCGATTCAGAGCACCCCACCCGACCCGAACCTGCCGCCGCCACCGAACAGTGGTGGCGACAACAGCAACAATCCGCCCCCGCCGCCGGATACCGGTGGCGACAACAGCAATCTGCCGCCACCGCCCGATACCGGTGGCAACAACAGCAACCTGCCGCCACCGCCGGACACCAGCGGAAACAATGGTGGCCTGAACAACAATGACCTTACCGCTGTGCCGCCGCCTGCTCCGGTGTCGTTGAACGGCCCTGGTGGTGACAACGGTGGTGTGAACGGTCAGGATCTGTCTGCCGTGCCGCCGCCTTCTCCGGCGTCGTTGTCCGGTCCTGGCGGTACCGATGGTGGTCTGAACAACAATGACCTGTCCGCTGTGCCGCCGCCTTCTCCGCTGTCGTTGTCCGGCCCCGGTGGTACCGATGGTGGCCTGAACCCCACTGGTGGTACCGATGGTGGCCTGAACCCTCAGGATCTGTCCGCTGTGCCGCCGCCGTTGTCGTTGTCCGGTCCTGGCGGTACTGACGGTGGTGTGAACGGCCAGGACCTGTCCGCCGTGCCGCCGCCTGCTCCGCTGTCGTTGTCCGGTCCCGCTGGCAGCGAGGGTGGTCTCAACGCTCAGGATCTGTCTGCTGTGCCGCCGCCGCTGTCCTTGTCGGGCCCTGCCGGCAGTACCAGTAACTTGAAGGCTGGTGGCCCCAGCGGCAGTGGTGGTGGTCTGGGTGGCCAGAATCTTGCTGCCGCGCCGACACCTGATCCGCTGTCGTTGTCCGGCCCCGGTGGCAGTGGTTTGAACGCCAACGGCACGTCGAATCCGGGTGGGGCCGGGATGCCGATGATGCCGGGTATGGGCGGCGGCGGTGGCGCTCCCAACAGTTCGGGCGACCAGTCGGACGCCTCGGGTCTGCTGGGCGGTGTGACGGAGCCCTGGGCAGGGCCGGTACTGACCGGTCTCGGCGGTCCGACCGGTGGGGTTCGTCCCGGTTCTGTCGGCGGGCTCGGTTCGGACCTCGCCGCCGCGCCGAAGCCGGATCCGCTGGCCCTGTCGGGTCCGGGTGGCGGTGGCCTGAACAACCTCGGTACTGGTGGCGATCCCGGTGCTGATGGTCTGAGCCATTCGGATCTTTCCGTATCGTCGCCGGACACTGTTCCCGGTGAGGTAAGCCCGAGCCTTGCGGAGCCACAGGCCGTGGGTGGGTCCGGGATGCCGATGATGCCGGGGATGGGCGGTGGCGGCGGTGTTCCCAATGGTTCGGGTGATCAGTCGGATGCGTCCGGACTGTTGGGTGGTGAGTCGGATCCGTGGGTCGGCCCAGCGCCCAGCGGCGTTGGCGATCCGACCGGCGGGGTAGCACCTGGTGTGCTGAACCCTCCCAGCCAGGAAATACCGTCCGGCAACAGCAACCCGTGGGAAACCCTCGGCGTCGAGGCGGCCCTGGTGGAACTGCCCCTCGCCGCAGGGTTGCTGCTGAGCGGAAAATCCGACCCGACGCCGGACAAGGAGAATCGGCGCCACCATCCGGCCGAGGCCGTTTCGGGAGCCATGGAGCCGGCCGTTCCGGGAACCCCGGAACCTGATCCGGGCACCACCGAACCCGCGCATGACCACGTCTCGCTCGAAGACGAGGTGACGCCGACGGTCGGTAGGGTCGCGGTGGTTCGCCCCCCTGACGGCACCGAGAACAGGGCGGCATGGGACTCCGCGAGCGCACCCTTCCTGATGTCCTTCCTGCCGGTCGGCCGGCCCGGCGGCACGGAGTCGGAGGAGACGACCGAGCGGAACTCGCCGGCCGCCGAACTGGACGACGAGGTGTCGATGCCCTCCGAGTACTCCACCTTCCGCAAGAAGCCCCGCGCCGAAGGGAAGCCGACGGTCGGTGCGTTCGTACCGATGTGTGGTGGCAACGAGGCTCCGGACGAGGAGCCGGAAGACGAGTCCGACGACGACTCCGACGACGAAGGCGAGACCGGCGAGCGCAGCATGGCTGATCTGCTCAGCCAGGACTTCAACGTATGGGGTTCCACCGCCAAGGCGTCGAACGGGGTGTTGGAATGAGCGGGAACGGTGGCGGCGACGGCGCCGTACGGACGGACGGCCGTTCCTCCTCGGGCGGTCAACATGCCAACAGCGACGGATCGTCGTCCGGAACGGACACGGTGCGCGCCATCGCCAGGAGCGGTGAGCGGACCTCGATGGGCACCGTGACCGTCAAGCGCGGCCCACGCGCCACCGGACCGGCGATGCCAGAAGGCCAGATCGAGTTGCAGGAGCCGCCGGTGCTGCCGGAGGCGGCCCAACGCGATCTCGGTTCGTTCGCCATGTATCTGCCGATGGCCATCGGATCGATGGTGATGGTCATGAGCTTCTCGACGGGCTCGGAGAGTTCGCCGTTGACCTATGTCGTCGGTGGCGGCATGGGCCTGTCGATGATGACCATGAGCGTCGGTCAGATGGGCCGGTCCGGTGGCGACCGCAAGCGCAAGATGGCGGCCGAACGCCGCGACTACCTACGCTACCTTGCACAGCTGCGCAAGCAGGCTCGCGAGGCCGCGGTGGAGCAGCGACGCGCGGTCGCCTGGGATCACCCGAACCCGCATTCCTTGCTGTCGATCGCGATGGGTCCACGGCTGTGGGAGCGCCGACCGAGTCACGACGACTTCGCGCGCATCCGCATCGGTCTCGGCACCCAGCAGGCCGCGATGGAGTTCGTGCCACCGTCGACAAAACCCATCGAGGATCTCGAACCGGCGACCGCGATCTCGCTGCGCAGGTTCAGCGAGACGTATCGGACGGTCTCGGGCATACCGACTTCGGTGGGGCTGCGCAGTTTCACCAGCGTCGAGTTCGTCGGTGACGTGGTCGGGATCGTGGGGCTGATGCGGGCGATCATCGGTCAGTTGGTGACCTTTCACACGCCCGATGAGCTGCGCATCGCGGTACTGACCGCGGAGGCCAGCCGGGCGGAGTGGGACTGGGTGAAGTGGTTGCCGCACAACGCACATCCCACCTCATGCGATGCGGCAGGCCCGATGCGGCTGTTCGCCTGCGATCATGACGAGCTGATGGACCTGCTCGGCCCTGAGGTGACCGATCGTGGTGACCACGACAAGGAGGCGCAGCCCAGCCCCAGTGAGCCGTTCGTTGTCGTCATCGCCCACCTCGGCCGGATTCCCGAGTATTCCCGGCTGTTGGGTACCGGACTGCGGAATGTGGTCCTGCTGGACGTCACCGGTCTGGTGCCGGGCGGTCCGAAGGTACTGCGGCTGACCGCCAACGGCGACCAGGTCGAGTTCCCGGCCGGCGATGCCGTCGGATCGGCGATCATCGACCAGCTGAGCATCTCCGAGGCGACGACGCTGGCCCGGACGCTGGCGCCCAAGCGCACCAGCGGCACGGTGGAACTGGTCGACCGTCCGCTGGAGTCCGACTTCGAGCTGACCACCTTGCTCGGCATCCGCGACGTGTACTCCTTCGACATCCCGGCCCAGTGGCGGCCGAGGATGGCCCAGCGGGCCAGGCTTTCGGTGCCGATCGGGGTGACCGAGGAGGGTGAGGTCGTCGAGCTGGACATCAAGGAGTCCGCACAGGGCGGCATGGGTCCGCACGGTGTGCTCATCGGCGCGACCGGATCGGGCAAGAGCGAGCTGTTGCGCACGCTGGTCCTCGGGCTGGCGGCCACCCACTCGTCGGAGATCCTGAACTTCGTGCTGGTGGACTTCAAGGGTGGCGCCACCTTCAACGGCATGGACAGCCTGCCGCACACCTCGGCGATGGTCACCAACCTCGTCGACGAACTGCCCCTGGTCGACCGCATGCAGGACTCGCTCAACGGCGAGATGGTCCGCCGTCAGGAACTCTTGCGCAGCGCCGGGTTCGCCTCGCTGTTCGACTACGAGAAGGCGAGGATCGGCGGCCAGCAGCTCAGCCCGCTGCCGACGCTGTTCGTCGTGGTCGACGAGTTCAGTGAGCTGCTCGGCGCGAAGCCGGAGTTCATGGATCTGTTCGTCTCGATCGGACGGTTGGGCCGCAGCCTCGGGGTGCACCTGCTGCTCGCCTCGCAGCGTCTCGACGAGGGCCGGATCACCAGGGTCGAGAGCCACCTGTCCTACCGGATCGCCCTGCGCACCTTCTCCTCCATCGAGTCGCGCGCGGTCATCGGGGTGGCGAACGCCTATGAGCTGCCGTCCGAACCCGGCAACGGCTATCTGAAGATCGACACCACGAACCTGGTGCGGTTCAAGGCGGCGTACGTCTCGGGACCGTGTCTTCCGCCGGCTCTGGACAGTGTGTCGGAGACCGAACGGGTCTCGTTGCAGGTCGTTCCCTTCGCAACGCACCCCCGGCCCAGCTTGCAGAGGGTCGTCGAGGACACCCGCACCCAGGACGCCGAGCGGGCGCGGGCGGAAGCCGAACAACAGCAGGCCGCCGCGGACTCCTCGGGTTCGAAGCCCAGCCTGGCGGAGGTCTTCGTCACTCGCCTCACCGGCTCCGGACCGGCGGCACGCCAGGTCTGGCTGCCGCCGCTGGCCACCTCACCGAGTCTGGACACCTTGCTGCCCAGCGTGTTGCCGGACCCGGTTCGCGGCATGACCGTGGAGGACCCGGCCGAACGCGGGCGCCTTCGGGTGCCGATCGGCCTGATCGACCGGCCGTACGAGCAGGCCCGAGATCTGCTGATCGCCGATCTGTCCGCCGCGGACGGCCACGTCGCCGCGGTCGGCGCGCCGCACTCGGGCAAGTCGACGCTGCTGCGCACGCTGATGCTGGCGCTGTCGATGACCCACACCCCGCAGGAGATCCAGTTCTACTGCCTCGACTTCGGCGGTGGCGGTCTCATGTCGGTGAGCGGTCTGCCGCACGTCGGATCGGTGGCCACCCGAATGGAGCACGACCGGGTGGTGCGCACGATCGAGGAACTGCTCCAGATCATGGAGTTCCGGGAGAACCAGTTCACCACCGGTGGGATCGAGTCCATGGACACCTACCGGGCCATGCGGCGCAGGGGCGAGATCAACGATCCCTACGGTGACGTGTTCCTCGTCATCGACGGCCTGTTCAGCATTCGGCAGGACTATCCCGACCTTGAGTCGAAGCTCAACGAGATCTCCTCGCGTGGCCTGTCCTTCGGTGTGCACGTGATGGTGAGCGCGACCCGGTGGTCGGAGATCCGGCCGTGGCTGCGTGACCTCATCGGCACCCGGTTCGAGCTGCGACTGGGCGACTCGATGGAGTCGGAGGTCGGCTCCCGCAAGGCCGCGACCGTACCGAACCTGCCCGGTCGCGGTCTGACCCCGGACGGCCATCACTTCCTCGCCGGCCTGCCGAGGTTGGACGGCAGCTCGGGGGTCGACGACCTCGCCCTGGCCACCAAGGCGGTGGCCGAGGAGGTCATGACCTTCTGGCCGGGTCGCAGCGCGCCCGCGGTGCGGCTGCTGCCGGCCAAGCTCCCGGCTGCCGACCTGCCGGCGCCCGAGGGCGACCTCAAGGTATGTCTCGGCCAGGACGAGCAGCGGCTCGCGCCGGTCTGGCACGACTTCGACACCACCCCGCACCTGATGGTCTTCGGTGACTCCGAGACCGGCAAGACGAACATGCTGCGCCTGGTCATCGACGCGATCCTGCGCCGCTACAGCCCGGACGGCGCCAAGATCCTGCTCGGTGACTCCGGTCGCGAGCTGGACGAGGCGGTACCGGCCGACTATCGGGTCGGCTATGCCGTCACCACGGAGGCGTTGCACGACCTCGCCGGCAAGACGGCCGGGTCGATGGCACGGCGGGTACCGAGTCACGACATCCCGCCGGACCGGTTGCGCAAGCGCGACTGGTGGACGGGTCCGCAGCTGTTCCTCATCGTGGACGACTACGACATCTTCAGCCCCGGCAGCAGTTTCAGCTCACCGCTGGAACCACTCCTGCCGATGCTCGCCCAGAGCGTCCACATCGGACTCCACCTGGTGGTTGCCAGGAGCACCTCGGGTGCGATGCGGGCGATGAACGACTCGGTTCTGCGCCGGCTGTGGGAGCTGGCCACGCCCGGCGTGCTGTTCTCCTATCCCAAGGAGGAGGGCAAGTTCCTCGGCGAGGCGGCACCGCGCAAGCTCCTTCCCGGTCGCGCCCAGCTGGTCACCCGACGGGGTGTGAAGCTCATCCAGACCGGCTTCGTAAGTGCCGACATCGCACCTGACCTGTCCGTGACTGCGGGCGCCCGATGATCGCCGGTGACAGCGGAAGGATTCCGACATGACAAGCCCACAGGGCATGCAGCTCTGCCGAATCAGCGTGGTCGGCCCAGCCGGGCGAGCCGACCTGGCGGTTCCGGTCTCCACCACGGTGGCCAGCCTGATGCCGGTGCTGCTGCGCCACACCACAACCGACGCCGGATCCACGGAGCCCTCGGCACAGGACGCCGGCCCTTGGGTACTGCAGCGGCTCGGTCAACCGCCGCTCGACCCGGACGGCACGCCGGAGATCCTGGACTGGCTCGACGGCGAGGAGCTGTATCTCCGGCCTGCCGATGATGTCATGCCGGAGCTGGACTTCGATGATGTCGCCGACGGCATGGCACTGGCCGTCAGCCGCAAGAACGACCACTGGCGCCCGGAGTTCCGGCGACCGCTGTGCGTCGGTCTCGCGGCTGCGGTGCTGGCTGCCTCGGCGGTGGTGACGCTGTTGGCCAACACCACCCTGGTCCCGGCGATCGGCGCCGCCGTGTACGCGATCGTGCTGCTGGCGGCGATGGTCGGCTCGGTCCACCGATCCGGTGACCGATCGCTGAGCATCATGTTGGGCCTTGCCGGCTGCGGGTTCGCCGGGATCGCCGGCGCGATCAGCGCGGCGGGCACCTCCGCCGTCGTACACCTGAACCCTCGGTCGATGCTGGCCGGCGGTATGTGCGCCGTGCTGGCCGCCCTCGTCGTCCTTTCGGTGCGCCGGTGGCGCTATCCGGCCATCGCGGCCGCCCCGTTCGGCGTGGTCGGCCTCAGCGCGTTCGGCCTCGTGGTCGGCATGTCGCTCAAGCTGAGCGGCACCCTCTCGACCACCGAGTCGGCCTCGGTGCTCGCCGTGGTCTTCTTCGTGGCCACCCTCGTCGCGCCGAAGCTGGCGGTTCGGTTCGCCCGGTTGAGCAGTCCGCAGCTGCCGCACACCGCGGCGGATCTGCAGATCGACACCGAACCGGCCAAGGCCAAGGAGGTCATCGACCAGACCATGGCCGCCGACCGGTACCTGACCGTCATCACGGTCAGTGCCGCGCTGATCATCATCGGCTGCCTGCCCATCTTGTTGCACGCCTCCGGGTGGGCCCCGCCGGCATTGGACTGTGTGCTCTCATTGGCGGTCGTGTTGCGGGCCCGTGACTACCGGGGTGCCTGGCAACGCAGTTCCCTCGCGGTGGCCGGCACCGTCGGACTGCTGCTGGTGATCGTCTCGCTCACCTCGATCGCCCTGGTGTCGCTCGCGGTGCTGCTGGTCGTCGTCGCCGCGCTCGTCACCGGCACGCTGCGCCCGCTGAACCGGCGTCCCGCGCCGATCTGGGTGCATGTCGCCAACATCCTGGAGACCCTGTCCACCCTGGCGATCCTGCCGGTGCTCCTGCAGCTGTTCGGCGTGTACGCCTGGGCACGCGGGTTGGGTGGGTGATCGGCCGTGCAGACACAGAAGGATCACGTCGCCGCCCATCAGTTCATGACGGGCCGGATGGTCTCCGCGCTGGTTTCCGGTGATCTGAACAGGACCGAGATCCCGGCACGCCGGGGTCGGCACGGCGTGATCATGGGCATTGTGCTCGCGGTGCTCGCGGCCGCCGGGTTCGCGGTGTACGGGCTGGTCGTGCCCGGCGGCAACACCGCCTACCAGCAGGCCGGCGCCATCCTGGTGGAGAAGGAGACCGGCACCCGCTACGTGTTCACCGGCGGGCAGCTCCGGCCAACGCTCAACGAGGCCTCCGCCCTGCTGTTCGAGGGCCAGAACGGCAAGATCGACCTCATCTCGCAGAACTCCCTCAAAGGACTGCCGCACGGAGCGCCGATCGGCATCGTCGGCGCCCCCGATCCGGTACCCACTCCGGCCGACCTGCTCACCGGTCCATGGCTGATGTGCCTACCCAGCGCGAACACCAGCGACACGGCCATCATGGACGTCGATCTCGCGGGCTCGACGCCCACCAGCGCCGTCGGCGCCAACCAGTATGTCGTCGTGACGGCGGCTACCGGCCAGGAGTTCGTGGTCTGGCACGGTGCCAAGTACCAGGTGACCGATTCCGCCGCACCGGTGGCGCTCGGGTTCGCGAACGTCCAGTCGCTGCCCGCGCCCAGCGCCTGGCTGGACGCGCTGCGCAACGGTGGCGCGCTCGCCGCCGCGACCATCACCGGCGCCGGACAGCAGGGACCGCAGATCGCCGGCCAGACCTATCCGATCGGGCAGCTGTTCACCGAAGGCGTCGGGAACGGCACCCAACAGTCGTTCGTACTGGGTCGGACCGGCCTGCAACCGGTGAGCGCCACCGAGTTCGCGTTGCTCGCCGCGCAGTCCGGTGCGGCGGCACCGGTTCCGATTTCCGCATCGACGGTTGCCTCGGCCCAGGTGTCGGCGGACGACTCCCTGCTGCATGCCGTGCCCGACCTGATCGGTGCCACCGCGCTGAACTCCGGTGCGCAGCCGATCTGCGTCCGCCAGCAGGGCGCCGGTACCTCGGGCACCTCGGTCGTTGTTGCCCAGAAGGCGTTTCCCTCGGCCAGCAACGGTTCTTCGGTGAACGTGTCGATGACGACCGGTCACGGAATGTTGGTCACCACACCGGCCGCCGCGCAGGCAGCGGCGCTCGGCGGGAGCACCGGCCCGGAGTTCCTGATCAATGACCAGGGGATCAAGTTCTTGATCCCCGACAGCGCTTCAACAGAGGCACTCGGGTTCGGCAACGTCAAACCGGTGCCGATGTCCACCGAGCTGCTTGCCGAGATTCCCAGTGGCCCGACCTTGAGCCGGGCCGCAGCTGCTGCGACGCAGGAAGGATGACACGAAATGTCCCTGGTGCAGAGGCGCCGCGCGGCGGACGGCCCGATCAAACTGAGCAAGCACACCGTTGGCAATGCCCTTGTCGTTCACCCGGCGAGCGGCATGACACGGGCGTCGCAGGAACTGGCCCTGCGGGTCGCCCCTGACGGCGAGCACGACCTGGTCGTGGTGGATCTGCCACCGGGTCTGCCGATCTCCATGTGGGAGTCGGTCGCCGCGCTGTTGCCTCGGCATCGGCAGGGCGTGCGGTTGGTGATCAACGGCCGATCAAGGGAAACCACCGCGTTGGCAGGCCAATGGCTGTCCGAACGGCTGGGCAGGCCCGTGGTCGCGCCGGACGGACGGCTTCGCCGTGGTGTCGGCGGCACCCTGTTCGTCGAGTCCGGACAGGGCAGCGGCTGGGTGCGGTTTCGTCCCGGCCGGCCACCGTCCTGGGAGACCAAACGTTTTCCCCGCCCGCCGTGGGACATCGGAATCATCTCGGAGGTAACTCCCACCTCCGCCCGCTGCGTTGCGGAGCCGATCCCCGGCGGTATCTGGATCCGACCGGTCGGCTACGACGCGCAACAGCGCCAGTCAAGGGTCTGGCTGACCGAGGCGCTGCCCTGCCAGCCCGAGGTGCTCACCATCGTGCTCGGCGCGCCGGGTTGCCCGCCGGTATCGCTCGACGACGCCGCGCGGGTGTGGAAGCGGCTGCCGGAGGAGATTCGCGGCAAGGTCCGGTTCGCGCACTACGGCCCGGTGTGGCTGGCCGAAGGGCGGGTTTTCAGCCAGGAACTGGCGGATCTGCTCAGCACCAGGATCACCTCCTACACCGGACTGCCGATGGGCCCTGGACAGCCCCCCGCCGTGCACAGCGTCGGCGCCGACGGCCGGTTGGGCTGGCAGGCCTTCGCGCGAGAACTCGCCTACGAGCCGGGGGCGTCGAGCGGGACCACCAAGGCGCCGACCCTGATCAGCCACCGTCCACCGCTGCAAGGCATCGAGGAGGTGTCTCCCGCGGTCTACTGGTACGCGCCGGACGCCGTGATCGAAGTCGTGCAGAGCGGGCTGTGGCTGCGCCCGCCGGAGGACCTCGCGCACGCCGACGTCGTGCGGTCGGTCCCGCTGGACTGGACGATGAACCGGGTGGTCTTCGAGGTGTCCGATGCGGCGCGTGCCGCGCGGATGCGGATGCTGGCCGAGGACGTGATGGCTCGGCTCGACCCGCCGACCCGGCAGATCAGCCAGTTCGTCTCGGCCGCCTCGCTGCTGTCCGGGCGCCCGGTGATCAACGTCGGTGGGCGGGCGCTCGGTTCCGTCGACTCGGAAGCGGGATCCCCCCGCCGCGCCGCCTTGGAGAACGAAGCGGCGACGAGCGTTCAGGTGGGGCCGGGACCGATGGTCATCAACGCCGCCGCGCCCGACCTGTCCGCGACGGCGACCGGGGCCGGCCAGGACGAGATCGCCATACTCGTCAACGCGGACACGGTCTCCCTTGAGGCCGAGCCGGCGCCCACCAAGGTTCTCCGCCGGCCCGCCACGCAGGGCGGTCAGTCACCAGCCGAGGCGAAGGCAGCCGTTGCCGCGCCGCCCGCGCCGCCGACGGGCACCGCGCCGCCGACCGTCGACTCGACGGGCCCCGCGACGCCGGCAACCCAGCGTCCGACCGAACCGGCGGCCCCGCTCGGCGGGTTCCGGTTGGAGAGCCAGTCGATTCCCGGCCAGGAGGAGTCCTTCGAAATACCGGAACCGCCGCCTCCGGCCGCCCCGCCCGAGCCTGCCGCGCCTCCCGCGCCGCCCGAGGATGCCGAGCAGCAAGCTCCCGCTCCCACCGCACCGGCGGAGCTGCCCGTCGAGCGGAAGCTGGTGGTCCGCGTCCAACCGACGCCGGCCGGCGACGCGTCCGCGCTGATCCCCACCTCCGGTATGGAGGAGGAGCGGAGGTGGCTGCGAAGCAATCTCGGCCAGCAGTACGGCACCCTGGCCAACGCGGTAGCTCGGGTCCTCTCCGAACACCCCGGTTTTCACGGCGCACTGACCCGGTCGGCCGGCGAGGTGCTGACCGATGCCGTCGCGGTCCGGCTGTACCTCTCCGGCCAGGGTGCGTCGGTCGACGAGGCGCTGCGTACCGCGACGGTCGGTCCGCACATCCCGTTCGCGCGGTGCGTGGTGGCCGGCCTTGCCCGGCTGCCCTCCCACCGTGGCCCTTCGGTGTTCGCCGCGTCGCCGACCGAGGAGGCACTGCGGCTCTACCGGGAACATCAGGTGATCACCGAATGGGGATTCACCCACGCGCTCAGCGCGCCGTGCTCGGAGACCAAGGGCGAGTACGACGTGCTGCTCTGGGCGATGACCGCCCGACGTACCAAGCTCCTTGAGCCCGAGACCGACGGCATCGCCGATCGGGTGCTGTTCGTACCCGGCACGAGCTTCAAGGTTCTCGACATCGTCGAGCCGAAGGACGGCGCGCGAGGTCAGCTGATGCTGCGCGAGCTGGCGGCCGGTGAGATCGACTCGGATGGCCGAGTGGATCCGAGCCGGGTGTCCCTCGATGAGCTGGCGACCAACACGTTGCTGCGACAGGTTGAACGCTGGGCGGCGGAGAAGCCGCAGCGTCGAATCGATGTGCTCGGCGTACAGCGATTCGACGCGTTGCCCGGTTTGGTGTCTGTGGATGCTTCGACCGAACGAGGTGACAGTTGATGAGTCGGCAAATCTTCCTGGTTGGCTCCGATCGACCGGGAGCGTTCGCGACGATTTCCCAGGCCCTGTCGCAGGCGTCCAGCGGCTCGACGATCAACGTGCTGCCCGGTCGTTACGAAGAGAACCTGGTGATCGACAAGGAAATCACGCTGACCGCCGAGGACGGCGACGGAACCGTCGAGGTCCATGCCCGCACGGGCAGTGCGCTCACGGTCACGACAGGCTCCGCGCACCTGAACAGTTTCACGCTCACCTCCTCCGACGAGACGCGAGCCACCGTGGACGTCACCGGTGGCGAGGCCGCGCTCGATCGGTGTCGGGTGGCCGCGACCTCCTGGACGGCGGTGGTGTCAAGGGAACGCGGGTTGGTGGCCCTGCGGGGCTGCTCGATAACCAACTCTGGTGGCGCCGGCATCGTCGTTGCCTCGCCGTCCCCGAACTCCGTCGAGGACACCAAGGTGTTCGACGTGCCCTCCTCCGGCATCGTGGTGGTCGAGCGCGGCTCGCTCGTACTGCGCCGATGCTCGGTGGCCAGGACCAAGGGCAACGGGATCTGTGTCAACGGCAAGGCACGGATCGTCATCGAACAGTGCGAGATCGAGGAAGCCAGTAAGCCGGCGATGGTCGTCGAGCAGGAGGCCTCCGCGACCATCACCGCTTTGACCGTGCGCGAGAGCGAAGCCGTCGACCTCTATGTGACCAGTCGCGGCTCGGTGTCTGTTGTGGACTCCACATTTACCGGCGCCGGTGCTCAGTCGGCGCACCTCACCAACGAGTCGACCGCGGCCCTGCAGGGTTGTGCCTTCACCGGAGCAGGCCGCAACGGAGTTCAGATCACCGGCAAGGCGAAGCCCACCCTCGTCGACTGCACGATCACCGACTCGCCCATCGGCCTTGTCGTCGACGGCGCCAGCTCGGCGCATCTGGACTCGATGTCGATCGGCGGGTCCAGCGAATGGGCCGTGCTGGTACGCGCCGCGTCCGCCGCCCAGTTCGACGGACTGAAACTCTCCGCGTCCTCCGGCGGCGGCATCACGGTCAACGGAGACAGCCGGATTCTGCTCAACGACACGCTCATGGAACTCGGCAGCTCGGTCGCCCTGGAGGTCATCGAGTCCTCCCGCGCCGCGGTGACCGACACCAGGATCAGTTCCAAGGCCGAGGCCGGTCTTGTCGTACGCGGTGCGCAGCTGACCCTGTCCTCGTGTCTGTTGCGCGGCACCGGTTTGCTGGTGGGCGACGGTGCCGAGATCGTGGTCCGGGACGGCGAGTTCGTCGGCGCACCGGTCGACGGCATCCGGGTGACCTCCGGTGGAACGTTGACGGTGGTACGTGGCCGGATCCGCGCCGTTGGCCGACACGGCATCCACGTGACGGCCGGCGGTCGGGGATCATTGACCGAATGCGAGGTCGTCGGCAGCGCCGAGGACGGCATTCGGGTGGACACCGAGCAGCCCGTGCTGGTCAGCCAATGCGTCGTGAAGGGCTACGGCGGTCTCGCGGTCAACACGGTGCACTCCGACCGGGTGTCGATCGACAACGTGGTCACCGACGAACAGCCGATCTCCAGCGCGGAGGAGACGGCGGTCGCCGACCAGCCAACGGCGGAGCGGCACAGCACGTTCGGCAACCGGGACTCCGGTGGCGCGGGCGGCGCCGAACTCGCCGGTCCGCTCGCCGAGCTGGACTCGCTGATCGGGTTGACCGGCGTGAAGAAGGAGGTCACCGGCCTGATCAACCTGATCACCATGTCCCAGCTCCGCAAGGAGATGGGCCTGCCGATGCCGCCGATGAGCCGGCACCTCGTCTTCGCCGGACCGCCCGGCACCGGTAAGACCACGGTCGCCCGGCTCTACGGAACCGTGCTCGCCGAACTCGGCGTGCTGGCAAAGGGCCACATGATCGAGGTGGCCCGAGCGGATCTGGTCGGTCAGTACATCGGCGCCACCGCGATCAAGACCACCGAGGTGGTCACCAAGGCCCTCGGTGGTGTGCTGTTCATCGACGAGGCGTACACCCTCACCGCGCAGTCCGGCGGCTCCGGCCCGGATTTCGGGCAGGAAGCCGTCGACGCCCTGATGAAGATGATGGAGGACCACCGCGACGAGCTGGTGGTGATCGTCGCGGGGTACTCGGAGCTGATGCAGCGCTTCCTCGCCTCCAACCCCGGTCTTGCCTCCCGGTTCACCAGGACGATCGAGTTCCCCAACTACACCGTCGAGGAACTCGTCACCATCACCGTCAACCTGTGCCGCAAGCACTACTACGAGCTGACCGACGACGGACTGGAGCAGCTGACCGCGTTCTTCGAGTTGGTGCCCAAGGACGGCACCTTCGGCAACGGCCGGGTGGCCCGCAAGCTGTTCGAATCGATGGTGAACAACCAGGCGTCCCGGTTGGCCGTCGAACCGCCGACCAAGGATTCCGAGCTGAGTCGCCTGACCGGCGAGGATCTCCGTGCCGACATCATGCAGTTGCGGGCGGAGAAACGCACCGAAGTGCCCGAGGTGAACGCGGATCCGGTCGCGGCCCTGCGCGCCAGTCGCGGCTGGCGACGGATGGACGAGCTGGCCGGCCAACGGGCGTTGCGAGAGTCGGCGGGGCGCAACCTGCTCCGGCTGTGCGAGCTGAAGCGCAACCGCAACCCGTTCGGGGCGCAGGCCAACGTGGCTGTGCGCGGTCGTGCCGGCAGCGGACGGCACGAGATCGTCCGCCTGTACGCACAGTGCCTTGCCGAGTTGGACCTGCTGCCCGTCGGGCAACTGGTGTACACCTCGATCGGGGACGACCTGCACCCGCAATGGCCCGGCCAGGCCGAACACCTGGTGCGGACGGTGTTCGGTGACGCGGAGGGCGGAGTGCTCGTCGTGGACGTCGACGGCGAGTGGGCCACCCAGTCCAACGATGTCGACCTTGAGGTTCTCGAAGCCATCGGCGTCGCGATGCAACAACGTCTTGCCGATCCCACGGTGATGATGATCGGTGAGCCCGACCGGATGGCGTTCGTGTTCGAGAAGGTCTCCGGTCTCAGCGACTGTTTCGGCCAGGCCTGGGATCTCGTCGAGTACACCGTCGGTGAACTGGCGAGCCTGGCTGTTCGGCAGCTGCTGCGGCGCGGCCACGAGGTTCCCGACGATGTCCGCAAGGCCATCGAAGCGCAACTGACCACCACGGGCGGCCGGACCGTACTCGCCGCCCAGGAACTCGTCTATCAGCTCGCCACGACCGCCGCGTCACGCACCCTCACCGCGGCGGACCTTGGCGGGTTGACCCCGTCGGGATCGGCCGAAGTGTCCTTTGCACACGGCTTGGCGGCAGTGGGATGACCGAGTCGTCGCTACCCGTGACGCATCACAAAGCCACTAGGAGGAGAGGGTCGTCATGACGTCAGGACATGTTGAGCGGGCCGAGCAGCTGATGGCCAAGTACGCGCAGGTGCGGGAACAGACCCGAGAACTGCAGCGTCGGATGGCTGAGATCTCCTGCACGGCCACCTCGCCTCGGCGGGTGGTCTCGGTGACGGTGGGCCGTCAGGGTGAGGTCACCGCGATGAAGTTCCCGACCAGCGCGTACAAGCGCATGACGCCGATCGAACTGGCCGCGGTGATCATGGAGACGCTCGGTGAGGCCAGGGAGCAGGCACTGAACGAGTCCGCGCAACTCATGGCTCCGATGCTGCCCGCCGGGCTCGACGCGCAGGCAATGGTGCGGGGGACCGTCGATTTCGACAAGATGCTGCCGGCCGATCCACGTTCGCGTACCAGTTTGCTGAGCCAGGAATAAGGAGCGAGTCATGAGCCGATTCTGGGTCAACCCGGATGGTCTGCAGGATGGTGCCAACGGGTTCAACGACATTTCCAATTCGGTGAACATGGTCAACGGAGACTTTCAGTCGGATGCCAACGGTCTCTACAACAGCCTGGGGAACGGCCAGGACGTCAACAGCTTCAAAGAGAACTTCACGCCCAGCATGGACCAGTTCACCTCCGGGATGGACAGCCTGGCGAAAGCTCTCCTGCAG
Organism: Pseudonocardiaceae bacterium; assembly: GCA_036268955.1. Taxonomy (GTDB): domain Bacteria; phylum Actinomycetota; class Actinomycetes; order Mycobacteriales; family Pseudonocardiaceae; genus CAJCJE01. The sequence continues at coordinate 21,016 of DATATE010000170.1, forward strand.
ACCGCTGACGGTGTCAAGAACATGGCATTCCTGTTTACGAATACTGAGCAGAACAATATCAACATGCTCAACTCGTTCGTGGCCCAACCGCCGCCCACCAGCAGCAACAGCAATCCGAATTCCAATAACAATAACAATAACAATAATGATTCCAATAACAACAACAACGATAACAACAACAATTCTAACGATTATTCGCAGTTGCAGCCGAGGTTGGACGACATGACCCCGACCACTCCCGCCATTCCTGAGACGCCCGCTGTGCCGCCGTCGGGATCACCGCCGCAGGTGACCAGCTGGGTTTCGCCGTCGCAGCTGACCGTTCCTGGGCAGCCGCTGTCGCAGGGACCGGAGATGATTCCGCAGTCGGGTACGCCGTTGACGCCGAGGACCGATGCGGTGCCGCCGTCGTAGTCGCCTGATGTGGGTTCGGCGAGGGTTCGCCGATCGGGTCGTCTGAGAACAAAGGAGTCGTTGATATGGCCGGCTTGTGGCAGTTGGCGTCCTGCGCGGCTGGCCTGCGCTCCGGTTCGTGGCGACCCGCGGTGGTGAGCGCGTCATGAGTATGGATATTCCCAGTTCGATCCGCTGGTTCTTCGATGTCGTTTGCGGCGGCCTGTATCCAGGTGTCGACGAGGACATCGCGAGAGAGTTGGCGATCAGGACCGGATCGACCGCCGACAATCTCAATCTCGCGCTCTCGGGGTTGCAGTCGAGTATCAACAGCGTCTCGAACAATATCAGCGACGGAGTAGGCGGCAGTTTTCAGCAGTTCGTCTCGGGTTTGCGGAACAATGCCCAATCCAATGCCGACGCCGCGATGTTGATGAAACAGCAGCTCGACGATCTGGCGAACAGCACCTCGCAGACGAAGGTGTTCGACCTCCAGATCGTCGCGATGACAGCAGTTGACGTGCTGTTCATGCTGGCGAACCCGCTGATGGCTCCCTTCGCGTCGGGTTTTCTCGCTGCCGCGCGGGTGGTGGTCGGCGATGCGATGGAACGATTTCTGCTGGAGATAGCCGAACTGGGAGCGGAGTTCAACAGCGCGATAGAGGAATTGCTGGGCAAGACCGGCGCGGAGCTGACGAAGCTGGCGCTGAACGGGGCGGGTCAGCAGTTTGTGTTGGATCTGCTCAACCAGGGAATCGCGGTGGCCGAGGGGTGGTCACCTGGCTTCAACGTGGATCAGCTGCTGATGTCGACGGGGATGGGCGCTGCCGGGGCATTGGGGCACAAGGCGTTCCATTCCGGGGTGAAGGCGTTGCCGAAGGGCCAGAACCTCGCCGACAACAAGGTGGTGAACGCGGCGATCGGCGGCGGTGTCGCCGCGACGATGACACCGGTGTTCAACCTGGCTCAAGGCGGCGGGAACAACCCCGAGGCGAAGTCCCAGGAGGGATTGGGTGTAACGGACGCCGTTGTGATGGGGTTGCTGAACCGGCACGGAGCGCATGGCTCCGACGCCGGGGCGGACAACAAGGTGATCGATGACCCGCTTTCCCACGGACCGGGAAAGATCGGTTCGGTGGGGCCGGAGAACGTGCCCAACCAACTGGTGACGCCACTGCCGGACGATTCGAATCCGTCGAACTTGTCGAACCTGTCGACCACCCCATCGGACCTGCCCGCTTCCACCGGCCTGTCCGGCCCCACGAATCCTTCGAACGTAGGAAGCGGAGGGGACGTCCGCGCTCCCGGCGGGACCGGCGGCGGTGGTCCTGTTCCCGTGCGCGATGCCACCTCGGGCGCCAATGGCACGTCCACCGGCGGGCTGCCCGGCTTCGACGATGTCCCTGCTGCCGTTCGCGACCTTGGTGTCTCCGGCAACGGACTACCGGGCCTTGACGCCCTCTCCACGGTGTCCAGCCCGTCCAGCCTGGACGCGACCGGCCTTGGTGCTCCGCACGATGTGCCTGTCGCGGGTGGCAACGGTCCCAACGACTTCTCGACGACCGATCAATCCGTGACGTCGTCCGTTGTGCCGTCTGACGTGTCTGTCGACCGGCCGAACATGGCGACCGACCCCGCGAGCAGCCCGGCAGACCTGTCCTCGTCGATCCCCGTTCGAGACACCCCACAGTCTACTGTGGACAATCCGGCGTCCGTCGGAGGAGTGCCAGGATCGGATCCGGCGCGGGAGACCCAGACCGGCCCGGCTGTGGATGAACGGTCGATGCCCAGCACCAGTCCCGTTGTCCGGACCAGCGATCCGGGAGTTGTGGCCGCGGGTGGCGACCGGTCCTTCTCCAGCACCGGCCCTGCTCTCGAATCGGACCTCAGTGCTGGCGGTTCACCCAAGGTTGACCTCGTTTCCTCGGGTAGCGATCTCAGTTCTCCTCGTCTCGACACCTCGCCGAGCGGGTCGTCCTTGGATACGGGGTCTGGTGTTCGCGTCGAGTCGGCTGGCGGAACACAGTCGGTTGCCGGGCATGACGGGTCGTTGAACTCTGGTAGTGGCGATCCGGCGGTGCGCACGGTATCCAGTGGGGACACCGGCGACATGGGCGCCCGGCCGGACGTGGTCAGGGCAACTGGCGGTACCGGGCCGGCGGTCGAAGGACCGATCACGCCGAAGGCTGATCTGGTGTCCTCGGGTAGCGATGTCAATTCGGCCAGACTTGACACCTCGCCGGATGCTCCGTCGTTGCGGGACGGGTCCGATGCCCGCGTCGGGTCGGACAGCCCGACCCCGCCCACCGCCGGTCGCGATGCGTCGTCGGGCGTTGGCGGCAGCGATTCGACGGTACGCATGGAGTCGGGCAGTAAGGACGCCCACGATATCGGCTCGGGACCGGATCCGGTTCGGACGACTCGCGGTGCCGAACCGGCGACGGAACGGCCTGCCTCGGTGCGACCAGCTGATCCGCCGGCTGACGGCCACCCGGCGACCGAGGTCTCCGCGCCACGTTCGGTGGACAAGGTCGATGCGCCACCGCGGTCGACCCCGGACCGGTCGAACGAAGAGCGTCCGGCGGCCACTGACACGAACGTTTCGTCCGGTGGGCACGAGGAACTGGGGCCGGTATCGGGCGCGACCGATCGTCGCTACGTGAAGGCGTCCGTTGACGGGTTGCCGGACAGAAAGAATCTGTTGCGTGAGGCGACGGCGATCGTCCAGCGGTACCACGAGCCGCCGGCGTTCTCGGAGGTTCGCGGGGCCACGGATCCTCAGTTGGTGGCCGCGCGGGCCAAGTATGACGGCATGGTTTACCAGGTTGCCCATAACCTGCACCTGGATCAAGATTCGATCTATCGGGACGTGCGCGCGTCCCAGTTGGCCAAGAGCTTCGACTCTCCGTATGGCCCCCCTCGGGGTACGGGTATTCGTGCCGGCGCGGACTCCTCAGCCATGCCTGTCCGACACGGCGAGGGAAGTGGATCATCCTCGCACGGTGCGGACGATGGATCGCGGGAACCGACCTGGGACGAGCGCGTTGCCGCGGCACGAGTGGAGGTTCGAGACCTGTCCAACAAGAGGATCTTGCTCGCTGAGGCAGACGATCTGGTTGCTGATCATCTGGGTGCAGAATACAATTCTCATGCACCCGACGAGCTGGATAAATTCAAGTATGTTGTTGCTCACGAGTTGGCTCATGGTAATGAGCGGGGCGCGTTGGAGGTCTGGTCGCGAGCGGTCCTGTCAGAGGCTCGTACTCATGTCGCGGCGGCGTGGACCGAGGTTCGAGCCGCTCGTGAGGAAATCAACGATGAAGTCAACAGGGCGGCGGTAGATCGACAGGGAGTAAGTTCGCGGAACGAGCCACCGCCTGTCAATCAGCGCGACACTATTCGTCAAGCGGTACTGGAGCGGAATCCAGAACTTGATGATCGCGAAAAGGATGCCGTGCAAGACCTGAAGGACTTGCAGGATCATCAGCAGAAGTGGTCCAAGCTATTGGCCAAGGCGGCCGCTCCGGCCGTGCATGAACCACCGCGCAGCCCGCTCGACGACGACTCCTGGCGCCACAGCGAAGCGACGGCCGTGGACTGGTTCGATCCCAAGGCGGATCGGGTAAGTGAAGCGGATATTGCCAGCAATCGCCTGCGCGCTCCGGTATCAGTCATCGAAACTGAACTAATGTCACCCTGGCGTGTTCAGGATGAAACCAACGTGATACGCGGCTATGCCATTGATCTTAAATACGATCTCCGACGGTTCAAAGTTGAAGATACTTATGTACAGGATTACACGGTAAGGGTTCATCTCGACACATCGGATCTGAGTGCGCACGGTACGAGAGATGCGCAAAGTACGAGCGATGCAATTGATGAGCTAAAAGTTCGTGCATTGGAAGGTGTCGATGATCTGTTCAACAAAGGTTATGGGCTTCCCTCGAAGGATCAGTTTCACTTTACTGTAGAATTCGTCGAATCTGCTGCGAACGCGCATCGAATTGTGACCGTCCGGGACGGGCTCGACGTCTGGGAGGATGCTGGGAACTGGTCACTCGGAACCTCCAAGGCTACTCTCGCGCATGAGCTGGGTCATCTCATTGGATTGAATGACGAGTACGTGCAGCCGACGGTATTTAACCGACTCGGTGGCCCGCGAGTCCACAATGATGCTTCTTTGTACACGAATAGGTATGAGGAAGCTGGCTCGTCACTCCTGCCGCGCCATCTTTTCCTCGTTGAGCGGACTTCAAAGGGCGTGGGTTCTCTGCCCAAGCCCGCGTCCACGAACGATGCGAGGTCGGCCGACGTGCGGCCGGAACCAACGGGTGGTCATGAGGTTGAGCCGACAGGGGTGACCAGCGGTCCTCGGGTCGAGCCGGCAGATTTGGCCAGGGATCACGAGACGACGCCACCTTCGGCGGTATTTTCGTTTGATCAAGGTTCGCATGTGTTCCCCATGCGCGATATGCGACAGTTGTCCGACCTGGCCACGGAGTTGGCGAAAACTGCTGTCGACCTCCGGCGTGATGGTTCGGGCACGATTCGGGTCGCCGTAACGGGATACGGGAATGGGCGGAAGGGTGGGTTGTTCGGATCTGGATCCGCTGTGAGGACCGGGAAGAATCGGGCCGACTCGGTCGCGGTCACCTTGCGGGGGATGCTTGCGGATGCGCTGGCGCGACATCAGCGGGGGGTAGCCAACCCGGTCAGGGTTGATGACATCACGATTGATGCCAGGTCTGGGGGACGAGGCAACTTCGACTCGGACGAGTTGAGGCGCCAGGTAATCGTGTCCTCGACCATTACCCGAGATGGGCCAGACACCGCTGTTCGGAATGAGTCGGGAACCGGTCGTCAGCGCCTGCCAGCGCCGCCCGCTCCTCCCAAGCGAAGCCCCGAGCCCGGCAACCGAGCCGCCGAGTCGGTCCGCGCCACGTCGGGCGGTGGGCATCCGGGAACCGACTCGCGGCACGAGAGCGCCACGGCGCAGCAGCATGACCCCGCACACCTCGATGACCCCGTGCGCCCAGCTGATCAGGTGCCCGACCAGGTCAGGCCGGACGAGAAGGTCGCCGAGGGGACCCTGTGGACCCGAAACGAGACCGGCTGGCACGTGTCCGACCACGGTGGCTCGTTCGAGACCAGGACCGGACCGGATGGGCAGCCGCACCGGGTCGAGGTGCCGGCGGGCGCGAGGGGCGTGTTCGACAGCCGGAACGAGCTGCGGCACATCGTGCTCGACTCGGGCATCAGCTATGAGCGGGGCCTTGACGGCCGCTGGTCACCGCCCCGAGAAAAGCCCGGCGAGGTCCAGGTGATCAAAACCGGTGACGACGACAAGGTGCTCGGGCCGGAGAACGAGAAGGTGCAGGATCTCAAGACCGGCGAGACGATCGCGTATCGCCAGGTTCGCGGCGATGACGGGCGCCGCCTGCCGGAGCCGAAGGTGTTGTTGCCGGACGGCAAAGGTGGCTGGACCGAAACCGGGGACAAGGTCGACTCGGCGAGCTACGAGGCGTGGCTGGCCAGCGCGAACAAGTCCCATGACGCGGCAAGGACGCTGTATGACATCGCGGGCCGCTCCCACCCCGATATCCCCGACCATGAGCGGCTGACCGGGATCAGCAAGGAACAACTGAAAAATCTGCTGCGTGGGTCGCGTGAGGACGCGATCGCCGGCATCTACGAGGCCTTGCGCCGCGAGAAGGGAGTCTCGCTGCGGTGGACGCAGCTGGACGCCTCGGAAGCGTTCAACAAGGGTCATGTGGTCAACATGGCCGCGGGGGAGGGGAAGTCGTTCCTGTTCATGGTGGATGCCGCCCGGCAGGCGCTGCGTCCGGGCGTCATGGCCACGCACATGATCACGACCCGAGGCAATCTCGCCGACCGGGAGCTTGATAACTACAAGGAGCTGCTGGAGCCGTTGGGTTTCGACATCCACCGGATGAACTCCGACAAGCCGCCACCTCCGCCGGAGGATGGCAAGCCCACCATCTACATCGGGACCAGCCAGGACGTCGGGTTCACCTACCTGAAGACCGGCAAGGTGCCCGGCCAGCGCGACGCCACCGACGGCATCCTCACGAGGGGCATTCACGCCAGCATCGACGAACTCGATGAGGCGTTCGTGTATTCCAACAGCAGCTACATCCTCAGCGAAGGAGTCGACAAGGACAAAGGCGGAGTCGCCTCTGATGAACTCGCCGGTTCGGTGAAGTCGGCCAGGGAATTCATCGACAACAGCATGGGGCATTGGCTGAACGAGGCCGACTTCGGTCGCAAGGTGGACCAGGTGGGTGGTCCGGCCCGGCTGACCGAGCAAGGACGAGACAAGATCGAGTTGCTGCGCGGCGAGCCCTTGTCCGAGGATGAGGTCACCAGGCTGAACATGGCCGCCTCGGCGAAGTGGGAGTATCAGGAGAACGTCCACTATGTTCGGCACGATGGCAAGATCTACATCATCGACCAGGTAACGCACGAGGTCCTGTACAACCCGGAAACCGCGTCGGAGAGCCGGTGGAACGGTGGGCTCGCGCAGGCGATCGAGGAATCGCACGGACTGACCGTCCGGGACGATCCGGCCAACAGCACGACCGTGACCGCGCAAGAACTGTACAAGAAACCCGCGTACTCCACGGTCGTTGGTGCTTCGGGGACCGCGAACGGCAAGAACGAGCTGTTCGCCTCGAAGGGACTGTCCGACACGATCGCGGACGTCCCGCGCTACTACACGTCGCGGTTGCGCACCGACAACGATCACGTCAGCCCTGACCTGAAAACCAAGCTGGACACCATCGCCGAGCACGTGCAGCACATGCAGAGCGGGACCAAACAGCCGCAGCTGATCCTGGCGCACCGCAACGACCTTGTCGAGGATATCTCGCGCCGCTTGAAGGCCAACGACGTCGACCACGTGAAGATCGACGCTCGGTGGTTCCTTGAGCAGGGCAAGAAACGGGAGGAGGCGTTCAAGGCGGCGGTCGAGCACGCGGGTGAGCTGGGCAAGGTGCTGGTCATCAACATGCAGGGCGCGCGTGGGGTGGACATCCCGGTCAGCGATGCCGCCAAGAAACTCGGCGGCCTGCATGTGCGGGTGACAGCCCACTCCGGTATTTCCCGTGACATCGACATCCAGTCGGAGAACCGCGCCGCGCGCAGCGGTGACCCTGGCAGCGTCAGTTACTACATCTCACCCGACGACGACGCCTTCCAACTCTCCGACAACCCCGACGTCACACTCGCGGTCATCCGCTACACCAACGCCAGCAAGGCCGACGCCGCCGAGTCGACCCCGGACACCCGCGAGCAACTCGACCATGCCCAGCAAGACCTGCGAGACCTCGTCCCCCACGTCCAGAACGACGCCGCGCGCAAACTCGGCATGCGCACTCCACCCACCCACCAGGCCAACGCGCCACCAAACTCGACCACCGGATCCCGCACCACCCAACCCCGCACCAGCTACACGCCGCAGCACCACCAACTCGCACAACCACCACCTGATACCCAGGCCGACGATGCGCCAGGCACGGTCCTCGACAGCCAGGTCCGGCAGCTGTCCGGGCCGGAGAAGATCAGCGACCTCGTCGCCACCATGGAACCGGGCAGCCGTGGCACCGTCTTCTACACCGACCCTGGCCAGGATGGCGCGATCCGTGCCCTGACCGCCCACTGGAGCGGGAACAAGTCCGTCTTCACGGATCCCGCTACGGGCCTGCCGGTCCCGCTTCCCACCACCAGCAACTCCTACTGGTTCGTGCCCGCGACGTCCCACGGAAACATCAACGGCGTGTCGACCAGCCACGTGCAGGACGCGATAGACACGGCGCGGCATCTGGTGAATCAGGCAACCGACAACCAACAGCAGTTCCCCGTCCGCGACTTCACCGCCATCGTCGCGGCCGAGTACCTCCACAATGGGCCTGGCGCGGCTCAGGTCATGTCGCACGCGCTCGTGCAGGACTGGACCACCCAGCACCCCACCAGCCGGACCGACCGCGGCGAGTCGCCGTCGCCGTTCGGTATCGACCACGGAAAGCGAGCACCGCATCACGACGTGTCACGCGGCCTGAAGCGTCCTCGGGACGAGGAGCGGTCGAGCCAGCAGCACATCGGAGAAGGCCCGAGTGCCAAGCGCCCACGGCAAGAAGACTATGAGCCCAACCAGGAGTCGCTTCCGCACGAACTCGTGTCGATCGCGCGTGGCATCGCCGACAGTGTCTATCAGTACCCGGCACGTTCTGATGGCCAGAATTGGGACTTCCCGAGCGACCGCGAGGTGTACTGGCACGAGCGGTTCGAGGCGCATGCGTTGGAACCCATCAGATTCTTGCGGGAGCAGTTCCCACACCTTCTCGACCTCAATTCGCATCGCTACAACGCCGATGAACCGGGGAACTTGGTCAACTGCGTCAATGTCGCCGTTGCGGTCGTGGAGACGCTCTCGGGGCGGACGTTCTTCCCGAGCCCGGAGCACCAACCCCAGTCGCGCACTCTGGTCGAACAGTATTTCCATGGAACCGCGCAGCAGGTGCGTGGCCCGGAGGAGATCGTCGAGTGGTTGATGGAGCAGGGGCCAGGCTCGCATGGTCTGGTGTTCATCCATGCCGCTGATCGAGAGCCGCATGTGGTCAACGCCATCCATCACGAGGACGGATCGATCGTCTTCCTTGATGCCCAGGCCGGGCGGTTGGCCTCGCTGCCCAAGCACGGCTCCTACCTGTTCCTTCCCACCTCGACGAGTTCGTCCGACGAGCAGGGAATCGCACAGGACGTCGAGATGCTCTATGGCTCGGCCCAGCGGCAGAGCCGGTTGTCGTTCGGTCTGGGGAGGGCCAGTCTGTCGAGCCGTCGGAGGCCCAGTACGGTCGGTACCGACACTGCGGCCACGACGAGGCCATCTGGGGGGTCGTCCCGGCCGGTCAGGGCGGATGGCCTATACCAGAATTCGGATCAACTGGTAGCGGATCTCAAATCCGAGGTTGACCCCCGACACGCGGCGGAGCGTGATCGGGTTCTGGGGCCGGACCTGTTCGGATTCATCAACGCCCAACCCGATGTTCCGTATTTCCTGGCCGGCGTTCGGCAGTCCAACCTGACCGCGCGGCAGCGTATGGTTCTGCTGGACAGGCTGGATCTGCTGGGTGCTGCCATGCCCGACATCCTGACCATGGCATTGCCGAATACCGGCTCGACGATTGTTTTTCAGACCAGGAATCCGCAGTGGGCGCCGAACGCGTCTGAGACGCTTCCCGACCAGATGGAACTGCCGCGCCTAGTACACTCGATTTGGCTGGGCGGGCCGCTGTACGAGGACGAAGGCGCGAGGGCGACTTTCCGGCAGAACTTCGGCGGAGCTGCTACGCGCCTCGGCGGCGACACCAGATTCCTTTTGTGGACCGATGTTTCACGCGCCGAGATCAACGATCCGACCTCGCCGCGTGTTCGGGAGATGACTGCCTGGGCGCGCGAGAACAATGTCAGGTTGGTCAACGTCGACGAGGTCTTTCATCGCGATGAGCCGATGCAACTTCGACGGTATTACAACGCCGAGATGGCCAAGGGTATCGGTCGCGGTTTCGCCGCCGCGAGCGACCTGTTGCGTGTCGAGATATTGCACCGATTCGGAGGTATGTATACCGACGGTGACAACGAGGTCGGTTCGCTCGATGATCTGGAAAATATTGGCGAATCGGACTCCAGCTTCCGAATGTTGGTCGATGAGGGTAACAATAGTGTGCTCGGGATTACGAATGCTGGGTTCGTCATTCCCTCTGGGCATCCGTTCACCTCACGTTATCTCGACCAGATGGATGAGAACTACCGGCGTCGCCGAGGTGATTTGCTACCGCAGGTGCTGAACAGCGAGGACTATGAAGGCAGTCATGAAGGAGTGGTCAAGCGCCAGTCGACAATGCACCGAGGTGGGCTTATCGCCGTATTTGAGTTCGTGCGTCATCTAGGTTTCGAGTCCTTTGCTGACGTGCCTGCGATGAGCGGAATCGAGCGGGTTGGCACCTTGAGCTGGCTCAGCGGACCTGCTCAACCTCAGCAGTCCCTCACCGGCCGGGCAGAGACCCTTCAACTCGCCAAGTACGTTGTCCACGCGCTCAGCCATGGTCTGGCCAACCTCGGTGGCGTGCTGGACCTGCCGGCAGCGCTTGACCTGGTGAAGAAGCACAGCAACCCGGAGTTGATCTGGAACAGTGCGTTCGAGTTCATCCGGAGCCGGCCGGATCTCGCGGATCTGGTCACCTTTGTCAAGGTCGAGCGGGCTGAGTCGACCAGTAGCGTCGGGTTCGCGATGGCCGGCGCCGTCGCGGTGGACGTCCCGGAGGCTGTACGCAGTCACTTTGCCTACGATCCGTACGGTCAACCGTGGAAGTGGATGGGGGAGGTCCACTATCCGGTGGTCACGAAGCCGCCGGCTTCGGTCGTCTATCGATTCGACAAGCAGGACAAGGACGAGCGCAATGTTCGTCTGGGTCCTGAGTTGGAGCAGTTCGCCAAGTCATTGGCCAAGCAGGTCAAACTCAGGCTGGACAGCGACAATGTGGACGATGGCAATACACCGGTGTTGCCACAAGTCGACATCACCGGCCTCGGCAACGGTCACTTTTTTCAGCGCAGCGCCGGCCAGACGACAGGCAACGCCCGCGCGATCGCTCTCCGTGAACGGTTGGTCGGTAGCTTCCAGGCACACATCTTGGCTCTCGGTCGCGCCGACAGCGACGGCAGCTTGGCCAATGCGGTCTTTCCCCTGACGAATGTGCGCGGGGCGGCGCGAGGCCGGGTGGTTGCCGATGACGCCGGTCGAGATGTCACTGTCCGGCTGATCGACGATGACATCGATCAACCGCCGCCATGGAATCCTGAGACATTGGCCTTCGCGGGTGGGGGGCGCGGACGCGGCGGCGGTATCGGTGGCGGAGCCACGTCCACGCGAGCAGCCCGGCAAGAGGAAGGACAGGACGACGCCGAGCTGACGGACGGGTCCGATTCGATCGGCGACGGCCAGGGCCCGAGCGACTCGGAGTTCGACGACCATCAGACGAGGAGATCTCACAGAGAATTTCCGTTGCCTGGAGACGACTCTGCCCCGAGGCGCGAGGTCCACGGCGACGAGCGGGCGCTCGATGAACTCCGCAGTCAGGTTCGCGACCGACCGCCTGGTGCCCTGGCCAACGGTGCGCGTCCGGCAGCAAGCGCGGCGCGCGAGGGGGCCACGGTGCGCCGGCGCAACCCCGTACACCCAGAAGAAGTAGGGCCGGAGTCGCGTGCGTCTGACCTGGCTAGGAGCTTCGATTCTCCGCTTAACACACCTTCGGATACGAGCGCTCCCTGGAGCGCGGCCCCCTCAGCTGAGACTTCGGAACCTGGTGAGGGCCGTGGGTCGCGGGAGCTGACCTGGGACGAGCGTGTCGCTGATGCGCGGGGTGTTGTTGACGCGCGGGGCGATCGTGATGAATTGCTCGGGAGAGCGGCCTGGGCGATCGTCAGTTATCTGGGCGACGTGCCAGATCTTCCTTCGGAGAGTTTGGATGATATCGGTTACGTTGTTGCCGACGGGTTGGTTTACGGTGACGGTGAAACGGACCCGGTGCATGTTGTCCGGCTCGCCTTGGAAGCTTGGCAGCGAGCGGCTTTGCCCGAACCAGCTGAGCCTTCGCAGCCTGGCGAGGAGAGTGGGTCGCAAGAGCTGACCTGGGACGAGCGTATCGCTGATGCGCGTGCGGTGGTTGATGCGCGGGGCGACCGAGACGATCTGCTCGGCAGGGCGGCCTGGGTCATTGTTGATCGTCTTGGCGATGTGTCGCATCTTCCTTCCGAAGATTTGGAAGATATCAGTTATGTTGTGGCGCAGGGTTTGCTCCATGATGATGGTGAAACGGATCCGGAGCGTGTTGAGCAGGAGGCCCTGGAAGTTTGGCCGCGAACGGCTTTGTCCGACGTTCGTCGCAGTGTTGCGGAGGCATGGGCCGAGGTCCGAGCCATTCGTGAAGAAATTGATGGGGCCATAGATGAGTTGTGGCCAGGATCCAGGGAGGACGAGCAGACTTCCGATGAACAGCTGGATCTCCTTCGTCAGACCGTACTGGAGATAGATCAAGACCTTGATCATCGCAAACAAGCGGCTATGCAAAAATTGCAAGAATGGGAGCAAATCCAGCGTGGCTGGTCCGAGGCATTGGCCAGGTTGGCCGTTCCGGCTCTGCATGAGCCGCCGCGTAGCCCGCTCGATGATGATTCTTGGCGACACAGCGAAGCGCCGACCGCCGACTGGTTCGAGCCCAAGGGGAATCGGGTCAGCGAAAAGGATATTGAGAGTAATCGCCTGCTCGCTCCGGTATCGGTCGTTAGGACTGAAAGAACCGAACCTTGGATTGATCAGTACGCCCGCAGTGGCATAGATGGATATAAGGGTCCCATTAAATACGATCTTCGACGGTTCAAGATCGATAAAAGTTACGTTCAGGACTACACGGTAAGGGTACATCTCGACACGTCCAAATCGGGTGCTTCGAAAGAAGATATCAGGACGCTCAAGGTGCGTGCCTTGATTGGCGTTAATGATCTTTTCAATAAAGGCTATGGTCTTCCTTCTGGGGATCAGTTTCATTTTACGGTAGATTTTGTAGATTCTGCTGAGAGTGCGCATCAGACTGTGGTCGTCGTCAACGATCCCGACGTCAGGGTTGGGCATTTGACTTGGCGAATGGATCTCCCCGCGCGCGCATTCGCGCATGAGTTGGGCCATCTGATTGGACTGGCCGACGAATATGAGGATCTGAATACAATCTTTGCTCGTCCCGGCGGGCCGCGGGTCCACGATGATGCGTCCTTGTACACGACCAGGTATTCGGAACCGGGCGCATCCCTTATGCCGCGGCATCTCTTCCTGATCGAGCGGACTTCACAGGGTGTGGGTTCCCTGCCCGAACCCGCATCCACGAACTCCGTGACACCGACCGAGGTGAAGGAAGGCCCGGCGGTCGATCGCGCGGCTGAGTCGGTAGATGCTCATCGGCAGATGCCGTTGCCGCCCAAGGCAAACATTGAGCCGACCGACCGATCGACGGGTCAGCGGCGCAGTGGGCAATCGAGTTGGCCTTTCTCGAGCTGGGGTCGCCGAAGCGGCGACCGCGCCTTGCATGGTCTTGACGCGCAGGGCACCCGAACCGAGTTCACGCCCGCACGAGTACCTTCCTTCGGTTTGACCGACTTCGAGAACAACCCGTCCGGGATCAGCCTGGTCGCGAAGGAAAGCAACGTCTTTCCCGCGGACGTCTTTCGGGACGGCGCCGGCTTGACCGGCTTGTCCTGGTCCGGCAACACGCTGTTCACCATGGAACCAGGGACTTCCACTGCCAGGGGTGCCCTCGACTCATCCAAGTTGTGGGGATCGGACTCGCCGTGGAGCGAGGACGACAACCCGTTCTTCGTCGTGGCCGGCAAAGCCGGCGGCCAGCACACGGAACGGTTCGAGATCACCGACGGCAACGGTCGACATCTCGCCGTTGACGGTCGCACGCTGGCCAGGACCGTCAGCCAGACCGACGCGTTCCGTGCGGCGTTCACCGGCGGTGGCGGCAGACGCCCGGTGGTGCTCCTGGCTCCCCATACCGCGGACGGCAGCGGAGCCGCGGATTTCAGCCACGAGCTGCGCAACCTGTCGCCAGGTGTCGTTTCGGTGTACGCGTACAGCGGCGAGATGTCCACGTTCCTCGTGTCGGACCGGGGTAACGACATACCCGTCTCCTTCTTGGGCAGCGAGCCTGGACAGTGGTCGGTCATGGACGGGAGCGGAACTCGCGTCTTGGCGAGCGGCATCGACGGATTGCGCGGTGCCAAGGTCATCGGTCGACTGAATGCCACGATGAACGAGTTCGGTGAGGCCGTCGCCCATCCGAACGAGCCGCCTCGGCTGGTCAACCTGGATGCCTACACAGACGAGATCCTTGCCGGCCGAGATGGTGCGACAGTCGGCTTGTTGCTCGGAATGATGCCTCAGGACCGGGGATTCGCGCACGTGTGGGCCGCCGGAGGTGGGTTGCGCGCTACGCGTATCCTTGACGAGCAGTTCACACCCGAGCGCGCCACGGCAATGTGGGACCTGCCGGAAACCGAGTGGGGCCGGTTGATCGATCCCGTGGTCGCGGACCTTGCTGGGTCCCGGCCGTTTTACGTTGTCGGCCACGGTGGTGGTCTGGCGACCTCCGCCGGTCTGGCGCGGGTGAGCGGAACCGCTCTCGCGGTGGCGCTGATGAACTCGCCGGAATTCCGGAGGCTCCACGAATCCGGTCAGCTGACCTCGGTCCCGTTGATTGCCTGTAGTACGGCGCGGATCGACGGTCCTGGAGGCATCGCGTACGACTTCCAGCGCACGCTTGAGGCCTACGGCGTCTCTGTTCCCGTTATTGCGGCAACGAAAGTCGTGGCTATCACGAAGGATTCCGCGATCCTGTGGAACGGCCAATGGCGCGTTTTCGGAACCCCTCGTGACATCACCCACACCTTTGAACCACACGATACGACCTACGCCGGCATGCCGGCCCAGGAGTTGAATGCTCTGGCGTGGTGGTTGGCCGACATCGTGGATCGCAGTCAATCGGGTAACAGTCAACCGTTGCCGAGAGTGGAGATCACCGGATCGGGGATCGGACGGCTCGGCGGCGCCGGGAACTCCGGTGTGGACGATGGCCGCGCCCAGGAAGGAGCGGTCCGTTCCTTCCTGATGGGGAAGGTTCGGGAAAACCTGCGGGGTCGGGGACTTGACGAGGCGCTTGCCGAGCAACTTGTTCCGCCGACGGGTGGGTCCGTGCGGCGAGTGTCAGCGCCTTCGGGGCCTGGCGTCGTCGTCAAGGTCGTTCGGGATGCCCTTGCGGCTACGGAAGTTCGCGACAGGCAGCATCAGGTCGGGGCCACTACCTCGCCTGGTCCCCGTTCGCGGACGGTGGTGCGGTTCGGCGAGAAGTCGAAGACCGTAACCGCTGTGGAGGCGGGCAAGCTCGACCGGCTTGTTCAGGAGATCGTGTCGGTGTTGCGCGACGATCCCGGAGCCGCTGTCCGGGTAACCGTGACCGGGTACGGGAACGGAGCGGGTCTCTGGGCGGGGAACAATCCGCTTGCCCAGTCCGTGCGTAGTCGGCGGGCTCTGGACACCGGAAATCAGCGGGCTGCCGCGGTGCGCGATGTGCTCACCGACAAAATCAGGCGACAGCCGGATCTCGCCGGCAAGACGATCAACATCAATCTCGGTGCCGAGGGTCGTGGGCAGGTTGCTGAGGTAACGCGGGTAGGCGACGATCAGCGGCGGGCCGAGGTTGTACTGGACGTGCGGCCCAGCGAACCGGTGCGCTCCTCGAACCTGGCCGTACCCGAGCAGCCGATACCGAGCACTTCCGGTGCCGGCCAGGTGGACGACGCGTCGTCGCGGCCAGGGGAAGGGCGCGAGAACGTCGAGCCGGCGGATCTGCCTACTCAGGACGACGGGTCCGAAATCCACTTTGGCGCTCGACGCTCCTATACCTCCGAGCGATTGGGACCGGACACGTTCGACGACGAGCCCCAGGACGACCTGTATACCGACGACGACCAGGGCAGCGAGTCGGAGGACGAGGACGAGCAGCCGACTACGGGTGACAACGTACTTCGGGTCCGTGGGGGCGCGGCCCCGAGGTCCTCGGGCAGGCGCGACCGGTCCGGCAGGCCTGGCGGGTCCGGTGACTCGAATCGGGCGCTTGTGACGGCGTCGGTCAAGGAGGAACTGGCTACCCATGCTCAAGATGTCCTGGCCGACTACGAGGCAACCTGGAAGGAGTCAGCTCCGTCGCAAGTGGCCGAAAGTCTGACGCATCGGATGGAACAGGCGTACCGGCGATTTGCCCAGCATCCCGCGTGGTCCGGCGAAAGGGCAGCTTCGGTCCTGGCGGAGTGGCTCATCAGGCGAGCACCCCAGTCGTTGCCTGACCAACTGGATGTGTTGGGGAGCTTGTTGGACCAGCCGTTGGTCCTGAACACGATAACCGACCAACGACTGGCGGCCGGCGGCATCAGTCGGCGGCTCATCGGGAGTCTGGTCCTGGTACGTCCCGCGTTGATCGGGGTGTTTGCCGACGCCCCCGCGTTTCTGGATCGCTTCTCGCGCGTGCACGCCGAGGATGTACTGGCCTATTCCAAGCAACCGGAGCTGTTGGATCCGCTGATTCAGTATCCGGATGTAGTGGCGTCGATGGAGAACTCGCGTAATCTGCGCGAAAATATTTTCTCCACACCGCGCGGGCTCACTGTGTTGTCCCGCTTGAGCAGGGTCGACATGGACGGTGGGCGTCGAGTCGAACTTGTCCAACGGGCGGTAGGGAACGCTCGCTCATTTCTGGCTTTGGCGCTTGTGGAAATTCCGAAGTACGGTGAGTTGATTCTTCGTGATTCCAATCCGGTTCAGTTGGTCACGATGCTTTCTGACCATTGGGGACTGAATCAGGCGATCCTCGAACGGCATCGATCGGGTCGCGAGTTTTCCGATGCCGAGTGGGAGTTGTTGCGGAACCGCGACTTGCTGTCGGCACTGCTGCGACACGCTCTGGCGATGCGGACCGTGGTAGTGGCGCCGGGTCTGTTGGAGGCAGTCAGCAAGAACCTCCACCTGTTGGACGTGTTGGCGACCGTACCGGGTGAGCCGAACGTTCCGCGGTTGGCTGATGTGCTGGTGGAGAGCCCTGCGCTGGCGACGCGCTTGGTCATGAATCCTTCGCTGTTGGGGATCGCGGCGGGGAACCCGGCGGTCGCACAGCAGATTTCGAACAATCCGGAAGTCTACGACAAGGTATCTGACGCGGACCTGGAAGATGAACTGCGATCCGCGTTGCCCCCGGCCGTTGCTGATCCGGTGCGGTTGCCGGATCTGCCGGCATTCCGGGCCGCGCAGGCGGCGTTGGACGCGGATCCGGTCCTGAGGGCTGCCGTAGCCAATCGCCCGGATCTGCGAAACCCTCTGGTGAAGGAGCCGGATTTTGCTACCGCGATCGCGAACCATACCGGCTTGCTGACCGCGCCGCATGAGTATCGGCGCCTGTTGTCCGACAGGACGAAGAACCTTCGCGATAACGTTCGTGAACGGCATCTGCTCGCGGCTCCTGAAGTGCTCAGGGCATTTCTGCGCATGCCGATCCATTCCTCCTACCACTCCGCGACAACTGAGATTCTGAACAAGGACCGATTTACGGAAATTGTTGCTACGGTCTATAACAATGAAGGATTCAGGCGTGCGCTGAACGTGAATCCCATTGTTCTGCTCTTTGCGGACGCGCAGGCGGGCTTCTCGAGATTGGTGGCCGGAGTCCCCAGCTTCACGCAGGCGATGATTGATGACGAGCGGTTCATTGCTTGGAGTCATTCAGAGGGATCTTATGGTGCCTTCGCGGCCCTGTACGACAGCTTTGGGCTCAGGCCTGGCGCTGGGACGGATTTCGTCCGATTCTTGATGGCCAATGACGCTGCACTGCTGGAAATGGCTCGGAACAACCCGAACGCCTTCATGGGGATGAACGTCGAGGGAGGTTATGTCCCAGGTGCCGAGAGGTTGGCGGCACGTCCCCAGTTGCTGAAGAAGTTCGTGGCGCAGCCCAACCTCAGGATGCCGATCCCGTACTGGGCACATCTGATCGGCCAGCCCAGGCTGTTGGAGTTTCTGGACTCCGATGAGAACTCGGCCGTGACGAAGGCACTGCTGGATCATCCGGACGCACTGGTGAAGTTGGTTGCTCGGGCGCATGTGTTGTCCGAGCTGCCGGCTACGGCGGTGCTGGAACGACTGAAGCCATTGCCGAAGAAGCAGCGGAAGAATCTGTCGGTGGAGAAGGCGCTGCACAAGGCGATCGAGGCGCTCGGCGATCCTCTGTTGACGCCCGAGGGGCTTCCCCTCGCGCCAGGGCAGGCGAGCCAGTTGCGGGTCGTTCCTGCCGAGATCAAGAGCAATCCTGCCCTGGTGAAAGCGGTACAGGCCAGCTCGGGGATTGCCCTGACATTGGCGACCAACCCGGAGTTGCGCGCGACTCTCGAAGCCAGGCCGGAAATGATAGATCTGTTGCAGCGGTCGGCCGATGCGGTTCGTGCGGTTAACCGGAGTGCGGACTTTGTGCGTCTGCTGCGGACGAACGATCCCGCATATCTGTGGTTTTCCGCGGATGTACTGAATCAAGCTGAAATAGCGGTAACAGACGAGTCCGAGTTGAAAATATTCACGGACAGGCCTGATCTGCTTCGGTTGAGGGCTCTTTACGGGCAGGCATACAGGGCTGTCTACATCAATGGGAACTACGGAAAGCTGCTGCGGGGTCGCGGGGACGTAAGAGGCAGTGAGGACGTGGTGCGGGCGTTGTTGGAGCGTTCAGCCACGCTTAACACTCTGATGGGAAGTGCGCCTTTCATACAGAAGCTCGCCGACCATCTTGGCCAGGGGCCGTATGACGTGGTGCGGGCTTCGGTGGCTGGTCAGGACGTCATGGATATCGTGGCGGCCAACCCGGACTTGGTGGATGTACTGGCGTCCGTACCGGGGTTGGCGAGTTTCCTTGGCGATCAACCCGGCGTGTTGACTCGTGGCGAGTACTACTCGTTGTTGTACAACGAGCAGCTCAGGAATGCGCTGGTCGAGCATCCGGACTCGGCGGAGGGGGTGTTCCGTTCGGCGGACACGGTGCGGATGGCGATGGCCACGCCGGCGGTGGTACTGGCCATGGTCGAGGTGCCGGGGTTGTCGGCGTTGCTGGCCAAGAATGCGCACGTGCGTGAGTTGGTGCGGACGCAGCCTTCCGTTGCCGAGGATTTGATCGGTATACCGGGCCTGCACCGGGTGCTGGCGATGCCGATCGGCCTGCCCAAGGCCATGCTGGACGATCCTGGCCTTGCCGAACGTCTCAGTGCGTATCCACATATGGTGAAGGTGTTGGGCGACAACCGCCGTCTGGTGGACGATGCCGCTGCGTGGAGTCCGGTATGGCGGGCGCTGGAGGTCAATCAGGACCTGGCCGGGCTCGTGAGTTCGCGGGTGTTGCAGCACCTCAACGCTCGGACCGACTTGGTCGACCTGCTGACAGTGCCGCGAGAGATGAGCACTGAAACCTGGCAGGCGTTGCTCGGCAACCGCAATCTGACCGGGTTCCTCAACAGCCAGCGGAGCTTTACCGAGAAGTTGCTGAACACCCCTGCCTGGCAGGCCCCGATCACGGCTGACAAGGACTTCACGGCCAACCTTCGTCGCCTGGCCTTGACGGACCGGTGGGAGCCACTGATCGCGGATCCTTCGCCCGAGGCGTTGCTCGGGGCGCTGGCCGAGTTCAAGTCCGAATCCAGTGTCGTGCTGCGTCCGGTCCGGTCGAGTTCGTCCTCGCCATCCGCCACCACGAGTACGACTGCCGCGACGGACGTGCCGCGTGCCGTCCACAGCGGTGCGACAAGTACGTCCCGGTCGGGTGCCTCCTCCGGCTTGCAGTCAGTGCTCGGCGATGTGGTGGAGTTGCTGCAAGACAGTGATGGCGATGCGTTTGCCAAGGCGCTGGACGATCATCCTGAGTTGCTGCCGTTGTTGGAGCACGTCCCTGACGTGGCCGGATATCTGCGCGCGCATCCGGATCGGGTTTCCGATCACTTGTTCACCACCTTCCTCGAGAACGAAGGGCGCGTCCTCACCGAAAACGGATTCGGGCGGGACTTCGCCGACTATCTGGAATTTCTCAACATATCCGAGCGTCCCCCGGCCTTGGCGAAGGCCGCTCAGTGGTCGTGGACACGTCTTCGGAAGCGCCAGTTCGACGCTCAAGCTGCCAAGGATGCCGAACGAACGGCTCGGTTGTCGACGTTCCGGCAGGAGGAACCGGACACCTGGGAACTCAGCGGGCGGATCCTCTACGCCAAGCGCTTGAAGGACGGCTTCACCGAACGGCAGTTGAAGGTTCTGGCGTCGTTGGCGACTTCGGGGAGAGGAGTGGAGGAGAAGGACGTGCGGCTGCACCGCGCGTTGCATGCCCATCTTGACGGTGGCAGCGGTGGCGTGTCCGTGACGTATGTCGTCGAGGACGACGGGCGGGTTGCTCTCCTGGTCTACGGCAAGAGCAGTAAGCGGTCGAACAACAAATACCTGTGGGAAGGTTACGGTAGCGACTATGTGAATGGACCGTTGCCGGTCAGCGAGGTGGACGAGGATCCGGTGAAGGTCGCCTCCGTGGAGGCGCTTGAGGCCGTCGTCAGTGGTAAGACGCGTCAGGATGGTGCGCAGACAACGGCGGCACGGCGGTTCAGCACGATCGAGTTCCCCTCGCTCAACAGAAACGACCGGGACCTGGCTCGCGCGCTGCGCGAATACCACGTGGCCTATCGGGCAGTTGCCGGATCTCGTCAGAACACGGATGCCTCGACTACCTCCTCCCAGCCGGACGCGGACGCGGCCACAGTGACGTTGGCGCAGGCCAGGGCCAAGCTCTCGGAGTTCGGCGTCCAACTCGCCGCCGCCCGAGGCAGGGGTGCCAGCCGAACGGGTTCGGGGGCTGATCAGGCGTGGATCGAGGGCGACACCGGTGAGCTACCGCCTCTTTCGATGAGCCCGGAGCCTTGGGAGCACCGGAATCTTGTGGACCCGAGCGAACCGTCCGAAGCCGACGACGATGGGCGAGGGGCGTCGAACAGAGGTGTCCGCAGCCTGGATCCTGTCGAGGAGTTGCCGGAGGGTGCGGACTCGTCGGACGAAAGGTTGGCCCCGACTCCCAAGTCCTCGCCGGCCGTGCGTCTTTTCGGCGGGGCGTCCTCCCCCCGAGCCTCGTCGCCGAAGAGCGAAACAAACGATTCGGTAGACGGCGTTGACCGGGACGAGGCCGGTGAGTCCCGGAGCGTTCTCGGCGATGCGGAGGACGCGCCTTCCCATGGCGACGACGGTCGGACCTCGCCCGGCGTGGTTGCCGATTCGGAGAGTCGCGCGCAGGAGCAGATCGATCCGGGCGAGGTGGTGCGCTCGGACGGGGCCAGCGAGTCCGGCAGTGGTCTTACCTATGAGCGGGAGGTGCCTTCCCCCGACAACGAAGGCCTTCCGCCGTCGCCTGACCCGGCCGGTGATTCCGAGAGCCACGCGGAATCGGAATCGGTAACTCACCCGGTTGATGAGGACTCCGATCCTGACGAACCGGGCCCCAGCGCAGGCGTGGTCGCCGCGCACGGCGCGCACGACCGTGAGCTGCCACCCGGCTTCGGCGTCAAGGTCAACGGAGTACCCCGCTTCCCGTTCGGTCACCAGGGCAGACTGCTGTGGCTGGGGGACGCGCCGCTGATCGAACGGCATGATGTCGCGACGCTGGTCGCGAGTGGACTGCCGGCACAGGATGTTGATCTGGCCGCCGAGATCCGCGACCGGGTGGCGGACTTCATGAAGAATCGGGGCATCCACGAGTTCACCGTGCGCCTGCTGGACGGGGGACTGCGGATACGGGTCGGCGACGGCCGGCAGGTCGTTGTCACCCTCAATCTGGACATGCGCCAGGTCAGCTACGTGCAGGAGGGCGACACCGAACGTACTCCGGTCGGCAGCAAGCGCCACCACGCGGTGGAGGCCGATCGCGAGATGATCGCCGGCAAGCGGCAGAGGGTGGAGAACGAGCGCAGCTTCACCGCGACCGCCAACCTCATGACGCCCTTCGGCCCGGTGCCGGGCGCGTGGTCGACGACGGCCGGTCTCACCATCAGCGGCGCCAGCACCACTGCGAACGAACAAGGCTTCGACGCCGTGACGGATGCCAAGCGTGCTCCGCGCTACGAAGGGGAGACGGCGTATTTCGACTTCGACGGGGCGTCGCTGCGGGTAACGGTCAGCCGACCGGCGCCACGGACCCAGCCGGTTGCTCGACGATGGACGCGGGCGGCACGTCGGCCGGCCGCACGGGCCCTACCCGTCCAGGCTGAGCCCGCCCGGACGAATGATGTGGCGTTGTCCGTGCGGGCGGGTTTCCCGGAGGAAGTCGCGCCGCTGAAGACGCCGAACGATCCGCCGGGCGCTTTCCAGCCGAAGCCACGCGTGCTGACCGGCGCGCCCCGGTTCGAGCTACCGGCAAACGTCCAGGATGCGGTGGCCGCGGAGCGTTTCGCATCGGTCATCCACGAGGTCATGAGCACTGCCGAGAACGTCGGTGGTGCCATTCGGGAGTTGCGCGAACAGGTCTATGACCACCTTGACCAACAGGGACAGCAGGATCCGAAGGTGTACGACGACGTCTACACCTACATCAGTGAGCGGTGGTTCCTGCAGAACTACAAGGACATCCTCAGCTCGGGCGCGGTCTCGTCGATGATCAGGGACTCGAAGGGCAACGATCGCGGCCAGTTGCTCGTCACCGGGCGGATACGGGCGATCCAGGCGTCCACGCTGAATCCTCTTGGCGTGAAGGAGGAAGGCCAGCGATTCACCAACGTATGGGACACCGAGGAGCACGGCGGGTCGGCGGCGGTCGGTCTGACCGTCGGGTTCAGCCGCGTCTACGGCACCCCGGACTCGGTGCCCGGTGGCTCCTCCACCATCCCCTTCGGGGTCAGCGTGGCCAGCGCGTCGTTCAGTAACCGGTCGCACAGTGCCAACACCGGCTCCGGCGACATCCGCGGCATGGTCATCTGGGGCGACAGCGCGCTGTACCTGGCCGACCTTGACGTCACCGTCAAAGTGGTCACTCCCGAGGCCGTGAACGGTGCTGTTCCCGAAGCAAGGGGAATGCTGGAGCTGAGGACGCGGGTCTCGGGGCTGCAGCGTGCCGGGTTCGAGACGCTGCTGCACAACGCGAGTTCCCCCGTGCAGAAGCCGGTTCCCGCCGACGACGAGCCCGATCCCGCGAATGCCGGAAAGAGCTACTACCCGCCGGTGTCCATAGCCAAGGGTGAGATCGGCTTCGGGTCTGTCGTCTCCTTCGCCGGCGGCCAGGACGTGCTGCCGATGGTTCTCGACGACATCAAGGACATGGAACGGTCGTTGTCCTGGACCAACGATTGGACGCCGCAGCGGGACATTCTGCTTCGGACGCATCTCGCGCCGTGGGTGACGCTGGAGGCGCTGATCGCGCACGGTGCCCAGGTGCTCCAGCGCGGTGGTATGTCGTTCAAGCTCGTCCTCCCGGCCAGGTCGGGCTGGGAGGTCATCACGATCACCGTCGGGGCCACCCATGGCCCCGTGCCGTTCTCCAAGGGGCGGGTGGCGGACGCGACGTTGGAGGTGATGCCCTCGGCGTTCGCCGGCAACTCCGGCAGTGACACCTTGGGTTCGGCGGTCAGCGCCACGATCGGTGTCGACGCCACGGTCGGTCTCGGTGTCGACCGGCAACCGCGTGGCCTCGGTTTCGTGGCCGAGGTCGGCTGGCAAGGTCTGACATCGAGGGAAACCTCGTCCGGTGTCTCCGGGTTCGGTCTGCGGGCGATGCTGTATCGCGGCCCGGCCAACAAGTTCGGCTTCCGGTCCACCATCCGCGTGGACACCAGGATCGAGCACGTGACGGCGCTGGACCCCGGCCTGATTCCGTGGGTCGTCAACGCCGCACGGGGCGCGACCACCGGACTCCTCAGGAAGGTGGTCGAGACGCTCACGCCGGGCACTCGACCGCAAGCCGCGTCGGTGCGTGTCGGCGCGAGCCGGACCGGCAGGCTGCCGGCTTCGCTGGACATCATCCTGCACGAGAAGCTCGTACGACAGACCCCGCCGGACCCGGCCGCGATCGCGGACCACGGCAAGACGACGGTCGTGCAGCGCTTCGGTTCGGGGTTGGCGCGTGGCAGCGCCTTGCGCCCGAACACCGACGTGGTGCTGCCGCCCATCGAGCCCCACCTCGGCAACGGCGGTCACATCGCGCTCAACACCGACGACCAGGTGACGGAGGTACTCAGCAGCGAACGGTTCGGTCGGATAGTCCAGGAACTGCTGGAGAGAGTCGGCCTTGACGACGACACCACCGTTGATCTGCCCTGGATTCTCACTGAGCCCGCTCATCTCGGCGCCGCGGTGGGAGCGGTGCGCCCCGGCGCGATCATGCACACCTTTGTCCGGCAGGGGATCGTCAAGGACACGTATGCGGTGTTGACGATCGAGGGATACGGCACCAATGCCCGGCGGGTGAACCAGGACCTGGTGCAGTTGTTCCAGATGCATGTCGCCGAGGGCAGCGCCACCATCGGCGCCGCGGTTTCCAAGAGTACTTCGACCAGCATCACCGTTGGCCTGCCCGGTCTGAGCCAGCTCTTCGGCTCGGAAAAAGTGGACTTCGACCCGGCCCTGCTGTACGGCTACGGCAGGAGCCAGTCCACCAGCGCCAGCAGCGCGTTGACCGTGACCTCGGGCAGGCTCACCCAGGCGACCCGGGACTACGTCGAGACAAACGCCGACATGGTGTATCGGATCGTGGTGTCCGCCTACGGCAAGAACTTCGTGACGGAATCGTTGGGACGATGGGGTCTTCCTCGTCCGAGCGTGCGTTACGAAGGTGCGATAGTCACGGTCGAGAACGGTCTGAGCTACCTGCGTCCGGAAAAGACCGCCGCCGATCCTCGTAGTCGCAAGAAAGTGCCGCTGCCGGCACCGGACACCGTCGTCGTGATCGGCAGGCGCCCAGCGGGCGGTACGCGGGTGTCCTCGCCTGGGGTGCGGACGCGGTTGGTCGACATGGTGCCCGCGACGAATCAGCCCGGCGAGAAGCGCAAGCTGCCCTTTGTGCCGCTCATCCCGGTATCCGCGGCGACGGAGAAGCTGTACCCGGTGAAAGCGCGGCCCCAGGGGGAGCCCGTCGGTGTTACCGGCGTCACCGGTGAGGACAACCCGGTGCTGGACGCGGTGCGGCGGTTGTTGACCGAGCATGCCGAGGATCTGCTCGAACGGGACTGGACCGTCGAGGGCGATTCCCGCGTGCGGCGGACGCCCGCGCGGCTGCAGAACGTACTGAATCTCGAAACTCTGATCACGTTGATGGACCTGTTGCTCGGCCCCGGTCTCGTGTTGCAGACCGGTAGGTCGGTGCCGGGCGGCAACCACCGAGTGCAGATCGTCCTGCGGGCCACCCGCGATCCGCACAACCGGGGATACCGGTATCTCGAGTCCGTCAGTGGCAACACCGTCCGTTACGCATTCCGGCTCGACATCACGAATGACTCCTGGAGCAAGCTCAACCGTCATGGGCTTGAGTGGAGCACCGGTGGCCAAAGCGTCGGCAACAGCGCGGTCACCGGAGAGGCTCCTGCCGGGGCCGGGACGCACCAGAGCACCGCCCGCGACGGCATTGTCAGGCCGGAAGGCGATGTCAGCCGGACCACGGCGACGGGCGGTTATCGACAGAAGATGCTCGCCGAGCGGGACACGATCTTCTTCCCCGGCCAAGCCGACCGTTTCGGTGGGGACATGGCGATCGAAGCCGCGCTGTCCACCACCTTCGTGCCATCGGAACTCCTCAACACCGTCGGTCTCGACGTGCCGCGCAAGATTACGTCGACCGTGCAGAGCGCCAGGGCGGTGCGCGCGGAGGACACCGCGATGGTGCGGCCACAGGGTTCCGTGACCGTCGAACTGGCCGAGCGGTTGCTGATCCCACATGCCCTGATCCACCACGCCACCGACCCGGAACTCCCGCAGGGCCGGGTCGTTGCGGTCGAAGAAGTGCACCCGACCGCACCGCTACCGCCGAAACTGGAGGTCACCGGCGAGGACATCCTGCACCGCAGGGTGCTCAGCCTCGGGTTCGATCACGAGAAACTGCGGGTGGTCTTCGACGAGGTGATACCGCGACTGGCCGGTACGGTGCCGACCAGCAGTGGGCAGCGCAGCCAGTCGGTGAGCCGGTTGGTGCAGCCGGACAGCCGCGCTCTTGCCGCCGCGTACAACGCGCTGTCGCAACCGATGTTCACCCGCATGGTCGACCAGATGATCGACGGGACCGGTAGAACCCTGCCAGGTGTCACGACCGAGGGTGGCTGGCTGACCACCACCCACGGTGGCTTTACCGTGCGGGTGCTCCTGCACGCCGATCCACACGTCGCCGGCTACGTCACCGCCTGGGACGAGCTGGTTCGCTACTGGTTCAGGGAGAACCAACAGAACCTCGCCCTGTCCAGCGGACGGACGCTCGGCCTCAACGGCGGCGGCGCGCTCAACACCGGTGACCTTGCGACGATCGATCCGGTGCGGAAGATCGTCAACGGCGCCCTGGACGCCCAGGCCGCGACCAACGTCACGCACTCGGCCTATGCCGTGCAGCAGTACATGGACGGGGAGGACGCGGAGAACCACTCGGCTCCGTGGCTGCGTGCGCACACGGACGCGACGATCATGGTGACCGCGGACGCCGCGAACGAAATCGGCCGGATTCCTGGTGGACCGGGCGGCCACGGCAGTGTCACCGTCGCGTTCCACGTGCGCAACGCGGCGGAGTTCGCCTTCAATCCGACGGCCAGTATCAACGCCGGCGTCTATCACCCCAGCGGTATTCCCGTCGGCTCGGGTACCTTCTTCCCCGGCCCGTCCGAGCGTCGTGCGGCCAGCGTCGATGATCTGGTGTACGCCGCGTTCTCGCTGCCGTTCATGGAAGGCGGGTTCGCTGTTCAGATCGACTGGGACGGTCGTGATTTCCTGGTCGGTGATCAGCGGATCGATGCGGTCGAGCTTGCTACGGCGATCAACAACCGCCTCGACCAACTCGGGGACCCGCCCGACCCGAACCTGTCGGAGGAGGAGCGGCCGCCACCGGCGCCGACGAAGCTCACCGGGGACGACGACCCGATCGTGTTGGTCGCGCCGCATGCGGCGCTGATCTCGGCCGGCCGCGTCTCCTCGCCGGCCCAGGCACTGGCCGACGCCATCGGCCGGCCCGTGCTGGCACCCGATTCCGCCTACCGCATCACCAGGGACGGTTCCGTACTCGCGGTGCGCCCGCTTGCCCCGGACGCGACGTTCGCCGATCCCTGGCAACCGGGCCGTTGGGTGGCGTTCTATCCCAGCGATCGTGGCCGGGCGCCGTATTCGCTGCCCCACGGCCTGGCCGACGCGATCAGCGCGGCGCGGCAGCAGTTGGGGTGGACGTTGCAGGTCGGTGGCCGCCCCCCGTTGGTCGCGCCACCATCCCGTGACGTGCAGTTCCCCGTCCACACCGCGCAGAGCGCGATCACGGAATGGGAACGGGGCCTACTCGACACCAAGAAGTTGGCGGCCCGGACGCGGGAGCTGCTGCCGGCGACCGGTCAACAACGTGACGCGCTGACCACCCAACTCGGTCACGCGGACCGCGCCATGCGGCTGGTGCCAGCACCACCGCAGTCCCCGCCCGTCACTGCGCGGGACCTGGCGCGTACCTGGGCGGCTCTGGAGGAGTTCCAGCACGCTGCCCGAGATCTTGGCGACGTGGTGGCCCAGGTGCACGCCGCGGTGCAAGCCCCAGGGCAGCAGCCCCAGACAGCGGGGCCGGCAATCCCCGAACACCTGGAGGTCCTGGCCGTCACGGCGCGGGATCTGCTGTCGCACACCGGCGACCATCAGGCCGATCTGACCGCGCGCCTTGACGACGCGACCGCACGCAGAGCACTGGTTGGTTCAGCGGCGAACGAGATCGTCCGCAACGCCGTCGGCGGCGTGTTGGACGCGGTGAACCGGCAATCGCGGAATCGGATGCGGCCCGTCACGGCCCTGGTCGCGGCGATCCACGGTGCTCAGCAGTCGCTGCCCCATCTGGGTGGATCGCTGGCCGACCGGATCACCGCATTGGCGGACAACACGGCGCGACTGATTCGTACCCTGAACCGGCCGTCGCCGACAGATGTCACGCTCGCTGTACTGGAGGCCGCCGATCTCACCGCAGACCGGGTGAGTGCCCTTCAGACCGGCGCCGAGCAGATCGTCACCCACATCACCGCCGAGATGCTGGAGTGGATGCGCACCGCACCGGACCTGGTTCGGGCCGCACGGAGTTTGTTGCCGCACACTGCCACCAACCGGGATTCCCTGACCAGGGACCTCGACAATGCCGAGCGGCGGGTCACCGGGTTCCGCCGCGCGGCGACCGTGCGCAGGCGCCCGGTCGACCAGATCGAGTACGCCATAGACGGACTGCGCAGGCTCAACGCGTTGGACCAGGCCAGTAGGAACGCGTTCACCGCGGTCACCGGCAGGCTGGAGGAGTTGTGGGACGGCCTTGGCTTCGCGCAGCAACGTGTTCACCAGGCCCGGATCCTGCTGTTGCACCCCAGTCCTGGACAAGGCCGGCTGCTCGCCCGGCTGGATGCCGCTGTCGGTGGGTTGTACGGGATCGGGCCCGTTCGGCCGTCGGTGTCCGGCTCGGAACCGGTGACCGTGGCGGATCTGGAAGCGGCTCGGCAAGTACTGGCCGAGCCGGGACTCCGGGGCGCGACCGAGAACCTGAACATCGCCGCCGCGGACGTGCTCGCCACCGTCGCCGCCAGGTGGGAGCAGGCTCTGGATCGGGCCGACACGCTCGCTGCCACCGCGCGGCGGCTCTTTCCGACCCCGGCCGACCGGCTGGCCGACTTGCGCGAGCAGCACGACACGCCCGATCTGCTCGACAACGCCGTGCGCGCGCTCCGCCCGGATCCGCAGGACCCGACTCCTCAGGTCAGGACCTTCGCCGACTTCCGCGATCTGGTGGTGGCCACGGAGAACTTGGACGCCGTTATCAGGGACACGGCACGCTGGCGGGCTGACAACCTACTCGGCGACGCCGTCGGCAGGGTGGCACCGGCGGAAGTGAGCGGGGTACTGGACCTGGCCGACCGGCTCGCACCGGCCGACCAGCCGAGGCGAACCAACAGGGAGCACTTCGCCTGGCTGGCCAGCAGGATCGGCTTGCGTAGCCAGCGGCGCCTGCCAAGAGCGATCCGCTCCCAGGCACCGCCCGCCACGGTGACGGAACGGCTGTTCAACCTCCTCGGGCTGGCCACTGAGGTTTACGGTTATGACACGCCCGAACTGATCGAGCTGGTTGCCCTGCGGCGGCTGACCGAAACCATCCGACCGGCCGCCGGTACCGGCGACGGCGTGGGCCTGACCGACCTGCGGGCGGAGTTCCGCCGCCGCAACCCGCGGCGAACCAACCGCGACGTGTCCATGCAGGACCTGCGCGAGATGATCCGACCGGCCGGACCAGCCGGCACCGACCTGCCGAGGGCGGCCGACGCGCCGCGCGCCGAGGACTCCGCGACCGTCGAGCCATCGGCAAAGCCGGACCCGGCAATCGGTCGTCCGGACGATGGGTCGAGGCCGCGCCGGGATGCGGCGGACACGGAGGCAGCCCCCCGTCCGGATGAGTCGACGTCACGCCAGTACGAGGCGGACACGGAGGCCACCCCGTTCCCCGAGCCGGACTCGGAAACCGATTATCTGGACGACATCGATTATCTGGAGGATGAGCCGACGCCGCACTCGGACGAGGCGGTCACCCGGCCCTCCAGTCCGGCTGAGGAGGTTGTGGCCCGACCGGCTGACGAGAGTGCCGTCGAGGACCTGGCGGCGCTTGAAGAGGCACGGCTGCGCAGGGCGGGGTTGCATCAAGACCACCGTGACCAGCAGCAGCGCCAGCTTCGCCAGGTGCGCCGCCAACTGCTGCGGACCCTTACTCAGGTGGATGTCAAAGGGGACGGCAACTGCTACTACCACTCGATCATCAAGATGTTCCCCGACCATATGCGGCGGATCATTCCTGGGCGCGGGCCACTGACGACGCACATGCTGCGCAATCATCTGGCGGACGCGATCGAGGCCGACTTCGATCGGGCCAATAGCGGGGAGCCCTCGGAATATACTGCGTTCTTCCCTGGCACCGGTCGCCCTTCGCCAGAAGCTGACCGCCAAGCGCGGCCACTGGATGCGCGGTCGCTCGAAGCGCAGCGGCTCGAAGCCGACCGACTCGAAGCGCAGCAAGCCGTGCTTCGCGACATCAGGAAGGACAAATCCTGGCGGACCGATACGGGCGACGCGGTCGCGGAGATCTCGGCCCGCCTGTGGGGCCTGCGGATGACACTGGTGGGGCGCAACCATCTCGTGGACATCGGCCCCGAGGGTGAGCGCGAACGCTATCTGCTGTACACCGGCGACCATTACATGGGGACGATAGCGTCGGGTCGGGTGTCGTCGGCCGCTGAGCTGATGGCGGAGACGATGGGCTCGCGGTTGTCGGCCGATGAGGGCACAGCTGCCGATGCGGAGACGTTGGCCCGGCATCTGGACATCTATCGGAACGCATTCGAAACTGCGCATTCGAGATTCGTGGCGCTGACCGAAAGCAGGCCAGAAGCGATGACGTTCGCCCTCGACGCGAACGGCTATGCGGCTGCCAACGACTTCCAAGCGCTGTTCATCGAGGCCACCGATCCGGAAAGGGTGCTGTCGCAGGATCTGGTGGATCGGCTCGGGGCCGTGTACTCGCTCCTCGTCGACGTGAACAGGAGGCTGGAGGTCGCCCATCCGATACGGACTGAAACCCCGTCCGGCGGTGCACCTTCGCGGTTGTCGGAGGAACAGGAGGGATTGGCCCGACAGCGGGGTGTCCATGCGAGCGAGTTCCGGGCGGAGCATTCGAGGTTCACGGCACTGACCGGCGCCTCGCCGGCAGCGCGAGACTCCGAACCCGCGAGAATCGGCCGAGGGATCACTGCGGAATTCAGGACGCGAATGCGGCAGCTCATCGGTCCGGAAGCGGTGTTGTCACAGGAATCGGTGGATCAACTCGGGCACCTGCACGCACAACTCTTCGACGTGAACAGGAGCCTGGAAGCCGACTACTCGAACCCCGATGCGGTACGAGCCGAAACGACATCCGAAACTGATCTGCCACCAAGGCGACATCGTCAACGATTGTCGTCACGTGAACGTCGTGGACCATTGGCGCCAATTATTGGAGATCGCACGCTTCGCTTGAACGCGGCCTTCCCTGATTTCGGCAGGCTGGTCGACAGCTACCTGGACGACAATCCGCCGCCGGCCCGGCTCAACCCGCAACAAGCGCGAGAGCAACTGACCACTGTCCTGTACGAAGCCCAGCTGCAGGCCAGCCGGGAGCCTGATCCCACCCCCGAACCGCCGGTGTGGGTGGACTATGTGGCCGGCGGTTTGCGGCTGCTGCGTCCCACCGACAGCGTGGCGGGCGCCGCGAGTGTTCTGCCCCGCATCCAGCCCGATCGATTGTCCGAAGGCCAGGAGTTTTCCATCGAAGGGCCCGCACTCGCGTTCACCCGGCGCGACGCCGTACCGGGTGGTGAGACCCGGTTCGTCATCGAACGTCCTACCGCAAGGGACCTCACGAGGCTCGCCGCCGACGACTCCGGCTGGATCATGTTCCTTCCCGGCACCCGTTTCCGGGTTGTCGGGTTCGAGGACGGGCCTGACGGGGGGCGTCTCGTCCGCCTCGTGCATCCCGAAAGGAGGCGGAGTTCGCGTGGCGACGGAGTTCTCGCATCGCCGAACGCGGACGCCGACGGCCGCCCGGCCGGTCGCCCTGAGAGGCATGACGTACCTCCGCGGTCGGGCGACGGTGTCGGGCCTGTCGGTCGCGGCGACGTTCCTGAGCCTGGCCCACGGCGCGCGGAAGGGGCAGACGAGGGTTCGTCACGTTCAGCTGCGACTCCTGTCCGGCCGGCCTCGGAGGAGGACCAGGCCACGTTGCCGGAGCAGGCCACGTCGTCGGTGCCGAGGCCCGCTGGAGAACCTGAAGCCGAGGTCGGCACTGTTGCCGCGAATGTCCACTCCGACGTGCCGGCGCGCACCCCCCTTCGTCTGCCGCGCGACCTGTCCAGCGCTGCCACGCTGTCGTTCGCCGAGGGCGTCCACGTGGTCGGTGCCGAGCATGCGGACCAGTTGTCCACGCTGGCACGTGAACTGGCGACGGCCGCCATCGAACTGCGACGGAACGGTGCTGGCGCGCTGGAAGTCACCGTGACCGGGTATGGCAACGGGCCGACCTGGAAGGGCCGGGGCCGATCAGCTGATCCGGGGGAGAAGCGAGCCGCGGCGGTGGAGGGGGCGTTGGGGCAGGAGTTGGCGCGCGAGTTGTCGCGACTTCAGCCGGATGCGCCGGACCCGGTAGCACTCGATGACATCACGCTGACCCACCGGGCGGCGGGACGCGGCATGTTCGCGACGACCGAGTCGCGCAGGCGCGTCACGGTTTCGGTCGCCATCGACCCGACGGCCCTGTCCACACCGGGCTCCGGCCCGTCGCGACCCCGACAAGGCGCTGACCTTCCCGCACGGAGGGGACGATCGAAGGTTCCGTCTGGTTCGGCAGGCGGGAGCCACCGGCTGCCCACGATCGTCGAAGGGGCCGATCTGCCCGAGGAAAGCCAATCCGACGGTTCCAGCGAAAGCGAAACATCCCCACCCACTCGGACCGGCGCCCCGAGTGTCGCGCCGTCGAACGCTGTGGCGCAGGCCAGCCCGCCGCCGCTGGTTCCGTGGTATGCGCGCGGTGTTGACGAGGTCCACGCGCTCGGCGACGCACAGCTCGTACGGGCGATCAGGCCGACCGGCGCGAAAACAGAGGCGGACCACGCGAAGCAGGCCTTGCAAGCAGCCCTGCGGCGGTTGCCGAGGGCCGCCAACTGGCCTGCGAAGGCACCCCGACTCTCACGAGCACTCGCGGCCGAGCTGAGCCGTGGAATCCGCAAGGTTCTTGAGACCACCGACATCGAGGACTGGGCCAAGTACCTGCTGACTGGTTTGACCTTCAGCGACCACAGCACGGTGGTGCGCGTCCGCTTCCATCTCGGGGACGGTAAACCAGGTCCTGCGCTGCCGTCGGACCCGGCGCTCAAGGAATACCGTTCCAAGTACGGGGACACCTCTTTCGGACAGGGCACATCTCGCGAGATGGACCGTGGCCAGGGTGTCCTCGGCGAGGTACTCACCGCCGGCATCGGTGTCGTGTCGACGTTCATCCCCTCGATCAAGGTTTCCTGGGGCACTTCACGGCGCACCGAGCACGGCCTTGCCGACGAGCTGCAAGCCGGCAGCCGGGCCACCAGTTCGGCGCTCGTCAGCGTGGCGCACCCGGTACGGATCGAACTCACGGCCTTCACCAGGGATGGACGTACCGCGACCGCTGGGCACGACGTGATCGGCGGCGAGCTGACCGTCAAGCATCCGAAGACCTACACCGCCGATCCGCTCGACGGGCAGCCTGCCGTCGTTGTCGCGGTGACCAATCCGGCGGCTGTCGAGGGATTCGACCGCACTCTCGGCGCGGTGGACACCCAACCGATCGAGGACGCTTTCCTTCGCGCCTTGATGGACTCCAAAGTCGTCTCCACCAAGAACGTGCCAGCGCTGATGCGCGTCGTCGCCGGCGAGGTTCTCGACGAGAAGTCGATGCGAGACCGTGCCGAGTTCCTGCTCACCGGCGCGTTGCGCTCCAACTACATCAACACGACCGGGTACGCCGGGTATCTACAGCTCGGTGCGGAGATCGTGTCCGTTGCCGACCACGGCGTCTCCGAGGAGGGAGGCATCCGCAACGACATCGCCGAGACGGTGACGGTGCGCAACGCCACCGGCCACGGACAGCGAGCCAGCGCAGAGGTCGGGCTGGAGGTTCTCTTCACCAGCGGCGCCGCCGTGGCCGGCCGTCCGCTGATCGTCGAGACGACTTCCGCGCGCGCGACGGCGTCGGAGATCCAGGGGCAGGCAAAGACCGCGGTCATCCACGACGGCCCCCAACGCAGGTTCAAAGCCGTGCTGCGGGTGACCGGCCAGATCCAGAGCAACCGCAACCGTCGAGTGGTTCCCTTCGACGCCGAGGTTCATACCGAGCTGCTGATCCCGAACCAGCACGCGGCCGAGTTCGTCCGAAGGGTGCAGGCCGCCGCCCCAGCGCGGATCGACGCGCCCCGGCCGGTACCCGCACCGTTCACCACACAGACCGCCGATCGCATCGTGGCGACGTTCCGGCCAGGAACCCATCGACTGGGACTGAGTTCCCTGCTGCTGCGGACGACCCCGAAGGTCTATCACCTGGCCCGCTGGGCGAAAGTGCGCCTCTCCAACGCGACTCCGAGTCCCTTCCCGGCAGGCGGATTCGCCGACCACGATGGCACCGGGTTCACCGATGCGGAGGTGGTCACCTTCGCCCGCCACCTCGCCTCGCTCACGGGCTCGGTCGCGCTGCACGTGCCGGCCGGTTACGTGTTCACCACGGCTGAGCAGACGCGGCTGGCGGACCTTCAACAAGGCCGTGACGTCCGCGTGTACGAGGTAGCCGGGCAAGACCCGCCCAGTCGCCTTTACTTCACCCGCATGCCGCAGCCCGCAGAAGACCCGACGGCGGGGATCGGCCTCGCGCAGGTTGGCACCGGCCCGGTGCACATCGACCGCGCCGTGGTGGACCCCAACGAGCTGTTCTCGACCGATCTGGCACATGGTTTCGTTCTTGACGGTCACGGGATCAGTCGGGGCTGGCGCGGTCTCGGTACGCAAAGCCGCGTCCTGAATCCGGTGCGGGTCGGCCGTCCTGCCGTGCCCCAGCGCACCGACCAACCGATGAGGTCGGTCGCGGACCTCGGTGCACTGGCAGCAACCACCGGTACGCCCCAACGGATCGCGGTCGTTGCCGGGTCACCGTCGCAGCGCTCGAACGCGACGAACGCCGCGATCGCGGGGCTGGAACGCCCCGGACTTGAGGTGGACGAGATCGCCGGGAGCCCCGGAGCGCTGCTGGAGCGCGACGACCTGCCTGAGTACGGGTTCGTCGCCAACCTCGTCGGCCGGCTGGTGTGGGGCTGGGAGCCGGCCGACATGCGCCACTGGGACGACGCCACCGAGCCGAAGGGCGCATTGGTCGACCTGCTGCGGCAGGCCGGGCGTACCGGTCTGCAGTTCGTGGTGCGTCCGAACGATGTGGTCGGCGACCGGCTGGATGCCGCGGTCAGCAGGCTCTCCCAGTTGGCTGACACCGGGCGTTTCGCCTCGCAGGAACGGTTTGCTCGCGCCATGGAGCAGGACGGCGCCGGTCTCGCCGCGCTGACCGTCCACGAGCTGGAGGAGATGCTGGTCTCGGATCGCAACGTCCGCATCGTGGATGGATACGGCACCGTGCTGCCGGACCTGAACGACCGGTCGGTGTTCGCGGCGAGGCGCACAGCGGGGTCCGTGGCCGGACAACACAACGTGTGGCGGCTGCGTCCCGCCGCCGTCGACACCACGATCCCGGTAACCGAGGAGTTCGCGCTGCGTGGCGACGGCACCCTGAGCAGGTCCGTCGCCTGGTCGCCGGAGTCTGGCGGGGGCGCCGGAGTCACCAGCCACGTCCGCAGGGCCATCCACGACGCGAACCCCGTTACGGAGACACCGGAACTGTCCGCGCGTCGCGGCTTCGGCAGTGCGGCGACCAAGGAACTCCCCGGAGCCGAGCGGATCCAGCAGGAGGTCAGGGCCATCCTGCACGGCCTGATCAACGCCCGGCACGGCATCTGGCGTCGTAACGACCGCGCTGCCGGGTCCGGCGGGGACTGGGCGCGCGCCGCGGCCGTTGACCCGGCCAGGACCCGGTTCTCCCGCAGTGAGCGGTTGGCGGCCAGGGAACGTTTCGCGCTGGACAAGCAGTTGCAGTTGCTGTTCAGCGTGCCGAAGATCCGGGGCGCCCGCGACCGCGGCTTCGACGCGGGTCTGCATCAGCAGCTGACCATCGGCGGCCGAACCTATCTGATCTCGGTCGCTCAGGTGCTGTTGAACCGCGACGACGCCCCCATCGGCAGGGACAGGATCGCGATCGACCACCAGACCAAGGGCACCCGCGCCAGTTCGCAGACCGTCACTCGTGGCTGGTCGGTCGGGCCTGAGGTGGGTGGTGCGATACACGTGGAAACCTCGACGGCGAACCTCTCGGTCGAGGCGGGCGACTTCGGGGGTTCGCTCACCTACACGCGTGACGTCCAGGATTCGAGGGCCGGTGCGGCCAAGGCCTACAGCAGGCTGCGCGGCGGAGGCAATCCGGATGTCGCCCGTCCCGACTACGAGGCCCGGTACCAGATCACGGTGCGCGAGACACGGCGGGCGGGGCTCCGGACCACCGGCCGTACCGTCACTCGCATCGTCGGCGGCGAGACCGTGCGGGTGCCGGCCATCGTGCACCCCGCGTTCCGCCCCGACCAGGCAACGGCGATGACGACCGAGTTCGGCACCGCTTTCCGCGATATCGCCGGCACTGCCGGCCGCACGACCACGTTGACCCCGGCCGAGTTCCACGACCTGCTGGCCCATCCGCGCCGAATCGACTTCACCGCGAGCGGTATGAACGGGCTGCACGCGACGTTCAGCGGACTGTCCGGCGTGGTCCAGGCGGCAACGAGGCTGGCTGTCGCGCACGCGGCGGGCCAGGATGCCGACGAGATCGGGTCCGGGCAGGACTCCGAGTACATCGCCGAGTTGGACAAGGCGATCACCGAAGGGTTCCTGCGTTCCAATCTCAAGCGGCTGTTCGGCCCGAACGGGATCCCGATCCCGCTGCCGAGGAAGCACCACGCCAACCCGTTGCGCCCACACGTGGACAGCGCGCTGACCGTGCGTGCCTTCCTGGTGCGGGGCGATGAGGCCGCCGCGTACGTGGCGCCGAAGGCCACGATAGAGAGCTACAGCGAGTACGACACGAAGATCACCAGGAGGCGCAGCAGCAGTTGGGCGGCGGGCCTGCACGGCTCGGTCGGCCCGAACTACCGGTTCCTCCAGTCGGGCGAGCCGCACAACAGTGGCGGCCGGGCCAACTCCCGCCGTGCGCAGGACCCACAGGTGGGTGTGAGCTTCGAAGGGGACTTCATCTGGAACCTGCGGGGCAAGATCCGCTCGCGCACCAACGGCAGTATCGACGTGTCCCTGCTGACCGAGGCCGACGAGCAGCATTTCAGCCGGGCCCATCTTGTGGTGGAACTGGTCAGCGCCCGCCAGGCGGTCGACGCGACCAGGTTGGCGCGGGGGATCGACACGCTGAAGCGCGGCGACGTAGCGACCCGCTACACCGAACGTAGGACGCACCTGCTCCTGGAGAACGCCGCGGAACTCTCGATGTCCGACACCCTGCACGCGGACATCCAGCACAGCGACGATCCGAGCCATCTGCAACCCAAGCCCGGCCAACCGCAACGTCATATCGCACGCACCGACACCGCGTTCGCCGCGGGATACGTCACCCACTTCAATGACCGGGACGTGGCGTTCCAGGGCAGGACAGCGGACGGCAGGCAGTTCCTGGTACCGCAGCGTTCGGGAATCATCGGTGCGATCCGCGCGGGCCTGCTCGAATCCGGCCTCGTGGACGAGACGCACCTGCATGACGCTTCGGATGTCTGGCGGGCGCTGGCGACCACCTTCGACGCGGAGGAGATCGAGAGTCATCCACACGATCTGTTGGACGTGGGTCTGACCCACCGGACCGATTTCCCGATGTCGTTCGGCAGGACCCGACGGGTCACCGTGGTGGTCAAGGCGGTACCGGCCGGGTTCCAACACCTGCGTACCCGAAACCGCGGTACGGTCACCCTGGGTGGCCAGACACTGAGCCAACACGAGAACGCCAACGTCAGCTCGATTCGCATCGGCGGCCGGGTCGACCTCTCCGGGCAGTACGCGCACCACGGACCTGGCTATGTCAGCCTGGTCGCCGGCGCCGGATACGAGTACGAGTCGAACACGGCGGTCGGCGAAGTGGTGGTCGAACGCGACATCCGCAGGATGAACCCGGTCGTCCCGGCGCCGAGCAACGACGGCACCACCCCCGCCGTACAAGAGGCCTCACCCGGTATCGAGCAAATCGTCGGCCGGGGCGAGGAGTTCGTCAACAGGCTCAGCGTCCGCATCGAGATCCATGCGGATCGGGAGCTTCCCGAGCCGTTCCGTCGGGTCGTCCCGGAGTCCGAACTCGCTCAGGGCTCGCCGGTCCCGCTCGTCACTCTGCTGTCTGTCGACGATCCGGACAGCTATGTGGCCATGCGGATGGTCGTCCCGCGCAACCTGACCGAGCCGGGAAGTCCGCCCGCCGGCACCGCGGCACAAGCCGTGACCACGCCGAGGGTCCGCCTGACCGAGAAGCAGGACGTGCGGCCGGGCATGCTCGAGTACGAACTCGCCGAGCGTCTGCAGCCGCTGGTGTTTCCCGGTTTGGACCAGGTCGCCGACTGGGCGCCGGCGGCGACACTGAAGCGACAGGTTGCCGAACGCTTCACCACCCAGGCCGATGAACCGATCCCACCGCGACTGTCCGCTTACGGGCCGACCACGGATCAGGGCGTCGAACTGCTCACGCTGCTGACCAACCGCAATGTGCGCAACAACGTCCGCAAGATCTTCGAGCAGAGGTTCGACCTACCCTCAGGCGCCCAGGAGCCGATCTCGCTCGGGGTGCTGGTCGGCGTGCTCCGGCCAATGGGCCTACCGGCCGTGTACTCGGGCCTGACCTTCACCGAGCGGGCCGACGAGCCAACGTTTGACCACGACAGCTCTCATGCCGTCTTCGGGAGTCTCCAGTTGGCGGGCGGCAACACCTCCGGCTCCGGTGTTCCCGACATCAATGAACCGTCGGTCAAGCACGGCAAGTCCACCCAGGGCGACAGCGGCGACTACGTCGAGTTCAACAGGCAACTGGTGAACAGCCCGACCTACGCCTACAGCGGCGAGTTCAGCTATGTCATCAGCGGACCGCGCGGCTACGCCCTCACCGTGAGCACCGGCAAGCGCTTCGAAGGCCTGCTGCCGCAGATCTGGGCGCGCGAAATAGCCGAGCAGTTCCCGTCCATGGTCGTGCATCCGCATGCGGTGGCACTGCCGCACGACCCCGGATCCCGTGTCGATACGCTCAACCGGCTCGAAGCCGCGATTCAGCGGCAACAGGCCCCCGGCGAGTTGGTCCGCCTGGTGGCGGACCTCAACGGCACCGCGACCGAGGCGGACTTCTTCCATGCCGCCCGTCAGCTGGCGATCACCGTGGACAGGCCGGTCGACCTCGCCCTCGTGCGTTACGCGGGTACCACGGCCGACCGCTTGGAGCACCGCCTGATCGATCCCACCGAGCAGGCGCACCACGACGCCGAAACGACTCAGCTCGATGCCGACGAGCAGCTCTCCCAGCGGACAGCAGAGGACGAGGGACGGAAACTCGTCGCCGTCGCGGAGCAGTCGGTGGACCTGTCGAAGCTGGAGCCGACCGCCGTGGTCAAGGCCGCCCTGCGGCCGATCAAATCGGGATATGCCCTACCCCACAACAACGCCGACCTCGCGGCGGCCCAGCTCATACCCAGTATCAAGAACGCGGTCGTCATCGCGATCCCCGCCCCACAACCCGGCGGCGGCTACCAGATCCGTGGCAGGGCCATGACCGTCGACGAACTTGCCGCGGCGATCTTCACGAGGCTCCGCGACGAGGCCGAACAGCTTCCCCGTCGCATGGTCGTTCATGCTCCGCACGGCGCTCCGCTGGCCAGCCGACTCAGTCAGTTGCTCGCGCCCTACGCGGTGGATGTCATCGGTGCGCTTGCCGATCCCAATGTCTCGCTCTCGTTCGCCGGGAAGGCCCGCGAACTGGCCAGCCGTTTTGACACCGTATCCCCCGAATCGGGATGGATCGCCTACCGTCACGGAGGGGTTGCGTCCGCGCACGCCGACCTCGCCTCGCTCATCGATGATCCGGCAACCACCATGCCAGCCGAGGTGGACGTAACACGGTTGCGAGATCCGGAGGCGTTGCGGATCGCGGTGGAAGCGGTGGGGCGGGCTCATCGGCCGCTGCCGGTTGATCGCACGTCCTTGTCGCCGGAACAGGAGCATCGACTGTTCCTGTACCAGTCGGCGGTGAGCCTGGTCGAGATCGCGGTGCATCGCGATCTCGCGACTGGCCTGGATGCCGCCGCCGCTGGGCCGCGGGCTGATCAACTGGCGCGGTACCTGACCGAGGCTTGGGGTACTGCACGTACTCCGGAGGATATGCCGTTTGGTCAGGGTCGTAGGCGTAAGCGTCAGCGTTCTGCTGAGGGGGCTGCTGAGGGGTCTGGTGGGGGGAGTAAGCGGGTTAGGCGGGATGAGGTCGGTGGGTCGGGGGTGGAATCGACGGGATCGTGGGTTTTGTCGGCGCCTTTCCGTGGTGGTGTTGGTCGTCCTCGGTCGTTTGTGATTGGTTTTGAGGGGGGTGAGGTGAGTGCGGCTGGGCGGTTGCAGTTGGCGGATGTTGTTCGTTTTGTGGTGGGTTCTCGTGGTGGTGAGGGTGTGTCTGGGCGGGTGTGGGTTACTGGTGTTGATGTGCATGGTGTTGATGGTGTTGCTGGGGTGTTGCGGGAGGGTTTTGCGGAGGTTGATTCGTCGGTTGATCTGGATTCGTTGGTGGAGACTCGGGTGGATTCGGCGCGGGTGGGTGTGACGGTGGAGTTTGGTATTCCGGTGGGTGCGGTGTTTAGTGGGGATGGTGCGCGGGGGTCGATTGTGGTTACTGATGAGGGGGTGTTTCAGCGGTTTGTGTCGGGGGCTGGTTCGTCGGGTTTGGGTGCTGGTTTGTTTGCTGGATTGGGTCCTGTTGCTGATTGGATCGCGCGTCGTTCGGGGTCGTCACGGCAGTTGTTGCGGGTATCTGGACGGGCTGAGTCCGATCGTGGTTACGCGGATGGTGTCGCGCGGTCGCTTGAGGGTTATCTGCCTGGTACGGCGGTGGGCCGTCGTGTCACTGTTCAGGGCCCATCGGATGAGAATCTGGGTGGACTGGATCAGTCCGATGTGGACTCGCCTGCGGAGGACTCTGCGGGTGCGGGGAGTAGTCGGGGTGTTGGTAACAAGGGGAAGCGGCGGGAGCTGGACCCAACGGTGCTGTTGGAATTGGTGCCTCACACCGATCCCGACACGGCTCAGGAAGTAGCTGATTCTGAAGAGGAGCCGGCTGAGGAGCTGGCCGAGGATTCCTTGGTTCTGCCATCCAGGCTGGAGGTCAGCCCCCACCTGGATAAGACCTATCCGGACATGGGTAACGCTCGGTTGCCGAGAGGGTGGGATGTTCTGCTGCCTACTGGCACATCTGCTTCGGGGATCACCGCTGAGATGTTGCAGCGGGTCCAGAAAGCCGTGGACAACCTGCCGGCCGGCTCCGGCGCTGCCCGTTGGCAGCTCAACATCACCGGCTACGGCGATGGTGCCATGGGACGCGCCAAGCGCGTTGACGAGCTGCTCAAACTCGGTCCCCATGTCAGTACCAACACCAACCGGCGAAAGGTCGGTGCCCTCAAAGGCAAGTGGACCGTGTCGAGCAAGGCGCCGAAGGACGAGCAGAAACGCCGCCGGGACGCGCTGGCCCCACGTAAGGTCTTGATCACCATCTCGGTCGAAAAACCAGGCAAGAGCACAGAGGAAACGCCAGCGCCGTCGGTAACTCTGCCGCCTGGGCTGGAGGTCATCCCTCACCCGGAGAAGATTTATCCGGATTTGGGCAACGTTCAGCTGCCGAGA
This sequence comes from Pseudonocardiaceae bacterium, assembly GCA_036268955.1. GTDB lineage: Bacteria > Actinomycetota > Actinomycetes > Mycobacteriales > Pseudonocardiaceae > CAJCJE01. The sequence continues at coordinate 62,879 of DATATE010000170.1, forward strand.
GGGTGGGATGTTCTGCTGCCTACTGGCACGTCTGCTTCGGGGATCACCGCTGAGATGTTGCGGTGGGTCCTGGAAGGAGTGAACAGGCTGCCGGTTGAGCCGGAATCCAGCATTCCCCGCTGGCGAATCAACATCAGCGGCTACGGCGATGATGGCAAGGAGCGCGCCAACCGCGTGTCCGAGCTGCTCAACCCCGGCTCCAAAGCCAGTACCAACCCCATCGGGCGAACGACCAAGGACATCAGAGGCAGGTGGATCGCGCCGAACACGGCGTCAGAGGACGAGCGGGAACGACGCAGGACCGAGTTGGCCCGGCGCAAGATTCTGATCACCATTGCTCCCGAGAAACCAGGCCAGAGCACAGCGGGAGCGTCAGCACCGTCAAATGCTCTGCCGCCTGGGCTGGAGGTCAACCCGCACTCGGAGAAGATTTATCCGGACACGGGTAACGTTCGGCTGCCGAGAGGGTGGGATGTTCTGCTGCCTACTGGCACGTCTGCTTCGGAGATCACCGCTGAGATGTTGCAGCGGGTCCTGGAAGGAGTGAACAGGCTGCCGGCTGGTCCGGAATCGAGCATTCCCCGCTGGCGCCTCAACATCACCGGCTACGGAGATGGCGGCATGGAACGCGCCAAGCGCGTGTCCGAGCTGCTCAACCCCGAATCCGAATCCCGTTCTCACCTTGACCTCCTTCTCGTCAAGAGAAGGGTCTCCAACCTCCAGGGCAAGTGGGCCGCGCCAAGCACGGCGGCGCAACAGGAAAGGGACCAGCGCCGGACTGAGTTGGCCCCGCGCAAGATCCTGATCACCATCACCTCCCTCACAGAGGAACCGTTCGCGGATCTGCCGACTGGGCTGGAGGTCAGCCCTCACCCGGAGACGACCTATCCGGACACGGACAGTGATCCGTTGCCGAGCGGGTGGGATGTTCTACTCCCCACCAGCGCGAGGGTGACCGCTGAGCTGCTTCAGGACGTCCTGGATGGCGTGAACCGGCTGCCGGCCGGCTCCAACTCCCACATTCCACGCTGGCGAATCACTGTCACCGGTTACGGAGACGGTGCCATGGAGCGCGTCAATCAGGTGGTCCGGCTGCTCAACCCCGGCTCCCACATCAGTATTGTCCGCAAGCCGCAACAGATCGGCAGCGTCGGGGGCGGCGAATGGGCGGCGCCGCGCACGGCGACGCAGCAGAGAAGAGACGAGCGTCTGGCCGAGTTGGCTCCGCGCAAGATCTTAATCACCATCGTACCTGGTACGGGGGAACCACGAGAGGAGTTGCCATTCGAAGCCATGCCACTCGAGGATATGCCGTTCGAGGTGGCGCCGTTCGAGGCTGGGCCATCCGACAAGATGTCCTTCGAGACGCTGCCATTCGAGGCCGTGCCATTTGCGGTGGCGCCATCCGACGCGGTGCCACTCGACCCGGTGCCGTTCGAGACGCCGTCATTCGGGGTGGTGCAGCCTTCCGCAAGGGAGTCGTTCGGGGTGGTGCACGATGTCCGTGATCGGGACACTGTTCGGGATGGTGAGACTGAGATAACCCGTCCGCTGGACATCGGGACGGATGCGACGCTGTTGCCACCAGGGAGCGAACCGGACTGGGAGCACTACATTGTAGCCGGGTTCGCGAACAGGCTGACGGATCTGTCCGTCGACACCGGCGGTGCGATGACGACCGGGACCCGGTTGTTGCTCACCGCCCACGGAGCGCCGTCCGACAACCTCGACAGGACTGCCCGCCTGATCCGGGACCGGGTAGTGCAGCGGTTGACCGCACAACTCGCCGCCCGGTTCCCCGGTATGTCCGACCACCTGGCCTGGATCGCCCCGGCGCTGGTGGGCGTCAGAACCGCGTTCCCGTCATTCGATGGTAGCGACCAGCTTGTCATCACGGAGGTGCTGGGGTTCTACCGGTTTACCCGTTGGTCAGTTGTCGAGGATGTCGCGATCGAGGCTGCCCCTGCCAAAGGTGACGGCGCCAGGGCGTGGACCGTGGTGTTTGCCGAGGGACATGGCCCATCAGAGACCTCCTTGAACCAGGCCCGCTTCGCCGCCGTGCTCACCGAACTGCTGACTGTCGACGACCAGCACGGGGGGCGCCCGCGGTTTGTCGAGGTCGTCGGTTACGGACCCGGCGACCTCGACCGCGCAAGGGAAATGCTCGCCGAACTACGCCAGTGGGCCTTTCCCAACGATTCCCACTGGCCTGCGCACCTCCTGCCGAGGCTGCGGTCCCAGGACCAGGCCACGCCGCCGGTCGCCTATCTGCCGGCACACCGGCAACTACGGATCCGCATCGCACCGGGACACCGCCGGCCTCGATTGGCCCTCCGTCTGGCCCGTCCGACGATCGGTCGCCGGACCGGCGATGCCCCGACCACGACCGCGGGGTTGCCGGCCGAACACGACACTCCAGCTGTCGTCCCGGATACCACTCCGGCCGTGAGCGTCGACCGGGATGCGGGCATGGATTCCGATCGAGGCCCGATTATTGCCGTCCCTGATCACGCGATAGAGGACCTGCTGTCCCATTTCCGCACAGTCGGCCGTTCCACCTCGGTCGGTACTCCGCCCATCGGCGACGACGGCAGGATTGATGACGATCTCTTCGGTGACGATCTCCCTGGCGAAGACACGTTCGACGACGGCACATTCGGCGGTGGCCTGGCCGGTGGTGTGTTCGAAACCGGTGGGTCTAGTGATGTCGAGATGACCGCGCCTCCGCAACTATTCGAATTCGGCGCATCCGACGGGCTCCCACAAGGCGACCAGGCATCATCGCTGCTTCCGCCGGCATCTGAAGCACAGCCTGAATCCTCGTTCGACGTGACCTCGGGCCAAAACTACGGCGATTTCACGGAGTTGTTCAGCAGTTCCGATACAGGTGATCATGGTATGGACTTGGATCCGGCGAGTTTCGGGTTTCCGGGATTTCCAGTTGGGGAGGCTGGAGTTCAGGCTGGGCCGCATTTCGGTTCTTTGAGTGGCTTGCTGGACGAGGGGTCGACGTCTTTCCAGGATCCGGTTCTTGATCTCACGGCGCAGTCGGATCTTTCCTGGCCAGGTGTTGGTGAGGAGGGTGTGCCGTGGTTGCTGGATTCGGATGCGTGGGAAATTGCGGTGCATGCGGTGGGGCGCCATCATCGGCCGCTGCCGTTCGATCGGACGTCCTTGTCACCGGAGCAGGAGTTCCAACTGTCCCGGTATCAGGAGGCGGTGAACCAGGTCGCGTTCGAGGCATATCGTAGTCGTGCGAATGGCGATGATGTCGATGTCGTCCGGTTGCGGGCTGATCGGTTGGCGCGGGATTTGGCACAGCAGTGGGGTACTGCGCGGACTGCGGAGGATATGCCGTTCGGTGCGGGTCCTGGGCGTAAGCGTCCGCGCTCCAACAACGGGTCTGATGAGGGTACTGGTGCGGGGAGTAGTAAGCGGGTCAGGCCGGATGAGGCCGGTGGGCCGAGGGCGGACTCGCAGGTCCTGTCGGCGCCTTTCCGCGGTGGTGCTGGTCGTCCTCGGTCGTTCGTGATCGGTTATGAGGATGATCGGGTGAGCGCGGCTGGTCTGATCCAGTTGTCGGAGATCGCGCGCGCTGCGGTGGCCTCTTTTGCTAGGGAGGATGTTCCTCGGCGGGTGTGGGTCACCGGTGGTGATGTGCATGGGGTCGAGGTCGTGACCGGGGCGTTGCGGGAGGCGTTTGCGGAGGCTGATCCGTCGATCGACGTGGATTCGTTGGTGGAGACTCGGGTGGATCGGCCAGGGGAGGGTGTCTCGGTCGAGTTCGGTATTCCGGTGGGTGCGACGTTTAGTGCGGATGGTGTGCATGCGTCGATCGTGGTTACTGATGAGGGGCTGTTCCAGGGGTTCGTGTTGGGGTCTGTCTCGTCGAGTCGTCTGTTGGCCGGGTTGGAGGCTGTTGCTGACTGGATCGCGCGGCATGCCGGGTCGTCGCCGCAGCTGTTGCGGGTATCCGGGCAAGCCGACTCCGGGCATGGTTACGCGGAAAATGTCGCGCAGTCGCTGGAGAGTTACCTGCCCAGCACGGCGGTGGGTCATCGGGTCACTGTTCAGGTTCTGTCCGATGAGGATCTGAGTGAATCAGATCAGTCCGATGTGGACTCATCTGTGGAGGACTCTCCGGGTGCGGGTGGTGGCCGGGGTGCTCGTGACAAGGGGAAGCGGCGGGGGCAGGACCCGACGGTGCGGCTGGAGTTGGTCTCTCACCACGATTCCGGCGCTCATCAGGGAATGGCCGTTCGGGAGGAAGAGGAGGAATCGTCTGAGGAGGAGTCGGGGGAGGCTCTGCCGAATGTTCTGGTGATCAGTCCTAACCTGGAACAGACTTATCTGGGTATGCGTGGTGATCGGTTGCCGAGTGGGTGGGATATTCTACTGCCCCCTGGTACGACGGTCTCGGGCATCACCGCTCGCATGTTGGAGCGGATCCGGGAAGTAGTGAACAGCTTGCCTCCTGGCTCGAACCCAGGCGTTGCGAGTTGGCGGATCAACGTCACCAGCTATGGCAACGGTGGCACGAAACGCGCCAAGCACGTGGCTGGGCTGCTCAACCTCGGTTCTCACGTCAGTGTCGTCCCCAGTGGGCGATGGATCGCCAGCCTCTCGGGCAGGTGGGCGTTGCCGACCACGGAGCCGAAGGAAGAGCAGGAACGACGGCGAGCCGAATTGGTCCCGCGCAAGATCCTGATCACCATCACCCCCGTCGCAGCGGAAAGGCCGGCAGCGGAAAGGCCAGCAACGGAGCAGCCGGCAGCGGAACAGTTGGCGGATCTGCCGACATCGCTGGAGGTCAACCCGCACCGGGAGAAGACCTATCCAGATATGGGTGACCTTCGGTTGCCGAGTGGGTGGGATGTTCTTCTACCGGCCGGTACGGCTGTCTCGGAGGTCACCGCTGACATGTTGCGGCAGGTCCGGGAAGTAGTGGAACGTCTGCCGGTCGGCTCCGACCCCAACATTCGCTGGCGGATCAACGTTACCGGCTACGGTCCGGAGGGCGTTGGGCCTCTCAATCGCCTCGCTCGGCTACTCAACCCAGGCCCGCACGTCAGGATTACCACTCGCGGACGACCCGCCACCGACCTCTCGGACAGGCGGGCTGCGCCGAGCACGGCGCCGCTGCGGCAACAGGAGGAGCGCCGCACTGAACTGGCCTCGCGTAAAATCCTCATCACCGTTACTCGCACCGCAGAGGAGCGAATTGAGAATGTGCACGAAGCCCCACCGCTGTTCGGGGTGTTGCACGATATCGTAGGAGTGCCGTTCGGCGGAATGCACGATGTCGTGGGGGTGCCGTTCAGGGGAGCGCACAATGCCCCAGGAGCGCCAGTCGCGGTGTTGCACAATGTCGTTGATCGGGACACCGTTCGGGATGGTGAGCGCGAGACAACTCGGCCGCTCGACGACATCAGGATGGATCCGGTGTTGTTGCCGCCTGAGTTCGAACCGGACTGGGTGGGCTACATTCGGACCCAGGTAGCTGGGTTCGTGAACGGGTTGACGGATCTGTCCGTCGATATCCATGGTGCCGTGACGACCCATACCCGGTTGCTGGTCACCGCCCACGGAACCGGGTCCGACAACCCCGAGGGGAGAGTCCGCCTGGCCAGGGCCTGGGTGGTCGAGCGGTTGACCGAGGAACTCACCGAACAGATCGCTGTCCGGTTTCCCGCCATCGCCGGCCACGTGGCCTGGATCGCTCCGGGGCTCGTTGGCGGCAGGATCGGGCCTCCGTCGTTCGTTGGTGATGAACGGTTTGTTGTCACGGAGGTATTGGGGTTCTATCGATTTACCCGCTGGTCAGTTGTCGAGGACGTCGCGATCGAGGCTGTCGCCACCAAAGGCGACGGCGCCAGGGCGTGGAATGTGGCGTTTGCGCAGGGACGCGGTCCGTCAGATATCGACTTGGACGATGATCGCTTCACCGCCATGCTCACCTGGCTGGAAAACATCATCGATCGGCGCGGAGGACACTCGTGGCTCGTCGAGGTCATCGGTTACGAATCCGATGGTGCCGAGCGCGCGCAGGAGATGCTCACCGAGCTACATGAGTCGCTGTTTCCTCAGGGCACCGATGGCTGGCCCGGCCACATGCAGCCCAGGCCGCGGTCCCGGTACGGGGTCACGCCGCCGGTCACCTATCTGCCGGCACACCAGCAACTACGGATCCGCATCGCACCGGAAGCTCGCCGTGGGTCTCGATTGGCCCTCCAGCTCCCTGTCCCGGCGATCGATCCTCCAGCGGACCCTGCCGTGGGGTCGTCGGTTGAGCACCGTACGGACGTGGTCGCGGACACCGCGCCGACCGTGAGCCCAGATCGGGATGTGGAGATGGGCTCCGATCGAGGCTCGATCATCGCCATCCCCGATCACGCGATAGACGATCTGTCCACCTACCCCACCACGACCAGCGGCCCGGTCTCCGTCCATACTCCGCCCGTCGTCCAGGACAACCCGGTCCGCGAAGACCTCATTGGTGACAACCTCTTCAGCGGAGACGCATTCTACGACGACACCTTCGACGAAGGCCAGGCCGGCGATGGGTTCGGCACCGCCGAACCCATCGACGTCGAGATGGCTTCGCCTTCACTACCATCCGACCTCGACATTCCCCATGAGCCCGCACAACGCGACCAGACATCGTCTGTGCATCCGCCGACACCTGAAGCAGAGCCTGGATTGTCTTATGGCTATGGCAATCAGAGCGGTGACCACGACAACAATGATGGAGATGTGCCACCGTCGAGGGCTGGTCGGTCTGCCGGAGGACCTGGGGCGGGGAGGAGTGAGCGGGTCAGGCGGGACGAGGCCGGTGGGCCGCTGTCGGGACTGGCGAGATCGTCGGTCTTGGAGGTGCCTCTGCGCAGCGACAACCAGCCGTTCGCGATTGGTGTGGAGGACAGTCGTGATGGTGATGTGGATCTCCGGGTGACCGCGGCTGGGCGGGAGCAGTTGGTGGAGGTGGCGCGTTTCGTGATGACCTCCGTTGGCGGGGGCGTTTCTCGGCGGGTGTGGGTCACTGGTGGTGACGTGCGTGGCGTTGATGTAGTGGCTGGGGCGTTGTTGGAGGAGTTGGCGCAGGCTGATCCTGTGATGGATGGGGCCAGGCGGGCCTCGTTGGTGGAGACACAGGTGGATCCGTCGCGGGCGGAGGTCACTGTTCACGTCGGTATTCCGGTGGGTGCGACGTTCAGTGCGAATGGTGCGCAGGCGTCGATTGTGATCACTGATGCGGAGGAGTTTCAGAGGTTTGTGTCCGTTGTCGGTTCATCGAGCCGTCCGGTTGATGGATTGGCGGCTGTGGCTGATTGGATCGCGCGTCATTCGGGGTCTTCGCTGCAACTGTTGCGGGTGTCCAGACAAGACGAAACCGAGCGTCATTACGCGGTTGGTGTGGCGCGGTCGCTGGAGAATTATTTGGCCAGTACGGTGGTGGGTCGTCGTGTCACTGTTCAGGGTCCGTCCGATGAGGATCTGGGTGGATCAGATAAGTCTGATGTGGACTCGCCTGCGGAGGACTCTCCGGGTGTGGGTGGTAGTCGGGGTGCCCGTGACAAGGGGAAGCGGCGGCAGCAGGAACCAACGGTGCGGCTGGAATTGGTGTCTCGCACCGATCCCAGTACGACTCGGGGAGTAACTACCCCTGAAGAGGAGCCGGCGGAGGAGTCGGTTGAGGAGCCGTGGGAGGTTGCGCGGCTCGGTTCAGCGGTCATCCCTCACCGGAAGACGATTCGTCTGGGTGAGGGTGACGTTCGGTTGCCGAGCGGGTGGGATGTTCTTCTGCCTGCCGGCACGCCCGTCACGGGAATCACTGATGACATGTTGCGGTTGGTCCGGGCTGGAGTGAACCGGCTACCAGTTGGCTCCGATCCCAACGCTACCCGCTGGCGACTCAACATCACCGGCTACGGGGATGGTGGCCGGGAACGCGCCAACCGCGCGTCCCAACTGCTCAACCCCGGCCCCCACGTCAGTATCAACCTCATCAAGGGAAAGCTTACTAACGTCCAGGGCAGGTGGGCTGCGCCCAGTACGGCGTCGCGGCAGGAAAAGAAGCAGCGCCAGACTGAGTTGGCCCCGCGCAAGATCGTGATCACTGTGACTCCCATCGCGGAGGCGCCGTTGGATGCTCTGCCGGAGGAATCGGTGGTCATCGCTCATCCGGAGACGATTGATCTGGGTGTGGGTGGTGCTTCGGTGCCGCGTGGGTGGGATGTTCTGCTGCCTGCTGGCACGTCTGTTTCGGGAATCACC
>DATATE010000171.1:0-6916 GCA_036268955.1 Pseudonocardiaceae bacterium
GGACCGCTTCACCTTCCTCCTCGGCGGCAACGACGGCGAAGCCCTCTTCCGACCCAGCGACCACTGACCCACCACGCGAGCACGCCGACTGGGGCCAAAATCCGTGACGACAGATGGGGCCAATTCACTTGACGAAACTCATGCGGGTGTTGGAACCGGAGTTCGGCACCGTGCTGGCACGAGCGAAACGTGAGGGCAGCACCCTGGGCGCCGTGCTGCGGGAAGCCTGGTCAGGCAAGGCGTTGAGTGTGATGAACCGGGTCAGTACCCGTGCATCCTCGTCGCACATCGGCATCATCGGGCACATCACGCCGAAGGAGTTCCGGGAGAAGTTGGCCGCCTCGGAGATGGCCGGTGGCACGTTCAACCGGTTCCTGCCGATCTACGTTGAGCGGTCCAAACGGTTGCCCATCCCCGAGGGCATCGACGCCAGCACGCTCTCCGCGCTGGCGCTGCGGCTCCAGGTGGCGGTAGACGCTGCTGGTCTGCGGGGTGGCGTTGAGCTGGACGAGGCCGCGGCCCGGTTGTGGTCGGACGAGCTGTATGACGAGTTCAGCGACTGCGATGACGAGGACGCGGCCTGGACGGAGTTCACCCGCCGCGCCGCACCCTACTGCCGCCGGATCGCTGCCCTGCTCGCTGTGCTGGATGACCGCGGCCTGGTGGGCACCGGTGATCTCACAGCGGCTGCGGCGTTGATCCGCTATGCGATCGGATCGGCGAAGTACGTCTTGGACCGCACGATCCGAAATCCTCGAGTCGACCGGCTGCGGCGCGCGTTGGACGGCGCCGGAGAGGACGGCTTGAGCAGGCGAGACATCTCCGCCCTGTTCAGCCGCAACCTCTCCCGCGCCGTCCTGACCGAGCTGATCGACGCTTTGATGGAAACCGGGGACTACGAGGAGACGCGGGATGTCGACACTGGCGGACGACCGGCGCACCGCTACCGCCGGCTATTCCCGCTCGCAGTTGGGTCGCCGGTCCTTCCTTCGTAAGTTCGTAACTTCGTGCCAGCACCCGGCCAAGGTGGGGAGGATTGCCTCATCCCGAGTTCTCCTCGCTGTCCCAGGTGGTGATCCGCGCGGGAACCGGGAGATGGTGTGCGCCTGCTCCCGCGAGCAGGGTGAACTCACGCAAGGCGATGCCCGCGCTGGCGCGGCAGGCCAGAAACCACGAGCCGAGCGGAGGATCGTGTCGTCGGTGGTGGCCACGGCTACTCCGGTGACGGTGAGCTGGCCGTGCGGGTGCCGCTCGAACGTCGCCCGAATGAGGGCGCCATGTCCGAGCGTGTGGACGCCGTCGTCGAGTGTGCTGCGGTGGTGGCCCTGGTCCTCGTTGCACTCGCCGATCGCCACGCTTGGTTCGAGTGCCTGTGCTGCTTTCTCGGGTTTGCCGCTGGATTCGATGAGCAGGGAGCCGACCATGAAGGTCTTGGCGCTGGGGAGAGTACGGCTGGGCCATCGATGGTGAACACGCCGTACCGAGGTGTCTTGAAAGTCACCCTCAGCGGATCATCGTGGCGAAGCTCGGCGAGCAGCTTCGTCATGCCTTTCACGTCACGGCGGGCGGCGGGTGGCGTCGGCAGAGCGAGGTGGGACACGACTGTTCTTTCAGGCCGGATGAACCGCGGAGATGGTGAGCATGATCGTCGGCTCCGACAGTTTTTGTGCTGGTGTGGTTGCCTGACGATGTCGTGGCCCGGATCGAGTGATCAAGTTCAATCGTGCGGGTGGTTCTGGATTCCGTGGCGCGCGGGACCACGGGGTCTGAGCCTATTCGTCCCTAAGCTGTCGGCGTCGTTGCGGGCTCGTTGATCGCCCGTTATCCGTTGTGCTGCTAGGAGAACAATGATCATCACCGAGGATCGCGAGTTGGAGGCCGACTCCGCTTCGATGCTGGGAGTCACCCTGTTGGGTCAGCTCGTCCGCCACCTCATGGAAGCCACCCATGTGCTGGAGTTCGTGACCGGGCAGGTGGACCTCAACCTGGGCGAGGCGACGACAGCGATCAACGCGGCAGTGTATGAAGCCAACCAGGCGTTCCAGGCCGCGAGCCTGCTGACACAGGGGGCAGCACTGGACGCGCGCTGGAGCGACAACGCCTCACGGCCCAAGGCGATCTTCGCCCGACACCGTGCCGCCGTCGCGGCCGGAGCACCGCGCGTCGAATCCACCCACGTACCCACGATCCTCCACCGCGAACCCTCACCAGTCAGCCGCGAGGAGTTGCCTCCCAAGCCGCCTGCCAGGATTCGGCCCCTGTGCGGGAAGCCGACCAAGACGACCGGCGGCCTGTGCGCGAACTGGGTGGTCGTTCTCGAACACGGGGTCTTGGCCGCCGGTTGCGCCATTCACCTGCCGACGAAAGAACGCCCGTCCTACGAACGGCAGAAGGCACAGACCGACGCCTGGATGAGCGCGACCACGGAACATCAGGAACTTGACAACGCTCGGATGATGGCCGACGCCACTGCCTTGTGGCTGCGCCGCCAGGCCCGCGAACTCGACCTGCGCTGGGACGACTTCTGTGACCTGGTGGAAATCACAGGTGACCCCATCACCGAGACGTCGCAGGGCTCGTCCTACTCCCAGGACCGTCAGTGGACAGCGTGCGCCTCCTGCGATCCCTACTTCGTGAATATGACGGCCCTCGCCTCGGTCGGGATGCAGTTCCTGTACAGCTGGGCCGCAGATCAGCCTCCGCCGCGCTGGGCCGACCCGGCCTGGCCGGCTGGCGACTGGCTGCTGGAACTACCTCCGCCGTCGCCTGACGACCACGAGCTGGATCTGCACATGGCGGTAACCGCGTTCGCGAAGCTCGGCACACCCACCGACGACACCGCCAGCGCCGTACGCGTACGCGAACAAGAGATCTTCGATGTCTTGCTGGGCCAGTTCACCCTCTCGAAGAGCCTGCGTCGACCCAGCGACCGTCCCGGAGCACCCGAGAAACCTTTGGCGGCCGCACCGACGGTCGCATCACCCCGTCCTGGCGCCCGCCCCGTCAACAGCAAACGACAGAACAAAAAACGCGGCAAGAAATGATCGGCGTGTTCAGAACAGGCCGCTGTAGTCCCGTCGCCTGGAACGGCCGCCTGCTCCAGCGGTGGTGGGGCATCGTGTGAGGGTTGGTGACGCATAACGCGATGGCCGGGGGTGTCGTTACTGGCGGGGAAAGCATGATGGAGTCCGTGGATTGGTCGCCCCCGCCAGTTTGATCAATGGTGTGCTCCCCGATAGTGGTGATGTGTTCAGTGAGCACACGCTGCGTCCGACTACCGCTGAAGCCTTGATGTAGTCGATGGTGCGATCCTGCTCGGTGAGCACGACGAACCAACTGTCACTGGTCGACAAGACGTACCCCACTGTCGGTTGCGCTTGGTCAGCCACGGTGATTTTTTCTGCGGGCAACCACATACTTCGAGCGATCTGACTGGGATCAATCCCAGTGATCGGAATCGTGTAGAATTGCATGACTAGCCCTACTAGCAATGTCGCAAATAGGCCCAGCCTCAAACCATAGAACGCGCGCCATAGCGGTAAATACCGCTGGCTCTTCAATTCCGCGTCGAGTAGTGGCTTACGCAGTGCTATACGCAATTTGTTCAGGAACGGTCCATCCCCATTTGTGCGTGATGACTTGAACTTCTCGAATTCTTCATCGATTATCTTTTCCGTTAATTTTCTAGGTGGGTCGTCGTTCTCGTGTTGTCGCGCATAGAAACGGCGAAACGCATCAAATGAAGTAAAATCTTTCCTTTTCCTTGATTTCTTTTGTCCGCCTACTTTGATGAAGTCTGTCCAACCCTCATTGAAACCCTTGATTCTTTCGTCGATCGTCTTCTTCAGGTCTGCATCGTCCGTACGCCGTAGCCGTTCGGGCGCGGACGCGATCGCGATAAGACAGGCAGTGCCACCGACCCACAATAGCCATTGATCGCGGACCACGATGATCAGTTTCCGCCCAAGCTTCGGCCATAGGTCGTGCCAACCTGGGCCGTGATGAATCAGCCACCACTGCCCGATCTCGTCTGTCCCAGATCGCATGCCGTGTATCCATTGAGTCAAGGAGACCTGAGCGGGGGTCACAAGAATCATCGCCCCGATCGCCACCAACGCCAGCAGCGGATGGCGCGTAATGATCAGCGCAACTACGATCAGGGGTAGATATAACGGCAACAGAGGGATGAGGGTTCCCAGTAGTGTTCCGGTAATTCCGCTGGATGAGGCGACCTTGGTTGCGACAGCTGGATCATTGTTCGCGACCAGCAGCAGCCGGGTAGCTGAGGCAATCAGAAGGACGGGCGACGAGCGAAGCAAGGCCAATAACCATGAGGGGACCTTCAATGCTGGGCCTCCGTGTCCTACCCGCTCGTTCGTTGGGGCGTTCCCGATCACATGTGCAGGACGTGTAAGGCTAGTGCAAGCTGACATCCGGTCAGTGGATTACGCGCCGTTTGCGAACGTAGTGCTGGAGGTATGCTGAGTCCGTCCCCGACTTGGGAACCAGTAACTGCGGGAAGCACTGGCGGCAGCCGTAGCATCCGCCGTAAATCGGGCGGATATCGCTCGCTAGGCTCCTGAGCTGGGGATCTTCGTTCTCTGGCTGGAGGTGGCTGGGTGGTCACGCGGTCCAGCTCGGCAAGCGCCTGTCGGCGGTCAGCGGCCTTGGTGGCGGTCAGCCGACTTCCAGGCTGCTTGCTGCTCGGTGGCCAGCTTCCAGAGGTTCACGGCGTTCGCCATCCAATCCAGGCGCTGTATCGATAGCACGATCAGGCATCACGCGATTACCCCACGGCCAGCCATCCGGCCGGACGTTCTATGTTGATCAACTCGACCAACACTGCTGCGGACATGCCCGATGTCCCTCCGTCGATACCAGCGGACACCCAATGGACCACCGGCCGCCTCCCGATCTGTACGCCTAGACCGACGAGGACAGCGCGCTTGCGCATGGCGCCGCTCGTAACGGCTACGGGTATCGGACGGACGCGATGGGCAAGGGGACCGGCGGTTCGTCGTCGTGGCCAGGGGGACAGCGTGGGTACAGCAGCCAGACGCGGTGGTTGCCACCAGCTCGTTCGTCGCCTTAGCGGTGCGGCGGATTCCCGTCTGCACGCTGGTTGATCCACGACAAGCCGCCGAGGTCGAGGCGGTGTTGTGCGCGGGTGACCGCAACATAGGCCAGACGGGCCTCAGCGGGCTCGATCGGCGCAGGGAGCGGATCGCCGTTGACGGAGACGTTGTCCGGGTCGACCGGTTCGGTGAAGTCCTCGGCGATCCGGATCGCGGACCACTCCCGCCCCTTGGCGGCGTGCGCGGTGGAGACGGTGATCTCTGCGCTGCCCTCGTCGCAGAGCTGGGCGAGGGTGTGCAGGACGACGTCGACACCGTGCTCGTCAATCACGTCGACAAAAGGCTGCAGGTCACGGCCATCGGGATCCCATTCCACGTACTCCTGCACCTCACCCCAGGTAGAGAACAGCAGCAGCTCGCGGTGGGTAGTTCGGCGCCCGGCTTGCAGATCGCGTGCGGCGTCGGCGAGGTCCTTCAAGATATGCACGCGGCCCGCCAGCGCGACGCGGCGGCCGTCCGCCAGCAGCGCGAGGATCTCGCCCATCGCGCCACCATTGGTGCGGCACAGGATCGCGTCCGGGTTGGTGACAGCGCTCAGCTGGCTGGTGACCTGCGGGGAACCGGTCAGCCGGATCGGGGCTTCGGCGATGGCCAGCCATCGGTTTGCCTCAGTCGCGACCGCAGCGCCGAACCGGAACGAATGCGACAGCGCCAGCTGCCGACCATGGAAGCCGGTCATCACATCCCGGGCGCCACGCCAGCCATAGATTGCCTGGGCCGAGTCGCCGACCATCACCAGTTGTGCGTGTCTGCCCTGGTCCAGGAAGACGCGCTCGATCGCGGGGTTGGTGTCTTGCGCCTCGTCGAGCAGCAGGAAATCACCGTAGATGCGGGGTTGGGTCAGCGCCCACATCTTCAGGTAGTGGTCGTGTTTGAACGGCACCCGGCCCTTCTCCGGGTGCTGCAGGTCGGTCCACATCCGTTCGGCCCAGGGCAGCACCAGCTGCGTCAGCTGGTCGTGTTCGGCTTCGGTAGCGATGCCCTTGGGCCAGGGCACATGCGCGCGGGCGATGACCTCATCGGCGGAGTAGCAGTAGCGCAGCACCGTCTCCTGGGCGAGCGAGCACAACGTCGATGCACGCAGCGTGCGCTGTCCGATGGTCACGTCGATCCTGATCCCGAGCAGCTGCGCAAGCTTCGCCGTGGACATCCTCGGTCGGCCGAGGCGGTCCTGGAAGCCGTGCCCGATCGCTTTGAACGCCAGACTGTGCGCGGTGGAGCAGCTGACGTGACCCGGGAATTTCTGCCGTGCCTCCGTCGCGATCGCCTTGTTGAATGCCAGGTACCGGCCTCGCGAGCGGGTCGCGCGGGCTAGCAACGTCAGGGTGGTGGTCTTCCCGGTACCGGCGCCGGCCTGGAGCACGAGATCGTCACCGTCACGGAAAGTGGCGACTGCGGAGTCCTGCTCGGGTGTCGGCCGTTGTGACGACATCAACTCTCCTCCGGTGCGCAGCGGGACGGAACACACGGTTACACACTGGCACGACAATTCTCCCGTCGGTAGCCGTAGCCTGGAGACTCGATCGGGCTGCTGACGCACCTCGGTCAGGGTGCATCCAGCGTCCGAGCGGTCGCCGAATGCCATTTCTACCTGGTCACGCCCGCGCAGGTCCTCGACGTATTCGATCGGCTCGTCCACGCTTAGGGGACACCAGAATATTACTTGGTTGATTTCGGCCGGGTTTGCTTAACTGGAGCCGGTTCAGCGCTCGGGCCTTTGTGGATGGTGTAATTCCATTCACCGTGAAAGTCTTGCGGGGTAATGGGTACAGCCTTCATCT